>CAXYYB010000006.1:0-186044 GCA_964293225.1 uncultured Symbiopectobacterium sp. | reverse complement strand
CGCGTTTCGGGTTGTACGTCGACCGCTCCCCCGGACCCAATCGGGGCATGCCCCCCCCCCCGCCACTGGCACCAGTTTTGGGGGTTGCAGGATGAATTTTTTAACAGGTGTTTTTTTATGCGGGGGAGAGGGGCGGGGTAAGAGGGGGGAAAGGGGGGAGATCGGGGTGGGGTGTGGGGGCAGGAGAGGCACTACCAACAGAGGTGATCTTACAGAGATCGATCTTTGATTCGCGGGATGTGGAAATTTATCCAGTGGTTGTGATTGAGGAAACGAGATGCTGAACATTACGCCAAATTTAGCGCAGGGACGGGGACTGAACGCACTGCGCCAGAACTGGAAGTCGTATGCCAGTTTTATGATTTATAGCCCGGTGGGTAGCGGCAAAACCGGCCTTGCAGCGTTCATCACTGACGGTCTGATTTCCCGCAACATGCGCGTAATGTTTGTGGCCCCTTACACCGTGCTGTTAGATCAGACTGCCGCCCGTTTTGTTGAATACGGCCTGCCTGCCGAGGAAATTGGTTATGTATGGCGTGACCATCCGGCCTATGACCCGACGCGTCTGATTCAGATAGCGTCCGCTGATACGCTGATTCGTCGCCAATTGCCTGACAACATCGATCTGCTGTTTATCGATGAAGCCCATCTTAAGCGCAAAAAGATTCTGGAATTCATCAAACACCTGATCGCCAACACCAACGTAAAGGTTATCGGTCTGTCTGGCACGCCATTTCCAAAATGGATGGGTAATTACTACCAGCGCCTGATTAAGCCGACGACGATGAAAGAACTGATCGCCATCGGTGCCTTGAGTAAATACGAATTTTACGCCCCATCCACGCCAGACCTTAGCAACGTTAAAACGGTTAGCAACAGTGATTACGGCGCTGACTACAACGAAACCCAATTGTCGCGGGTAATGAGCGAAGCCAAACTGGTTGGGGATATCGTTCAGAACTGGCTGGAGAACGGGCAGAACCGCCAGACGGTGTGTTTCTGTGTTGATGTGGCTCACGCCAATTTCGTCGCAATTGAATTTAACCGCCTGAGCGTGTCGGCCGAAATCATGACGGCGAAAACACCCCATGATGAGCGCCAACTGACCATACGCCGCTTTGAACAGGGCATCACAAAAATCATTGTCAACGTGGGTGTACTGGTTGCCGGGTTTGACAGTGATGTGCGCTGCATCATTTACGCCCGTCCGACAAAATCAGAAACCCGCTGGATTCAGTGCCTTGGCCGTGGTTTACGCGAAGCCGCTGGAAAAGATTTCTGCCTGATATTCGATCACTCCGGCACCGTTCACAAGCTGGGTTATCCCGATGATATTGAGTATGACGGCCTGCTATCCAGCTCTGATGGCATGGAAAATGCCCCGGCTAACACCGCAAAACCCGATCCGGTAGAACGTCTGCCGAAAGAATGCCCCTCCTGCCATTTTGTGAAGCCTGCCGGAATCTACATTTGCCCTAAATGCGGCTTCAAACCGCTGGCTGGTGAAGATGTTGAAACCGACAGAAGTCGCGGGTTAACCAAAGTCAGCAAGGCCAAAGAAAAGCACACCGCAGCGATGAAGCAATCGTGGTGGTCACAAATTCTTTTCTATCAGCGCACCCGTAGCGCACAGGGCAAACCAGTAAGCGAAGGCTGGTGCTCTCACACCTACCGCAAGAAGTTTGGCGTATGGCCCAAAGGGTTGCACCGCACGCCGCAGGAAACCACACCCGAGGTAATGAACTACATCAAGTCGCTGCGTATTGCATATGCCAAGCAGCAGGAAAAAGCACAGAGGAACGCAGCATGAAGGTTGACGTTAATGACGCGCAGGTTATTACCGCATACATCCGGGCCAGTGGCTACAACGGCCCTGTATTCATAGACCTCGCCAGGCTTAAAGAAATACACATGCCCACTTGTGAGGTTATAGCCCATATGTCGGTGGTTAAGGCTCAAGTGGCAGCGAGAAGGAAAGCAGTATGAAAACAACACAAGCCGCTCTCGGGCACTGGCCTCAGATTCTGGAATATTATGGGCTACCGCCAGTCACGGGTAAAAACCACTTCAAAGGCGAATGCCCAATGTGTGGTAAGCGTGGGAAACTGCGCATTGATGATCAGAACGGGGCTGGCACCTGGGTGTGTGTCTGTGGTTCCGGTGATGGCTGGTCATTACTGATAAAATCCACGGGAAAAGACTTTGCGACACTGGCCCCTGAAGTCGATCGCCTTATCGGTAATGTTTACGTTCGTGATGAAGCGCAAGCCCCGGCACCAAAATCAGCGGCTATGGCGCACCGTGAAAAGTTAACCCGCAAATTTCCGACACTACAGACCCTGCGCGGGACGGGGGCAGACCGTTATTTAAAACGCCGTGGCATAAACTCCCTTCCGCAAGAGGCTGTACGCTTCTGTGACAAACAACGGGCCAACGGCGGTATGTTCCAGGCTATTTACTCGCTGGCAACCGACGACAAAGGGGCATTGTGCTACCTGCACCGCACGTTACTGGATGGAGATAAAAAGGCTGATGTAGCTGGAGCACAAAAGAAACTGACCAAGCTACAAGAAGAAACCTACCTTGAACACGCTGGTTCTGTGGCTATTCGAATGTTTCCGGTTTCAACCACGCTGGGGATCGCTGAGGGCATAGAAACAGCGCTGTCATGCCATCAAATCACGGGCTGTAATACCTGGGCCACGCTGAACACATCGTTTATGAAGAAATTCCGCGCCCCACGCGGCGTTGAACACCTGATTATTTTTGCTGATGCAGATAAGAACCTTGCCGGACACGCAGCCGCTTTTATGTGCGCCAATGCCAACCTGCTGGCAAAAAACGACCTGAAAACTGTTTCGATACGCTGGCCCAAAAGCGGTGATTTCAATGACCTGCTGACAGAAGGGCGTGAAGTGTATGAGTGGACAGGTAGCAAGGACGGTGTGCAATGAAGATGCTGCTTTCCGGCGTGGTTGTCCCTGAGTTGGGGCAAGTGATACTGCGTCCTGGTCGGGATAAGTTAGGTATGTTCCGCCAACGTATTGTTGTCAGCCCTGCGCCCTCTACCATGAAAGATCGGCCATCCGGTGTGTTGCATACAGATCAGCCATTAATTAACGATAAGTGGATGGAATTCCTGACGCATGAACGCGTTTTAAATGCTGCTGGTGGTAAAAAAGCGCTGGTGGCATGGCTGAAGCAGGAAGTAGGGTGCCAATGGGAAGGAGACTATCACCACGAACAGACTGTAATTCTTGAAACTGAGCAAGGCGCAATTCGGTTATGCTGGCATCATGACAATGAATTGCGTGAAAATCCTGATGTGCTTCGAGGCCACGTAGCACGAAATATCGCTGAATATGTTGTTCGTTCAGCCTGCTGGTGGTTTTTCTTCCCTGAAACTCACCCGCTGACAGAACCGGAAATTTGCTGGTGGTCAGTGCTGCACAATGTTTCCGATTTACTCCCGCGTGATGCACTTCATGCGACCCTGCGCATACCTGCTGTCACAGAGACTCATGGCCCTCAACGTGAGTGTGACATTACATGGGAAGTACACACCCCTGCAAACGAAATCATCGACAACAAGGTCGAGAAAATCAAACCCATTCTCAAGCTGGCTATTGATAACGAGCCCGCTGCAGGCTTCATGCTGCGCCCAAAACTGAAACGCTGGGAATGTGAAAAATGGACCCGCTGGGTAAAAACGCAGAAGTGCTGCGGTTGCGGTAATCCATCGGACGACCCTCACCACATCATCGGGCATGGCCAGGGTGGTATGGGAACCAAAGCACATGATTTCTTCGTTATCCCTGTATGCCGTCACTGTCACGACGCGATACACAAAGATAAAAACGCCTGGGAAGAAGAGCACGGTAGCCAGGTTGAATTGTTATTTCATTTCCTTGATTGGGCGCTGGGCATTGGCGCACTGGTTATTGAGCGGAAGGTGGCATGATGAACCAGCAATATATTGAATACCTGCGTGGCTGTGTCAGTACGGCGCTTGCCGATCGCAGAAGCGGCAAAGGTCAACTTGATGCATTGAACGGTTCAGCGATGACACGAACAACGGTTCACACGCGCAAGCGCCTTCGTATCGTCCAGCTTGAGGGCCGCAACGTTTGTGCGACAACTGACGCTATGCACTGTACAGAAACACGCAGCAGAAGAAAGCCAATGCCTCCGATAGACCCTATCACATACGGCACTGCATCATGGCGTAGAGCTTTAGGGCATCTGGAACCCCATCAAGAGGCATGGATACGATACTGCTACGGCAACGATTTGAACTACGACTATCAGGTCACTATCTGCCATTTCATCTGGAATGAATACCGTAAAACCCTCACAGGCAAGCGCACCACAGAGAAAGCCCGCCGCCGCATTGAATCACTGGTTTGGTTGGCCGTCCAGAGGTATGCGTGCGAGTGTGGTTGCCCGAAGTCTTGCCCTGACTACAGTGATAGTGAACTGGCTAAACTGTCAGGCGTCAGTAGGTCAACGTGGTCGGAAAACTATCTTCATCACTGGGTTGGTCTACTCAAATGCGCTGCCCAACTGGACAGAGCCTCATTATTCACCATCACTGCCATGAGAAACGTAGCACGCTTACAGGCGGTGTCTTGACCTTTTGTGATATCTGGGGCTATATTCCCATTGCAGCGGCAAAATCCGCTGCCGGGGTTAGCGTCCCGGTATTCACGAAGCGCACAACCGCGCTCAAAGCGGTTTTTTTATGCGTAAGGCACAGCTACACCTGAATTATGGTGGGGCGTGCGGGGGCATCGAAAGATGCGCCGGGTTCTCTTCGTGACCGGTAACGCTAACTCCGCACGTCTCACCACCCACGAGGTTAGCGTCTCTGGTGGTGATGGTTTAAATCATCACGAAGAGGTCATAATCATGACTACCCAACTTACATTTCACGAAACCCAATTCAATGTAATACCCCACAATAATCAGATGTGGCTATCTGCGCCACAGGTCGCCAGTGCATTAGAATATGCAGATCAGAGCTCCGTTAATCGTATTTATGGTCGCCATTCCGATGAATTTACTAGGGTAATGACAGCCTCGGTCAAACTGACCGACCCTAACGGCAATCAACAAGAAACTCGTATTTTTTCTCTACGCGGTGCTCATCTGATTGCAATGTTTGCGCGAACGCCAGTGGCCAAAGAGTTTCGGCGGTGGGTACTCGATGTTCTTGAACGCGAGGTTTTCGATATCCAGTCTGCCTACGCGATAAACTGGAAAATCCCCGTACACAACATTAATGCGGTATGCATTCACTTAGACGTTATCCATGAGCTATGGATGAAAGAGCTTCACCCTGCATTAAAGGCTATGCGCTCTCCGCTTGCGGCTAAGCTGTACGATAGGGTAAATGACGCCTGTATGGTCGCCCATTTGGTTAGAGCAGACATCGAAAGAGAGACAGGGTTGAAAGGCTTGCAATATGGGAGATAGCGACGTGAACAAGAAAAATAGCAGCGAGATATTGCAAAACCGAACAAAATAGGCCATATTTAATATTAATTTGATATGTTGCCATAAATACGAAAGCCCACCGTTGAGTGGGCTTTTTTGTTGCTGTGAGAAATGGGCGACCGGGGGTGTGTTGGCTGCACAAACCCGGTCATTCGCTCATACGGAGAGATCACAAGCGAACCGAGGCCCACGCTTTAGTGCACAAAGCACAGTGAGCCTATCAAAAGGACGCTGATTGATCCATGCAAAACACTGTTAATTTAAACAGTATTAATATTTTTCATGCAGACTCACTGCAATTCATCAAAACCCTGCCGGATAACTGCATTGACCTGATAGCCACTGACCCACCGTATTACCGGGTTAAATCCAACGCCTGGGATAATCAGTGGAAATCATCACAGGAGTATCTTGCCTGGCTTGACGTAATGTTTGCGGAATTCTGGCGGGTATTGAGGCCAGCTGGGAGCCTGTATGTGTTCTGCGGCTGGCATCTTGCCGCAAACATTGAGCTACTTATGCGAGAGCGGTTCAACGTTAGAAACCACATCATCTGGGCAAAACCGAGCGGTCAGTGGAAAGGATGCCATAAGGAAGATCTACGGGCGTACTTTCCCGCGACGGAAAGGATCATCTTTGCTGAGCATTATGCAGGTCCGTTTAAGCCTAAAAGTGATGGCTACGCTGTTAAATGCAGTGAGTTGAAACGCGATGTGTTCCGGCCTCTGATTGATTATTTTCGGGATGCCCGAGCCGCGTTGAAAGTGTCATCAAAGGACATTAACGCCGCAACGGGTAAGCAAATGGCATCACACTGGTTCAGTGACAGCCAATGGCAATTACCCAGCGAAGCGGATTACCAAAAGCTGCAGGAGCTATTTGCGCGTATTGCTTCTGAACGCGCCCAAAGCAATCAGCTTGATAGGTCACATCCTGCGCTGGTGGATGATTATGCAGCCTTATCGCGCCGATATATTGAGCTGGTGGTTGAATACGAAAGCTTGCGTCGTCCGTTTGTTGTGTCTGCGTTGGTGCCTTACACCGATGTGTGGACGTATCCACCCGTGCAGTTTTACCCCGGTAAACATCCGTGCGAAAAACCCGCCGAAATGATGCGTGATATTATCGCGGCAAGCAGTCGCCCCGGTGATGTAGTGGCGGATTTCTTCATGGGCTCCGGTGCGACAATCAAAGCGGCGATTGCGTTAGGTCGTCATGCGCTTGGCGTTGAGTTGGAAGAAGAGCGTTACAACCAAACACGAGAAGAGATAAATCAAATTCACCCACAAGGCCCTGACTAACATCGGGGCCTTTTCATTTCACAAAGTGCCATCCCAATAGCGGAAGGTGAGGCTATGAGAATGCCAGACAAAAACCCCGACCTGTGGGCGCAAATCATTGCGTGGTTTTCACAGAAAGAAGTCGGCTACTCCACTGCTGCGGCAGCAATGGCACTTTTACGAGGTGCATACGTTGGCCGCGATAGTTGGACCCGCCGCTTTCTTGATGCATCAATGTGTGCGCTGGTTGCCTATTACATCAACGATGCATTAGCTGCAGCCGGGTGGGATTCTTCATGGGCGTCATTCGGCAGCGTCTTTATAGGCTTTTTGGGGATTGATTACATCAGTTCCGTTCTCCGCCGTGTTGTAGGTAATAAAACCGGCACAAGCGACCCACAGGCATAATCATGACAAAAGACCAATTTCAAAAGGCGACTGGCATCAGCGCCGGATTAGCTGCGCGTTGGTTTCCGCATCTGACCGCAACGTTTGCGGAATTCGGGATAATCGCAGCAACCGAACAGGCCATGTTTATTGCGCAGGTAGGGCATGAATCAGGCAGCTTCTCCCGCATTGTTGAATCACTAAACTATACCCCTACCGCGCTGGTTGAGACGTTTGGTAAGCGTATCACGCAGTATCAGGCGGATATGCTCGGGCGCACAGCAAAGCAGGCAGCAAACCAGGAAGCGATTGCCAATCTGGTTTATGCGGGCAGGCTTGGCAATAAGAGTAAAGGTGACGGCTGGAAATATCGCGGGCGTGGCTTAATCCAGATTACCGGGCTGGAAAATTACCATGCATGCAGCACTGGTTTGAAACTGGATTTGGTATTGGTTCCTCAGTTACTTGAACAAGACGCTAACGCCATGCGCTCGGCGGGGTGGTTCTGGAGCAAAAACCGGTGCGGACGGTATGGCGCTGATGTGGAGCAGGTGACGCTGATTATCAACGGTGGCCGCAATGGTCTGAATGACCGACATGAGCGGTTCGAGTTGGCCCGACGGGTATTGGTATGAGTGCAATCATTAAGGCGCTACTGAAAAAATACTGGAAGCCACTGGTGCTCATTGCGTTAGTGGCTTTTTTAATATGGGGCTTCTCGCACTGGCGATATACGGCAGGGCGTGATGATGCTAATGCTGCGTGGCAACACAAGTGGGCCCAGCGCAATACAGCAGATGCTGAGGCGCTGGCGAAACGTCAATCTGATGAGCGCTATGAAGAACGGCGCAGACAGGAAGCGATCGATGAGATATCGGCTAATGCGCAGCAGGCAATTGAACAGGCTCAGACTGATGCTGCTAATGCTCAGTCTGCTGCTCTTGGGTTGCAGTCAACAATCAGCAAACTCCAGCGGAAACTGGCAACAAGTGAAACCGGCCGCATATCCGCAGTTGCCGCAACAAGCGCGGCAAAAGCCGAGACCTCAATATTGCTTGCCCAGTTGCTTAGCGAATCTGACAAAGCAGCGGGAGAATATGCAGCAGAGGCTGACAGTGCTTACAGGGCTGGACTGACGTGTGAACGATCCTACGATGCGATAGCAGAATCAAACCGAGCCTCGCAATAGCGGGACTTTCTTAACGACGGGAAAATAAAAATGACAGTAGTTCTTACAGCAAAACAGATCGAAGCGTTGGCTAATTTCGCAAAAGAGGACGGCCAGCCTCAATACACCATCACTACCGGAACAATCCCGGCATTCGAAGCTGAGGATGGTGAAGTTATCCCAGAATATACCGGGCTTATCGCTTACTCCGAATCGCTGGAGCACGGTGTCTTGCAACTCGATTAGTAGTAATACTGCGAAATAGGTTTTACGCGGTCCGCAAAATGAGCGTTACGATACCAAAAATGAAGAGCTATGCCTGAAAGGGTGTGGCTCTTTTTTATATCTGCACATCTCCTGCGCACCCCACGCGCAAACATCTACGAGAGCCTTTCAGTAAGTGAGCCTGGGAATAGCCGTTATAGGTGGCGACCTTCTCTCGGGCGACTTTTCTGTGGGACAGGCTCACTTTCTAAAAGGTAAACGCTATGCAATACCCAACCGTAGCAGTAAACGGCGTATCCGTTCGCGTTGACGAAGCGGGGCGCTATAGCCTTAACGATCTCCATGCTGCCGCAATAGCCAATGGCGAGGCGACGGAATCTCAGCGGCCCAGCGTATTTTTGCGTAGTGCGCAAATTAAGCGGTTCATTAAAGCTCTGCAGGCCAAAGCACTAAAAAGTGCTTCGGAACAAAATCAACCACTTAAGGTAACAAAAGGTGGTGAGGCAACGGGAGCTTTGGGGGTGGAAATTCTTGCTATCCGTTATGCAGCATGGATTAAGCCGGAGTTTGAGATCGAGGTCTATGAGGTTTTCCAGAACGTCGTCCGGCTTGGAATCAACGCACTATATCGCCTCAATCGCTTAGATCACATCATCAACACAGAAACAAAAGAGGTAAGCCACTGCGCCAGTAAAATGGCTAAGTGGGGTGTTGGTGGACGTAAGCGAATATTACTCACGGCACGGGAACGCATGATTGATGAAGTACAGATGTATCTCCCTGGGCTGGAGGCATAAGCATATGAGCTATCAACGTTGCACCTACTGTGGCTCACGGCTTCACACTGTAGCCAACTGCCCTAAGACATGGGGAGGTTCATCACGTCGTGCTAACCTGCGCTGTGGTTACTGCGGCGGACAAGGCCACACATCAAGCGCATGCCCACACAATGCAACCAGCGCCCGTCGTAGAACGTTGAGCGATGAATTCTATTTGGATTGACTATGCCAGCACTAATCCCCCGAGCCTGCCGCAAACGTGGCTGCGCTGCTACAACAACAGACCGCTCTGGCTACTGCGAGCAGCATCGCCACGAAGGGTGGCAGCAACACCAACAAGGCAAGAGCAGGCATGAGCGTGGTTATGGTAATGACTGGACAACCAGACGTGCTCGCATCCTGAAACGAGACAATCATCTATGTCAGGAATGCCTACGTAATAGCCGAGCGGTTGAGGCCAAGACGGTTGACCACATCAAGGCCAAGGCTCATGGGGGAACCGATGATGATTCGAACCTCGAAAGCCTGTGCTGGCCGTGTCACCGCACCAAAACAGGGCGCGAACGGTTCAAATGATAGCCGTTCTCATCAAGGGGAGGGGGAGGGTAAATCTCTACAGCCCTGCCGCTCCAGTACCGCCGCCTAGCCTTTCTTCACATCGCCGCAGGTTAGAAACCTTTTTTATGGGTATCCCCACCGCGTGATTAATAGGAGTTTTCAATTATGTCCGGGCCACCGAAAACCCCGACCCATCTACGTTTGGTGAGGGGTAACCCATCAAAACGGCCAATTAACAAAAGTGAGCCGCAACCGACAAAAGGGGTTCCCCCAACGCCGAAGCATTTCAACAAGCAGGAAAAGTACTGGTTTAAGGTTTTGGGTGAGCGCCTCGACAGTATCGGGGTGATCACCGTGCTTGATGGCATGGCCCTTGAATTGTTGGTTGGCGCTTATATTGAGTGGCGACGTCACCGTGATGTTATCGATCAGGAGGGGGACTCTTACAAAACCACTTCTGCTGATGGCAGCGTAATGATCCGTCCTCACCCTCAAGTGGCAATGATGGCTGACGCCTGGAAGCGGGTTTGCAAAATGCAGGCTGAGTTCGGCATGACCCCATCCAGTCGCTCAAAAGTAAATGCAGGCAATCCGAGTGAGAGTGATCCTCTTGCTGAATTTCTTAACGCGAGGGATTAATGGCTAAAGTTTCTGATGGTGTTCGCTACGCTGAACGTGTCGTGGCGGGGGATGTTATTGCCTGTGAGTACGTGCGCCTAGCATGCCAGCGCTTCCTTGATGACTTAAAGCATGGTGAAGCGCGTAATGTTTATTTCAGCGGGCCACGCGCACAACACATCCTCAATTTTTATAAATTCGTGCCACACGTTAAGGGCAACCTGGCCGGTCAGCCTATCGATCTGATGGACTGGCATGTGTTTATCCTGATCAATATCTTCGGCTTTGTGATTCCGCTGGTGGATGAGCAAACCGGTGAAGTCGTGTTACGCAATGATGGCAGCGGACGCCCGGTGATGGTACGCCGCTTCCGCACTGCCTATAACGAGGTGGCGCGTAAAAACGCCAAATCAACGCTGTCCTCCGGTATTGGTCTGTATATGACGGGTGCAGATAGTGAGGGGGGCGCAGAGGTCTATTCAGCGGCGACAACGCGCGATCAGGCACGTATTGTGTTTGAAGACGCGAAAAACATGGTCAAAAAGGCTAAAGCGACGCTTGGCAGGCTGTTTGAATTCAACAAACTGGCGATTTATCAGGAGCAAACGGCGTCTAAATTTGAGCCGCTCTCATCTGACGCCAACAACCTCGACGGTCTGAACATTCATTGTGGCATTGTCGATGAATTGCACGCGCACAAAACCCGTGATGTGTGGGACGTTCTGGAGACGGCAACCGGTGCCCGCCTGCAATCTTTGCTGTTTGGCATCACCACGGCGGGGTTCAATAAAGAGGGCATCTGCTACGAGCTGCGTGATTATGCCATCAAGGTGTTGCACGGCTATAACAGCGCGGTCGAGGGGGCAGTAAAGGACGATACGTTTTTTGCCATCATCTACACGTTGGATAAAGACGACGATCCCTTTGATGAAACGGTGTGGCAGAAAGCCAATCCCGGTCTGGGTATTTGCAAGCGTTGGGACGACCTGCGGCGGCTGGCTAAGAAAGCCAAAGAGCAGGTTTCCGCCCGCGTTAACTTTTTCACCAAACACATGAATATCTGGGTGACCGCTGAGTCTGCCTGGATGGACATGATTAAGTGGGAAAAATGCGAATACCTTGCTCCACAACACGAGTTGAAGACTTACCCGATGTGGGTGGGCGTCGATCTGGCGCATAAAATCGATATTTGTGCTGCGGTCAAACTCTGGCGGGCAAATAACGGCCATGTGCATGCTGATTTTAAGTTCTGGTTACCCGAGGGAAGGTTGGAGCGATGCTCTGCACAAATGGCGCAGATGTATCGCAAGTGGGCTGAACTCGGCAAGTTAGAACTGACTGACGGTGACGTGATCGACCATGCTCAGATTAAGAGTGACCTCACTGATTGGATTAGTGGTGAAAATCTAAAAGAAACAGGATTTGACCCATGGAGCGCCACTCAGTTTAGTCTGGCGCTTGCCGAGGATGGCATTCCTCTGGTGGAGGTTCCGCAAACAGTACGTAATTTTTCAGAAGCCATGAAAGAGGTTGAAGCGCTGGTCTACGGTGAGCGTTTCCACCACAGCAATCACCCGGTGATGAACTGGATGATGTCGAACGTCACGGTTAAACCAGATAAAAACGACAACATTTTCCCCAACAAATCGACACCAGAAGCCAAAATCGACGGCCCCGCCGCATTGTTTACGGCCATGAGCCGGTTATTGGTGAATGGTGGCGAACAAGCGGAAAGCCTTTCTGAACATCTGGAAAGTTACGGCGTCCGTTCACTATAAAGAGGCAGTTATGATCCTGATGATTCTCGCCCCATTCATTGGGGTATTGGGCGTTGCTTTGCTTTCTTACGGAGCATGGCTGGTCTTTCCGCCTGCTGGATTTATTACTGCTGGCACGCTCTGCCTGTTCTGGTCATGGATCGTATCGAAATACCTGTCATCCCCACGTAACACCACGAGTGGAGGTAATGACTGATGTTTTTCCCCGGATTATTCAGGAAAAGCGACACGCCGGTGACGACCCCTGCAGAGTTAGCTGAAGCCGTGGGGATGACCTACGACACCTACACAGGTAAGCGAGTCAGTAGCCAGAAGGCCATGCGGCTTACTGCTGTTTTCGGCTGCATCAGGGTACTTGCTGAATCTATGGGCATGTTGCCCTGCAATCTGTACAAAATCACAGGCAATAGCAAACAGAAAGCAACCTCTGAAAGGTTGCACAAGCTGCTGACAATGAAGCCCAACGACTATATGACTCCCCAGGAGTTCTGGGAGTTGCTAATTGTCTGCCTCTGTCTTCGCGGGAATTTCTACGCATACAAGGTTAAAGCGCTGGGTGAAGTGGTTGAGCTTCTCCCTATTGATCCGGGCTGCGTACAGCCGAAGTTGAACAGTCAGTGGCAACCGGTTTATCAGGTCACTTTTCCAAATGGTTCGACAGACGTTCTCGGGCAGGATGACATCTGGCATGTCAGGACGCTAACCCTTGATGGGCTGGTCGGTCTTAACCCAATCGCCTATGCGCGTGAGGCCATATCCCTTGGATTGGCGACGGAGGAGCATGGCGCACGGTTATTCAGCAATGGTGCCGTAACCTCGGGTGTTTTGCGTACCGAGCAGACACTGACGGATGCGGCATATGCCCGGTTGAAAAAAGATTTTGAGGATCGTCATCTTGGCCTGAGCAATGCACATCGCCCGATGATCCTTGAAATGGGGCTCGACTGGAAGTCTATGGCGCTGAATGCTGAAGATAGTCAGTTTCTTGAAACACGGAAATTTCAGCTTGAGGAGATTTGCCGTTTATATCGCGTGCCGATGCACATGGTGCAGAACACCGACAGAGCGACCTTCAACAATATCGAAAACCTCGGCATTGGCTTTATCAATTATTCGCTGGTGCCTTATATGACGCGCATTGAGCAGCGCATCAATATCGGTCTGGTCAAAGAATCAAAGCAGGGGACGTTCTACGCAAAATTCAACGCGGGAGCGTTACTGCGTGGTGATATGAAATCCCGCTTCGATGCCTACGCTACGGCGATCAACTGGGGTATGTATTCACCCAATGATTGCCTGGAGCTTGAAGATCGCAATCCGCGACCGGGTGGTGATGTTTACCTTACGCCGATGAATATGACTACAAAACCTTCTGAAAGCGGCAAGCAAAAACAGGAAACAGACAATGACAATGCAGACAAAACAGCGTCTTGACGTACCACTAAAGCTGAAATCAGTCGATGATTCCGGCGTATTTGAAGGGTACGGCTCAGTGTTCGGCGTGAAAGACAGCTACGACGATATTGTGGTTCCTGGCGCATTCGAAAACTCGCTGGCGGCATGGAAAGCAAAAAGCGCCATGCCCGCGATGTTGTGGCAGCACAACATGTCCGAGCCAATCGGTATCTATACCGAAATACGTGAGGATGATGTTGGCCTGTTCGTCAAAGGGCGACTGCTCATTGATGATGACCCACTCGCCAAACGCGCTCACGCTCATATGAAGGCCGGTTCTTTAACCGGCCTTTCTATTGGTTACGTGCTCAAAGACTGGGAATACGATCGCACCAAAGAGGCGTTTTTACTGAAAGAAATCGACCTCTGGGAAGTGAGCCCCGTGACCTTTCCTTCTAACGATGAGGCGCGGGTAAGCGATGTTAAAAGCGCGTTTGCCCGTGGTGAAACACCATCCCAGAAAAGTATTGAACGAGTCCTGCGCGATGTTGGGCTCTCTCGCACCCAGGCTAAAGCATTCATGGCCGGGGGCTACAGCGCGATCAATCAGCGTGATGCTGATGTGACTGCTGGACTGAATGCACTTAAATCCCTGAATTTCTGAACCGGAGATCAATAACATGGCAGTAGAACCGAAAGATGTAGAGCAGGTCGCGCAGGAACTGCAAGCGAAGTTTGACGCGTTCAAGGAAAAGAACGACAAGCGCCTGGAAGCCGTTGAGCAGGAAAAGGGCAAGCTGGCCGGGGAGGTTGAAACCTTAAACGGCAAGTTGTCTGAACTTGATGAACTGAAATCTGCTTTGGAAGAAGAATTGAAGCAGGTGAAACGCCCGGCGGGTGGTGCTCAAAGCAAAGAAGCGGGCGAGCATAAAGCGGCATTCGTCGATTTCATGCGAAAAGGGAAAGAGGATGGGTTGCGCGATCTGGAGCGCAAAGCGCTGCAAGTCGGTGTCGATGAGGACGGCGGCTATGCCGTACCGGAAGAACTGGATCGCACCATTCTGACCTTGCTGAAAGACGAAGTGGTGATGCGCCAGGAGGCCACAACCATTACGGTTGGTGGTGCAAACTATAAAAAACTGGTCAATCTCGGCGGAACGGCTTCGGGCTGGGTGGGGGAAACGGATGCTCGCCCTGCTACTGATGCCTCTAAACTGGGGCAGATTGAACCATTCATGGGGGAAATCTACGGGAACCCACAGGCAACCCAGACGATGCTGGACGATGCATTTTTCAATGTTGAAAGTTGGATCAACAGCGAGTTGGCTACCGAGTTTTCTGAGCAGGAAGAAATCGCGTTTACCAGCGGTAACGGCACCAAGAAACCAAAAGGTTTCCTGGCCTATGCATCGAGTCTTGCCGATGACAAAACCCGCGCATTTGGAACACTGCAACACATCCTGTCAGGTGCCGCTGCTGGCGTAACTGCCGATTCGATCATCAAGTTGGTGTACACGTTACGTAAAGTTCATCGTAACGGTGCCAAATTCATGATGAACAACAACAGCCTGTTTGCCATTCGTATTCTGAAAGATTCGGAGGGTAACTACCTGTGGCGTCCTGGCCTTGAATTGGGGCAACCCTCTTCACTGGCGGGGTATGGCGTGGCTGAAAATGAGCAAATGCCGGATATCGTAGCGGATGCAAAAGCGATCGCGTTCGGTAACTTCAAACGTGGTTATACCATTGTGGATCGCATCGGTACTCGCATTTTGCGCGACCCGTACACCAACAAGCCGTTTGTGGGTTTCTACACCACCAAACGGACTGGCGGTATGTTGGCAGATTCTCAGGCAATCAAACTGCTCCAGATCGGCGCATAAGTGTAACGGCGGGGCTTAGGCTCCGCGTTATTCGGGGGTAAAACATGTTTGAGTTACGAAAAGACCTGAAGTGGTCACCTGATGGTTGCACTGTTGAGACGATAAGCGCCGGTTCTTATCAGGACGGTGAATTGCCAGCGCGTGCGCTGACGATCGCTGAACAACTTGGCATTCTCGAAGCTGTTGCCAGCCCTGAACGGCAGATTAACGCTGGTGAGCAGCCAGAGCAGCCAGAGCAGCCAGAGCCAAAAAAAAGTAAAAAATAACCCGATTCGTCGGGTTTTGTTTGGAGACCAAAATGATCCCCTCACTCGAAGAACTACGGGCGCAGTGCCGGATTGATGTTGATGATGGGACCGATGATGCTTTGCTCACTCTGTACGCTGAGGCAGCGCGCGGCAAGGCGGAAAAGTACCTTAACCTTCCGTTGTTTGACGAATTTGTGCCAGAAGATGCCGATAAAGGCATGGTCATCAATGCAGGTGTAAAGTTGGCGATCATGCTTGCGGTTGGGCATTGGTATGAAAATCGGGAGGAGGCGAGGGAGGGGCAGTTGAGCGAAATTCCCATGGGATTTAACAGCCTGCTGGATGATTATCGCTGGGGGCCAGGCACATGAAAGCCGGGAGATTACGCCACCGCGTCACCATCCAGAACTTCACAACAACCCGCGATGCTGGTGGACAGCCCATCAAGACGTGGTTCGATGCTGCTACTGCGTGGGCCGAGGTTGCCCCCATAAGCGGACGTGAGCTGGTGGCTTCTGGTGCGGTATCTGCCGAGGCGACAATTCGTGTGTGGATGCGTTATCGATCAGATGTCTCTGCTGCGTCACGGTTGCTGTGCCTGAACGGACCCTTTAAAGGCTTAACGCTGGACATTATCGGGCCACCCATCCCAGACGGTAAATGCACTCGGCTGGAAATATTGTGCAAGCAGGGGGTGAAGCGTGATTGATTTTGGTCTTGATTTCTCCGGCCTGAATGACATCGCCAGGGATTTGGAAAAGCTGAGTCGGGCAGAAAACAACAAAGTACTGCGTGATGCCACTCGCGCCGGTGCAGAGGTGTTGAAAGCGGAGGTCATCGATCGCGCCCCGGCTCGCACGGGGAAAATGCGCAAAAACGTTGTGGTGGTTACTCAGAAATCACGGCGAAAGGGAGAAATCTCATCCGGCGTGCATATTCGTGGCATTAATCCACGAACGGGTAACAGCGATAACAGCATGAAGGCGAAAAATCCGCGCAATGCGTTTTACTGGCGCTTTGTCGAAATGGGTACGGTAAATATGCCTGCGCATCCTTTTGTTCGCCCCGCGTTTGACACAAGGCAGGAGGAAGCCGTCAACGCCGCCATTGCCCGGGCAAACCGTGCGATTGATGAGGTGCTGAGTAAATGACAGAAACCGATATTCATCCACTGATAGCCGAGATAGCAAACGGTAATGTTTATCCATACATCATTCCGCTAAATAGCGAGGGTGAGCCAGCGATTTCACCGCCGTGGGTGGTGTTCTCGTTTGCGTCTCAGCCATCCGCTGATGTGCTGTGCGGATCGGCAGAAACGACCTCATCCGTTCAGTTTGATGTGTACGCGGTGACGATAGCAGTGGCCCGTAATATTTGTGGAGAAGTGATCGCGGCATTGTCGCCACTTGCACCTGGTAACCAGATGTTGACGCATGGGCATGATCCCGATACCGGGTTATACCGCGTGACAGCAGAACTACAGTTTATCGACTAACCCCACACCAACCCTATCCCGACCCGCCTATGTGCGGGTTTTTTATTTGGAGACGCCCATGTCCGCAAAATTTGAAAAGTCGCAAGGTACGAAGGTATCTATCACGTCACTACCAGCGACACTCTCAACGCTAGCCCAGGCACTTTGGTTGTCGTTATCCTGCTCGTTAAAAGAAACGCAATTTACGGCTGGTCAGAAGAACGATATTGACGTGACCACGCTGTGTTCCGATGAAACAGAGAATATCAACGGCCTCGCTGCACAGTCAGAAATCACGTTCAACGGTAATTTCTATCCTGATGAAGCGCAGGACGCATTGCGAACCGCGTATGACAATGACGGTACATACGGTTTTAAAGTGGTTTTCCCGTCAGGGAACGGCTTTATGTTTATCGCGGAAGTTCGCCAGCATACCTGGTCAGCCGGTACGAACGGTGTCGTTGCCGCCACGTTCTCTCTGCGGCTGAAAGGGAAGCCGATCAAAATCACTCCGCTGATCCTGACAACAGACCTTAACGAAACCTTGTCGGTTGCTGCTGGCTCCGCGTTGACCATGCCCATCGTGGCTACGGGCGGTACGGCACCGTATACCTATAAGTGGCTCAAAGGGCTGGCTGTTATCAGCGGGCAAACAACCGCAACGTTTAACAAAGCCAGCGCGGTGTCGGGTGATGCCGGTGATTATGTTTGCGAAATTACCGACTCGGCAACTCCGGCAAATACCATCACTTCAACCGTCTGCACAGTAACCATCAGCTAAGGAGATCGCCGGGCTATCCGGCGATGGTCAGCACATGACAAAGAAAAGCATCAAGGAATTAGCCCTCGCCAAATCAGCCGGTTTTCGTACCAAAACGGTTACTGTTTCCGAGTGGGATGACTCAACGGTGGTTTTACGTGAACCTTCGGCGGAAGCCTGGTTGCGCTGGCAGGACATCGTTAAGTCAGACAATGAAGATGAGCAGTCTGTTTCCGAGCGAGCGAAACGCAATCTACGGGCTGATGTAGCTCTTTTCATCGACGTGCTGTGTGATGAGGATCGGCAACCTGTATTCACCCTGGAGGAGGCGGAGACGGTTGAATCCATCTATGGGCCGGTGCATAGCCGGTTGCTGAAACAGGCGCTTGACCTCATCACCACGGGTGAGGACACCAAAAAAAAGTAGCCCAGCCAGGCATGCGGTTTTTGATGGCGTTAGCGCTCCGTCTGGGGCGCACATTGTCTGAGTTACGCCAAACAATGACGACGAGTGAACTGCTCATGTGGGCTGAATACGACCGCATTTCCCCTATAGGCGACATCCGTGGTGATATTCGTAATGCTCAGGTTGTCAGCGCTATCTTTGGCGCTCAGGGCGTTAAAGTTCCGATAGCCGACGCCATGCTGTCGTGGGAAGCGGAGGTGCAGTCGGAGGATGCTGCTGATCCGTTCGCTGGGCTGGAGGAATTTCTTTCTATGGCGGCGATTTAGGGCGCATCCCTGCGCCACAAACATTACCTTACAGCTCGTTGTATTCTATCAACCTTGTTCCTAAACCTTTCAAGGTGATGCTGTAGGGCTAAGAGTTGAAACTGTGCGGCTTCTATCTGATACCCTGCTGTTTTCAGGTCGTGAAGTAGATGAGCTAACGGATTTGGATAGTCACCGTTAGGAACCAGTAAGTTTGCTGGGTAACTCCACGGTGCATTGAGTACCTTTTCCCCGATCATCCATTTAAATTGGTCAAAGTATTCCATGGGGTACGATATCGGCAGAGTTACATACTGCTTTTGCTTCCCGATCCACTCACCCTCAAGTGCATCAAGATATTCTATGGCCTCACCGATCTGGTCTGGCGGTAATTGGTGGATGTGTTCAACATCAAACCGCTGGTGGACGAGCTTCCAGATATCAGGATAAATATTACCCATGCCAGTTGTGATCAGTCGCTCAGCAGTCTGGCGTAGCGGTATTAATTGTTTTGCTGTGGATTGGCGCATTCTGCGCGGAGTTTCCTCGATAGTTTTTTCGCGCTGACTGAAATAGCAATCTTCCAGCTTCTCGAATACTTCCCATGCTTGTTCGGTTTCGAGCATTTTGGCGTGACGTGCGGCACCGCGCTGAGTCCAGAGAATGATTGCACGAATATTCGCAGGAACTCTTAAAGAGTTTCCGTGCTTAAAAATCCTTAACTCTTCATCAGTTAACTTGTAGTAATGCTTGCCTTCCGTGAACCGTTCTTTGTTTCTGTTGAAATTGTTGGTGATACGCTGACGCTCTGTGCAGTAAAGAGACGCCATAAATTCAGTGGTGATTATAGGAACGCCATTGTGGGCGATAACTGACAGGTTTTCTGCGGAGAGTTGGGTAGTCATAATGACCTCGGCTAATTTTCTTTGAGAAGACCACTTTTGATGGTGGTGTCGGGAGGCTCAAAACGGCTTAGCAAAACCGCGGACTTATTCCCCTTGCGGGTGTTGTATTAGTCGCCCTCCCGACATTGATTCGGGTCGTGATCGCGCAATGCGATCACTAAATGACAGGCATAAAAAATCCAACACTAACGGGGTTGGTTCTGTCCGTGCTAAAAGAGGTTTTGAGTCCTCGTGCAAAAGAAGATAGCGGAAGTAGATCCTTGCGTCAACTAGTGGTAGGTTGTAAAAAAATGTTAATGGTGAGGGCGTCAAGTGAAAAAGATAGCAGTGGTATTGATCAGTCTCCTGCTGGTGGGATGTGCATCTGATGATCTCTTGAATAATAACTTTCCATCAGTCATTGAGAAGAAAGCGCCAGAAAGTTTAGTTGGGATATGGACTGGAAATGCAGGACCATACACAACAACAATACATATCAAAAGCGATGGAACCGGTTTTTCTTGTTATTCGTGGAATGACAAAAATGCGATTGGAAAAATAAAATATGACGGAGCTAATATCAGATTTCAGGAAGGAACTAGGCTAGAGATAAAAAATATTAACTCAGAGTCATTTGTTGCGCACGCACCATATTATTTAGGCGCTGATTATGTTTTTTATAAAGATGCTGATTTAAAAAATGCATCACCATTTTGTGAAAAAGAAATGAATAAATAATTTTATATTAACGTTCTGATCACCCACCTCAATGGTGGGTTTTTTTATGCCTGGAGAAAAACAGATGGCTTCACTGCGCGAACTTATTATTAAAATTTCTGCAAATTCGCAGTCGTTTCAATCTGAAATCTCCCGCGCTTCCCGCATGGGGGCTGATTATTATAAAACCATGCAAAATGGTGGCCGACAGGCCAGCGCCGCAGCCAAAGAGAGCCAGCGCGCTCTATCAGAGTTGAACAGCCAATTCGTAAGCATGAAATCCGCCGCGGCTGGGCTGGTTGGTGCAATGTCCGCTTCTGCCCTGATCACAATGGCAGACAATTGGGGGCAGGTTACTTCACGAATGAAGATGGCCACTCAATCTGGTGATGAACTGGCGATGGTTCAGCGCCGGTTGATGGAGATCAGCGACCGTACCTATAAGCCGATTGAAGAGCAGTCGGAGCTATTTATTCGCAGCGCTACAGCGATGAAAGAGCTTGGTTATTCAACGGCTGGCACCATCGATTTTATCGATTCGATCTCAAGCGCATTGACCATTAATGCCGCGAGTGCAGATAAGGGCGCTAGTGCAATTGACGCATTGTCAAAGTCCATGGTTCAGGGGAAAGTTTCTGGTGACGAATGGAAAACGGTAATGGAGGTTATGCCGACGATTGTTGGTGATATTGCCAGAACCATGAATACAACGGAAACAGCCGTTAAGAAGTTAGCCAGTGATGGCAAGTTATCGATGCAGCAGTTTGCTGATGCGGTTATCGCTGTTCGTCAGCGAAATGCTGAGTTGGCGGAGGACATGCCAACAACGGTCGGCGATGCGATCACTAAACTTTCAAACCACATGAAAGCATACGTTGGGGACACCAACAGCGCATATGGCACAACGCAAGCACTATCCGGTGGAATCAGCACGCTGGCTGATAACATTGATACCGTGGCTGCTGCGGGTGCGGTACTCGTGGGCATTGGATTTGCCCGCTATTTTGGGGGCATGACAACCGGCGCATACAGTGCAACGGCGGGGTTAATTTCGGCAGCCAAAAGCGAAGTTGCTTTAGCTGAGGCTCAGTTGCGCGGGACACAGATCGCCACCGCACGCGCTCGTGCGTCCGTATATCGAGCCCAGCAAGCGCTGGTTGCCGCTCGCGGCACGGATGCCCAGGCGGCAGCAGAGAAAAAATTAGCCGCTACCCAAACCATCGTGACACGAAATATTGCAGCAAGGACAGCGGCACAAACAACCCTGAATAATGTTACCGCTATCGGTTCTCGTCTGATGTCTGGTGCGTTAGGGTTGGTGGGCGGTATTCCCGGAATGGTACTCCTTGCTGCTGGAGCATGGTACACCATGTACCAGAATCAGGAACAGGCGCGTCAGTCAGCACTGCAATATGCCTCCACGCTCGATGATGTGGTTGAAAAAGCAAAGGATATGAATCCGGCTCAATTATCAGGCGCAATTGCCGATTCTGATAAATCCATTGATGCACTTAAAGATAAACTGTCAGAACTTAAGGATCGCCAGGCTGCTGCGGGCGCAGAGGTAAAAAAATACACTGAGCTTGCCAAGGGAATGCGCGTCGAAAATGATGCAAATAACGGATATGTGATAAACGCAGCCAAAGCACAAAGGGAATACAACCAAATAACCCGCGATGTGTCGGACACGACAGATCAGTTAAATCGGGCAGTAGAAAATCAATCGCGTTTGCAAAATGAATTGGCTGGCAAGGTTTCCGCTTCAGAAGCGGCTTTCAAAAGCATTCAAAATGAGTTAATCAGCACATACAGTCTTGCGAAATCGACCGCAGGGATGATGGCTACCACAATTCAATTTTTGAATCAGGTGAATCAGTCAGCACCAAAAAGCCCCACACGGGAGATAGAAAACGAGGCATATACAAAATATATCCAGCAGCAAAAAGAAAGCCTTGAACTACTCCGAAAAGAAGGGGTTGAACGCGCAAAGTTAAAGGCTCTTCAGGATGCAACCAAATCAGGTGCGATAAAAACCGACGTTTCTGGAAATATTCTCCCTGGACAGGAGAGTCAGATTTCACAGATACAATCAAATGCAGCCAGTGAATATGGGCTACAGCAGGCAGAAAAAGATAAAAATAAGAAGTCTGATGCGCAAAAGATTGAAGAGTCTTATAAAAACATCACCAAACAACAAAGAGAGCAGATAGCACTTTCTGGGCAGACGACAGAACTTGCCAAAATGAAATATCAGGTTGTTCAGGGGGAGCTATCAACATTAAGCGATATCCAAAAGACTGAATTGCTTCGTAACGCGACCTCTCTCGATCACATAAAAACACAGGAAAAATTTAAAGAGCTTCAGGAAGAGCTATTGACACCTGAGGAGGCTCTCTTAGCCAAAACGCGCGAACGCGTCGCCTTGCTTAAGCAGGTCGCTCCAGCAACCGAGCAATACCGCGATGCAATGGAACGCATATCTAAAGCAAGTATAACTGAAGCGCCTAAATTTAATGGGATTGATGCCTCTGTTGGTGGGCCGAGCGGGGAATTAATCAAAGTAGCTGAAGCACAAAAGGAGCTTGAAAAATGGCATAAGAAGCAACTTGATATGCAAAAAAAATTGCTTGATGAAAAAGAAATTAACGAACAGACCTACGCCGATCGAATTGCAGATATTAATTTGACCAACACATCAAAAATGGAAGACATACAACATGCATATGCTTCCGCAAGTCTTGGTGTTTTTTCCGATTTGACCGGGCAGACAGCACAAATGTTGCAAGGAATGGGTAAGGAAGGGTCTGCTGCTTACAAGACACTATTTCTTGCAAGTAAAGCTGCTGCAATCGCTCAGACATTAATAAGTACAGAAGTATCAGCAATGAAAGCAATGGAGCTTGGTCCCATATTTGGTATTCCCGCTTCAACCGCGATCAGGGCTATGGGATATGCTTCGGTTGCTCTTATTGCAGGACAAACCATCGCGGGTATGGCGCATGACGGTATCGATCGCGTACCTGAAACCGGCACCTGGTTACTTCAAAAAGGAGAGCGTGTTGTAACGGCCCAAACATCCGCAAAGTTGGATTCAACCCTTGAAAGCGTGCAGCAGCAAAAGCAGGAAGACAGAGCGGCTCTTGCTGCAATGGGCGATATCAATATTCATAACTCATATACAGGAAAACCCGATGATTCCGTCATGGCCGCTATAGATCAGCGAAACAAATCTGTTATTAAACAAATCAGAGCTGAATTAACCAAAGAAATTATTACCCCTCAAGGTCAATTCGGAAAGGCATTAAAAGTAAATTATTTCCGAAGCCGTAAAGAGTAAAGGAGCAAAAGTAATGACGGATATCTATTACCCGCATGATTACTTACCTCTGCCGCTTATGGAGGGGTACGGGCTTAAACCCGTATCACCTTTACTTCGCACTGAAATGACAAGCGGTCGGGCGCGGCAGCGTAGGCAATACACATCGACACCCACGCAAGCCACAGTAAAGTGGACCTTTAAAACCGATGGGGAATCTCAGCTTTTTGAAGCCTGGTTCCGTGACGCGCTGACCGATGGTGTCGCATGGTTCAATATGAAACTCCACACCCCGAGAGGGTTGGAATTTTATAAATGCCGGTTCACGGACATCTACGAAGGTCCGACATTGATCGCACCTAAATATTTCCAGTTTTCTGCAACGCTGGAGTTGTGGGAGCGACCAATACTGCCAGTTGGCTGGGGGGAATTTCCTGATCTGGTGGTTAACAGCAATATTATTGATCTCGCATTGAACCGGGAGTGGCCGCAATGACGATATTAAATCGCCTGTACGCCTCAAGCGGGGCCGAAGTCATCATTGAAACCATTCAAATTAATGTGGGGGGTAAAATTTACTACCTGACCAAAGGATGGGATGACCTAACCGCGATGTTAGAAGACGGGGAAAACGAAGCAATATTTATTGCCAGTGCGATTGATGTCGCCTTACCTGCACGGAACGCGGATGGTACGCAAGACCTGAAATTTGCCATCAGCAATATTGACGGAATTGTCTCCACGGCAATTCGTGAAGCGCTTAATGACTTAACTGGCGCAACGGTGACGTACAGGAACTACATATCGACGGATTTATCTGCACCTGCCTCCAATCCGTTCACGATGGCGATAAAAGGGGGGTATTGGACTGCCGTTGAGGTACAACTCACCGCAGGCTATATGAATGTGCTTGATACCGCCTGGCCCCGTCATCGCTACACGCTGCCCGAGTACCCCGGTTTACGTTATCTCTCATAAGGCTCTCACATGCTCAATATCGATAAATACCGTTCTGTCATCTGGCAGAAGGGCGGGCGAGTTTATCCGCATCTTGACTGTTTTGGCATTGTTAACGAGGTTCGACGTGACCTTGGGATTGCAGAGTGGCCGGAATTCTCGGGGGTGACAAAAGATGATGGCGGACTCGATCGGGAAGCCAAAAACCTGATGCGGGAATTGTCTCGCTGTGAACCGCGTATTGGCGCGGGCATCGCATGCTATAGCGCCAGCCTTGTCACGCACGTAGCGATTGTGGTGGAGCTTGATGGTGTTCTCCATGCCATAGAGTGCAACCCAAAAAGTAACGTAACGATCACGCCATTGCGTCGTTTCGTCCGCCGTTTTGTCAGAGTGGAGTATTACCAGTGACGATCCGTATTTATCCCTCCCGTTTGCCTGGTGAGCCGCTGGAAACCCATGAGCATGGTGTAATGACGCTATGTGAGTGGTTCAGGCGGCATGTGAAAGGGTGGCAATTTGAAATGACTCACCCGGTTGCCGTTGAGGTTGACGGCGTGCCAATCCCACCCGGCGAATGGGGTGAATGCACGATCTCGCCTGAAAGTGATGTTCGTATGTACCCGGTGCCTTATGGCACAGGGCTTGAGATAGCAGCATGGATCGCTGTTGCTGTTTCTGTCGCATCGCTCGCCTATGCATTAATAATGATGAGCAATATTGATACCAGTGGCTATTCCCAAAGTGGCACTGGCGATCAGCTTGAACTAAATCCGGCCAAGGCCAACTCGGCGAAATTGGGCGATCCGATTCGTGAGATTTTTGGGCGTTACAAGACCTGGCCTGATTACGTGGTTTCTCCCGTTAGCCGGTTTATCGAGAAGAAAAAATATTTCACTCACTTATATTTGTGTGTTGGTCGAGGGATCGTTGATATTCCCCGCTCTGGCATAAAAATCGGGGCAACCCCAGTCTCATCCTTTGGCGATGACGTTCAGTACACCATTTATCCACCTGGTGCAGATGTGTCTGCTGATACGCGTACTGAAAACTGGTACAACGCGCCGGAGGTTGGCGGCACCAACGCGGGTACATCAGGGTTGGATTTGGGCTCCAGCGGTCCCGAAACAACGTCTGTAAATGCTGACGCAATTACGGTTTCAGGCACATCGATATCGATCGTAGGTGGCACATCGTCGGACGATGACGAAACGGACGATTCTGTTATTCCCGACTCCTGGACGGAAGGCACAATCATTTATGTTCGTGCGCCGAACGATTACACCGTAAGCACGGCAGGGGGCTACAACGTTATAGCTGGCCCCCTCGAAGAACTGGCCCCTTATGTCGGCATACCCGTGATTCTGGATTACCTCGATAAAGATTTTTCGTTGGTTATCGCCAGTTACACCCCAGCTGTTGAAGCCGATCCGGAAGATGATTTAAGCGTGGCCGCGCCCGCAAAAATCACACTGGCCTACGGCAGTACGGGCGGAACGCCTTTTAACGGTCTGCCCGATGGCACGCAGCGCCTGACGCTCGGCACTTCTGATTTCAGGTACAAAATCACTGAAATCGACGGGCTGACCATTTCTGTGCTGCGCGTTATCGATGTGACAACTCCCGGGGAAGATGAAGAGGGTAACCCGACATCGAGCACGACAACTGAGGTTGACCCATCATGGCCTGGCTTTATCGAGCGCACAATGCTGGACGCCTCAGTTACCGGCATCAATGATGATTACAACTGGCTCGGTCCCTACATGGCTTGCCCGGACAGTGAAACCACTAAACGGTTTGAAATCAATGTTGCTTTTACCAGCGGACTCTGCTCTTACGACAACAAGGGGAATAAAGGCGGGGCGGCTGTCACGGTCGCTATTCAGTATCGTGTGGTGGGTGATGATGACTGGACAGAGAAAACCATCCGTTACTCTGACAGCTCAGAAGATGCGATCGGCTTTACCGAAGTTTTTGACGTGGATACTGCAGGGCAAATTGAGGTTCGCGTGAGACGCACAACGGCGACCGCAGGCGGGTCAACGCGTGACCTGGTTTACTGGCAGGCGTTACGCTCTCGCCTCAGCAAGCGGCCAGCACACTATGCCGATGTCACAACCATTGCGCTGACGGTACGCACCGGCAATCGTATCGCCGCACAGTCTGACCGGCGTGTAAACGTTGTGGCAACCCGCCAGTATGATGGTTATCCCAATCGCAGCATCAGCGGTGCCCTGCATCACGTTCTTGATAGCCTGGGGATTGCCACTGACACCGAGACGATTGCTGCACTGGAGGCCAACTACTGGACTCCACGCGGTGAAACCTTCGACTTTGAGGCGAATGAAAGCAACAAGTCGGCGCTGGATATCCTCCAGACGATCGCCAATGCGGGAATGGGCTATTTTCTGTTATCTGACGGGCTGGCCTCAGCAGGCAGGGAAGGGATAAAACCCTGGACGGGTGCCATCACGCCGCAGGAAATGACCGAGCCGATGCAGACCGCGTTTACTGCGCCATCAAAAGATGATTACGACGGTGTGGACGTTACCTACATCAACGGCACTACCTGGGCGGAGGAAACCGTTCAGTGCCGAACGGAGGACAACCTTACCCCCATAAAGGTGGAGGACTACAAGCTGGATGGGGTTCTGGATCAGGACCGTGCTTACCGTATCGGTATGCGGCGTTTGATGGCGTACCGACACCAACGGTTAACCCATACAACGACAACCGAACTGGACGCACTGTGCTACGAGTACAAGGACCGCATCATCCTCACCGATGACATTCCGGGCAGCAATACTATCAGTTGCCTCGTCACTGAAATGCACTATGACGATGCGGTGATCACCCTCGGTGTCAGTGAGCCCCTTGATTGGACCTTTGACAATCCACGCGTATTAATCCGGCATCA
Organism: uncultured Symbiopectobacterium sp.; assembly: GCA_964293225.1. Lineage (GTDB taxonomy): Bacteria > Pseudomonadota > Gammaproteobacteria > Enterobacterales > Enterobacteriaceae > Symbiopectobacterium. The sequence goes on along the minus strand of CAXYYB010000006.1, from coordinate 158,493 downwards.
GGATGGCTCAGCATCAGCACTGCTGACACCCGCACGTATTGATGATTACACGCTGAAGGTGCCAAACAGCGAAGCATTAGCGCCGGAAGGCTGGATCATGGATAGCCCCGACATTGAGTTACCGCGCCTGGTGTTCTGCTCATCAGAGCGCGTTGGCTACGATGCGATTATGGACTCTATCGATCCGGGCTCTGACGGAACCTGTGGCGTGACTGCAAAACAATACACTCCACTGCTTTATCAGTATGACGATGCGGTGTATCCGGGCGATACGGATAACACGTCAGACGACTAAATTCACATCAACTAACGAAGCCAGCCTAACCGCTGGCTTTTTTTATGGACGCAATTATGACCCGATATAACACCAACAACCCCGTTCCGTCTGCGGCAGCGAAGGACATTCACGATAACGCCATTGTTATCGATGAATACGCCAATTCAGACAGCGCTACAACAAAAAATCGTCTGGGTAATGACCGGCTGACATTGCGTGGTATTGAGCAGGCTGCGACGTCAGCAGGCCCGACAATTGAGGCTGCTGTAAACGCATTGACCCAGGCGAATCTGGCTCGCGAGGCGGCAGAAGAGGCGAAAGCCTCAGCAGAAAGTGCGGCGAGTGAAGCTGCTGCGGGAGTGGTTGCGGGTATTAACGATCAGGTCGAGGTTGCCACTACTGCAGCACAGACTTCCGTGAGCCAGGCGAACAGGGCAACAGCGGCGGCAGATGCCGCGCAATCAGCGGTATCGGTTAGTTTCAACGTCGCGACGATAGCAGAGCGTGATGCTTTGACAGCAACAGCCGACCAGACGGCGTATGTGCGTGAAACCGGCTTGTTTTACACCTATGACGGAGCTGTTTGGGGAGAGGGGTTTGAGGGTTTTCTTGCGAGTGTTGCAAGTACTGATTCACTTAATGGGCTTGAGTCAGAAATCAAACTACCCTGGCTTAATGGGACATCTCAGTCTCAGGGAGATGAAATCATTCCGCTTGCGGGGATCAGGGATGGTGAAGGTAATATCAGAGCGGTGCTGTGGTATGACCCTTCTGATGCTGATGCGAAGATAAACGGACAGCAGGTACAGACAGCGCGGGAGCTTGGCTGGGTATTTGCAGGGATGGCACAATCACAGGGACTGGACGTCATCCCGCTTGCAGGTATTCGCGATGGCGCGGGTAATATCAGAGCGGCGGTATGGTATGACCCTGACGCAGCTGAATTAATCGTTAATGGCACTGCCGTTGGTCAGTCCGGACCTGGCCTTGTCTATGCACCGCTTGAAAAACTGGCAGACAATCAAATTCCCGTATTCGCAAACGTGATGCACTTCATCACATACGGGCAATCATTATCAAAGGGCTTCAACTCGATACCCCCCCATTCAACCACGCAGCCGTACAACAACCTGACCTTTTCGCAGGGGCCAAAATCCACAAAAGCGGGCAGTGTGGGTGAATTACCCGGAATGGATGCATTTGCACCCTTGATTGAAAACACGCTAAACGGGGATGGCGTTTCAGCGCCACAAACCGGTGAAACCCCGTGCTCAGCATGGGCTAATGGAGTGACGCGGCGGCTGGCGCAATCCGGTGAAGACTGGCGCACAAGCGCCCGCCAGTTTCTTGGCTCTGCAAACGGCAAGGGAAGTGCGTCGATTACTAATCTGATACCCGGTGGCACTTCCGATATGGGTGAATGGTGGCAGGTTTTCGCTGATGCGGTAACGCAGGGGCATGCACTGGCTGGTGTTGGCAGTAAAACGTACGGGCTTCCCGTATGGGTTTATATGCAGGGCGAGGGGGACAATGCGAACGCAGCAATGGCCGGAGGGGTATGGAAATCGCACCTATCCACCCTGCGAGATGCTGTTAATGCCCTGTATCTGTCTGTAACCGGGAGCAGCTACCAGCCGTGGCTGGGCCTTTATCAGACATACGGCAGAACGCTTCGCGAACGCCCGCACGCGACGATTGACCAGATTGAGTTTGCAGAGGAAGCGGAGAATACCTTTCACCTGACTGCGCTGTATCACCTTGATATCGCCAGTGACGGACATCTGACCACCCTTGGCAGCTATTGGGCTGGTGAATACATGGCAAAGAAAACACGGCAATTGCTGGCAGGATATCGCCCGCAATGGATGAGGATTGGTGGGGCAATAATTACGGGGCGTATCGTCCGCTACCGACCGCGAGAAATCCCCGTTGCACCTCTGCGCCTGCGAGTTGACGAGCATCTGCGCGAGACTGCCGATTACGGTTTTCTGGTTCGTGATGAAAATGGTACATGCGAAATAGAAGATATTTCGATTGGGGAAAATGGCGATGAAGTGGTTATTACGCTGGCGTCTAATCCGTCCGGTGATGTGATATTGCGTTACGGTCTGGATTACCTCCCTTCCGGGCAAGTGAATTATCAAAACTCAGCAGGCGGCAACCTGGTTGATTCTGACCCTGAAACGTTCGTCTACAACGCTGTCAGCTATCCGCTCTACAACGTATGCCCTCACTTTCAAATTAATGTTATCCCTGTTTAAGAGGACTGAATAATGTCATTTATATTTCCTGTCTACAATCTTGGCCGCGCTCAATCGGGCTCTATTTTGCTTCCGAATGCTGGTCCGGTTTATGAATACACGCCGCCACCGGAGTCGGGCGCGCAGCACTGGTTACTGGGTGGGACTGCCGCATCACTGACGCCGATCGCGGGGAGTGCGACCCTGACTGCGCAGGGTACTCTTGAAACATATGGAGTTAACTACGTTGAAGTACCCAGCTATGGCAATGCCCTACTGACAAATATCCCCGATCAATCAGTGCAAACACACATCGCAGTAGTCCAATATCAACCGCATACCGGGAAAAACACACTACTGCTGGGAAACCTGAGCGCTGGTGTAAATGGGTGGGGCAACTGGGTGAATGACTCAGGACAAATCGCGACGATATTACGCGGCAATACGCCTGCTGCTTCGAATAATGGTGTACCAACTGGCGTTGTTGCTGGTGATTACATTTTTATCGCTGCGGTACTGTGGGAAGAGGGGGGCGCAACACACTGGCGAACGGTCATCGGCTCCCAGGTGTTCGAGGGGCAATGGACGGGATTGCGTTCAGTGGTTCCGGTTCGTACGGCAGCGTTGGGGAATGGCTGGTATGGTCCAGACGCCACAAATTATGACAACGCCCCCGTCCGCTATGCTGAATACATATCCTTCCCTGGCGTTGCAAAAACGGCATCCGAACTTTCTGCTATTTATGCTCGCAGTAAACAACGCATGGCATCAAGAGGAATACAACTGAAATAGTTTTGAACGGATGATTAAGGGGAATTAAGCGTCAGTTAATTCATATTGGTGCGTGTGCAGATGCCAGAACGTGAGGAGCCCAAACCGAAGGTGATGCACAGTAATGTTTATTGCAACACCTAAGCTAAACGAAAAGCCCACGCCGCTCGGCTATGAGGTCGAGCACATCTTCAATGTACGCAGATTTTTGTTCCGTTGAATTCTGTGATTTTCATAGGAGATACCAAAACGTTACAACACCCGTTAGGACACCTAAATAAAATGATTTGGTTGGTGTTTTCGAGGTAACTTACTGATTTAAATGGTACGCCCTACAGGGCTCGAACCTGTGACCTACGGCTTAGAAGGCCGTTGCTCTATCCAACTGAGCTAAGGGCGCATTATAGTGCGGTGTCACTATGGTAGGTAACCATAGTGGGCTGGATTATACCCACACGTCTTGGTGAGTCAACGCATTGCGCCCGGAATTATGTTATCCGGTGAATCGCTGTACAGTTTTGGGCGATATCTGTTAACTCGCTTCCAGATTATCCCCCTTGCGTATAAAGGCAATCTATTGTGTATTAAGCACATGCTGGTCTGACTATTGCCAAGAGAAGAGCCCAATTGATGCGACGAAACCCTTTGATGCGAGTGCCTCAACGCGCTGTGCAGGCATGGCTTCCCGTCATTTTTACCGTATGGTTTGCATTGCTGTGCACCTCGTTACCGGCTATGGCCGCTGATGACACCACGCCTGCGGATGTGGCGGCTGCTGCAAAAATCAATGTCGACAGCGAAGTCGCCAAATTGCAAAAGCAGTTAGATGGCATCAAACAGCAGGTCTCCAACGCCGCCAGCGACAGCAAATACGGCGAATTGAATGACGCAGTGCAGCAGTTGATCGGCAACACTAACGATCTTGCAACCGCGTTGGCACCGCTTCAGGCACAGCTCCAGGCGCAAGTCGATGTGCTGGGGCCTGCGCCAGAACAAGGGGCGGCGATAACGGAAACCAGCGAGGTCACGCGCAAACGTGCCACGTTAAATGTGCAAAAAACCAAACTGGACGCACAACTTGAGCAGATTCAGGCCATCCGAACGGGGGCTCTCAATCTCTCGGCGCAGATTATTACGCTGCGTCGCAATGCGCTAAAAACGCAGCTGGCACTTAACTCGGGCAGTATTTTCGGTGCACGTTTCTGGTCCCCGTTGTTGGCGTCTCAGGCCGAAGATGAAAAGCGGCTGACGCAGTTTCAGGTGCAGCTTAGCGATACGCTGAGTGCGACCTGGGAGCCGGACTGGCGGTATGGAACGCTATTTTATCTGCTGGTGGCGCTGGCGTTAGCCACTGCGGGTCAGCGTCTATTGGAAAAATATCTGGCACGTGCTGGGATCCGTTGGCTGCCGGAAGGGCGGCTGCGCCGCAGCTTCCTCGCTTCTGCTACCGTGCTCTCTTCCGTCACGACCATCGGGCTTGCCGCGAACCTGCTTGACTACACGTTAGCGCGTCCCGGCGATATACCGGCCGCTATCGGGAGTTTTCTTGATAACCTGGTGCGACTTGCCGTGTTTAGCGCCATGATTGCCGGATTGGGGCGAGCCTTTCTCTCTAACCATCGTCCATCCTGGCGCTTGCCTGCTATGGCTAACCCGGTTGCCAAAGCGATGGACCCGTTCCCGATTATTGCCGCCAGTCTGATGTTTGTGTTTGGCATGCTTGAACAGCTTAACACCACGGTGGGCACCTCCGTTGCTGTCACTATCGTTGGGAACGGGCTGTCTGCATTGGCATTGGCGTTAACGGTGGGGGCGATTGCGCTGCGCAGCAATCAGGTGCGACGGCAGATGGTAGAAGCGGGTGAACAGCCGGAAGCGCGCTCCACGCTGTCAGGGCTGGTGCATTTGGCTACGTTGCTGACGGCGATTGCCGTGCTGGTTTCATTGGCTATTGGCTATATCTCGCTGGCACGTTTCTTGATTTATGAGCTGATTTGGGTGGGGATGGTGCTTTCCTGCCTGTATCTGCTGATAACCCTGGTGACTGACCTTAGCGAGAGCATTTTTTCGCCGAATACCGCCAGCGGGCGCCGTATTAAACGCTCTTTGAATCTGGACGATCGTCACCTGGCGCAGGCAACATCTCTGGTGTCGGTGTGCGGGAAAGTCTTTCTGATTTTGATGGGCGCCGTCGCGTTGTTAAACGGCACCTTTGGCACCACGACACCGATCGAGTTGTTGCAAAAATCGGTGGAAATCTGGGGTGGCAAAGGGCTGGAGTCGTTAAGCATCGTCCCGGCCAATCTGGTAAATGCCGCGGTCTGTTTGGTGGTCGGTATCTATGTTTTGCGCTCATCCCGGCGTTGGCTAGAAGATGATTTTCTGCCGAAGACGACGCTGGAAAAGGGGATTCGCGCCTCGCTGGTCACTCTGTTTACCAACATCGGTTATATCCTGCTGATTCTATTGACGCTGGCCGCGTTAGGGATCCAGTGGAATAAACTGGCGTGGATTGTCAGCGCCCTGTCGGTCGGGATCGGTTTTGGTCTGCAAGAGATCGTTAAGAACTTTATCTCAGGGCTGATTTTGCTTACCGAACGTCCGGTCAAAGTCGGGGATTTGGTGAATATCAGCGGCGTAGAGGGGGATATCCGGCGTATCAACGTGCGTGCGACGGAAATTCAACTCGGCGACCGCTCCACGGTGATTGTGCCGAATTCGCAGTTCATCTCGCAAAACGTACGCAATATCACCATGGGTAATGCGATGGGCGTAGCAACGCTGGCGCTAACTTTCCCTCTGGATGCCGATCCTGAAACCATTCGAGAGATCCTGCTCAGCGCTTATAGAGATCATGAATCCATTTTAGAAACTCCTGCGCCTTCGGTAACCTTTAGCCAGCTTACGCCGACGGGGATGGTGCTGAGTGTGACCGGTTATGTCCCCAGCCCGCGTATGGTTTCAGGGGCAAAAAGCGACCTGTTGTTTGAGATTATCAAGCGGCTGCGCACTGCCAGTATTCCGCTGGCATCGCCGCAGAAAATGGTGCTGGAAAACGCCTCGGACACAACCTTGCTGCCGGAATAACAAAACGCCCATCGTGGAAAACCGCGATGGGCGTTTTACTGATGAATCTGATACTGGCCGTTATAGCGCGGTTATTTGACCTGTGCTTTCACCCGAGCGATATAGATTTCACGCAGTCGTTTGGCGATTGGACCGGGTTTACCGGTGCCGATGGTTTTACCATCGAGTGAAACCACTGGCAGTACAAAGGTGGTGGCTGAACTGAGGAAAATCTCGCTGGCGTGGTAGGCCTCTTCCGGTGTGAAGGGACGCTCTTCCAGTGCGATATTGTCCTTGGCGGCGAGTTCAAGCAGTGACTGACGGGTGATGCCATGCAAAATGTCATTGCTCAGTTGGCGCGTTACCACGGTATTATCGGCCAGCACGATATAGCAGTTGCAGGAACTGCCTTCGGTGATAAACCCGTTTTCTACTAGAAACGCGTCATCCGCGCCTTTGCTGTGGGCCACTTCTTTTGCCAGACAGGCGGCCAGCAGGCTGACGGTCTTGATATCGCGGCGGTGCCAGCGAATATCCGGGCAGGTCACTACGTGCAAGCCCGTTTCCGCTTTCGGGTTATCGATAACCGAACGTGCCTGAGTAAACAGCACCAGCGTGGATTTCACTTCCGCACCGGGAAAATGAAAATCACGATCGCCCGCGTTGCCGCGGCTGAGCTGTAAATAGATCGCCCCTTCGTGCAACTGGTTTTTGTCGATCAGCGCCAAATGGATCTTTTTCAGCTCATCAATCGAAACGGGCAGTTGCAGTGCGAGTTCACGGCAGGAACGCTGCAAGCGCGTGATGTGGCCGTCATATTCAGCCAGCTTCCCATTGATGACCGCAGTCACTTCGTAGACGGCGTCGGCGAACAAAAAACCGCGGTCAAAAACGGAAACCTTGGCGTCCTGCTCTTCTACATACTGACCGTCAACATACACAATACGTTGCATTACAACACTCCTAAAGAAGGTAAATGGTCTGGCAGTTAACGTGCGTGCCAGGCCACACGCGAATCAGCACTAGCCCCACAGCGCGGCTGAAGGCGGATTGATGATGCTACCTTGGTAGTCCAGCCCGTTATAGCGATCGCGTTGCAGTAACAGCGGGCCATCCAAATCCACCACATCCGCCCCCTGCGCCACGATAAACGCAGGTGCCATCGCCAACGATGTGCTGACCATGCAGCCTACCATAATTTTTAGCCCGTGCTTGACTGCTTCATCACGCAGGCGCAGCGCCTCAGTCAGACCGCCGGTTTTATCCAGTTTGATGTTAATCATGTCGTAACGGCCCACCAACCCGGCTAATGAATGGCTGTCGTGACAGGATTCATCGGCACAAATCGGGATGGGGCGTGGCAGGGATGCCAGTGCTTCATCTTTTCCGGCGGGCATTGGCTGTTCAATCATGGTCACGCCAAGCTTGACCAACTCCGGCACCAGACGGGTGTAAAGTGCTTCATCCCACCCTTCGTTGGCATCTACGATCAGGCGGGCGGAAGGCGCCCCTGCGCGCACGGCGGCGACGCGTTCGAGATCGTGTTGATCGGCCAGCTTCAGCTTCAGTAAAGGGCGGTGTGCCTGCTTCTCTGCCGCCTGACGCATGTGCTCTGGTGTGTCCAGCGACAGGGTATAGGCGGTTTCCAGTGTATGAGGCACTGGCAGCGTGAGCCGTTGCCAGATGCGCTGACGATAGAGCTTACACTCCAAATCCCACAAGGCGCAGTCGAGCGCGTTACGCGCCGCTCCCGCAGGCAATCGGGATTGCAGCGTGAGTCTGTCCAGACCGTTGCGCAAGTCACTCTCAAGCGAGGCAATTTGCTCTGTGACACTGTCGACTGACTCGCCGTAGCGCGCGTAAGGCAGACATTCACCGTAGCCGGTAATATCGCCGGCCCGAAGGGCGGCAACCACCACATCGGCCTGCCTTTTGCTACCGCGTGAAATGGTAAACACTTCACGCAGCGGCCAGCTTTCACGAGATAGGGTAAGTTCGGTCATAGGCTGGCCAATGCTTCAACGATACGGCCCACACCGTGACGCACCGGATCAACCGCCGGCAGGCCGAATTCAGCTTCAATGGTCGCTAACAGAGAGAGGGCGGCGTCTTCATCCAGAGCGGAGGTATTCACCGAGATACCAACAAACCGGGCGTTAGGATTGGTCAGCCGTGCCATTGACAGGTTGAGCGCCATACAGGCCGCCAGATCGGGGATCGGGTAGTCAACGCCACGCATGGTTTTGCGTGTCGGCTCATGACACAGTACCAGCGCATCCGGTTGTGCACCGTGAATAATCCCGGTGGTCACGCCTGCGAAGGACGGGTGAAACAGAGAGCCTTGGCCCTCAATCACATCCCAATGATCTGCATCATTGGCGGGTGCCAACACTTCAACGGCACCGGCGATAAAGTCAGACACCACGGCATCGATACTGACGCCTGCACCGCTGATCAGAATACCGGTCTGGCCGGTTGCCCGGAATGTTGCCTTGCCGCCGCTTGCCAGAATCTCTTTTTCGATGGCTAGCGCCGTGTACATTTTGCCACAAGAGCAATCGGTGCCGACGGGCAACAGGCGTTTGCCGCTGCGCTTGCGGCCGTTTGCCACCGGGTAGGTTTCCGTCGGGTGGCGCACGTCAAACAACGAACGCCCCAGTTTTGCCGCCAACTCGCGCAATTCCGGCACGTCAGCGAGTTTGTTGTGCAGCCCGGCGGCGAGATCCATGCCGCTTTCCAGCGCTTCACGCAAAATGGCGATCCATTGTTGAGAAATAATGCCGCCGCGGTTGGCCACGCCAATCACCAGGGTCTGTGCTCCGGCAGCACGCGCTGCGGCGATGTCGAGATCCGGCAGACCGCAATCCGCGTGGCAGTCCGTCATACGGTATTGGCCCACACAATATTCAGGGTGCCACTGCTTGATGCCGATAGCGACCTTGGCGGCTAACTGATCGTGCGCATCACCAAGAAAAAGCAAATAGGGCTTTTTGATATCCATTATTTTTCCTCATTAAATGTTGACGTAATAAATGATAAATCGCTATCAGGCGCGTCAGTGATTGTTATCTGGATAACAGCTGATTACCTTTGATAATATTCATGGGGTTTTTATTGTCAATATGGCGCTATTTTTAGAATAATGCACTGCGATGATGGCGATTTGTGGCGATTGAATAAGTATATTGTTTTTAATGGTGGTGTTTTAGTCCGCGTTGTGCGTAATTTTGTTATTTCCTCGGTTTTTTATAAAAATGTGCGACCATACTGTTTTCTTATTCTTTTTATTGTGTTGTTTTTTAAGTGTTTTTTGTTTGTTGTTGTCTGCTTCATTTTGGCGCAATGCCATAAAGTTGGGCCCACTAATAATGCAGGGGGTCATTATTTTTCAATCGGCGTCAGAGCGTTATTCACGTTACTCATATCATCGCGTTAAAAAAAAGAAAAAGTAATGATAAGTGTCTATGGCGTTTTGAAATAATATGCTGAACCATGAAGAGTGATGGCAAATGTCAGCATAAAATTTGGTGATAAGCGCTCTCGCTTTAAATTTTTCTTGTTCGTCCTCTCGACAGCCAACAATTTCTACGATAGCGTAACAATTAGCCCACAAAGGCTAAGCGTCGCTCGGATGGTCCGGGCGCTCACGTATCTTGAGGATGTTATGGCTGATTCCAATTCTCCGCGCCGTTTTACGCGCATCGATCGTCTTCCCCCGTATGTATTTAATATTACCGCTGAGCTGAAAATGGCTGCCCGCCGTCGTGGCGAAGACATCATTGACTTCAGTATGGGTAACCCGGATGGGCCGACACCGCCTCACATCGTCGAGAAACTGTGTACGGTAGCGCAGCGGGATGATACCCACGGCTATTCCACGTCACGCGGTATTCCGCGTTTACGCCGCGCTATTTCGCGTTGGTATGACGAACGTTACGGCGTCGAGATCGATCCGGAAAGTGAAGCCATTGTCACGATTGGCTCCAAAGAAGGGTTGGCACACCTGATGCTGGCAACGCTGGATCACGGTGATACCGTATTGGTGCCGAATCCCAGCTATCCCATTCATATCTACGGTGCGGTGATCGCGGGGGCTCAGGTGCGTTCTGTGCCGCTGGTGGAAGGCGTTGATTTCTTCAACGAGCTGGAAAGGGCCATCCGCGAAAGTATTCCCAAACCCAAAATGATGATTTTGGGCTTCCCCTCAAACCCTACGGCGCAGTGCGTTGAGCTGGATTTCTTCGAGCGCGTTGTGGCGCTAGCGAAGCAGTATAATGTGCTGGTGATACACGATTTGGCCTATGCCGATATCGTGTACGATGGGTGGAAAGCCCCATCTATCATGCAAGTGCCGGGCGCGAAGGATATCGCCGTTGAATTCTTTACCTTGTCCAAAAGTTACAACATGGCCGGGTGGCGAATCGGCTTTATGGTGGGCAATAAAGAGCTGGTGAATGCGCTGGCGCGCATCAAAAGTTATCACGATTACGGCACCTTCACGCCGCTGCAAGTCGCCGCCATTGCCGCTCTTGAAGGGGATCAGCAATGTGTACGCGATATTGCCGAGCAATATCGTCAACGCCGCAATGTGTTGGTGAAAGGGCTGCATGAAGCGGGGTGGATGGTGGATGAGCCCAAAGCGTCCATGTACGTCTGGGCGAAAATCCCTGAACCTTATGCGCACCTTGGATCGCTGGAATTTGCCAAACGGTTGCTGGCAGAGGCAAAAGTATGCGTCTCTCCCGGCATCGGTTTTGGTGATTACGGCGATACCCACGTGCGCTTCGCGTTAATTGAAAATCAGGATCGTATTCGTCAGGCGGTGCGCGGTATCAAGGCTATGTTCCGTGCTGATGGACTTCTCTCTGCTGGAAAATCATCGGTAGCCTGATCGTCATGTCCTCTTTCTCCCCGGTGTCCGCCGGGGAGATGCTTTTGCGTGTCCCGTCTCCTTTTTTTCATTTTGTGAGCAAAATGGGTTTGGCATTACGCCATCGCGCGAGTGGTTTTGCTACACTCCTCCTCCGGTTTTCATTACAACAAAAGATGAGAGTAGTCATGCGGTCCCCTTTGTTGACGTTTTCAGTAGTCACCTTGTTGTGCATTACGCTGGTCGGTTGCCAGGCACCGACGCGCTCCGGTACGCCGGCATCGTCAGTGTCTTCGGTCACTGCCGCCGAGCAACTGAATCAGATTGCATCGTTGCTGGCGGCAAGCCGTTATTTGAAATCCCAATGCAATCGTAGCGATGTTCCCGATGACGGCACGCTCCAACGCGCTGCACTGGCGGTGGCACAGCAAAAAGGGTGGAACACCGCCCACTTCACGCAGTTGGCCTCGCGCAGCGAAAACCTGTATCAAGGGTTATTGCAGGATGGCACGCCTAAAGAGGCGCAGTGTTCAGAGTTCAACCGCTCACTGGCCCCGTTTATTGATTTCATCAGAAAAGATTTCAGGTAATATGTCTCGCACTACGCTGCCGGGCGCTATTCAGCGCCCGCCTCTTTGATATCGCCACCCGGCCAGTCAGACAGTGCATCCAGAATGAAAATCTCGCCATCTGCATCGAATAACGTGATGTCCTGCTGAATCTGTTCGATAAACAACCCTTCCATTGGACTTTCTCCTTCCCGATAACGTACGCCATTGAGGGTGATGCTGCGTTGGGACGGATCCGAAGTGAACACGTGCGCGCTATAACTCAGCGGTGGTACCTGTCCCTTTTCGACTTTTGCCGGTTTTTGGGCTACCGCAGGGGAGGGCACCGGATCGGCCTTCAGGGCTGGCGGCGGGGGGACGGGAACGGCTTGTGCCACTGAGTGCGCATTCTCGCTCGGTGGGGATTCACTGTGCTGTTGCGCTGCGATAGTGGGCGCTACAACACTCGCTGGCCTTTCTATCCAGCGCTGGTGAGCGAACCACCCTAGTGATAGCAGCAATAGCGCATAGGTCGCCAATAAATATCCCGGCATCACATAGGTTGCTGTCAGGGGCATACGTGGCGAAAGGCGAGGGCTAGCTATGGGTTCCACGAGGGATTTTCCTTATTACATTCAACATGTGCCACTGTGCGTCAAGCTAGAGGCGAAAGACCGCATTCACGAGATGTCTGTCTTGACGGTTTCTTTACATGCCCGATTTTGTGGCAAATGAACAGCGCTAAATGCTTTTACCTGATGGTTCTGTGACAGAAATTGGATTTCATGAAAAAGTCATAATCTACCTTTGCGCTACTAATGAAACCTTGAGCTTAGTCTCAAAAAAAAGGCGTAGATATGCTTTAATGACTCTGCTAATGAAATGGTGTTTTATTAATAAAGATATATCGTTTCTTTTGTGTGGTTTTCTGCATGGCGGTCAATAAATGATGTGAAAAATTTGCATGTAAAAATGTAAGTGATTTTTACGTTAAATAAAATTTAACAACCACAAGCCATGGTTACCCTTGGTCAGGGTGTTTTTTTGTCTAAATAATCAAAATATATCAAAGAATCTAAAGAATAATTTTTATATGCGGTGAAAAAAAACCGCAGGGCATTATGTTGCCTTTTTTTGTCACAATACTGAGGGATAAAACGTTATGTTAGTCAAAAATAGTCGGCGTTTCCGCTATAGCGTTCTTTGTGTCGCATTGTCATCTTTATTTTTATCAGGATGTGATAACAGTTCATCGCATACCGAACTGACGAATGACACGCTACCGGTTAAAACTGCCCCGTTTGGTTGGACCGCGCAGTATAAAGATGTTGATGGCACGGCAGCAGCCACAACCGGAGGTGAAGGGGCGCGGGCTGAAAGTATTTACGTCGTCAGTTCTCGTCAGGAATTGAAAGATGCACTTAGCAATGTGCGCAGTCCTAATTACCTTGCCGGGGATGCCGCGGCGGAGCTGGCCGCCAAGCTTGAGCCAAAAATTATCTATTGGGTTGGCACCATTCGTGGTGATGATTTGGGCAATGGTACCTATGCGGACGCCACCTATTACAAAACCAAGCCTAATAAAACCACCTTTGATTTTGACCTGTATGTGAAGGCGTTCGATACGGATTATATGGCGCAACTGCAAGCGACAATCAATGCCGGTGGCGCAGAGGCTGCAGCGGCGCAGACCGAACTCACGCTGCTGAAAAAACAGAACGGTCAGCGCTCGCAATATGCCAACAACCAGAAAGCGCAGATCCAGTTTCAGGTGCCGCCCAACACCACCATTTTAGGTGTAGGGCAAGATGCAAAGTTGGAAGAGGGCTATCTGTCAATCAATACCCTGAGCCATACCTTCAACAAGACGGATAACAGCAACATCATTATTCGTAATATTACCTTCCAGGCACCGCGTGACTTTGCACCCGCTTGGGATGCCAGTGACGGTGCATCAGGGAACTGGAACGCGCGTTATGATGCGGTATCAATCAATGCCAGTAAGAATGTCTGGATCGATCACTGTACCTTTACCGACGGTGAGCACCCAGACAGCAAAGAGCAGGTGCTGTTTGGTAAACATATTCAACGTCACGACGGTTTGCTGGATATCGAAGACGGCGCGGATTACCTGACTATCTCTTATAACGTTTTTGAAGAGCACGATAAAACCACCATTATCGGCTCGGGCGACGGTGATAAGGGAGAATACCGCATTACCTTTGAAGGTAACTTGTGGAGCAATTTAACCCAGCGTGCACCGCGTGTGCGTTTTGGTCAGGTGCATCTGGTGAATAACTACCACCGTGGTGCTTCCGATGCGGATTACCCCATTCTTTATTCCATCGGTATGGGGTTTGCCTCTTCTATTTTATCCGAAGGAAACGTTTTTAATTTCCAAGGGGCAGGCGTAGAGGAAAGCACCATTATTGGTGCCTATAAAGGCAGCAAATTTAAAGATAACGGTTCCTGGTTTAATGGCGCGCAGGCTAAAAACTTGAACCAGATCGCTATTGAAAAATGTACAGCATTGCAAGAACAAGAAAAAGCCACTGCGGAGAGTGCAGGTAAAGTACCAGGAAATTGGGCATTAGAAACCTGTACCAATGATATTGGTTGGGAACCGCCTTACACCTATGCCGTGGGTAAATCTATCGCCGCCGTCGAAAAATATGTTTTGGAAAATGCGGGCGCAGGAAAATTGTCAATATCGCTGCCTGACTAATTATTCGCCAGGGATGGTTTCAACACCGCTTTTTAGGGCTAGCAATAGAACAGTTAATATTCACTATGACACGGGAAATGATTTTATGACGCAATTTTTACCCAGAACCCGATTAACGTTGTGCGCAACCTTAGTATTAGGGGGACTGTTAGCGGGCTGTGATAATAACTCCAGCCATACCGTGGATCGATCTGCCGCACCGCAGAAATTGCAGGTGCCGACACTGGCCTTTGATGACACCTCGATTACGCTCGCGTGGGAAAAACCTACGGCCGCGAGCGGTGAGATCAAAGATTACAACGTCTACATGAACGGTAAGTTGCTGGGCAGCACGCTGGACAACCAGGATAAACACTCACCTGCCAAACCGTACATTGATAATTTCTACACCAAATTTGATGCGGATAACTGGCACGTGCGCGTCAAATTTCACAACTTCACTGCCGACAGCTCGGACGGTTTGAAACCGGATACCGAATACAAGTTTACCGTGCGTACCGTATATGCCGATGGCAAAGAGTCGGTAGACAGTGAAACCCTCACGCAACGCACCAGCAAAACACCGCATGTGATTGATGTTAAAGCAGAAGGTGCGGTAGATAATGGTACAACGGTAAATACCACGATCATTCAACAAGCGATCGATTCCTGTACCATCCAGGTGTATCCAGAAGGGTGTAAGGTGCTGCTGAGTGGCGGTGTGTTTAAAAGCGGTGCGCTATTCCTGCACAGCGACATGACCTTTGAAATTGCGGAAGGTGCCAAACTGCTCGGCTCCGAAAATCCGGCGGATTATCCGGTAGCAAAAGGCTATTACCTTTACCCGTACCTTATTCAAGGCGAGATGCTGACCAAACGTCCTCCGTCTCTGCTTAACGTGCTGGAAGCTAACGATCACGGTCATACGGAAGCGGGAACGTTCAAAAATATCCGTATCGTGGGTAAAGGCAGCATTGACGGCAATGGCTGGGTGGCAGGGCTGAGTACCAGCAAACCTGCTGCAACCTTCACCGATGAACTGGGCAATGAACTGCCGCAAATTCGTGCCAGCAGTTCGGCCAAAGTCAGCAGCGACGGTATTCTGGCAAAAAACCAGACTCAAGCGGCTGTAGACGAAGGTTTAGCACTGGACGATGCCTACAAAAACCGCCGCTCATCGATGATGACGCTGCGTGGCGTAAGCAACCTCTATGTGGGCGGCTTGACGGTGCTGAACCCGGCCTATCACGGTGTGATGGCGCTGGAATCAGAAAATGTGGTGATGCACGGCCTGCAACACAAAACCTATGACGGCAACAACGCCGATGGTATTGAGTTCGGTAACAGCCAAAACGTCATGGTGTTCAACAACTTCTTCGATACCGGGGATGACAGCGTCAACTTCGCCGCAGGTTATGGTGCGGGCGTGGAAGAGCACGGACAGAAGGCCCAAAGCGGTGCCTGGATCTTCAACAACTACTTCCGTGAAGGTCACGGTGCGGTGGTTGCAGGAAGCCATACCGGTGCCTGGATCGAGAAGATTGTGGCTGAAAACAACGTGATGTACCTGACAGACGTCGGTCTGCGCATGAAGAGCCGTCCATATTACGGCGGTGGTGCGCGTGACGTGTTGTTCCGTGATAACGCGATGAAAGATATCGGCGGCAACGAGCCGTTTATTTTCACCATTGCTTACAGCGCGGATACCAACGATACCCTGCCTGCCAAAGAACCGGCTCAGTTCCGCGATATCACCGTGTACAACATCACGATCGACGGCTCCAACAAGAAGAGCAGTATCGCGGTGGATGGTATGACTCAGGCTGCAATGGATACCGCGTATGGGTTTGATCTAGGTCGCGACGCGTACCATAAGAACTTCGATTTTGAAGATGTGAAGTTCCGCAACGTCAAAGCGACGGCCATTGGCTTCCTGCATGACAGCCAGTTCAAGAACGTCACGTTTGACAACGTATTGAACGGTGCACAGGCCTGGAGCTTCGGTGAAGGGGTTTCCAACGTCAAGGTGAAAGACAGCGTGAATGATCAAACCATCACCACGACGGGTGCGCAAACCATCACGCTTGATGGCGCAACGCAGTAAAGCCGTGCAGTAACACCATGCAGTAAAACTGTAGTGTAACGCTATCCCCACGCCAGCAATGGCGTGGGGAAAGGAGAATGTATCAGGTGATGCAACAACGCGTACAACATTTGCTGTCAATCGGCGTGCGCCTGCCTTCCTCTTGGCTCAGGCTCGGGATGATGGGGTTATTGTTGTTACTGATTTGCCAACAGCTCGCCGTCTGGACCTGGCGCGTATTGTTGCCAGCGCAACCGACGATGAACGCTGTCTCTCTCTCGCCTGCACACGCCACGTCAACACCGTCACAAACCACTGTGTATACGCTGTTTGGTCGCTCACCCAGTGCGACATCGCTCAAGCCCGTTCCAGAAGGCGTATTGGAGGGGGATATTCCTGTTTCTTCCCTGCAACTGACCGTGACCGGCATTCTGGCAAGCCGACAGACCGATCGCGCCATTGTGATTATCGCCAAAGATGGTCGGCAATTCAGCCGTGGCGTCGGTGACGCCGTTCCTGGCTATGAGGCCCGGATTGTGACCATCTCTGCCGATCGTATCGTACTTGAACATCAGGGGCGTTATGAAGCGCTCTACCTGTATCGCGATGAAGTGGGTGCAACCAACCATAACAGCAGCAGCGCGTCCAAGCCGCCTGCGGCAGCACTGAGTGCAGTGCGTAACACGCTGAAATCAGAACCGATGAAGGTGATGGAATACCTCACGATTGTCCCTCAGATGAAAGATAACGCGCTGGCGGGATATCGTCTGAATCCGGGGAAAAAAACCGAACTGTTCTATCGCCTGGGGTTGCATGACAACGACCTGGCGGTGGCGCTCAATGGCATGGATTTGCGTGATGCGGAGCAAGGGCAACAAGCCATGGCGCAATTGCCGCAGTTAAGCGAATTGACGTTGACGATAGAGCGCGACGGACAGCGCCAGGATATTACGCTGACCCTTGATGGGGCTGCGGATGATGAGAGTGAACAGCACGCGGGCCGAGATGAGCCGTAACGGGAGACGAACAGGTGGCGCAACGTGTTTTTAGCAAAGGGCGGCGGATGACGGGCTTGCGATTGGTGGGGGCGGGCCTCCTCATGATGGTTTCTGCCTGGTGCTGGGGCGCAGAATTTTCCGCTAGCTTTAAAGGGACGGATATTCAGGAGTTCATCAATACCGTTAGCAAGAATCTGAATAAAACCGTGATTATCGATCCTGCGGTACGGGGTTCTATCACGGTGCGCAGCTACGACATGATGAACGAAGAGCAGTATTACCAATTCTTCCTCAGTGTGCTGGACGTGTACGGTTTTGCCGTGGTGCCGATGGATAACGGTGTGCTGAAAGTGATTGCCGCCAAAGATGCCAAAACCTCCTCGATACCGGTCGCGACGGACAAGCAACCGGGTATCGGTGATGAAGTGGTGACGCGTGTCGTGCCGGTGAATAACGTTGCCGCCCGTGATTTAGCACCGCTGTTGCGCCAGCTCAATGACAATGCAGGCTCTGGCAGCGTGGTGCATTACGAACCGTCTAACGTGTTGCTGATGACGGGGCGCGCTGCGGTGGTGAAACGCCTGATGGAGATCGTTGAACGTGTCGACCGCACTGGCGATCGCAACGTGGTGACGGTGCCACTCTCCTACGCCTCGTCTGCCGAAGTGGTGAAACTGGTTAATGAACTGAATAAGTCTGACGAAAAAACCGCGCTGCCGGGGGCGATGACCGCCAACGTGGTGGCGGATGAACGCACCAATGCGGTGTTGGTGCGCGGTGAACCTAAATCGCGCGAACGGGTGATCGCCATGATCAAACAGCTCGACAGGCAACAAGCGGCGCAGGGTAACACCAAGGTAATTTATCTCAAGTTCGCCAAGGCTGCCGATTTAGTGGAAGTACTTACCGGCGTTAGCGACAGCTTGCAAAAAGATCAGCAAACGACGCAGCCGGGTACCGCGCTACGCCGCGATATCTCCATTAAAGCGCATGAACAGACCAATGCCTTGATCGTCAATGCCGCGCCGGATGTGATGCGTGATCTGGAGCAGGTGATAAACCGCCTCGATATCCGTCGCCCGCAGGTGCTGGTAGAGGCGATCATTGCCGAAGTGCAGGACGCCGATGGCCTTAATCTTGGCATTCAGTGGGGTAATAAACAGGCCGGGATGACGCAATTTACCAATACCGGGCTGCCGCTCTCCACCGTTGTGGCGGGGGTTGATCAATACCGTAAAGATGGCACCGTCTCCACTGCGCTGGGTACGGCGCTTGGCAGTGCTAACGGTTTAGCTGCAGGATTCTATCAGGGTAACTGGTCGATGCTGCTGACCGCCATTTCCAGCGACAGCAAAAATGACATTCTGGCAACGCCAAGCATTGTCACATTAGACAACATGGAAGCCAACTTCAATGTCGGTCAGGAAGTACCGGTGCTGGCGGGATCGCAGACCACGGCCAGCGATCGTATCTTCAACACCGTTGAGCGTAAAACGGTCGGGATCAAACTCAAGGTCAAACCGCAGATCAACGAGGGGGATTCGGTGCTGATGGAGATTGAACAAGAAGTCTCCAGCGTGGCGGATTCTGCCTCCAGCCGCAGTTCCGAATTGGGCGTGACTTTTAACACTCGCACCGTGAGCAACGCCGTATTGGTCGGCAACGGTGAGACCGTCGTTGTGGGCGGCTTACTGGATAAAAACACCGTGGAAAGCGCGTCACGCGTGCCGGTACTGGGCGATATCCCCGTGATTGGTGCGCTGTTCCGCTCCAACAGCAAGCAGGTCACCAAGCGCAACCTGATGCTGTTTATTCGGCCCACCATCATCCGCGATCGCCAGCAGTACCAAACGGCATCCAGCGATAAATATCGCTCATTCAGTGAAGAGCGTGGGCAGCAACGCGAAGGGGATAACCGCGATAACCTGCTGCATGACAAACAGTTGCGCTTACCGACTAGTGGTAACACACAAGCCTTCGTTCAGGTGAAAACCGCCCTTAGCGCGCTCTACCCCACGGGGGGCCGATGAGCGAGTTTAACGCCAGCATGCCGGAAGGGCGGCCCCTCTTGCCTTTTGCCTACGCGCGCACCCATCGCATCCTGCTGTTGCAGGATGGCGCAACGCATCAGCACAGCTTGATGTGTGATGCGACGACGACGACAACCGCATTGATGGAGGCACGCCGTGTGGCGGGCAGCGCTTTTTCCGTAGCCTGTGTCAGTGCACAAGAGTTCGATCGGCAATTGATCGTTTGCTATCAGCGCGATTCCGATGAGGCACGGCGTTTGATGGAAGATATTGGCAATGAAATGGATTTCTACACCTTGGTGGAAGAGCTGCCGGACAGTGACGATCTTCTGGATGCTGACGATGACGCGCCGATTATCCGTCTAATCAACGCCATGTTGACCGAGGCCATCAAAAACAAAGCCTCAGATATTCATATTGAAACCTACGAACGGCACCTGCTGATCCGTTTTCGCGTGGATGGCGTGCTGCGCGAGATTTTGCGCCCGCAACGCAAACTGGCGTCACTGCTGGTATCGCGTATTAAAGTCATGGCGCGGCTGGATATTGCCGAAAAACGTATTCCACAGGACGGCCGTATGGCGCTGCGCATTGGCGGACGTGCCGTTGATGTACGTGTCTCCACCTTGCCTTCCAGCCACGGCGAACGCGTAGTGCTGCGTTTGCTCGACAAGAACAGCGTCCAGCTCGATCTCGCGGCGTTGGGGATGTCGCAAGCGTTGCGAGAACAAATTGATGCACTGATCAACCGTCCGCACGGCATCATTCTGGTGACCGGGCCGACCGGTTCCGGTAAGAGTACCACCCTGTATGCGGCGCTGAGTCGCTTAAATGCCACCGAGCGCAACATCATGACGGTGGAAGACCCCATCGAGTATGAGCTGGAAGGCATCGGACAGACGCAGGTCAACACCAAAGTGGACATGACCTTTGCACGCGGCCTACGCGCGATTTTGCGTCAGGATCCGGATGTGGTGCTGGTTGGAGAAATTCGTGACGGCGAAACCGCGCAGATAGCGGTGCAGGCCTCACTCACCGGCCACCTGGTGCTCTCAACCCTGCACACCAACAGCGCGCTGGGGGCGCTGTCGCGCTTGCAGGATATGGGTATCGAGCCGTTTCTGCTCTCCACCTCTCTGCTGGCCGTGTTGGCGCAGCGGCTGGTGCGCACCCTGTGCCCTGACTGCCGTGAAGCACATCCGATTAATGCCGTGCAGGCGCAGCAAATGGGTATTGCGCCGCACAGCACGGTGTATCGTGCCGTTGGGTGCGCGCAGTGCAACTTTACCGGCTACCGGGGCCGTACCGGAATCCATGAACTTTTACTGGTGAATGACGACGTTCGTGCTGCCATCCATCGTGGCGATGGTGAACTGGCGATTGCCCGACTGCTGGGGCCGGAACGTCTTACCATCCGCCAGGACGGTATCAACAAGGTGTTGGCCGGTTTAACCACCTGGGAAGAGGTCATTCGAGTAACGCAGGAGGAGTGAGATGGCGCTGTTTCACTATCAGGCATTGGACGAGCACGGAAAACGCTGTCGCGGCAGTCAGGAGGCCGACTCGGCTCGTCATGCGCGACAGTTACTGCGCGAGCGGGGCCTGACGCCATTGGCGTTAAACGAGGGGCAAGGCAGCGGCGGCGCATCCGCGACACCGCGTTTTTCGCTGCGCCGCACCACGCGCATTAGCGCGGCTGATCTGGCGCTGTTGACGCGCCAACTGGCAACGCTAGTGGCAGCGGCGTTACCGCTGGAAGAAGCGCTGGATGCCGTGGCGCGCCAGAGTGAAAAGCCGGCCTTGAGCAACCTGATGAGCGGCGTGCGCAGCAAAGTGATGGAAGGGCATTCACTGGCGGAGGCGATGAAAGCGTTTCCCGGCTGCTTTACCCGTCTCTACTGCGCCATGGTTGCCGCAGGGGAAACCTCGGGCCATCTGGATACGGTGTTGAACCGACTGGCGGATTACACCGAACAGCGCCAGCAGATGCGCAGCCGCATTCAGCAGGCGTTGATCTACCCGTGCGTATTGACGGTGGTGGCCATTGCCGTGGTCAGTATTTTGCTGTCCGTCGTGGTGCCTAAGGTGGTCGAACAGTTTATTCACATGAAACAGGTGCTGCCGCTGTCAACCCGCGTGTTGATGGGCCTGAGCGATATGGTCCGCAGCGCCGGGCCGTGGATTGCCATTGCGCTGGTGGTTGGTGCCTTGGTCGCCCGCGTACTGCTCAAGCAGGAAACACGTCGTCTGGCCTATCACCGCCGCCAGCTCTGCGTGCCGGTGATTGGGCGCATTCTGCGCGGTCTCAATACCGCGCGCTATGCGCGTACACTCAGCATTCTTAACGCCAGCGCGGTGCCGCTGTTGCAGGCGATGCGCATCAGTGGCGATGTGATGAGCAATGATTACGCGCGCTATCGCCTGTCGCAAGCCACGGAGGCGGTGCGCGAGGGCGTCAGCCTGCACAAAGCGCTGGAACAAACGGCACTGTTTCCGCCGATGATGCGCCACATGATCGCCAGCGGTGAACGCAGCGGGGAGCTGGACAGCATGCTGGAACGGGCGGCAGATAATCAGGACAGGGAATTCAACGCGCAGATGTCCATGGCGCTCGGGCTGTTTGAACCGCTATTGGTGGTGACGATGGCGGCCGTAGTGCTGTTTATTGTGCTGGCTATTCTTCAGCCGCTGCTGCAACTGAATACCATGATGAGCATGTAACGTAATCCCCGCTCTAGGGGGCAAGGAATAAGGAAGACAATATGCAACAACATAACCCTACCCACCGTCAGTCAAGGCGGCGTCGCCCTGTTCAGCAGGGGTTCACGCTGCTGGAAATCATGGTGGTGATTGTGATCCTCGGGGTACTGGCGAGCATGGTGGTACCCAGCCTAATGGGCAACAAAGACAAAGCGGATCGCCAAAAAGCGGTGAGCGACATTGTGGCACTCGAAAGCGCATTGGATATGTATCGTCTGGATAACCAGCGCTACCCGTCGACGGAGCAGGGGCTGGTCGCGTTGGTAAAAAAACCGGTGATCCAGCCTGAGCCGAAAAATTACCAGCCGGACGGCTATATTCGGCGTTTGCCGCAAGACCCGTGGGGCGCGGATTATCAACTACAGAATCCGGGCAAGCACGGCAAACTGGATATTTTCTCTCTTGGGCCGGATGGCATGCCGGGCACCGAAGACGATATCGGTAATTGGAATATCGGTGGCAAATAGCGTGGTTAGCGCAAGGTAGGGCAGGATGGAAAAGCAACGTGGGTTCACACTACTGGAGATGATGTTGGTTGCTCTGCTGGCAGGGATTGCTGCCAGCCTGGTGATGATGGCCTTTCCTTCCGACAGGCAGAGTGACAGTGCCTGGCAGATGGCCTATTTCCGCGCGCAGCTCGATTTTGCCGTGGAAGAGAGCCAACTGAACGAACATGTGCTGGGTGTGCGTATTTATCAGAACCGGTGGCAGTTTATCGAGCTGTTGCCGAATGACGGTGGTGAAACGTCACGCTCGCACAGCGATCAGTTTCTGGGCTATCACTGGCAGCCCTGGCGACCACAAAGCATTACCCCCTCTGCGACGTTACCTGCACGCTTGCGCCTGGAACTGCAAGATATCAAAAGTAAAAAAGCGCTAAAACGCAATGCCCACGACGAGGTTTCTAACGGGCGTGACGATGAGCCTGACATTCTGATCTTGCCCGGCGGAGAAGTCACGCCGTTTCGTCTGGTGTTCAACGCCGAACCGAAAACGCAGAACGCCTGGGTACAGGTGGATGCCGTCGGCAACATCATGACCTCGCAGGATGTGCAAGAAAAACGCACGACGATGCAGGGGGCGCGGTTATGAAACCGCAGCAGGGTATGACGCTGCTTGAAGTGATGGTGGCGTTGACGGTGTTTGCGTTGGCGGGGCTGGCCGTGATGAAGACCGCTATCTACCAGGTCAGCACCCTGAACCGCCTGGAACTGAAAACCTTCGCAGGCTGGGTGGCAGAAAATCAGCAGGTACAGTTGAAGCTGGAGAAACGCTGGCCGGAAACGCGCTGGGTCAGCGGTGTCAGTTCTCAGGGCGGGGAGCGCTGGTTCTGGCGTTGGCAAGGCGTAGAAACCGGTGATGCACAATTTCGCGCGCTGGATGTTGAAGTGCGCCGTGACAAAAACAGCAGCGCGGCTGATGCCGTGCTGCGCAGTTATGTGGTGAAACAATGACGGGCAGAGCTGCCCGCGTTGACGGTGTAACCGCAAGGCCATCGCACGCACAGCGCGGTTTTACGTTGGTCGAGATGCTGCTGGCTATCGGCATTTTTGCCGCGTTAAGCGTTAGCGCCTTTCAGATACTGAACGGCGTGATGCGTAATGATGAAATTTCAGCGCGCAAGGCGCAGCGGCTGTCGGAGTTGCAGCGGGCGTTTGGTCAGGTGGAAGACGATCTTTCACACATTATTGCGCGTCATGGTCGAGGCAGTGCTGCGTTCTTCTTTACTGGCAGTAAGCAGATGCAAAGTGAAGACGACTATCTGCGTTTCACACGCAATGGCTGGCTTAATCCGCTGGGTATTTTACCGCGCAGCGAATTACAGAGCGTGGCGTATCGATTGCGTGATAACCAACTGGAGCGGCTGTTTTATCGCTATGTCGATCCTATTCCCGGTGAAAAGCCGGAACAGAAAACGATATTGACCCAGGTGGAGGGGTTTCGCTTACGTTTTTACGGCAGTAACGGCTGGCAGAAATCCTGGGGCAACGCCTCTCAGTTACCGCAGGGGATTGAGGTGATTTTAACGCTGCGCGATTACGGTGAAGTGTCACGCATGTTCCTGATCGCGCCGGGAGAGAAAACATGAGGTCGCGCCAGCGCGGTGTTGCCTTGTTGGTGGTATTGCTGATCCTGGCGCTGATGGTGACGGTCGCCGCCAGCATCGCTGAACGACAAGGCAAGGTGTTTATGCGCACCGACCGCCAGTTGGGGCACCAGCAGGCTAAATGGTATGCCCTTGGCGCGGAAGCCTTTGTGGGCAAGGTGATCCTGCGTGATGCGCTGACCACGCCGGAACGTACCACGCTGTCGCAAAACTGGGCGCAGCGTGGACGCCAGTTCCCGGTTGAGGGCGGGGAGATCCTCGGCTATGTGCAGGATGGGCTGGCGTGTTTCAACCTGAATGCCCTTAATCAAACCCTCAGTGAGGACAGCACGACAGTCAGCACGCCGTATCCCGCACAGGTATTTCGCTGGCTGCTGATCAATCTCGGGGTCGATCCGGCACAGGCGGTAAATATTGTGGCAGCAGTGCGCGATTGGATTGACGAAGACAGCCAGCCGATGGCGAACGGGGCTGAAGATGAAACCTATATGGCGCTGCCCGAACCCTACCGTGCTGCCAACCAATCGATGGTGGATATCAGTGAATTGCGCATGGTGCAAGGGGTGGATGCGGCGCTCTATCAGCGTTTGCTGCCGTTTGTTTGCGCATTGCCAACACAAAAGTTGCAGATAAATATTAATACGTTGCGGGATTATCAGGCGCCGCTGCTCTCCGCGCTGTTTCTTAACACACTAAGCGGTGAGCAGGCAAAAACGCTGTTGCAGCAGCGCCCTGTGGCGGGGTGGCAAAGTGGCGCTGCATTTTTATCGCAAGACGGTTTTCCCAATATCAATAAAAGCAGCGCGCAGCGGGTGTTGGTGGTGAGAAGCGATTGGTTTTTTGCCCACATGCGGGTTCGTATGGGTGACAGTGGTGATGTCTATCAAACCAGTCTGCTGCATCGGGATGGAAAAACAGTGTCCGTGGTACGACGGTACCCAGGCGGTTACCGCACGGTGAATCCATGAACAGGAACAGTATGAAGACGTTTAATTTGCAACGTAGAGTGCCCGGCCGTGCGCTGACCGCTTCACGCCAGATGAGTGACAGTGTGCGAACGTCTGACAAGCCGCGCTTGATCCTGCGGCTGGCAGGCGATGAGTCGGATGTTGAATGGCTGATCGCGCACGGTCGTGAGCGGCGCGTTGTCATGCAAGGGCAGGGCAGCGTAGCGCAATTGCGCGAACTGCTGGCGGGGTATCCGGGCATTCACACTGCCACGGTGCTGGTGCCGACGACCGCTGTGACATTTCACTCGCTGACCATTGCTCGGCAGGCTCGCCGCCAGCTACAGCAGGCGCTGCCGTTTATGCTGGAAGAACGCCTGGCCGTTGATGTGGAAACAGTACACTGTGCCGTGCTGGCCTGGGACGGCGATCGCGCGACGGTTGCTGTCGTTGCAAAGAGTAAGATGGTGCACTGGATGGCGCTGTGCACCGCGCTTTCCATCAAGCCGGATATCATCCTGCCGGATGTGATGGCGCTGCCTTTGCCTGTCACGGGGCTCAGTGCGCTCTGCCATCGCGATCTGTGGCTGTTTCGTCATACAACCGGTGATGGCATGGCAGCGGAGCAGTGCTGGCATGCGGCCTTGCTGGCCGCACTGCCCCAGGCCCATCCCAATGATGAACCTGATGACGCAGGGGATGACGTCGACCCAGCGGTGCCGGTTCTGCACGGTGACAGTTATAGCACCCCGGTACCATCCAGCGGTATCTGGGCACCTCAACCCGCCACGCCGCTGCTGCAATTGGCGGCACAGGTATCGACGTTGTCCCTGTCAGGGCTGGACCAGGGGGAGTTCGCACCGGTGAGAGTATGGCGCAACGGGTGGAATGCCTGGCGTGGGGTGGCGGCGCTGGCTGGCTGCTATCTGCTATTGTTGCTGGCCGATGCTGCCTGGCAGCATTACCAGTTGTATCAACAAGCGACTTACTGGCAGCAAGAAAGCGTACGCGTTTATCGCCAGATATTCCCCGCAGAAACTCAGGTCGTAAATCCTCGGGTGCAGATGCAACAACATTTACAGCAGGCCGGTGGTGAGCGTGATACGCCGCGTCTGCTGCAATCCATGAATCGCTTACAGGCGCTGCTGGGCGAAAATCAGGACATACGCCTGACCACGCTGGCCTATGATGGCAACCGGCGGGAAATTCGTCTGGCTTATAGCGCACCGGCCTATCCCGAACTGGAGCAGTTCCAGCAACAGGCTGAAACCTATTACCAGATCCAACACGGCGAGATTCGCCAGAATGGCACACGCGTTGAAGCACAGATGACGTTAAAGGGGCAACCATGAGAAACGCCGTCATGACGCAGTGGCACCACTATTGGCTCAGTATTACGCTGCGCGAGCGTCGGTTGCTGATGCTGGCGGGCAGTGCGTTGGCGCTGGCCGCCTGCTATTTCTTGCTGTGGCAACCCTGGCAGCAGCGCAGCGAGCTGTGGCAGCGCACGCTGGTCAGGGAGCAACAAACGGTCACCTGGTTACGCCAGCAAGCACCGCGTATCGCACAGGCCGCTGCGCCCTCGACACCTCTGGCGGCAGAATCGCGTCATGTCAGTTTGCCTGTGCTGATTTCGCAAAGCAGCAGCCGCTACGGCTTGAAAGCGACACGGTTACAACCGCAAGGGAATCAGGTTGCCGTGACGCTGGAGCGCAGTGATTTTACCTTGCTGATGCAGTGGCTAGGGGAGATGGAACAGTTGGGCATTAGCGTGCTGCAACTCGACATGAATGCGGTGGACGGCGCGCCCGGCAGGGTGGATATCAGCAAACTGGTGATGGAGCGTGCCAATGAAAGCTAGTGCTCTCAATCGCGACGCAAACAAGGGGCGAACCTTCAAAATGCGAGCGCTGGGAGCGCTCGTGCTGATGCTGGGCTACCTGTTTTTCTTGGCGTTAGATGCACCCGCTCGCTTGCTGATGCGATGGTTACCGTCGGATGTGGCGGTTAGCGGTATCAACGGCACTGTCTGGCATGGGCAGATTGATACGGTTCGCTGGCGAGGTAGTGAGGTGGGGGCGGTGAGCTGGGATGTCACCTTTTCTGAACTGATGCCCGCGCTGGCGGTGGCTTTTGATAGCCCCGATGGACCGCGCGGAAAAGGCGTGATCCGAGGCTGGCAGCAGGCTCAACTGTTTCAGTGGCAGGTGTCTGTTCCCGCCGCCTACGTGGTGAATAAGCTGCCGCTCATTGTCCCCATCAGCGCGCAAGGGAACATGCAATTGCGACTGCAACACGCCGTTGTTGATCCGCGCGGATGTCAATCACTGTCGGCAACGTTGAACTGGCAGGATGCGACGTTAGGCACACCGCTTGGCACGGTTGCGCTGGCTCAGCCGCAGGTACAGCTTAACTGCCGCGAAGGCCGGTTGGAAATGGCGCTGCGCCAGCAATCGCCCTATGTGCAGATTACGGGTAAGGGGAGTTTGGCGGCCAGTGGGGAATACCAGTTTGATGGGCGAGTCGCGAGCGGTGACGCCATGCCGCAAGCGATTGGGCGTATTTTGTCCACGCAGGGTAACGCCGACACGCAAGGTGGCCGTTTGTTGCGTTTTCAGGGGCGTTTGGTGCTTTAACTGCGTGCGGGCGCGCAAGCTTGCATTTGTGAATGTTTTACCGGTTGTTGCTCCTTGCAGCCTGTGAAACGATAGCGCGTAAAGGCGATGCCAACCATTACGGGGATGATGATATGCGAGGCACGGCGTGGAACAACTGGTAGCGTTTTCGGAAGTGTATCCTCTGCTCTGGTGCAGTGCGCTTTTGGTGTTGGGGTTTGTCATTGGTAGTTTTCTGAACGTGGTGATTTATCGCTTGCCTGTCATGCTGGAAATGCAGTGGCGTGATGAGGCTGCATTGAGCGTTGATAGCGACGTACAGCTTGCACAGACGCGCTACGATCTATGGTGGCCGCGTTCCCACTGTCCAAACTGTCACCAACCGATCGCGCTGCGTTATAACGTGCCGGTGCTGGGATGGTTGGTGCTGCGCGGGCGCAGTCGCTGCTGTAATAAGCCTATCGCGTGGCGCTATCCGCTGGTGGAAGTGGCAACCGGGATCCTGTTTGTGGCGGCTGGCAGCCTGTGGCCGCCAGGCGTCTCGCTGCTGGGGGCATTGACACTGCTAGCCTTTCTTATTGCGCTGGCGGCGATTGATGCCGAGACTTTGTTGTTGCCGGATGCGTTGACGCAGCCGCTTTTATGGCTCGGATTGTTCATCAATCTTGGCGATGCTTTTGTGCCACTGGAGAGTGCTGTCATTGGTGCCATGGCCGGATACCTTGCCCTATGGGTGGTCTACTGGCTGTTTAAAACGCTGACGGGCAAAGATGCGTTGGGGGCGGGCGATTTCAAACTGCTGGCGGCACTCGGTGCCTGGCTCGGATGGCAAGCGCTGCCGCAACTGGTGCTGTTAGCGGCATTGGGCGGTTTAGTGATGACCTGCCTGTGGCGATGGCGGCGTGGGGGCGATTTCGATCAGCCGCTGGCGTTTGGCCCCTGGCTGGCGATAAGCGGCGGCATTCTGCTTTTTGTCCCCGGTTTCTCTTTCTGACTTTTTCACAGACGACACCAACAAAATGGGCTGAGTGATTCTTCACTCAGCCCTTATTCATTTCATTTATTCGATTTTATTTATGCTGTTTGGTATCGAACTTGCGATGACCTGTCACTAAATCATCAGCATAAAAGTACCCGCCCACACCATCAGCATGAATGAGATACCCATAAAAAAATACTTCACTGATTGTCATCTCCAGCAAACATACGCCTGCAACGATTCCGATTGTGCGTCTTTTTGGAAAGCATTTACCCCTGCGAACCGACGCAGAGCGAGGGCTTTCCGTCTGTCATAACAGAACATGCCCATTATGATGGAATCGGCGCTAAATCTACGCCTGGTGGGGGTTGAATATCAATAGGGGGAAGGAGGAAAATGCAATAAATAGCATTAAAAAGCAGCCTGTTCGAGAGCGTCTTTAAAGGAAAAAAAGGCATGCGGTGGCGATTAATGCTACCAATAATCGCGCCATTGACAGGAAAACGCGAGAAAGGGGAGCAACCCAGAAAAAGCCTTTGAAATTGCGCGTTGTCATTCACTTATCTTTCCCTCCAACGTTTCTCATCATCGTTGCGGATAATACCGGCTCCAAAGGGGCGTTTTAACCCTATAATGTGATTTGTCTCGCACTATTTGTTGCGAAGCGCACGTGAGTGCCGTGATAAAACACCAGACACATTAGGGTTGCTTAAACCTGCCATGAAGCCGGTTTCTGAGAAAGGAAAATGCTATGCCGAATCTATTCGAGCCTGTCGCTATTGGCGAACTGACGCTGCCTAACCGCATTGTGATGGCGCCGTTGACGCGCATGAAAGCCTTTAACGAAAGAACACCCGGGCCGCTGATGCTGGAATACTACGTACAGCGCGCCAACGCAGGACTGATTATCAGCGAAGCGACCTCTATCTCAGCGCAGGGTGTCGGCTATCCCAATACGCCGGGTATTTGGTCTGATGAACAAATTGCTGGTTGGGCGCGCGTCACCGCCGGAGTACACGCCGCCGGTGGAAAAATTGTCTTGCAACTGTGGCACGTCGGGCGCATCTCCGATCCTGTCTACCTCGATGGGAAACTGCCGGTTGCACCGAGTGCGATCGCACCGGAAGGCCACGTCGCTACGATTCGTCCCTACAAGCAGTATGAAGTGCCACGCGCGCTGGAAACCAATGAGATCCCTGCTATCGTTGAGGATTTCCGTCAAGCGGCCGCCAATGCCAAGCGAGCCGGTTTTGATGGTGTAGAAATACACGCGGCCAATGGCTACCTGCTCGATCAGTTCCTGCACGATGGTTCCAATCAGCGAACGGACCGCTACGGCGGCAGCATTGAGAATCGGACCCGTTTTCTGTTAGACGCGGTGGATGCGGTGCTCACCGTTTGGCCTGCTGGTCGGGTGGGTGTGCACCTGAACCTGATGTCCAATACGCACTCCATGAAGGATTCCGATCCGGCTGCGCTGTTTACCTATGTGGCCCAACAGCTTGATGCGCGGCGTTTGGCCTTTATCTTTGGCCGTGAAGATATTACGGGAAGCACACTTTATGGCCCGTTGGTACGTAAGCATTTTACCGGTGCCTATATTGCCAATGATGGTTTGACGATGGCATCGGCACAGGCGCTGCTGGATGACGGTGGCGCAGATGCGGTGTCGTTTGGGCGTTGGTATATCGCTAACCCCGATCTGGTGCAACGCTTGCGTCTCGGAGCATCGCTCAATGCCTTGAACGCAGAAACTATCTATACCAGCGATCGAACCGGTTACACCGATTACCCCAGTCTGGATGACGCTACTGATAGCGCCCAGGGCGGTGCGTGATGGCGAGTATCCAATTAACGGTGAATCGCCTGTATCAGTTACAAGGTAATGAAAAAAAACCGGCTCAAGCGGTGGCACGGGTCTATGTTGGGGATACGCTGCTGTCAACAGAAGAGATAACGGGAATGACAGAGGATGCAGTCAGCAAGTATCTGCACCATTCGCTCCCTGAAGGGCAAGTCGTGCGCGTCGAGTGGGACTGTGCGGGCGTTACCACAATGAGCGCCGCTGAGGTGCATATGTGCCCTTGCTGCCACGCAGAGGAGTAAACCGCATCGCGTCATACAGCAGCCCGTGCAGATAAAGCAAATATCAGCGCGGGCACGGAGCCGTCATCAACACTACACGTCGCTTCCGTTTTCCTTACCGAGCAGCTCTTGAATACGCTGGTAGACTTCAGCCGCGGTGAGCCCGCTGTAGGATTCATTACTCTCAAAATTCAGCACCTGATCAGGATCCACGCCGTGCAACACACCGAGCAGCGCCAGATCCTGTGGAGAAATGCGTTTTCCCGTCAGAGAGTCAAACATTTCTGACTGTCCATCAGGGTATTTAATCACGGAGACCAATTTACCACCAAACAGAGGAATGCCTGTCATGGTCAATAAATATTCATTACCCGCAGCGGCCTCGTCATCATCGTGTTGCCGCTCGGCCTGCTTTTTCTCAGCCGCATCGCCTCGGGCAGCGCGCGCCTTGTCAGAAGAGAGGGTCACCTTAGTGCTGTTGGCCGGAGAGAACGTGTCGGAAGGGTCTGAGCCAGTAGATGAAGAACCTGTTTTACTCTCAGTATTGACTGCCGCTACTGCATTGGGTGATTTGATCACATCAACGGTAGAGACGTTGGGTTGAAAAGTGGCGCTTTGTAGATTTTGAGTCTGAATATCTGGAATAACCACAATATAACTCCTTTATATATTCATTACTGGCAGTATTTAATGCCAACACGTCACTTTGAAATAAAGCGAAAAAAATAAAACTGTCAGTAAAGTATTTCTGACAAAACAGCCACTTAACATGTTGGTGCGCCATCTCAGCGCATTGGGTTTTGAAGAACGTGACGTCCGGGCCAGCAACCACTGGTTATCGATGCTTTAGCCATTACCCGCTGATGCATCGAGCTTATCTGTATGTGCACAGGACACAAACGCTTAACGTTACTATCGGCCAAAAAAAGAGCTTTTTTAATACTTAAAATGAATAATAGATGATTTCCGTTATTCCGTACGATAACTGCGGATGTGGCGCGTTTTTTGATAGTTGTCCAACGCTAATTGGTCAGAACCGTCAATGAACCTAAAGCCAGCGCGATGTGAAAAACCTGATTCCCGCGAGTAGGCCGATCATTTGGGTTTGCGAGAAACATTGTTGCCTGCATCTGTACTTAACTTGATGATATCCCAGAGTGCAAGTGCGGTAATCAGCGCAATCATGGCAAACCCGATGCGAAAACTGACGCCTGGGATAGCAGGCAGCATAAACGTCTCGCTCAGCCAGGCTCCCGAGCGAATACACAGCGCGCCGAGCGTGATACCGAGGCCATTAGCCAATTGTAATGAGGTACTGAAAAGCGTATTGGCCGAACTCATCTCTTGCGCGGGAACATCGGCGAAGGCCAGTGAACTGATCCCGGTGAATTGCATGGAGCGAAACAGACCACCTAAAAACAGTATCACCAATGTGACTATCTGCGGTGTATCGGGGCTTAACAGTGCACAGCCTAACAACGAGAGTACACAAAGAATACCGTTACCGATCAGCAATTTTTTAAAGCCAAAATAACGGATAAGCGGCGTTGTTGCAGGTTTCATCGCCAGGTTACCGGCAAAAACCGCCAGTACCAACGCACCTGAGTGAAAGGCATCCATACCAAATCCCACCTGAAACATCAGTGGCAGCAGGAAGGGAACGGAACTGATGGTAGCGCGTAAAACAAATCCTCCGCGCATCGTTATGCGGAACGTAGGGACGCTCAACGCCTCAAGACGAATCAGCGGTGTAGCTGCCTTGCGCAGGTGTTTTATCGCCCAAAACAGAGCGAGTATGCCGGCAACGATGACGGCAAAGGCATATGCCGGGTGGCTCTGCTGCTGGCTAAGCATTTCCAAGCCGGAAACCAGGCACAGCATGGTGATCCCGGTGGAGAGGAAACCCCGATTATCAAACGGCAGTTTCTCTTTCGGTTTCTGATTTGGCATTAAACGCAGCGCGATAATAATGGCGATAATCCCTAAGGGAACGTTGAGGAAAAAAATCCAGTGCCAGCTGGCATAAGAGGTGATGAACCCTCCTAACGGCGGCCCGATGATTGGTGCCACCAGCGCGGGCCAGGTGAGCGTGGCTATCGCCTTAATTAACTGGTCTTTTGGCGTGGTTCTTAATACCACCAGACGACCTACCGGCACCATCATGGCACCGCCAATGCCTTGCACTACGCGTAACAACACAAACTGCGTGGCGGATTCCGTCAGGCCACACAACAACGATGAAAAGGTGAATATCGCCAATGCCACACTGAAAACGGTTCTGGCACCAAAACGCTCTGCAACCCAACCGCTTGCAGGAATGAGTGCCGCCAGCGTTAACAAATAAGCCGTAATACCAATATTGAGGTCAACGGCAGAAACGCCAAATGAGCGCGCCATATCAGGCAATGCGGTGGCGATCACCGTGCCATCAAGGAATTCCATAAAGAAAGCGCTGGCTACCAACAGGGCGATACCTGAAATGGGGGCCGACGCGGGTTTGCTTTGCTGCTGCGCGGAATCCGATACTGCCATAATTATTCCCCTGACATAACAATAAAAAACGATATTATTATTTAATGGTATAACAGCACTAATAAAGGTGTTATACCACTATTGGCTTCAGGGGAAAACGACAATTCCATAGTCACGTTAGGGTTTTTTGGGGGGCAAACATTGCACTGCATGTCTGATTTGCATTGCGTAAATCGTGGTCGGGCAAATGACGCATAGGTTTATTTAACGCCGCGCTGTGAAAAAAAAGCCATGGCATCTTTTGCTGTCGCTTCAGCTAAAGCGCCGGTCTTTACAACGGTGTCTGCGTAATAAAGGGTATAACGGCCACAGTCATTGCCGTTAAAGAGGTGCTGATGCCCATGATGCTGTGCGGTGAGGGTAAACTGTTTGTCCAACTCAAGACTTTCATGATTGAGAAACTGCTTTTTAAGGTGCTTAGCACCCTGATAAAAACTGTCAATTAATCCCGCTTTAGCATCATGCAGTGTTATTGTGCTGATTATTCCCTCATTGATATCCACCTCGCATAACACAAAGTGGCCACGTAGCCCAAAGCACCCGAGTGGATTACTTTGTGCGATAGGCATTAAGGTTTTTAGATTACCTGTTGGAAATTCTTTTTTTATTTCTTCCAACATGGCAGCGGCAGAGTGGCCACCCGATAGCGTTGCTGTATTGCTCTGCTCATCGAGTAGATCGTGGGCTGGTGCAGTTATCAGGTAGGTGGTGTTTTCGATCTGTCTGCTGCGATAGACAGTTTGTTCTACGGAGTTATACGCCGATGCCCTTCTCAAGAGCGACCACCCCTCTTCTTTGCTAAACAGCGTATCTAACTGAACATTAAGCTGTGAGCACGTGAGTTTTTCACCATAGGTGTCTGTCAACACATTGAATATTTCCGCGAGTTTGGCGCGGAAATCACCGAAC
Source organism: uncultured Symbiopectobacterium sp. (assembly GCA_964293225.1). GTDB lineage: Bacteria > Pseudomonadota > Gammaproteobacteria > Enterobacterales > Enterobacteriaceae > Symbiopectobacterium. The sequence goes on along the minus strand of CAXYYB010000006.1, from coordinate 123,972 downwards.
TGAAAAGACAGGAGTGATTTCATTGCTTCCTTCATGAGTGTCGCACATGGGGTTTGTGCTAAAGAGGGAGCGATTGGAGGGCGCTGAAGGATTGTATGGTTTGAAATGGACAGTGGCATATTTTTATATCTCACAGAGTGGAAAAAGGCTGTATACGATATGTTCGTGTGGGCAAGGGCGGTAGCGAGCCTCAATAAGGCGATAATGGCGTTGTAGGTCGTTGAGGGGAATAGGGCATAGACCCTATTCCTGATTCTGGAACAGGGTCGGGGTGTTGGCTATCAACCACTAATTATTTGGCGCTGGAAAGGGCATTGATCGCTTCCCATGACAATCCAAGGTAGTTATTTTTCTGTAATTCAGTTAATCCATATAAGCGTTCACGAACCATATCGAGGTTATCTTTGGCGTGGAACAGATAAACCGCAATCAGGTAATCGTAGGTAAATTTGCCGAAACCGCTATCGCCGAAATAGGCCTGATAGGCATCATTGATTTCTGCTTTAAACAGATCCCACTCATCTTCATTGATCATATTACAGGTGAAGCCCCAGCGAACCAGCATGGCTGCACGTTGTAAATTGAAGGCCACGTAGGGAAGCATCGTTTCGTGATGCTTTTCCAACTGTGTTTCTGTTACCGCTGAAAATTTATCCAGAATAGCCAGTGCTTCACCGTAGGTAGATTTGGCTTCCGGTCTGTTTTCTTCCGGCAATGATTGAAGTAATTTACCAACAAATTCAATTAACTCACTGCGTTTTTCGATGTCATAGCTCAGCATCAGATAGTCAAACGCAGAATTATCAATAATGCCTTTTTTATTTGGCGCTTGATTGACGTCGTAGGCCTCACGACTGTTGAGATAAGATCTGGCATGATCGGCGCGGTTGTTCCTGGTATCACAGATATCCATCAAACCGGATAACTTCACGATCAACGCATCGGCATCATCTCTCAGAGGATAGCGAATGTTAGCGGCTATCCCGTTGGAAAATTGTGGAATGCCATCCTTAAAACCATAGTTGGTTATAATATTCAGCAATAACCGAAGGATTACCCACGCTAATGAAGCACCTATTACCCACGGGAAATAGGTATGTATGCTGTCAAGACGTGTACCTAGCATATTTTCAAGGTAAGGGAGAGAATAATGAATGACCAGAAAAAAGACGGCGATCTTGCCAAGGCCGATAACCAGTTTTTTTATTATAGGTTTATAGATCTCAAACATAAAATTTCCTTATAAATGTCTATTGCACAACGCCACGGTATTAAACGGTTCAACAGGTCCTTTTCCATCATGACCTGAACGAGTAAAACAGGAAGGAAGCGCGTAAATATCCAGCGACCGCGTGATGCCAGATAACCTTATTGGCAAAATATGTGGCGTGAATCTAACAATTTCATAGGGATAATTCAATGCCAGCGTGATGGCTTCTTTTTTTTCAATTTATTGAGCGGCGTAATTATTTAATCTGTTGCTATATTATTGTCTCAATATTTTATTTGTGGCGGATTTTCATGCTAATCTGCTGAAATCTGCCCGGTTAAACAAAAATTTTCTATGCAACCGTCGCCCCCGTGTTGCAGGTGTCACTCCCGCAGCGCAAAACAGGATTTCTTGATACCCCTTGCAATGCCAACCACTTTGTGCGTTAATAGCTACGTCGGTTTGATAAGCAGACATGATCAACGCAGTTTACTAAAGCAGTTCTCACATCTAAGAGTTATCCTCGATACCCCTTCTTTTTGAGTTTCATCTTTACGCTCTGATTCTATCCTGTTCTCAAGCCCTGTTCGCCGAAAGGCTCATTAAGAAGGTAATAAATATGTCTAACAAAATGACTGGTTTAGTAAAATGGTTTAACGCAGATAAGGGTTTTGGCTTCATTTCCCCGACTGACGGTAGCAAAGACGTTTTTGTTCATTTTTCTGCAATCCAGAGCAACGAATTCCGCACTCTGGATGAAGGTCAGAAAGTTGAATTTTCGATTGAAAATGGCCCTAAAGGCCCCGCAGCCGCGAACGTGGTTGCGCTGTAAGTAAAGGATTGGTTCGTTATTTCTACATTACTTTTAAAATGTCCGTGTTGTCACGGTTCCCAATACAGAACGTCGCACTTTGACGTTTCACCGTGGAACCCGCATGGTGCTAAATGCATTTTTTGCAAATCCATCATGCAAGTGGCGAGCAACAGCGTTGTGCACACTGGGCAGCTAATAAAAACGCCAACATCATTGGCGCATTATTTCTGATCATTTCAGAATAAAAACCTCTGTATAAATAAAACCACACCTGGCGCGTCATTGCTAATTGAACGGGGTGTGGTTTTTTGTATCAATCCACAATCCTGAACATTATTTCACCCTTCAAAGATACGACAGTTTGCATATTCCCCCAACGAGCCGCAGAAATTCGGATAAAAATACTTGTTAGCGTAATAGCTCACCAGTATAGTCAGCCTGTTGTCGCAAAATCGGCAACCGGGCGTGGAAACCCGTGTTTACTATCGGCGATACCAGACGCGCCATGCGTCTTTTTTGTATCGTAGCCTCGGCACATCCATACTTTGCGAATACTATTCGTAACACAATGGTGGCTCAGGCGGGGCAGCCTTCGGGCTGGCCGGTTTCCGATAGTGCCGGTATTTCCACCCTCGTCTGGGCTACCACCAATCATGAGCGTGGAAACTCTGATGGTGGTGTTTTTCCTACTATCGGAGACTACCGTAATGGTTGCGACCCCTACCCAAACTCAGCCTGAATGTTGCTCTGCCTTTCTGACACAACGATGTGTCGATCTGTTTTCAACCGGTGATTCGCTGCTGGCCGAGAGGGCATGCCATGTTTGATAACGCCCCTCTGGAACTGGAAGACCTCATCGATCAATGCCGTGCGCTTGCTTATGCGCTGGTGGAGTTGGATCACCCTGAGGCTAAAGACATTCTTACCTTTATTTTGTCAGAACGGTTGGACTCTCTGTATCGCGCCTTTCACCTGACGTCGGAAGAAAGGGACTATTATTAGTACTCATGGGATGAAGTAAAATTGTAGGAGGACAATACGCGTTTTGCTGGGAGCGCGAGGGCAATGAACGTTGACTGGTGCCCCAGCAGGAGCAGAATGTAAGTTTCAGTTTATTGATATTTAATTTTTTATTTTTGTATTGTTTTCCTATATACCCCCAAAAATACCCCCATATGATTTTTTGCCACTCCTTTTCGGCGGTTTTTAGTTCATCACGACGAATATACATTGTTACAGATCATCCTCTGCGACATAGAGCAGTCCCGCGTTAGCGGCTCCGATTTACCGTTCAGTTTCGTTTTGCGCACTGCGCATTCTGAAACTGCGCAATCATCAGCCTGGCCATCAAGGGACATTTTGCCCCCGACAGACAACTCTGTTGGAGTAGTGGAGCAAGTGCGTGCACTCAATCCCATACGGCAACAGAGAGATCTGTCGGAGTAATAATAGTTATACCCCATCTATTCCTTGGCCTCTGTTTTGTTTCTACCACGGAGATAAAAACCCTACTTTGTTCTGAATCTTGGCTTGGCTGAATTTTGGCGTTCTACCCATGCATCGATTTCAAACCGGTTGTACATAATGGGGCTGTTATCCTTTGGTTGGCAGTCACCGGAATAGTGCCGATACTCTTTTCCTTCCATCCATGAATGTTTACGAGCCGATTTGATGGCGTTGCCAGAAAGCCCGGTTATCGCCATTAGCAACTTTTCAGATACCCATTTATTGGGTGTTACCTGAATAATTTCTTTCTCAGCCATTGCCTACCCTCCTCAACGGATTTCCTTTTCATGACCTGCATGTCTTTTCTGTTTAGCATCTTATTGTATGATAGATCTATCCTACAATAAGGAATCACGCCAACCATGCGAATGACCAGCCGCAAAAAAGAAATCCTGAGCTACTTCGAACCGGACAACCGGGAATGGGTAACGGGTGAAATCGGCCAACCTCCGTTCGATGTGTCCGGGGTGGCCTACCTGCTCCACGGCATGGAGTCATTCGATAAGCGTCACATGCTGGAATCAACTCGCCGGACGTTGGAGGCGATGGTAAGGGATGGGATGCTGGAAAAGTCCACCAGCTACGAACGGCGACAGGATACGACACAGGGTACGGCGGATTCTGCGGGTGTTTGGTGTAATTGTTCCCGCTATGGTCTACCAGGGCAATGTATCATTGTGCGCGACACAAGCGGGCCTGATAAGGCGATATCAGGTGAATACGTGCGGATCGGTTAAGAGCCTGTACCGTTCGGTTTCGTTTTGCGCAATGCGCATAGCTATTGGAAAAAGGCATCTAGCTTTTGGGCGTGTTCAGCAAGATGCTCTGGAGATAGATGAGCGTATCGCTGAACCATTACCGCGCTTTCCCATCCCCCCATTTCCTGCAATATCGTTAGAGGAACGCCGGATTGAACTAACCAACTCGCCCAGGTATGCCGTAAATCATGAAAGCGAAAATCTTTGATGCCCGCCCTTTCCAACGCAGCTCGCCATGCCTTATTGCTATCAACATTGAATTTTTTCGTGGTGGGTATCTTCCTTTTTCTCATTACTTTTTGCACGAACACCCATTGTTTATGTCTTCCTTGCTGGGCCTCAAGAACCTTACAGGCTGTATCATTTAGCGCTATACCAATGGCCCGCCCACTCTTTGCTTGCTCTGGGTGAATCCATGCAATTTTACGGTCCAGATCGACTTGAGACCATTCCAGGTCGATAATATTGGAACGTCTTAACCCTGTAACTAAGGCGAATATTACCAGGGGTTTGAAGTAATCAGGCAGTTCATCAATTAGCCTGTGAGCCTCGGTTTTAGTCAACCAGCGGATACGTTTATTATCAACTTTGATACTTTTAAGTTGAGGTGCTTTTTCTAACCATCCCCATTCAGTTGCACACAAACGTAAGAGCGCTCGAATGAACGCAAGGTGGGCGTTTTTAGTTGCTATACTCACATTCCGTGGAACGTATTGCCCGCATTTTTCCCCTGACGCTAAGCTCTTTTGTTTATGCGCTTTCCAATTCCGCTCATAAACTCGGTTTTTCATTTTACTCGTTGCTGAATAAATTTTAACTGCGGTAATGCTCGATAGCTGCTGACCACCGAATACTTCAAGCCAAAATTTCACCATTGATTTATCAGTTGAAAGGCTCTTTTTATGTTGCTTCTCCTTAATCCACCGAACGCAGGCATCATCGAAGGTTTTTCGCGGAAAGTCGCCTAGTCGGTCAATCCGCCAATATGAGGCCTTCAATTGATCATGAAGCTCCTGAGCCGCTCGTTTATCAGCAGTGCCTAGAGACTGCCTAATACGTTTTCCTGATGCGCAGGTGAAATCGCAATGCCAAATATCTCCCCTCAACTTGATAGACATTTTTGCCCCACAACAGTAACTGTATCCTACTCGTAGCATAGGACAGTGAACCTGGTTGTGCCGTTAACCATTGAAGAACAGTAGCACTGTCTTACAGTGTCTTACGGTGATAAAGTAGCGGTCTACTTCTTACTGCTGGTGGCTGAAATGAGCAAATCCCTTTCCGTTACTTTCCGTGTTCCGTCTGAACTAGTTGATCTCTTCACTTCTGCTGTGGATGAGTCAGGCATGGATAAAACAGCCTGGCTAATTGATGCCATGCGTCAGAAACTGAACCAGCCAGAAACTAACCCAGATAATCGCATATCGGCGCTGGTGGAGCGGATGGAATTAGCGGCGGCTGCGCTTATTGGTGGTAAGCAGGGTATCCCACCAACCCCTTACGATGAAGAGTCAGTGTTTCAGATAGTCACCGATACAATCCGTCAGGGATTTGATAACGGGCGCATCATCGCTGAACGGCTCAATGAGGCTGGATATCAGACGAAAGCAGGCAAAGCATGGGACAAGGACATTTACAGTGCTTGGAAGCGCCAGGAAGGCCGTGCTGGTCGGTTGGCAAAGACATTACAACAGTAATTACTGCTGACCGTCGCTTACGGCTTAATTATAAGGCTATCCCTACCCAGCATTTTCCTTGTTGTTCATGGACGACTCCGTAGATATTGTGTTTTGTGACTCTTTCAAAATCCATGCCTCTACAGCGGAAAGCAGATAATAAGTTGGGTGCTGCTTTATCGGACGTGGAAATCCGCGCTTTTTCTCGTACCGGTACAATGTGTCGCGAGACTTGATGTGAAGCATTTTCATTACATCGTCTTTGGATATCAGTTTCATAGAACCTCTACTCAAAGATTGCCCCCCTGATGAGCCCTAGGGGAAGAGTTAAACCGTTCATTTTATAGACACAGAGCAAATTGATTAGTTCGCGAATTAACGCCGAGGGCTTGGTTTCTTCCATTGATAAGGCGCGGCACTCATGCGCCGCTGGTGTCGTTCTTTGGCCGCCAGAGCGTTTCTAACATCGTTTCGGATTGCATAGAGCGTGTGCCTGTCCATTTGCTCCCCACTCTGGCGAGCTATCTCTATCACGGCTTCTTCAAGTTTCTGACGGTCTAGCATGGTTGGCCCTCCGGCTATGTGTGGCTTTTGTTCTTTGAGCGTTCCATTGATCGCATCGCCGATTCAGCTTTACGCATCACTCTGGCAAACCCTTTAGCGAGTTTCGGTTCTTTTACTCGCCAATAAGCAGCCTCAGTCTTTAGTAGACGAGCACGCTTTTTATCGAATATCTCCCACCGCATACCGGTAGGCTTCGGAAACCTCAACGGGCTATTGAGTAGGCTATTGGCTGGAGGCCAATCATCCCCCCAAATTGCATATCTCTGTTTTCTCAAGCTGCGCAGTAAACGATCAGCTTCATCCTCACTCTGACTGGCATAGTGCAGATCCCAGCATTTCCGGCAGCCAATATCCTTTGAACCAATGAATAATTTAGCTACTCGGCCACCACAGTGTGGGCAAACGTACCATTGCCGCAAACCGTAACCCGCGAGTGTCGTGTCAATGCCAATAATCCGTGTTACACCGTTAATTGTGGCGCTGTATCCATCAGATTTACGCGATAAATACAGCCTTCCGCTCTCAGTATCACAATAAACCTGTGTTTCCTGGCTAGAATCAGTGAGCTTTCTATGAAGATTAGCCAGAAATTGAAGGTTTATACGCGGTAGCGCAGAGGTGTAAACCCGCGTCAGCTCTCTCATTAGCTCATATCTCCGCTAAAAAAAACTGCAAATCAATACGAAATAATATGAATTCTGCAAAGCGGTAACTACTCATTCAGACAAATTTTTTCTCTATGGCCTTAATGATTGCCACCATCTCATGGCGTACAAAAGACGTCCATACGCTGAATCGAAGTTGGCATTTTGCGAACACCTCCAATTATTAGCTTTTCTAATGACGTTTTCTTATTGTGGGATACTTGTGCAGGTATTTTTATTTATAAGATACAGAAAAGTGTTAGTTCAGTCAGTTCAGTTGGTTCAATATGTAAAGATGGCTGTTTTTATTGATTATTTTTATAAAAATTGAACCAACGCAATGCTATTTTGAACCAACACGATTAGCAGATGAACCAACATTCTGCGCACTCATAACGCCAGGATTCGAAACTGCTCAGCATCCATGTTTCAGGACTGTCAGAAAAAATGCCTCAACATCATCATCTGATCCGCACTGATTTTAATAGCGCGAAAACACCAAGATTTGTAAACATCAACAGGGTGGTGGCATTCAGGATGCATACCCCCGAAACGTTCAAATTTGTCGCAATTACGTGAGCATAAGCTTATCAAAACAAACTATTAGAAGATCAATTCAATCGCGCATCATTACAGCGGCTGAGTGCTTCATCCATTCACATAAAATTTTTGGCTTTGAAAAAGCTCATCACCTCGACATATCGATATAGTGCGCCGCCTTTCGATGGTCCAATCTCCGTTAATGGTTCAGGGAAAGGTGTGCCAGCATCAGCCCATTCCTGCCGTTTTCGCCAGAACGTTGTGCGAGATATCCCTCCCAGCATTTGTTGGATGGCGCTTCTTGAAACTAAAACAGGTTCCATGTTGTTCATGCGGATTCCAATTTCCATTAGTCATTAGATAGTTCTTTGGCTGATGTAGCTAAAGGCTCAGGGTACTCTGTTCAATATCATCTATTTCAGCAGTGTTTTTACCTGTGAGACGAGCAACATATGCGCTGCATATTCTCCAATAGATTGACTCCAGGTGTAACAGACGATCACGCTTGATTTCAAACGTAGTCCATCTCATCCCTTTCGGCTTAGGGAACCAGGAGGAGCTTTCAAACAGATTATGGATAAGCGGATTATCCCCCCAGATAGCTTCGCGCTGTTTACGAATCATTTCACGCATTCTATCCATTCGGCTCTCGCTCTGGCTGGCATAGTGAAGCCCAAAGCATTTGCGGCACGCAACATCAGCATCTGACCAATAAATCTTACCCTGCCTACGAAGGCAATGTGGGCAGACAAACCACCAGCGTCGGCCATTAAATTGTGTAGCTGTTGCTGTGAGAGTTATCAGACTTTCTCTGCCGTTTTTAACTTTGGCTCTGTAGGTGTGCAGATTGTTCTCTGTTACTACCGGATAGAATTCTATCGTCCTTCCTTGCGAGCTTACCCAACGCCATCCTATATCGCTGAGTGTCATCAGCCGTTTAATAGCTTTACCATCCAGGTGCGGTAATTCATGCGTGTAGTGGCGCTGTTGAGGTCTGCCCCAAATGTTCATTACCGTCCCCTTTGAGAAATTGAACATACGAAATCATATGGGTTTTTAAAGCATAGTTTGAATCGAAATACTGTAAAAATCCAGATGTGGCAAGGCTTGTAGCCATGTACAACTGATAACTATTTATCGTGTTTTTGAGACTCTGTACTGACATAGTGAGAAGCCATTTAGTGTTAGTCTGCTAAATTTTCATTTCTGGCAGAAATATCAACATATTATTGATGTTAAACAGTAGGGTATATGATGGATTTGAGAGATGATTCTTTTGTTGATCTGAAATTCATGATGAGAGATTCCCGTTTTGGGAAAACGTTCTTCTACTCAGAAATAAAGGCTGGGCGACTGGCAAAACCTAAAAAAATCGGCAGATGGTCACGCTGGGAGTACCGCGATTACAAAAACTGGAAGGCAATGTACAACAAACCGTTGCCGACAAGTTCAAACCAAACTATACAAACCATGAATGAGAAGGACAATATGTGAATTACTTGCCAAAATACCCGCGCCCCAGCGCAACAATGAATCCATAACCACCTAAAAATCATTGTGATAAGCACTTTTTACTGAGAAAGGGAAAATTCCATTTGCTCTTTAAATCCTGGTAGTTCACCTATTTTTGAAAATCTTGCTTTATCTTTCTCAATGATGATTACCTGTATTTCCCCACCGATATAGAGGCGTTCACTCGCTGGTTTTGTATCCTGAATCGCTTTTTGTTGGTTCATCATTTGAGTGATGGCATCAATGATATTTTCTGATTCAACAAGATCACATTCTGGTTTGACGGCCGTCCCATACCCAATAGTCTCTGAGGCGAAATTATTCACAGAACGATACACAAATGTCTTTATTGTGCCATCCTCAGATGAAAAGCCAATATGGTATACAGTAGTGGTTGCCTTCTTGTCTAAGTTGTACTCAGCCTGAAATTTTTCCCACATGGTGAGAAGCCCGCTCTGCGCGTGGACATTAAGGTTATCAATATCTTTCAAAATCATCCGACTATTGACATATTCGGCCCAAGCCGATGAGAAACCACCAACACCCGTGCCTGCAATTACTGTCTGGATAGTGGGTAAATAGGTAGCCTTGTTGGTAAAAACAAAAGGCTCACCGTTCATGGTTACTCCTAAAGTATCTGTTGCTATTACAGCAACATCAGGCCTGGTAAAAAAAATAAGAGATGACATGTTGTAGCTCCGATTGATAGGTATGGCTGTAATATAATCTAAGGTCTCGCCATCGGCGATAGGCCATCTAGCGCAGTCTTCACGTTTCGATGGCATCAATTGTGTTATCAACTGGTGGCTTTGCTAGCGGCCGTAGTGTATGCGGCCATGTACTGTCTAGTCATCCCACCTTGGGCTAAATCCTGGCACCATATTCTTATAACGTCCTCGCCATTAAGCCCGCGCTCTGATTGATAATCAGTGATTTGCTGAGGGGTTCCGTGATTCTCCATAATGATGGTTACTCCAGAGCCGCTTCCTTGCATGTCTTTATTACTGATAACGTTGCCACCTTCACCGGGGAGAAGATAATTTTTTCCGTTGCTGGATTGCAATATTTCTGGTTTTCCGCCCTCACCAAAGCGATATAGCCCGCCTGTAGTAACCGGCCCGCCGTTTTTTCTTGCCCCGAGAACAGACATACCGATATTAGCTGCTTTACCCGTTGCCTGTGCTGTCATGTATGCCCCCAAGCCAGCGCCTGAGGCTGCGCCACCCGTGGCAATTGATGCGGCTATAGCGGCAGGGCTCCAAGCGGCTAAGGCGGCTGCGCCACCAGCAATAGCGGCGGTGGTGTTTGCCATTTGAGACGCTGGCCCCATGACCTGCGCAATAATGAAGTTTTTCAGCATCTCAACACCAACCTGAACCATCGAGTTTACGACGCTGTTCAGAATGGTATTGCCAAGTGATCGCATGGCATCGGATGCCGACATGGTTCCTGTGAGCAAGCCAGTGATAGCATTTGAGGCACTGCCTGCAAAAGCATCTACCGCACTGGTCAGCATGTCATAGCCCAAACCCTGCTGGCTGAGTAGCTCCCATTGGGCGGCGGTCATCTGCTCGTTGAATTGTTTTTCCTGCGCCGTTCTTAGCGCAAGATACTGAGCATCGGTTGCGGATTTGGCTGCCGTATACTGGTCGTGGGTCAGCTTATTGTTAGCGTATGATTGATCCAGTAGCGCCTGCTCCTGCGCCTGATACTCCTTCATGGCCGCCAGCTTCTGGTTATTCTGGTTCACTACCTGCTGAACCGGATCTACCTGTCCGCGCATATCCGCGATGGGGTTAGCCACTGACTGTTCAGCGCGGATTTTGGCAAGGTTGGCTTGATGCTGTAGCTCGAGTTGTGCCGAACGTTGGTTATATTGGTCTTGTGTCAGCAAATCATCTTCATACACAGTCTTTAATGCCGCTGACATTTTGTTGTAAGACGCCATTTCCTGAATAACTGGATCGTTCGATCTGACCTGGTTCAGCGCCTCCTTTTTCTCAATCAGTCGAGCATATGCCTGAACCTGTTTTTCGGTCGCTCCTTCACCCAAAGCTAATCTTGCCTGTTCCATTGTGGCTGACTGGGTATTGCCATCAATACTTGAACGCAGGATGTCGTATTGGTTCGATAATTTCCCTATCCTTTGCGCCACGGATTCGGCTTGTTTTTCCGTTTTCTTACCCTCGGCGTTACTTTCTTTTCTTGCCTGAGTCGCACGCTCTGTAGCTGCGTAGCTATCCTGTAGTTGCCTGGTATACGGATCATCTTTTGAGTACCCGACATCTTCGGCATCATATTGGGCTTGCAGCCTGGCTCGTGCTTCTCCTTCCAGTTTTGAAAGTGCAAGGCGTCTTTCCGCGTTCTGAATGAGTTTTTTAGCTTCAGGTGATTCGGTTGGTTCATTTGGTTGAACGCTTACTTTGCCAGCCCTTTTATTTAGCTGATCGATAAAATGAATCGTTGTCGCCAACGCTGTAATTGTCGCTTCACTAGCCCCTGGAATTTTATTCCTCAGGTTATTGGCTATAACATTAAAAGCCTCTTCTGATTCTCTGGCTTTTTGGTTAACTTGCTCTTGAATTAATGATTGTTGGTTTAATGTGGTGTTTAATCGGGTCGTGGCATCATTTAGATCTCGCTTTCTTTGTGCCAGTGTATGGAACCAATCCATGGCGTTTTTTACAAGCCCATTATTCTGCGCTTGTACTCCGCCATATTGTTTTGCTGCCTTGGTATATTTTTCGTACTCCCTTTCAGCCTCCTTAACTGATTCAGCCAATTCAGCAATTCTTTCTTGCTGTGATGTTATTGATTTAGCCGTATCACCCAATAATCCCTGTAACTGTACGGCATTGAGGTCTTTCATACGATTAATCAGATCGGGAAGAGTATCCGCAAAATCTATATTTTTCTGACGTGCGGCCTCCTGGTTCTGCGCATACATATACCAGCCAGCGGCAACCATCATAACTATCCCAGCCACACCGCCAAGCGGCATAAGTGCTGAGTTCACGCTTTTTATCGCCCCGGTCAAAGTGAGGCTTGTCGCGGTCAACCGCTCTTGGGCTGTAGCCAAAGCTCCATTTGCGGTTCTTGCCGCTGCCGTTGTCGTTGTTACAGTGGCATTTGCTGCCGCAATTCTGGCGTTGGCGCTCTCATAAGCCACTGCTCTTGCATTTTGTGCAACGGACTCCGCTCTTGCTGCTTGTTGGGTTAGCGCGGCCTCTGCTTGGCGCAACTGAGCCATGCGGGTGGATGTGGCAATTCGCCCTTGCTCGGTGATCTGCGATTTTGCCCGTTGAACTTCAAGTGCTTTTTCGGCCTGAATTTGCTGCAAATTGACTTTGATACTGGCTAATTCCGCATCGGCATGAGCAACTTCCGCAACCGTTGATGCGTTTGTGGCTTTCAGGGCATTCAGAGCCTCTACCGCGCGTTGCCGCTCAGTGATTGCGGCTTCTTTTTCAACGACTGCGCGACGCTGTATGGCGGTAGCAGCCCCTAATTCATCTTTTGCCAATTGTCGAGTTATGGTCGATTGTTTTGCAGATGTTGCAATGTTTTCAACCTGCCCCTTAGTCGCAGAGGCCAGGCTGGTAATTAATCGCCCAGCAATCACACCGCCAAACGCTCCCAACGCGATAGTTGCCGCATCAATTGTGGAAGACATTTTCCCAGCATCACCACTGAAATTGAGTAGCGCATCGGCGGCAGAAATGATCCCGTTAGTGAACGACTGTAAGGCCCCTGTCCCTTTTTCCGCTTCCACTAGGATGGCGGTGATGGCCGTTTTCATGCGCACACCAGCGTCAGTAAAGTTGTTCGACATCCCGGCGGCTGCCGTTGCGTTGGCTTCCAGTGACTGGCGCAACCCTTCGGAAAGTTGCTGCGCAGTGATTTTCCCTGCCGAACCCAGCGCACGGATTTCCGCCGACGATTTCCCACTGGCCGTCGCAATATCGCCAATTACTGAAGGTATGGCCGCGATAATAGTTTCCCACGAATCAGCCTCAACCTTGCCTTTGTTGATGGACTTGGAGAACGCACTGATCGCACCGTTTGCCCGGTCTGCGCTGGTGGCGTTCTTCACGAATGCGTAGGACATCGAGTCCTGAATGTCGATCGCCTGATCCGTGGTGTAATTCATGCTGCGCAGGCTATCAGCCGTGGTGATATACAGCTCCTGCGCTTCAGATAGTGCACGGTATGTGCCATTGGCGGTTTTCAGTAATCGTTGCTGTACATGCTCAAACTCTTCCTGGCTGGATGTGGCCATTTGTACGCGCTCTGACATCTCCTGAAAGCGTTGAACCATTCCAGCCATTTCACGCAGGACTGAAGAGGCAATGACCAGCTTTATCGCAGAGGCCAGCTTGTTCATACTGGTTTCAAGGTGATCGGCTGACTTTGCGCTTTTGTTAAAGCGCGTCTCCATCTGGTCTAGGCTGGTATTGACCTGCTTTTGTGAGTCGAGCATGTTCTCAAGGTCCATGCCCACGGTATAAGTAATTTCACCTACAGTTACACTCATCTTTAATACCTCAATGAAATACTGGTTTTTGACGTTTCGTCAGCGCGATACGGGTCATATTTTCAATAATCATTCTCCCGTGTTCAGTTAGCTGATATTCACGCCCATAAAGCACGATCATCCGCGTCATCATTTCATGCGCCGTTTTTTCAAATGCCTCACCAGTACCTTTAGCGGCAAAAACAACATTATCGAATATCCCAGATGCCAGAAGGTCACGCTCAACCTCACCAGAGATATCACCGTGTTTCACTGTGTTACCGCCCGTTTCTCTTCGCAGATCCCGAATGTAGATTTCGGCAATGGTTTCTGATAACCGCTGTAGCTCGTCCATTACAGGACACCTTTAACTTGCAGTAGGGCTTTGTCCATCAGTTGGCGGGCGATGGCGTGGACGGTGGGGACAATCCCTAAAGGCGATTTGTCACGCTCCTGTACCTGCAATTGCTTAAGAGCTTCGACCTGTTGCCTGGTGAGTAAAACTGGTGTTACTGACGCTTTCCGCATTCTCATACCCTCATGTATATTCACACAGTAATTATAATTGCAATTTATGGGATGATGATAGCGATCATTGCATAATTGAGAATATTAAAGTAATAGGGAGTGGATCTTGAAACAACAAAAAACCCCGACTCGCGGGGTTGTATGTAATTGCTGGTGGCTTATTTCAACGCGTCTTTGATTTTGTCAGAATCGAACGTAATTTCTGTTGTGCCATTGCCACTTGAAACCATGGCGCTGACATTGCCCTTCCTAAAGATGGTGTAGTTGGCTGTAGGGCATGTATGCTGTACAACACAGCCGTATGGGATGCTATTTACGGCACTCTTATTGGTGATGGACTGGTTTGTTGCTATGGGTTCGCCAAGTTTTTGTTTGGCATAGCTCACGAATGAATTGTAATAATCACCTGATTTATCATCTAGTGCTGCCGTCACTCCGATTATTTCTCCATTAAAAGAGGTGACGGAGTATCGAGCCTGCTGGCCTGCTTCATTTTTGGGAGCTTTGGTTAAATCCACAACCAAGAAATGACCACTTGATGGTATTAGCTCCTCTTTTTTTACTATCTGCTTGTCTCTTACCACTTGGAGCTTCTCGCCAATTGTAATGCCAAAGGCTTCGGTTTTTCCGTCGCATCCAGTTAATATCAGCGCACAAAGCATTAACACGGCCTTTCTCATGTCCCTATCCCCATCGGTAATATTTTTTTGCAGGTTAGCACAGGGGATGGGCAAGACAATGAAAAAACCCGATGGATGCAGGCTTGTAGCTGTAATTTGTTGACGCTAACTATAGCCCTAGTTTAGCCCATCGATAAGCGACGATTAATCCGTGACTTTTTTTGTCGTCTTGGAAGAGTTGCCTCCGTTCCCAGCGAATCCATTTCCGCGATTTGATTTTCATAGGGATACTAAAAATAGACACCATTCCCATGGCTGAAATTTTATCTACTCCTCGGCACCTTAGTTGCCAAGAGAACCCCCAATAAAGCAAACCCACATACAACGCACATAGCATGATAATTAACATTGGCATAGCTGACGGCCTCGTATTGTACTAATGTCAGAAAGGCCTCTACCTGACTATTTCTTACTATCTATATTGCCTTGGGTACTGGGGTGAATCATGGCTTGACTATCAGAATAAGATTTTATATCAAAAAGGGATATCTTCTTTATAAGAAAAACACAGGTCATATGCCTATAAATAAGATATGAGAATGGTAATCATGACGTTTTTGTGAAGTTTGTACGTATATTATCATATGTAAATCTTTATGGGAAAAACTAACCGTATGGTTAGCTTTTATTTTTCGGATTGAGCATCGATTGTGCTGCTCTCTTCGACGCTTCTTGCTTGGAAGTAAATCGCTTGAGGATATCAGGGCCAGTAAGACTTAAAACGACAGTTAAGAGCTGCCATAACGTGAGGAAGACCAGTAATCCGTAAGATAGTCCTCTGAAAACTGTTTTGTGTTCCATAACCCAATCAAATTGTTTTAATAACGGAGCGACAATACCGACGAGCAGTACAGCAGCAAGGATAGCTGTCGAATGAACAATAGGCGTAAAGAGGTTATGGATACCCGCACCGCCACCGCTTGAATCTCCACCGCGAAAAGATTTTTTTAATCTTTCTGGATAGATAATCGCGAACCATGCCCCAACGACAGCAAAAATTATCGATGCTGTAGTTCTAAGTGCTTCAAACAAAGGCCATTGAATTGAAAAAGTTATATGCCGGCCAAAGTATCCCGCTCCTGATACAAGAGCAAGGGTACAAATGAACAACACCACTTTCACTTTCATGATAAGCCTGAGCCCCTCAAAATTAGATCTTTCTTCGCCCTTAGTTCAGCGAGTAAAGATTGTAAATTGACAATTTCGTCGTTCTCTCTCTCTATACGAACATCAAATTGTGTCCTAGAGAGTGAGTTACTTAACCAGTATGTCTTGCTTGGTTCTCCTTTAAAGACAAAACCATAATCATTTACTTCGGATGAGTCATTATCCCAATCCGCAATCATTTGATTTACATCAGAAATACCTACATCTGGGGATAGAATATATTTTACCTTAGTTGATACCCCCGCCCCTTGCTGGGCACCAACATGCAATTTATCCAATAATTTTTGCCATAAATCCAAATCGGGATGACGGTTAATTTCTAACTCGAGAACTCTTTCTATCTTACTGATAAAGTTTGCTTTCTGTCTTATTTCTTCGTGCTTACCTGGGTTTTTTATCAAATTGGCATTGAATCTAGGGTAGTAATGCTTACGCTCTTCTTGATCATCATTTACATCTATCATATACCCTGTGACTTTAAGCTCATGTGAACCATCCTCAAGTTCAATAACTTCTGCTTTAGCGTGTTCAGAAGATTGTTTTAAAAAACACTGGATATATTTTTGTAGAGTAGCCTGAGCTGTCACCTTATTGTGTAGCTTTACTGTGGCCATGAGATTTCTGTCAGCAATGAACCAAAAGTAAGTAGCAAACCCGGGAATAGTCCTTTCACGAATAGGATTCATTATCACCTCCGGATCAGCTCCATACACTGCATCTTCACTCAAAGACGGCATGCGTTGGCCATTACTTGGAACTTCGTTCCAGAGAAGTAACACCCAATCATCACCAACATTTTTAGAATCAACTAGATAAGCAGGGCATCGCTCTTCATCAGCTTCAAATGTCTTTGTTTCTTTTAGTACTTTTTGCCCAGCCCAGTTATTTAAATCAATAAGAGTTTCGCTTAGAGAACCAAACTCTGGAACACTTGCTCCTGCACGATAGAAACCTGCGTTTCTAACTTGGTAAAAGGTGAACGTGGCTTTTTCTACAATCATAAATCTCAACCTTGAGTAATCGGAAAAGACTTAATTTATAACTAAAAAAGCATTATCTGTTAGCTGTTATTATGATCAGTTGGTGCTGTATAAAAACACAGTATTTGGTCAAATGCAAGGCCGCATCTCTACACCGCCATAGTTCGCCGTTCTTCCAACCTATTCCAAATTCCTGGCGAGATCGCACGGACAATGCGGAAAAGAATTTAAGACGGTTTTTTTGAGAAATTACTCTGTAAGCCAATATTTATAAGGCCTTGCCGTGAATCGGCGTAAGCGATCCGTCTTACACAGTCTAATTTTTGAGCCAGTTTCAGCAGGCACGTTCCGCACGCCCTGGCGTTGTGATCGCGCTCATTGTTGCTACGGCTATATGGGAACGATAAAAGCCCCACAGTTTCGGGGCTTGGGTTGGGTAGATCAATCCAATGGGGTTGGCTTACGTTCTGCGTAGTTGTATGCTCGCCTGATTTTCTCATCTGTAGGTTTCTCGCCATGGTATCCGATGAGATATATCGTGCCGTTAATGAGGCATTCATCAACGATAAACCGTGCGTATTCGATGAGAGGTACATCCCTTGTTGGGGATACCGGACACATCTCCGGCTGGTGAAACAACGTAAGTGAATCGGCGTGTTCTTCAATTGGCCACACATCGCCATTCCAGCCAGCCCCAAACAACATAGCATCAGTCATAGCGCCCCCTTTAATAACAAAATTACGATATCGAAAGGGGGATCATCAATGAATGCTCGTTCGGTTTCCCGACCAAATACAGGGCGGTGTTTACACTTTCACCATAAAAACCTTATCAAAACTTATCATGTGGCTTGCCTAGGGGGCTGAAGGTGTAAACTCGTATACGTTTCGTTCTTTGTCCAAACGGTAAGAGTTTTATGTCTTCATAGTCAGTAAATTGGCCTCATAATTCCTGTGGGCTACAAGCAGTAACAGTCGCTCTAATCGCTGTTGGTTCAAAATGGCCGTTTGTTGGTTCAGTGTTGGTTCAGATTAGGAAATATTTACCTTATAAAACAGCCATCTTTACATATTGAACCAACTGAACTAACTGAACCAACACACTTTCTATGTGTGTGGAAGAATCCTATTCTGGCTGGCTATCCTCTTGGCGGTATTGGAGGACATAGACATTTATCTGCCGTCCGTCTATCCGTGGGGATTTGCGCTGATAACCGCGCCCGCTGTTGGGTGGTGTCAGCATGCCCGCGCTACGCAGGATTTCGGCAAACTGCTTGGCGTTAAATCCTTTGGCTATTTCCCCCTCGAATGCGCTGGGGAAAGTGTAGAAAATCATTGGTGCTTCGTCGTGTTTGCCACGATCACGGTACCCAGCCAAATCACGAATGGGCAGGCTGGTGGGATCGTAGGGCAATGGTGCGAATCGGCTCAGGCCATACGCATTCAGGAACGCTTCGCACTGCTCAATAATCTGCTGGTGCTCTTTGTTCCCGGTACCGAACTCGCGCAACCAGGCGTTATAACTATGCTGGATTGCGTCCCGGCATTTCTGTGTGTCCCACCCAGTGATGGCTGTTGACAGCAATAGCGCCGCTTCCAGAATGGCAAACCTCGCTCCCACTCGGTGAACCTGTTCCCCATAGTCAGCAGGAATAAGACTGCGCCAACGCATTTCAGCGGCTCTCACCGCGTCAATGGCCTGTTGCTGGTGGTCGGTAAGCCATTTCACCCATTCGCGTCCGGCAGCGCCGTGATGGTTCTGATAGGCGTCTTTCAGAGCGTCCGCATGCTGTTTACCGTTGCTGTATTCATGGAAGCGAATAGCTTTGCTCAATGGGATATTCAGCAGGCGCACGAGTTGCCCCGCCTTGGTTCTTCTTCCGGTAAGGGAGATAAAGGTCTCCAGATCCATTTCCCCGGTGCTTATAGCCACCGTGCGCCAGCGTTTCAGATCCCGGTTACCGCCTTCTTTAGCTCCCTGCAATTTGCCGACACCGTTAAACAGCGCGTAAGCGGATTGTGAGACGCTGACAGGATCGGCACCTTGCCCAACCTCATCCAAAGGCATTAGGCCGTCATTGTGGGCTGCTGCTTCGTTTGTCAGTCCCAACGCGGTGCCATACCACGTCAAGCGCAGCAAATCAGGATCGCCGTAGAGACTACTTGCCACGTTTGCGGTGGTAGTTTTGCCTGCGCTGGATTGTTCATAAAAATGGATACCGAACCCATCCGCACCACTCAGGCCAATCAAGGGTGCGGCCAGCGCTGCCGCAATGCCTGTCATCATGGCGTAATTGCCATCCACCAGTCGGGCAACATGATTGCGCCAACTTTCACCCGTACCTTTGATGGTGTACCCGGCAGCGGCTGAACTGCGGCCACTAAACAACACAGGCACATCCGGCTTACCGATGATTTCACCATCGGGCATGATGTAGGCACCGCATTGCCAACCAGTAGCATGAGCGATACGCCAAATTTCATGTGTGGCGCTGCGCTGGAGCCAGTCAGCTAAAATTGCCCGTAGGCTACTTTTCGTTGTGACATTCACGCCACCATTTTTCAGCGTTCGCCAGCCTTCACGTTCACCGATATCAGCCAGGGGGATCGCCTGTGTGGTATCTGTATTCGCCCCCACTGCTCGCCAGCGCAATATCAGGTATTGGTCTTTATCGTCCCGACCAATTCCGACAACACTCAACCAGGAGCAAAGCCAGCTTTCATTGTTGATAATCTCGCCGCTTTCTTTGTCCACCTTCGGCAATACCCAGAAAACGCCATCTTTCCGGCTTTCAACACGCGGTTTCAGTGGGTCGCTGCCCATTGCCGTAATCTTGCCGCCATCAATCGCTTTCAGTTGCGCGCCCACTCTTTCCCCCTGCGGTTGGTATGTTGAATCGCTAAATGCTGCTGTGGCGGCTTCCAGCCCGTTGTGTGCGTGGTAATCATTCCAATCGGCTTTGTAGTCAGTAGGGGGAAGTGATACCCATCCAGCTACTGCGGTGGCCGCTTTTTCTGCGGCATCTTTCCCGGTGTTAGGCTGGTCATCAGTAGGGTGATCGTTATCAGCAGCAATAATGATTTGTGCCTGTGGGTACTGCTGGCGCATCACTTGTGCGACGGGCAAAAGATTACCTGCGTCAATAGCGATCACCACTAGCGCGTCAGGGCGCATCAGGTGAATGCTTAACGCTGTTGCTAATCCTTCAGCAAGGATCACCGTAGCGGGCTGCTCTGGCGCATTAACGGCGTGGTATGCGCCTTTCTTTGCTGAACCACCGAGTAACCGCTTTTCTCCTTTCGGTGTGATGGTCTGCGCTGCGGTAACTGTCCCTGAATCATCAATCAGTGAAAGTAATAGCGCTCCGTCAGGCAGAACAGGGAAAGTGAACCCTTCTAGCCCTTTACCCATCAGGTACGCACTTTCTCCCGGTTCGGATTTCTCCGCCAGCGCTTGGTATTTTGAGATGAAAGTATTCCGGCGTTGTAAGGCGTCGTTGGCTGCTCTTTGCTGGCGCTCCTGCTCACGTTGTTGCCGTTCTGTGTTTAGTTGCTCCTGTCTTTGGCTGGCTGTATTGCTATCGCTTTCGGCTGCCCGGTAATCAATTCCCAACACATCCGCTACCGAAAAAGCCGCTTCAGTAGCAGAGCATTGGCGAACATTCATCACCAGCGCCAGCCCGTCGCCAGCTTCGGTTTCACAGTGGCGGCAATGCCATGTTCCGCGTCCTTCTAAATCATCAAATTGAAAACGGTCAGTTCCGCCACATGCGGGGCAGGGGCCAAGGCCGCCCCTGTGGTTAGGAATATCGATCCCCAGCATGGGCAATACATCAGGCCAGCGGTTAACGGCGCTGCGAGTTACTTCACGGATTAGGTCGATATTACGCATTATTTCGGCCTCCTCGCGCTACCGGTAGCCCCATATCGCTAACCATGCTTTGCCAGATACTGCGCCCGTTGTCAGTAAGCCCACCAGCATCAACGTAGCGGCTTAACAGTTCGATCCCGATACTTTCCCAATGAGCAGCCGGATAATGCCCTCTGAGCGCTTCCAGCGCGTAACAGTCAATTAAATCGCGCATACCTTTCACTCTGCCGATAATCTCCACGCAAACAGGTTCGCCGCCCGCATCGATCATGAAATACTCGCCGCCGCTGGTGGCGATCACATGGACATACAATGCCGCCGCGTACTGGTTCGCCAGCGCATTGAGACGGAAATTTTTAGTGATCATGTTGCCTCCTTAATGCGCTGTTGGTGCTGCTGGCATCCCTTCGGTGTTCAGCATTTCAATAAATCCATCATGTAACATCGTGAGTCCATCACAGCCCATTGGAGAAAGGCGCATTACGTCTCTGTCAGGATCGGTTTCTGTCATGTCCTGATACATACGGATAGCCAGCTTCAGCCCCTCAGTGATGCCGTATTTCTCAATCGCAATTCCTTCAATATGGCTTGCCAGTGAAAAGCGCTCAGTTGCCGGGTAAATCGAAATGGCACCGTATTTACCGGAATAAATTACTGCCCGGTCAGTGCCGCCATCCTCGTTTGGAATGTCTGCGATTCCGTTTTTATCTTGCTGCTCCCAGATAAACAGACAAGCCACTATCCAGCGCCAGATAATCGCCATTTGTTCATCCGTTGGCGTGAAATATCCCTTTTCATCGGCATCCCATATTTCAGCAATAAGCCGCATTCCTGTAGGTAAGTGATGGTCATATTTGCCACTGTCTAACTGACGGATAGCTGCGCTATAGCCAACCATGCGACCCTCAAATTGGATGCCGTCAGGTATGGCTTGAGGTTGGGGTTTTCCTGAGGGCTCAAGTGCGCTACCGGGGGTTAGGTTGCTCATGATTTACTTCCTTTCCGTTGGCGCTCTTCATGGTCAAAAAGGCTGTCCTCAGCTTCTTGCATCGCTTCCGGGACACCCTCGAGCAAAGACATTAACGCGCAGATCATTGTCTTTTCCTCTGCCTCGATCGACGTTGCTTCAAGCCAAAACCCTAAAACGGCCCGTGCCTGCTCAACGTGGAGGCGCGCATCAAGAAGTTCTAATTTATTCATGTGCTCCCCCTTTAGATTCAGTGAGTTCTTTTGATGCCGCCGCGTTTGCCGCTGTGTCGCCCAATGCGCGAGTCACATCGCAAATGACGGTTAGCATTTCCCCCAGCGAATACATATCGGCTTTTGCCATCTCGCCGCTGTAATTCGGGTTATCAGCCGCCCAAAACATGAGATTGCCTACTGAAGAAAGACCCGAGAGGATCCCGCCAGTTGCGGATTCTGCCCTGCTCTCTATGCCCATGAGTTCGGCATCTGTAGCACCGGGGAAATTCACTCGAACCAAGTCGTTATAGAGGTTCATACTTTTCTCTCCTTCATAGCCAACTCTTCAATGAGATAGGCGGTCACATATCCCGTTAGGCGAGCGAGGAGAGAAGCTATTGCCTCTATTTCGCTGTCGTCCATTTGGTGTGGGCAGTCTTCCAGCATTCTGCTGATAATTTCCGCTTGGTGGGCCTGTAATGTGGCCTTTTCCAGAGTGTATTCACTACTCATTTTCCGACCCCCACGCCTGTAGGAATGTGTTCCGCAATAACATCAGCTACGCCATCAAGAATGGTCATGACCGCGTCGATCATGTCGGGCACGTTGTCATCGTCTGTTGTCAGTGTTTTTACCCAAACAGATAAAACCGCTTGTGCCTGCAATACCTGATTCATGGCATCTTCGAGACATTTTTCTTTACGCATGGCGCACCTCCTGCGAACGGGTATCCACTGTGTTCAAGTGGTTCTCAATGGCACGTAGGTTGCTTTCAACCAGCATCACCATGGTGCTTACCTGAACCATCGAACTACGCATGCGGGCGTCGATTGGGTTACCAATGCGTTTTGTGTTGTAGTGCTTACCCCATGCCATCGCGATAAATTCTTGGTGTTTAGCCAGTTCATCAAAATAAGTGCGTAAATCAGCCATGGCTTCAACAGGTGTCTTTTGCGGGGAAAGCAGCTTCCCACTCACTACTCGCGGTGCTAATGCGTTATTCATGGATCACCTCCTGCGCAGGAGTGAGATTTCCGTCCAGCAGTGAGTGAAGGTCACGAATTGCGATATCAAAGAGGCCGATAAGTGTTTCCATATACTCATCGCGGCTGTTTGAATCGCTGCTTTGTACATCGCGCATCAATTCAGCCAGGGAAATTAACTGCTGGGTGCGTTCTGTCGGGTTGATGTGTAAATCGTAGGTTCTAAGCATGAGCCACCTCCTGACGGATGCGACCAGCAAAGAAAGTGATGTGCTCATGTGCCAGAGTGCCGTGGGCCTCTTGCTCTGAATCAGCAGCGATATGATGGATAACAGGCTTGATTGTCGGACAATCGCGCCGAACTGCGGCGATAATCCAAATAAATTGCGGTTTTGGGGTAGGGGTAGTAGCCAACATGTGGCAGCCTCCGATAACTGGGTATTTAACCCACCACCGGAAACGCCAATTTCACTGGTGGTGGACTGAACAGGGTTGGCGTAACCGGCGTTATCGGAAACCGGCGCATCTTTCGATGCCCCTGAACAGCCCACCATAATTTTGTAAGCGGCGCGGATTATACCCGCATCGCTAAAAAAAGGGTGAGCGATTCTCACGACATAAAAAAAGACGCTAGGCGCGTCATATGTCGCCGATAAACATTCCAGGACGCCAATCCCGGCACCAGATTTTGCTGGTGCGTTTTTACTGTAGGACGAAAACAAAGCATCGCGCAAGCCCTTTTTTATGGACTCCGAAAACTTCTCACCAATGATGTGACTTGGATACACATCCCTACCGATAGCACTAAGCATGGCTACCTCCATCCAGCAGTGAGAAGTATTCCAGGAATTGAGCCAGTGGCTGAACGCAGGGAAATTCATACCCCTCACGGAAAAACGTCACACGGTTATGCTCTACGCTGACCACCGTAACCCGGTGGCCGTGTGCGTCTTTGTAGCGTTGATTGGGTAGTGGTGTGCTGGTGGTCTTGGTCATTAATGAACCTCCAAGCGCTTAGCCAACCAGCGCTGAGAAAGGCGGGTTAGTTCTGCTTTGCGCTGGTCGTAGGCCATACCCATATCAATAAGCGTGATATTGGTGCTTTCCAGATAGGCAAGGTGCTCCAGTTGTCCGGCGTTCATGCTGTCGCGCGGTTCGCCCACAATGTCGTTAGTCTGCGCCCACTGCTTAGATGTCAACCCGCCCAGCACGATACGGGCGATCATGTTGCTCTCATTGCTGTAGTGGCGCGTCTGGGTCTGTTTGCCTTGCTCAGCGCGGGCTGATTCGAGCGCTTCACACATCGGCTTAAAGTTATTCGCGGCATTGATGCGGGCTTTAAACTGGCGGCGGTACTGCGCGGCAATTTCTGGCACACTGCGCTGTAGCGCTTCTTCACACTGAATGAAGTAACGTCGAACGGCGCGGCCTTGTTCATTGCGTTCAACCATCGCAAGCTCTTTAGCCATCCCCAGAGAAAGCCCGGTGTCCTTGCTGCGGCGGTCACCGCCACGCTTAGTTACCCAACCTCCGTCGAGTTGGTTATTTTCTGCTCTTTGGTTCCCCAAAACGGGGGAATCAAACACCACGTAGTCCACGCCCTGATCAAACCCATAATCTTTGATGCGTTCAGAAAGCCACGTTGAGTAATCACGTCTCACACCCAACGCTTTATGTAATGCCTTCGCGCTCACAATATTAGTTTCACGCCCGCCAATTTGGCCGGAAATAACGGGAACAATAGCGGCAAAGTCGTTATTGATAATTACGCTCTGGCCTGCGTTAGATTGTGGAGCGGCCTCCGAATTGAATCGGTTTTTTTCAAGTTTCATATTTCAGGCTCCGTTAAGCGGCGGTGAACGCGTCTGGGTAGAGGTTGAGAATGTCGGTAATTTCAGACTGAGAAAGCCCCTGATAACCACCTGCGGCAGCGTTGCGGTTAACTAACTGGATAACGCGGCGCACATCGCCACGGCTTACAAAGCGGTAGCGTAGATGTGCGCCAATACCATCAGGGTTTTTCTCGTCGATACGCTCAAGCTGAATATCAAGGCTACGCTCGATTTCTGACGCATAATTGCGGCCAGAAGAAAGACGGCAGTAACGCAGAATATCGTTCTCAGTCCAGCCCTCTTCGCCAGTGCGGAGCATGTAGACGCGAGCACGGTGCTTCTTTGGTGTGCGCTTGAATAGTTGAATGGTGCTGTTTGTCGGCGTAATATCAGACGTGCGAGTATCTGAATTAGCCGCCTGTAATGGGCGGTTTTTCTTTTCCATTAGGCTACCTCTCCACGCGATTCAGCAATGCGTTGATTAATCCACTCATCGATTTCACTTTCAATAAAAGCGATTGAGCGTGAGCCGATTTTAATAGCTGCGGGAAAACGCTGTTCGTTCATCAGGCGGTATAACCATGCCTTACTATAACCAGTGCGTTTTTGTACTTCGGAGAATCTTATTAATGACTGAGACATATTTACCTCGTAAGGTCTATTGCGGTTTACGAGATAAATGATTGCATAAAAAATAGCTGTTTTTACAGACCAGAAGGGATGAGGGTATTTACTGGTTTTTTACCCTAAGGGGTAAGGGTCACACTGTGATTTTATACATGTAACAACCCTGAGGGTAACTATAAATTTACCCTCAGGGTTGCGTAGCAAAGGTTGTTGCTACTCTGAGGGTAATGTCAGTTATCATCGTTTTATGGGGCACGCGACCATTTCTATAGATTTTGCCTGTGCATTTGAAAATCCTTTTTCTTCCAATTCATGGATTATTGCTACTTGGCTTCCTCGTGTAGCCCTGTCGTTATCAGGATCATACCTCTTCCAGTCTTTGTTTCTGATCTGTATAGCTAGCAGTAGCGGATCGTTGTCATGATATTTTCCTAAACATGATGGAGAATCTGCTTCTAGTTCAGCTATCCTAATTTTTAATCGTTGGATTTCAGCAAGGGCATCATCTAAGGATAGTTTTTCGCCAATATCGTCAGGTACATCGAAATTCATTGGCGGAAGTCCAAAATTAACGCGTTTATCTTTTGAATGAAAAAAATCAGTTAATTCTTGACGGTTGAATCCATACCCAGCATAAGTATCTTCATTAATATCGTGTAGGTTTCTCAAAATGGGATATCTCCAGGCCAGTTATTCCCTTCTCTGTATAGAGTGATGAGTAAATCATTAAGTGAGTAATAATCTTCTTCCTGATAGCTACCCCATGATGGAGGAATAGATTCTAGTCCACCACCGACAGATAATAGACCCATTTTAGGAGCGAATGGATCATTAACTAGTTGGATAATAAGCCATTCTGCTATCTGCCCTAAACTGGCGTCCGGGGAGTCCTTTTTCAAAGTCATTATAATTTCATGTAAGGAGATCACCTCATTACTTTTCTCTTTTAGTTCCGAAACGATATCAACCATTACGCCACCTCACGTCCTCTAATTTTGGCGGCTATGCCAGCCCGCAGAGGTGTGCGGGTTTTCGGGGATCAGCCTAGACATAGCCTATTCTTTGTTCGTCTACAGTAGTCTACTGCGGTGTGCTAGAACTGTCTATCTATCCAGTTATGCGCGTTTGCCAAACGAGCCATGAACCACATTCCCGCCGTTCTCCAATGCTTCCATATAGTCGGCATACCACTGAAGCATTTCCCGGCGTCCATCCAGATATTGAGCGTGGTTATAGGTGCCGCGAATTGAGTTTTTATCGACGTGGGCAAGCTGGGTTTCAATCCATGCAGTGTTATAGCCCTGTTCGTGAAGAATTGTGCTCATGGTATGGCGGAAGCCGTGGCAGGTAACTTTTCCCGCATACCCGCTGCGTTTAAATACCTGGTTAATGCTGGCCTCACTCATGGTTTTGCGTGGGTCATTTCTCCCGGGGAACATCAGCGGATATTTACCGGTGATTTCCCGTATCTGCTCAACGATAGCCAGAGCTTGACGGGATAGTGGCACCAGGTGAGTGCGGCGCATCTTCATCCGTTCCAGAGGAATTTCCCACAGCGCATTTTCGGTATCAATTTCCTGCCAAGAAGCGCCACGTAATTCAACGTTCCGTAACCCGGTAAGGATCAGTAAGCGTGCAGCCAGAACCACCAGCACGCTACCTGAATAACCAGATAGCGCGGTAAAGAAATCAGGCAGTTCTTTCGCGATTAAGAAGGGATGATGTTTCGACTCATGGCCTTGCATCGCACTGATCAGATCGGGGGCGGGGTTATAAGTTGCCCGCCCGGTGACAATGGCATAACGGAAAACCTCCGAACAGCGCATGCGTACCTTTCTGGCTTGCTCAGTAGCACCACGGTTTTCTATTCGTTTGAGGATCTCTAGCAGCTCTAGCGGTCTAATTTCCGCAATGGGCCGGTCACCAAGCTGTGGGAAAACGTTGTTGGTCAGCAGCACCAGATTTTCATTGGCATATCCCGCAGACCATTTCCTAGCTTTGCTGGTGTGCCACTCCAGGGCAATTTCTTTAAAGGTGTTTTTTACTTGGGCTTTACGGGCTTCCTTTTCATCCTTTTTGTTCTCCGATGGATCACCACCAGCAGCGAGAGATTTTTTCGCTTTATCACGCAGCGAGCGGGCATCGGCCAGAGAGACATCAGGATATACCCCCAGCGCCAGTAGCTTTTCTTTACCGGCGACTCGATACTTTAAACGCCAGTACCGCGCACCATTGGTATTGACCAGAAGATACAAACCGCCGCCGTCAGCTAACTTATAGGGCTTATCTTTAGGTTTGGCTGTATCGACCTGTCGTGCGTTTAGTTTCATTGGGGGTATCAACTCTAGACCGAACACGGAATACCCCCAAATGTACCCCCACATATCCGTTGATTGCAATAGATTGTAGTAGACGTTGAGATAATGAGATTTAGCTAAGAGGCTTGTTATATCTGGGGTTGGTTGACTTGAGTAGACCTTGAGAGAGGTGTGACTGGTGTCCCCAGCAGGAATCGAACCTGCAACTAGCCCTTAGGAGGGGCTCGTTATATCCATTTAACTATGGAGACTTCCGCGGGGCCATTATACGCATTTTGGCCGTGAGCATAAGCACAGGAATGTGCGATTGATTAATATCACGTCAATCGGTGGCGAAAAGTGTGAAAAATGTCCGCGTGCAGGGCAGTGGCGCTGAGTCTCTGCACCGTAAAAACCAGCTTTTTGGGCTGCTGATTCAGTAACTCACGCATTAATAAGCACTATTACGTTAGCTTTCCTCGATGAAGCGCAATAAAATGTTACACTACCAACAACTGTTTCTTGTCCGAATGCGTTCTTCGCACTCAAAGCGTTGAAACGGGTCGGGGGTATGTTATACGGTTGTAACATGGGCGAAACGCAATTTTATCAGGGAGAATCACTATGAATAACCGTTTGAGTGGGGTGGTGCTGGCCAGTGTCATGCTGGTTGGGTGCGCCAGCTCTTCGGATAAAACAACCCAAGGGCGTTCCGACCCACTTGAGGGATTCAACCGTACCATGTTCAACTTTAACTACAATGTGCTGGATCCGTATGTCGTCCGGCCGGTAGCCGTTGCCTGGCGTGACTATGTGCCAAAACCCGCGCGTAATGGGTTGAGCAATTTCCTCAGTAACCTGGAAGAACCCGCCGCGATGGCAAACTATTTTGTATCGGGCGATCCCTATAAGGCCATGATCCACTTTAACCGTTTCTTCCTGAACACCCTGTTGGGGATGGGCGGGTTGTTCGATCTTGCCTCGGTGGCGAATCCGAAGTTGGCAAAAGAAGAGCCGCGCCGATTCGGCACTACGTTGGGAAGCTACGGTGTGGGCTATGGCCCGTACGTGGTACTGCCGGGTTATGGCAGCGCGACGCTGCGTGAAGACGGTGGCGGTATGGTTGATACGCTCTATCCGGTGCTGAGTTACCTGACGTTCTGGGCTTCCGCGGGTAAATGGGTCGTGGAAGGGGTAGAGACGCGTGCGCAACTGCTAGATTCGGATGGCCTGCTGAGAAACTCGTCAGATCCTTATCTTATGGTGCGAGAAGCCTATTTCCAACGGCATGATTTCCTGGCGCGCGGTGGCCGTCTGTCTCCACAGCAAAACCCGAATGCCGCAGCCATCGAAGATTCTCTTCAGGAGATCGATGCGCCTGACCCGGCTCCCGCAGCACCTGCCAAATAGCCCTTTCTTTAGCATCACATTCACAAAGGCTCCCAGTGGAGCCTTTTGCTTTATGCCCATTCATCCGAAATAAAACGCTGTAATACCCCGAATCAGTACGGTGTTCCCACTGCTTGTTAATCAATAATGGTTGTGTTGTTATTTTTTATTTAATTACAAAAAATTTATTTTCGCTGCCTTTGTAACAATAATGTTGTGCGAATGTGCGCTGTAACACGCATTTTACACGAAGCCTGGCTACCGTGTGGGAATGATGCACGTTCGGGATGGTTGGAGTAGCGATTCATCTGCAACAACAAAATTAGAATAAACAGAGGTATAGAAGTATGAAAAAACTACAGGCTTTGGTTTTGTGCCTGAATATGGCAGGAACCGCCGTGTTGCCCGCATGGGCGGAAAGTGTCGCGGATACGGCAAAAACCACCGATGTGGTACTGATCGGTGGGGGTGTCATGAGCGCCACCCTCGGGACTTATCTTCAGGAACTGCAACCCGACTGGTCAATCACGATGGTTGAACGTCTGGATAAGGTTGCCGAAGAAAGCTCCAACGGCTGGAATAACGCAGGCACCGGACATTCGGCCTTTATGGAACTGAATTACACGCCAGAAAAAGTCGATGGTTCCATTGATATCAGTAAAGCCGTTGAGATCAGCGAAGCGTTCGAGATTTCGCGTCAATTCTGGTCTTATCAGGTCAAGAATGGCGTGCTGCACGATCCGAATCTGTTTATTAACAGCGTGCCGCACATCAGCTTTGTTTGGGGCGATGAGAATACCGCCTTCCTGAACCAGCGTTATAAGGCGTTACAGCACAGTACGCTGTTCCGTGGCATGGAATTCAGCGACGATCGCGCCACCATCCAATCTTGGGCACCTCTGGTGATGGAAGGGCGCGATCCAGCGCAGAAAGTGGCTGCAACGCGCATGCCGATTGGTACCGATGTCAATTACGGTGAAATCACGCGCCAGTTGGTTTCTGGATTACAGACGAAAAACAACTTCTCACTGCGTTTGAATGCAGAAGTGCGCGAGATCAAGCGTAATGCGGACCACACCTGGAGCATTGTCTATGCGGATTTGAAGGATGGCGAGAAAGAGCATGCCATCAATGCCAAGTTTGTCTTTATTGGGGCGGGCGGGGCGGCACTGCCGTTATTGCAAAAATCTGGTATTCCCGAAGCGGATCTCTATGGCGGTTTCCCAGTGGGCGGAGAGTTTCTGGTCACTGACAATCCTGACATCGTAAAACGTCATATGGCAAAAGTGTATGGCAAAGCCTCCGTGGGGGCACCGCCGATGTCCGTGCCGCATCTGGATACGCGCATCTTTAACGGTAAACCCGCGCTGCTGTTTGGGCCTTTTGCGACGTTCTCCAGCAAGTTCCTGAAAAATGGCTCCCTGTGGGATTTGCCAGGCTCAGTCTCGCTGTCAAACCTGATGCCGATGACGCATGTCGGGCTGGATAATTTCGATCTGGTCAAATACCTGATCGGACAGGTGATGATGGATGATGACGATCGCTTCGCCGCATTGAAAGAGTATTTCCCCGACGCGAAACAGGAAGAGTGGCGCTTGGCGGTGGCTGGACAACGGGTTCAGGTTATCAAGAAAGATGCGGACAAAGGCGGTGTACTGAAGCTGGGCACCGAGATTGTCAGCTCGCAGGATGGCACCATCGCTGCGCTGCTGGGCGCATCTCCGGGGGCGTCAACCGCAGCACCGATCATGCTGAGTTTGCTGGAAAAAGTGTTTAAGCAACAGGTGGCAACGCCAGAATGGCAGGGCAAACTGAAAGCGATCGTGCCGTCTTACGGTAAGAAACTGGACGGTGATATCGATCTTACCAACCAAATCCGCCGTTACACCAGCGACACGCTGCACCTGAACTACATTGACGTGAAGCCGGAGTAACACAGCGCAAGCTGTAGTGCTTTACGCAAAAAAAGAAAGGCCGCAAATGCGGCCTTTCGTGTCGATCGCTACTGGCGATTAAAACGTGTAGTTCAGGTTAACGCCGTAGAGCCAGGCGCGGCCTTTGGAACTGAAGTTGTACTCGGCAGAAGGTACTGGACCGATCGCAGGTGTGTGTTCAGTGATATTCACACTCTTACCGTGCATATAGGATACGCCAACATCCACGGACATATCTTTGTTAAACGCATAGGTTGTCCCTGCGCTTAACCAGAAACGATCCTGATCGGGAATGGAAATGGAGCGTTTATCGGCGGGAACCGGGCTGTCATCGAAGGCGATACCGGTACGGAAGGTCCAGTTATTGTCATGATAATAGGTGGTACCGATAGCCAAACGATAGGCGTCGCGGAAACCCTCTTGTTTCTCAAACAACGTGTTGCCGCTATTGTTGGTTGCTCTTAGCTCTTTAAAGGCGCTCCAACTGGTTAATGCCATGCTGTAGTGCACTGCCCATTGTGGTGCGACACGGTGATACGCAGAAACTTCCCACATTTCAGGCAGGTTCAACGTTAACTTGCCAGGAATTGTATTGCCACCCGTGGAAAGGCCGCTGAAGTCACCTTTAAAGTCGATATCTACTTTTGAACGGTAAGTGAAGCCGAAACGGTTATTTTTATCGACTTCGTATAAAATGCCTGCATTCCAACCGTAGCCCCATTCTTTACCTTCAAGCCGTAATAACTCGGTGGATGCTGGACGGCCTATACTTGCGCCAGCAGCACCAAGGTGACGCACAATAGTCGCATCGGCATAAACTGCATTGACACCCAAGCCAAAGCTGAAGTGTTGATTCAGACGGTAGGCTGCGCTCAGGTTAAGGTTAGAAGTAACCAAATCCGTTTTGCCGCCAATTGAGCCAGCTGTATAGTTCTTGTTAAACTCGGTCGCTAACCCATAGTTAGTGGTTGCCGATGCGCCAACCGCCCACTGATCGTTCAGCGGCATGATGAGGTGCATGTTCGGTACCCAAGCGTGCGGTGCGATATTTTTCGCACTGGCATCAGTGCCTGACGCGCTCTTACCGGAAAGATCAATATCTGGATTAATATACGTCACGCCACCAGAAACCGTGGTGCGATCGAACATTGTCATGGTGGCGGGGTTGCGGCTGCCGGATGTCGCATTATCGGCCACGGCACCTTCGCCAGAAAACGCACGCCCCAACCCGGATGAAGAGTATTCATTGAGTTGGAAGCCTGCGGCGGAAACTTGTGCTGAAACCAGTGCCACTGCTATCGCTACTGCGGAGTGTTTAAACAGGTTTTTCTGGCTCATGACCAAAACCTCATCGTGTACTTGTTATTTGACTTTGTTACATACCGTAACAAGGGACGCGCATTGTAGGGGGCGCAGATGGACTGACAAATCAGACCAGTTGGCGAAAGTATAAGTGGGAAGCATGAAAATGTTGCAAGTTTGTGTTAGAAATATTTCCATATTGATGTAAAAACCAGATCCAGTTAACACAATCGTTAAGAGGGATGCGGTCTAAGGTGATTTAATTTACCTAATAATAACAAAACGATGTGAGGTTGATCACTAAATGCCCTTACATGCAGTAAGTTCTAGTGCTTGGTGGGTCAACTGAGTAGAATAACGGGAAAAGTGATATTTTTGAACCGGATCAAATCTGCCCGGGCAGATCGTTACCCGTAGAGGAAAAGCATCATGACAAACGCGATAAATAAATGTTCTGCTGAAGAAACCGCCGCTTGCTGTTGTGTGGATGTCGGTACGGTAATGGACAACACCGACTGCACGGCATCTTACAGCAAAGTGTTTGCTGACCTTACCGCCGCGCAGGACACGTTAACGGCGCTGACGGAAAAAGCCCGTGCAGTAGAATCTGAGCCGTGCCAGATCGACAGTCGTTTTGCTGACGTAACAGATGGCGTACAGCTGGATATCGATTTTACGTTCAGTTGCCAGGCTGAAACGCTGATTTTCCAACTGGGATTGCGTTAAGCCTCTTGGTTATAACGTGCGGTGCTGCGCGCCGCACGTTGTGTTTATCTCCTTTTTTTGTACCTACCTTTCTTCTTGCCATCCCCTTTACGATACCAACCCTCCCCACACATAGCGCGCACTCGCATTTTGTAGTGAATGGGTTTGCTTAATGTAATGCTCTGGTTAACACTCTATTCAGGTCTGACCTGTTAGAACATATACTTAATTCTCTGTTTACAGGAGTGTTTATGAGCGAGGTGTTACCCCTGATAACCCGCAGCGGCGAACGGGTCGCGATCGTCAGTGGATTGCGCACGCCTTTTGCTCGTCAAGCGACCGCGTATCGCGGTATTCCGGCCATGGATTTAGGCAAAATGGTGGTGAGCGAGCTGTTGATCCGCTATGGCATCGATCCCAAGTGGGTCGATCTGCTGGTGTTTGGTCAGGTAGTACAAATGCCGGCTGCACCCAACATTGCGCGCGAAATTGTGCTGGGGACCGGAATGTGTGTGCATACCGATGCCTACACCGTTTCCCGCGCTTGCGCCACCAGCTTCCAGTCCGTAGTCAACGTGGCTGAAAGCATTATGGCGGGCACTGCGCACGTGGGAATTGCGGGGGGAGCCGATACGTTCTCACTGCCACCGATCGGTGTAACCAAAAATCTGGCGATGACGCTGCTGGATCTCAGCAAAGTCCGCACTATGGGGCAACGACTCAAATTGCTGTCGCGCTTGCGTCCGCGTGACCTGTTGCCAGTCTCCCCTCCAGTGGCCGAGTACTCCACCGGGCTGCGTATGGGGGATACCGCAGAGCAGATGGCAAAAACCTACGGCATTTCCCGCGCTGACCAGGATGCTTTTGCACATCGTTCGCACCGGCTGGCGGCAAAAACCTGGCAACAAGGCGTGCTGCACCAAGAGGTGATGACTGCTTACGTGCCGCCGTACCGCCAAACGCTCAAAGAAGATAACAACGTGCGCCATGATTCTACGCTGGAGCAGTACGCCCGTTTATCGCCCGCGTTTGATCGTCTGCACGGTTCGGTCACCGCAGCCAACAGCTCTCCGCTTACCGACGGTGCGGCCGCCGTGTTGCTCATGAGCGAAGGAAAGGCGCGCAGTCTCGGGCTAACGCCGCTGGGCTACCTGAAAAGTTATGCGTTTACAGCCATTGGTGTTCAGCAAGATATGCTGTTGGGACCGGCGTATGCCACGCCTCTGGCGTTGGATCGCGCGGGTCTTAGCCTTGGCGATCTCACGCTGATTGATATGCACGAAGCGTTTTCAGCGCAGACGCTGGCCAACATCAAACTGTTCGCCAGCGCTGATTTTGCTCGGGATAAACTGGGGCGCACCTCGGCATTGGGAGACGTGGACATGGATCAATTCAACGTGCTGGGCGGGTCGATTGCTTACGGTCATCCGTTTGCGGCCACCGGGGCTAGAATGATTACGCAGACTCTGCATGAGTTACAACGGCGCGGCGGCGGGTTTGGACTGGTTACTGCCTGTGCGGCGGGGGGACTAGGGGCTGCCATGGTTCTGGAGGTCACACCATGAAACACGTGCACGCTGTTGAGCAAGTACCGGGCGAGGCAGAGACAATTCCCTCGGCTTTTTCGCTGCACATTCGACCAGACAATATCGCCGTTATTGCCATGGATGTGCCGGGCGAGAAGATGAACACCTTGAAAAGCGCCTTTGCGGAACAAGTGCAAACGGTGCTTCGTCAGGCGCAACAACATGCGTCACTGCGTGGCGTCATTTTGATATCCGGCAAGCCCGACTCGTTTATTGTGGGCGCAGATATCACCATGCTTGGTGCCTGCTCGCGGGCAGAAGAGGCGGAAGCGTTGGCGCGACAAGGGCAAGAAACGTTTGCCGCTTTTGGCGACCTGCCTTTTCCTCTGGTTGCGGCGATCCACGGCCCTTGTCTCGGCGGCGGATTTGAGCTGGCGTTGGCCTGCGATTATCGTGTCTGCTCGCTGGATGACAAAACGATACTCGGATTACCGGAAGTACAGTTGGGCTTATTGCCAGGCTCGGGTGGGACACAGCGTTTGCCCAGGCTGATTGGCGTCGATCGCGCGCTGGACTTGATCTTGACGGGCCGCTCAGTAAAAGCGCGGCAGGCGCTCAAGTTGGGGATGATCGATGATGCCGTTCCCAACAGTATTTTACTGGAAACGGCGGCTGCATTGCTGAAAAAGGGTAAGCGGCAACAGTCGGTACTGCCCTGGCGCACCCGTCTGGTGAACAGTTGGCCGGTACGTCACGTATTGTTTAAAGTGGTCAAGCAAAAAACGCGTGCCAAAACCCAGGGCAACTATCCTGCGGCCGATCGCATCATTCAAGTGGTCCGGCGGGGCATGGATAAAGGACTGACCGAAGGGTACAAACAGGAAGCGCGAGCGTTTGGCAAATTGGTAATGACGCCAGCTTCAGCGGCGTTACGTAGCCTGTTTTTTGCTACCAATGCATTGAAGAAACAGACGGGAGCCTCTGCTGAACCGCGTGAGATTTTCCGTGTCGGCGTGATTGGTGGCGGATTAATGGGCGGTGGTATCGCCTGCGTCACCGCCCAACGCGCACAGCTTCCGGTTCGCATCAAGGATATCAACGAAGAGGGCGTCAACCACGCGTTGCGTTACAGTTGGGAATTGCTGAGTAAGCGCGTGCAGCGTAAACGCATGAAACCGGCGGAACGTCAGCGCCT
Source organism: uncultured Symbiopectobacterium sp. (assembly GCA_964293225.1). GTDB lineage: Bacteria > Pseudomonadota > Gammaproteobacteria > Enterobacterales > Enterobacteriaceae > Symbiopectobacterium. Next base: position 88,037 of record CAXYYB010000006.1, on the reverse strand, counting down.
GATGACGCTGGTCTCGGGCAGCACCGATTATCACGGTTTTGAATATGCCGATATCGTTGTCGAGGCGGTGTTTGAGGATCTGGCGCTCAAGCAGAACATGGTGGCAGACATCGAGCAGCACGCGCGCCCGGAAACCCTGTTTGCGTCCAACACCTCTTCCTTGCCCATACACCAAATCGCCGAACGGGCACGACGCCCCGAGCAGGTCATCGGCCTGCACTATTTCAGCCCGGTAGATAAGATGCCGCTGGTGGAAGTCATTCCTCACGCGGGCACCAGCGCAGAAACTATCGCCACCACCGTCGCCTTTGCCCGCAAGCAGGGAAAAACCGCGATTGTGGTAGCCGATAAAGCCGGGTTTTATGTTAACCGCATTCTGGCACCTTACATCAACGAGGCCGCCTATTGTCTGTTGGAAGGTGAGCCAGTGGCAACTGTGGATGCTGCGCTGGTACGTTTCGGTTTCCCTGTCGGCCCGTTAACCCTGCTCGACGAAGTGGGCATTGATGTGGCGACCAAAATAGTGCCGATACTGGTGGCAGCGTGGGGCGAGCGTTTTCAGGCTCCGGCTACCTTTGAGGCCATTTTGCAGGATGGGCGCAAAGGGCGTAAGAATGGAAAAGGATTTTACCGTTACGATACCCAGCGCCGTTTCTGGCGCGCGCCGCGTGAAGTGGACAGCGCTATCTATCCCTTGCTGGGCGTAACGCCGAAAGCCCACCTTGATCCTGCATTGATGGCACAACGCTGCGTGATGATGATGTTAAACGAGGCGGCACGCTGTCTGGATGAAGGAGTGATCCAATGCGCACGTGACGGTGACATCGGCGCGGTATTTGGCATTGGCTTTCCTCCGTTCCTGGGAGGGCCGTTCCACTACATGGATCATCTGGGGATTGATGCAGTGGTCAAAACGCTGGAAACGTTCGAGCATCAGTATGGCCCCCGTTTTGCCCCGTGCCAGCGCTTGTTGACCATGCGGGAGAATGCCGCGCGTTTTCACCCTTAATCCTTTCCCCCTTCAGGCTTGGCAGAGAAGGGGGGGTTATAGGCTTTCTCACTGAGATGCGTTGTTGCAGGAAAATGGTTAAAACGTTTGAGTTATGAGCGAATAACCTGGGTGGTTAAATCACTGCTTTCTCTGGTAAGTGATATAAACAAGAAGAGAAAAGGGGTTTTTAGGCACTTCTGCTGCCATTGTCAGCAGCCAAGAATAATGGCTGTGCTGCGTTTTTAAATAATGGTAATAACAACTTACATAAAACGCTCAAAATAAAGATAGATGTCGCCCACTTGTTTAACAACGTCAGTATTTTGATAAAAAGAAAAATGAAATGAAAAAAACAAATTTAGTAGCACGGCAGTGATTTATGCTTATTTATTTAATTTAATGGGTTATAAAACTATTTTTTGCGATGCGAGGGTAAGAAACAGGTTGATTTTTGCCCTGACGGTTAGTCTTAATGGAATGGCAAATACTGAACGCCAAATTAACCTTGTTATTTGTAATGCTATTTTGCCCGAATTCTCAGTGCCGGGAGCCGAGCGTGGCGCAAGTTCCCTTGCTGGCCTGTGCAAATCGGTTGACTACGGCTTCCCATCTAGGGTAAAAAAGCGTTTCGTGCTTCGGTTAAATTTGCAACAAAATGACACGTATTCACCCCGTTCAGCCTGTGTACGCATTGCGTTTTTTTTCTCGGGGAATATGCGTTAACAGTATAATATAACGAAGCTTTTTACTATAACGGTGTTATATGCAAGTGTTGATTATGCGTCATGGTGATGCAGTTCCTGACGCAGCCAGTGATGCACTTCGCCCGCTCAGTGCGCGCGGTGTTGAAGAATCGCGTCAGATGGCTTTCTGGCTACATGACCAGAGCGTGGCCATTACGCGTGTTTTGGTGAGTCCTTATATCCGCGCCCAGCAAACCCTGTCCACCTTACGTGGTATTCTTTCCCTGCCTGATCAAGACGATAGCCTGCCAGAACTGACGCCGGGTGGCGATGCCACATTTGTCAGTGATTATCTGCTGGCGTTGGCCGGTGAGGGTATCGAATCGGTGTTGATCGTCTCGCATCTGCCGTTAGTGGGATACCTGGTGGCGGAACTCAGTCCGCAAACCGGTGCGCCGATGTTTGCCACCTCGGCGGTGGCTTGCATTACGTTGGATGCGCAGTCGGGAGCGGGGACGTTCGATTGGCAAATCAGCCCGTCACAGTTGGCGCTCAAGTCCTGATCCGAGCTTGCGCCGTCGCAAATGTCAGGCGATAGCGCACAAGCCGGGCGCATTAACGCGACGGTTCGGTGCCCGCTTTTATTTGACCGTACGCCGCATCCAGTTCCACCAACACTAATAGCGCGGCGTCACCGCCGAACTCTTTGGGTGCCTGATGGAAAGCCAGCACGTCGGGATGCTGTGCCAACCAGAGTGGTGTTTGCTGTTTGAGAATATGCTTGCCGTGGCCATGCATCACACAGGCACAGTAAACGTGCTCGCGGCGACAGGCCGCGAGCAGTGCCCCCAGTTCTTGCTTGGCTTGCAACTGGGTTAATCCGTGCAGATCGAGAAACAGGTCCGGGGAATAGTCGCCGCGCCGCAGTTTTTTTAGCTCGTAATGGCTGCTGCCGGGGCGCACGTAACGCGTGGGGCCGTCGCTGTCCAACTGGGGCTGAAATTCGTCGGAAAAATAAAAACTGGCATCCACTTGTTCTTGCAACGTCTTGCGCGGTGGCAGTTTACCCTCAACCTGATGGCGCTGGGGACGGTGTACATAGGTATCCTGGCGTAGTGCTTTGGTGCCGGCCACGGAGGCGCGGAATAGCTGTGCGTCGCCATCATTCAACGCGTGTTTTTTACTCATTCGGTCACCCCGTTGTGTCTCTCTCGGTCCTTATTACGTCGGCGTCTCTGTTTCCCGATGGGGCGGCCTGGCGTTAGGGCATTCATTCATACGGCATTTGTCATAAATGACATAGGGCCAGTGTAACCTGTAATAGTGCCTGCGCTAGCTTTTTAATAGCAAACCCGAAATTGCCAAAGTACAGGGAAGGTGAGTCGATTGATAGGCGACACAGAGGATTTCTGCGCGGGTGGGTGATATCTGCTGATTTGTCGTTGGCTTCATGGCACACTAAGCGGCATTTCCTGAGGGGTGGGGTCTGTGGAGGACTAACTTGGATAAAATTTTCGTCGACGAGGCGGTCAAAGACCTGCATACCTTGCAAGACATGCTGCGCTGGGCAGTAAGTCGCTTTAACGCTGCCGATATCTATTATGGGCATGGCACCGATAACCCGTGGGATGAAGCGCTGCAACTGGTGCTGCCAACCCTGTATTTGCCCCTTGATTTCCCGGCGGATATGTATGGCTCTCGTTTGACGTTATCGGAGCGCCAGCGTGTGGTTGAGCGTGTTATTCGCCGCGTTAATGAACGTCTGCCAGTGGCTTACCTGACCAACAAAGCGTGGTTTTGCGGGCTGGAATTTTTTGTTGATGAACGCGTGCTGGTGCCGCGTTCGCCAATCGGTGAGCTGATTTCACAGCAGTTTGCTGGATTGATCGCCGATGAGCCGCAACATATTCTCGATCTCTGCACCGGCAGCGGCTGCATCGCGATTGCGTGTGCCCATGCCTTCCCCGACGCAGAAGTGGATGCCGTCGATCTCTCTGGTGATGCGTTGGCCGTCGCCGAGCGGAATATCCAGCAACACGGCCTGGAACAGCAAGTCACGCCGATTCGCTCCGATCTTTTCCGCGCGCTGCCACCGCTCGCGTATGACCTGATTGTCACCAACCCCCCTTATGTGGATGCGGAAGACATGGCGGATTTGCCACAGGAATTTCGCCGCGAACCGGAACTGGGTCTTGCCGCGGGCAATGACGGATTGGATCTGGTGCGCCGCATTTTGGCCTGTGCGCCAGATTACCTTAATGAGCAGGGCGTGCTGATTTGCGAAGTGGGCAACAGCATGGTGCATTTGATGGATCAGTATCCAGATATTCCGTTTACCTGGCTGGAATTTGAGCACGGTGGTGACGGCGTATTTATGCTGACCAAAGATCAACTTGTGGATTGCCATAGCCATTTCGCGGCGTATCGGCAATAAACATATCGGTTGTGTCGGGTTCGTACCGGCAACATAAATCATAGTGCTTTACAGAATAGCAATGTTATACAGAAAGGAGCCGTGATGGCAGGCAACAGTATTGGCCAGTTTTTCCGCGTCACCACGTTCGGCGAATCTCACGGTATTGCGTTGGGATGTATCGTTGATGGTGTACCGCCGGGCATTCCGCTGACTGAAGCGGATCTGCAACACGATTTGGATCGCCGTCGCCCTGGCACCTCGCGTTATACCACTCAGCGCCGCGAGCCGGATCAGGTGCGTATCTTATCCGGCGTGTTTGAAGGGGTTACCACGGGTACCAGTATTGGCCTGATCATCGAAAATACCGATCAGCGCTCTCAGGACTACAGTGCGATCAAGGATGTATTCCGTCCCGGTCATGCCGATTATACCTACGAACAAAAATACGGCGTGCGTGACTATCGTGGCGGCGGTCGCTCCTCAGCCCGTGAAACTGCCATGCGCGTGGCCGCTGGTGCCATTGCCAAAAAATACCTGCACATGACACACGGCGTTCAGGTGCGTGGTTATCTGTCGCAGATGGGCGATGTCACCTGCGAATTGAAAGACTGGGATATCGTTGAACAAAACCCCTTTTTCTGCCCTGATGCCGACAAGATCGATGCACTGGATGAATTAATGCGTGCCCTGAAAAAAGAGGGGGACTCCATCGGTGCCAAGGTTAGCGTTGTCGCCGAATCGGTGCCCGCTGGCTTGGGTGAGCCCGTGTTCGACCGTTTGGATGCCGATCTGGCCCACGCATTGATGAGCATCAACGCCGTAAAAGGCGTGGAAATCGGCGATGGATTTGCGGTTGTTACCAAACGCGGCAGCGATAACCGTGACGAAATTACGCCGCAGGGATTCCAGAGTAACCATGCGGGCGGCGTATTGGGGGGCATCAGCAGCGGGCAGGCCATTGTCGCGCATCTGGCGCTGAAACCCACCTCGAGCATCACGGTGCCGGGGAAAACCATCAACCGCCAGGGTGAAGCAACGGAAATGATCACCCGTGGACGTCACGATCCCTGCGTGGGTATCCGTGCGGTGCCGATTGCGGAGGCGATGATGGCAATTGTATTGATGGATCATCTGTTGCGTCAGCGCGCTCAGTGTGCGGACGTCGTGAGTCAGGTTCCTCGTTGGTAAACTAAACATGAAAAAAGCGTGGGTGGGGGCGATTGCCGTGCTGCTGAGTACGGGCGTATGGGCAAAAACCCCGTGGCAAGAGATCGCGCATCCGGTGCCGGGTTCGGCGCAGGCCATTGGTGCATTCTCTAACGGCTGCATTGTCGGTGCGCAGCCGTTGCCGTTGGAATCCGTGAATTATCAGGTGATGCGTGTCGATCAACGCCGCTATTTCGGTCATCCGGATTTGCTGGCGTTTATCACGCGACTAAGCGCGGATGTGAAAAAGCAGACGGGCGGTATTGTGCTGGTGGGCGATATGGGAATGCCCGCAGGCGGTCGATTCAGCAGCGGTCATGCCAGCCATCAGTCCGGCTTGGATGCGGATATTTGGTTACAGATGCCGCTGCAACGTTGGACGGCACAGCAACTCCTGAAACCGCAACCTATCGATTTGGTTGCCGCCAATGGTCGTCAGGTCAACTCTCGCTTGTGGCAGCCACAGGTAACGGCGTTGATCAAGCTGGCGGCGCAAGATTCTGAGGTCACCCGCATCTTCGTCAACCCGGCCATCAAGAAACAATTGTGTCAGGAAGCAGGGCAGGATCGCGACTGGCTGCGTAAAGTGCGCCCTTGGTTTGCGCATCGGGCGCATATGCACGTGCGGTTACGCTGCCCGGCAGACAGCCTGGAATGTCAGGATCAGGACGCGCCACCCGCTGGTGATGGTTGCGGTGCCGAGTTGAGCAGTTGGTTTACGCCACGCCAGCCAAGTCCTGAAGCGCCAGTGAAAACGCCACCTCCGCTACCGGCCTCGTGCCAGGCATTACTCGACAAACATCTGCTGGTGAACTAAGTCATGGAATGGTTTTTAGTCAGCCCCGAAATGCTCGGGGTGTTGTTTGCTTTTGCTGCACTTGCCGGTTTTATCGATTCTATCGCGGGGGGAGGCGGATTACTCAGCATTCCTATTCTGCTCTCGGCGGGGCTAAGCCCGGCGCAAGCGCTGGCAACCAATAAACTGCAAGCGGTCGGTGGCTCTTTTTCAGCCAGCCTTTACTTTGTCCGCCAACGCGCGGTGAAGTTAAGTGAACAGAAGCTGCCTATTGCCTTGACGTTTGTCGGTTCAACGTTCGGTGCCTGGCTGATTCAGCAGATTCACGCAGATTTTTTGCGCCAGATCTTGCCTGTTCTGGTGATTGGTATCGGGCTCTATTTTCTGTTAATGCCGAAAATTGGTGAAGAAGACCGTCAGAAACGTTTGTCGGGCCTGCCATTCGCGTTTTTGGCGGGCGGGTGCGTCGGGTTCTATGATGGTTTCTTTGGTCCCGGTGCTGGTTCTTTTTACGCGCTGGCGTTTGTCACACTCAGTGGTTTCAGTCTGCCTAAAGCCACGGCGCACGCCAAGGTGCTTAATTTTACGTCCAATTTTGGCGGGCTGCTGTTCTTTATTCTTGGTGGTCAGGTAGTTTGGGGCGTTGGTCTGGTGATGCTGGTCGGGCAGGTGTTGGGTGCTCGTCTTGGGGCTCGCATGGTGCTCAATAAGGGGCAAAAGCTGATCCGCCCGATGCTGGTGATTGTGTCCGCCTGTATGAGCGTGAAGTTGATTTATGATAACCACGGCAGCGATATTGCCCAATGGATAGGACATCTCTGGTCATGACCACCTCTAGCGTAAGCACTACGCACGATTACCGCGATCTCATAACCTTGTTCGCACAGTGCTTTGAGCAGGACTATAACACGCGGCTGGTGAAAGGGGATGATGAGCCTATCTATCTCCCCGCTGATGAACAGTTTCCCTATCATCGTATCGTGTTCGCCCATGGGTTTTATGCCAGCGCATTCCATGAAATTTCGCACTGGTGCATTGCCGGTGAAGCGCGACGCAAGCGGGTGGATTTTGGCTATTGGTATTGCCCGGATGGCCGCGATGCGGCAACGCAAGGGCAGTTCGAGCAGGTAGAAATCAAGCCACAGGCGTTTGACTGGCTGTTTTGCGTGGCATCGGGCTTTCCCTTTAATGTCAGTTGCGACAATCTGGAAGGGGATATTGAGCCGGATCGCATCGCGTTTCAGCGTACTGTACATGCGCAAGTGATGGTCTATCTCGAACAGGGTATTCCGGCGCGCCCATTGCGCTTTATTCGTGCATTACAATCGTTTTACAATACGCCGCCATTGACGGCGGAGCAGTTCCCGTATCCCGCCGATCTGAGCTGATGCGGATAAACGTTACTAGTGAGGATGTGAGATGATCGCAGAATGTGAGGCGCGTATTCTTGCGCTGATTGATGATATGGTAGAGCATGCCAGCGATGATGAACTTTTTGCCGGTGGCTACCTGCGCGGTCATTTGACGCTGGCGGTGGCAGAAGCCGAAGAGCAGGGCGACACCACGGTTCAGGCGCTCTATCAGCGTGTTTGCGACAGTGTGCAGCAAGCGATTAAAAACGGTGAGCTTTCGCCGCCAGATCAGCTATTGGTCAATGGTATGTGGGACGATTTATTTCAGCGCGCCGCTAACATTAACTGATCCTTTCTTTGTTTTTGATTCCGCCACAGTCTACCCACCGTCAGTGGCGGATAACGCGGTTACACCGCGCGGCCTTTCAGCAGCTTTCTCACCCAAAAACGATTTGGATTCAATGCGGCAAGCGTTGGCGCATCGAGCGGCAGCGGTTCGCCGTACAGTTGCCCTGCCAGAATTTCAGCCGCTAACGGGGCTGAGCACAATCCGCGCGATCCCAGCGCACCGATCACGAACAGGTCCGCATGAACCGGAGCTGCGGCAACACGCTCTGGCGTATGCTGCTGCACATCGAGTGACGCGTATTGCGCTAGCGTCTGTGCGTGATCCGGAGCGGCTCCGAGCAGCGGCAGGTGATCGCGCGTGGCACAGCGCACGCCCTGACGCGCTGCGTTGTCGCTAACGTCGATGTCATTCACCCACGCTGCCTCGGGCAAGCAGGCTGCAAGGCGTTGGTGGTTTTCTTGCTGCTCGTCTGCGCTAAACGCAGTGGTAACCACACCTCGCTGGTAGCTGGCACCGATACAGTGTTGCTGATGACGAGGGCTGACGGGGGTCAGATAACCATCGTAGCAAAGAACGCGTTGCAAGCCTTGTAGCACTGGCGTGGTCGGGATATGACTCACTTGACCGCGCACCGCATAGCAGGGGAGATGCTGAGTTTGTGACCAGTCGCTGAGCTGGTGTCCATTTGCCAGGATCACCACAGGATGGGCTTTTTGCTGCCCGTTTGCCAACCTCAGTTGCCAGCCGGAGGCCTTTTTTTCCAGCGCAGAGACGCGGGTCGCAAAATGCACCACCAACCCGAGCGATTGCGCGTGTTTCAGCGCATGGGTTGTCAACTCTGCCGGACATAACCAGCCACCCTCGGCATAGTTCAGTCCTGAAAAACCGATCGCTACTCCGGCGGTTGCGTCCATCTCATCAGCGCTCAGCGGCATAACCACTTCTGTCGGCCAGTTGCCGTGCAAGATTTGCGTGATTTTGCGCGCGCTTTTTTCATCGTAGGCAATTTGATTCACGCCGCACCAGTCATGCTCAAAGGCGATACCGGCTTGCCGCAGCGTGTCGTACTGGCGGCGGGCAAAACCAAAAGCGGTGGCAAAAAAGTGGGAAAGCGCATCGTGTTTGTCGTTGAGTAATGGGTAAAGGGCTCCCTGACGGTTGCCGGATGCGCCTAACGCCGGTGCTTCATCTTCACAATAGAGTGTCACGTGCGCACCGCGTCGCAGCAGCGCCAGTGCGGTCAGTACGCTGGCAATGCCACCGCCAATAATAGCGATATCTTCTGTTGTGCTCGCGGCTGGGCGTGAATACCAGGGCGTTGCCACCGGCGTCGGAATGACGCTTGGTAATACGCCGCGCAGCATTTCGCGTTTTTGTCCGTAGCCCTTGATCTTTTCCACGTCAAAACCGGCCTGTTGCAAGCCCCGACGCACAAAACCTGCGGCAGTGAATGTCGCAAAGGTGCCCTGCGCCCGGCACAGGCGTGCCATGGTGTGAAACAGGTTCTCTGTCCACATGTCCGGGTTTTTGGACGGGGCAAAGCCATCGAGAAACCAGGCATCAACCTGATGCGTCAGGGAATCGTCAAGCGTAGGCAGCAGGTCGTTGATATCGCCAAACCACAAGTCGAGGGTGATGGCGCCGTCAGCCAGAATCAGACGATGGCAGCCCGGCAGCGCCGTCGGCCATGCCTGTCGCAGGGCTTCGGCATAAGGGGCGAGTGTCGGCCAGTGGGCGTGCGCCTGTTCCAGATCGGCCACGCGCAACGGGAATTTTTCAAAGCTGATAAAGTGCAGACGCCGCAGCGCAGCCTGCGGGTGCTGTGCGCGAAAATGGGCGAACGCTTCCCACAGCGTCAAAAAGTTCAGGCCCGTGCCGAAGCCCGTTTCCGCAATGATGCACTGTGGGCGTGAATGCTCAACAAAGCGCGCCGGAAAGTGATTGCCTTGCAAGAAAACGTAGCGGGTCTCTTCTAATCCATCCTGATTTGAGAAGTAAACGTCATCAAACTGTTGCGAAACAGGTGTACCCTGTTCGTTCCAGGAGAGCGTACCGTGCTGAATAGCATGGTCTTTCACGATAATTGACTCATTTTTAAAGCGATAGCGCGATTTTACTCAGCCGGTGCCCAACGCGCAAATTTTGTAAAAGGTTGGGTGATCGGACTTGTTCAGCTTACATCTGTACGCTAAAGTGCGTGACGAAATCCCAAAATACATTTATGCGGAAAGAGGTATTGAATGAAACGTGCAGTGATTACTGGCCTGGGGATCGTCTCAAGCATTGGTAATAACCAGCAGGAAGTCCTGGCATCGTTGCGGGAAGGTCGTTCGGGTATTACGTTCTCACAAGAGCTGAAAGATTCCGGTATGCGTAGTCACGTCTGGGGCAATGTGAAGCTGGATACTACCGGCCTCATTGAACGTAAGGTCGTGCGTTTCATGAGCGATGCCTCTGTCTATGCTTTTTTGTCGATGGAACAAGCCATTGACGATGCCAAGCTGGCGCCTGAGGTTTACCAAAACAACCCGCGCGTCGGTTTGATAGCCGGTTCCGGCGGTTCCGCGCGTTCTCAAGTGTTTGGCGCGGATGCCATGCGCAGCCCACGTGGCCTGAAAGCCGTTGGTCCGTATGTGGTCACCAAAGCGATGGGTTCTGCGGTGTCAGCCTGCCTTGCAACACCCTTTAAAATTCAGGGCGTGAACTACTCCATCAGCTCTGCCTGCGCCACCTCTGCACACTGTATTGGTAACGCGGTAGAGCAGATCCAATTGGGTAAACAGGACATCGTATTTGCCGGCGGCGGTGAAGAATTATGCTGGGAACTGGCCTGTGAATTTGATGCCATGGGCGCGCTGTCTACCAAATATAACGAAACGCCGGAAAAAGCGTCCCGCACTTATGATGCCGATCGCGACGGTTTTGTTATCGCCGGTGGTGGCGGTATGGTGGTCGTGGAAGAGCTGGAGCATGCGCTGGCGCGCGGTGCACACATTTACGCCGAAGTGGTGGGATATGGTGCAACGTCTGACGGTGCTGACATGGTTGCGCCGTCCGGTGAAGGGGCTGTGCGCTGCATGAAGCTTGCGATGCAGGATGTGAACACCCCTATCGATTATATCAATACCCACGGCACGTCTACGCCGGTGGGGGACGTGAAAGAGCTGTGGGCGATTCGTCAGGTGTTTGGCGACGCGGTGCCACCGATTTCGGCAACCAAGGCGATGACCGGGCACTCCCTCGGTGCGGCGGGCGTACAGGAAGCGATCTACTCTCTGCTGATGCTGGAACACGGTTTTATCGCGCCGAGCATTAACGTTGATACGCTGGATGAGCTGGCGCAGGACATGAACATTGTCACGCAACCGACCGAGCGTAAGCTGACCACGGTCATGTCCAACGGGTTTGGTTTCGGCGGCACCAATGCGACGTTGGTGATGCGCAAGTTAGCGTAATCGCTATACCCTAAATCGTCTATTTTGCTGAACCGGGGCCTTGTGCCCCGGTTTTTTTTGTCTGTCAAAACAGTACCCACAGCAAAAATATCACCACACAAACGCTGACAATGGGCCAGAACAGCGGTTTGTTGAACACGGCCTGGAGGGCAGGCGGCAAGGCGGCAACCAGCGGATTGGCAATGGGCTGCGGATGCGGGAACAGGCTCTGTATTGTCAATTCCCCGTCGGAAGCGCGCTGCATGCGGTGAGCGAACAAAAAAGTCACCAGTTCGTTGAGTTGCGGTTGGGTAAGCGGTGTTTGCACCCCGGCATTGAAACGGTTTTGGCTGTAGTCCAGCAGCAACTGCCGCTCATTGGCTTCCAGCGCGGGTTGAAACAACGTGTGCAAGGTGGACTGGGTGGCGGTCATTGGGGGCTGTGCCGCATTGCCCGCCGCAGTGGTTGTGGTCGGCGTTGTTGCCAGTGTAGCGGCTGCTGTCGCAGGTGCATCGCCGCGCCCATTGCCGGTTGTCAGCAGATGGTGCAGGTCAGTTTGTGTTTGCAAATATTGCATCAGGAGCGGCAAATGACGGGCAGGGATCGGCGTGCCTGGCGGCTGGTGTTGCATTGCCGTCAATGACGTCCAGATTTTTTCCGTCGGCTCGCCCAGCAGCGCGGATAACCGCACCACCATCTGATTCAAACTGTTCTGTTCGACGCTGGATAGCGGACGTTGCAGCAGGGCCGTGGTTGCGGCATTGGTCGCAACATTGGTGAGCGCATTTTGCACCAGCGTTGTGGCAAGCGCGGGGGCTCTGCCGGAAGCGGCATTGAGCGGTGCTGCATCGGGCGGTGTTTGCAACATCGTCAGCACCCGTTGTAACTGGGGCTGCGTCAGTGCTTTGAGTTCGGTATGACCAAATTCCTGACGTAAAAACTGTATGACGCGCTGGCTGTTATTTCCCTGCGGCAGCAGATCGGTCAGGCGTTGCAACAACGGATGACGGGCGCTGCTTTGCTGCGTTTGAGACTGTACCAGTTGGTTCTGCAATGACTGCTCGGCAGCGGTAAAATGCTGTCCGAGCAGTGTCTGGTTGGGTGCCAGACCAATGTCCTGACGCAGTGTGGTCCAGATAGCATTGTTACTCAGCGACGTCAGCGCCTGTAGCTTGACCACTAGCGTGTCCAGCGTGGCGCGTTGGGTAAAGCTGAGTGGAGAATTCGCCGCCGCCGCATTGGAAGAGGAAGACGCAATGGCCGACGTCGGCGACGAGGGGGGACGATCTCCCGGCGTCGGGGTTCCCGGACTGCTGACAGGCTGCATGATGGACTCCTCACTGCGTGAAAGGCACCCTGCATTCCCCGGGAGCCCTGAATAGGCAGAGGAAATCATAGCAAGGTGTCTGGTGTGAGAATAGTCAGATCATAGGGGAAAATGCCTTCTTATTTGCGGTTTGCTTCCACGTCATGGGGTTGGGGGGGCGTATCCTATCCTGCATACCGAAGTGGTCAGTGCGGAGACGAAATGCCTACCTCATCGTCATGAGTGGGGGCAATTGCTGTATGTGGCTTCTTGCGTTGTGGTGCTGCGTCTCGCTCAGGAGCGTTTTTGGGCTCCGACCCATTTTGCTATCTGGTTGCCGCAGGGGGTTGAGGATGCTTGATCGATGGGGATAGCGTTGGGATTCTTCACCATTCGGTGGCAAAATAGTGCCCCTGTTTTTCTTGCAAGCGTTGCCTGACCGGGGTCGTACATGAAAATTGTGGTTGATGAGAATATGCCGTATGCGCGCGAGCTGTTCAGCCGCGTGGGTGAAGTGGTGGCCGTGCCGGGAAGGCCGTTGCCCGTTGAGGCGCTGGCACAGGCCGACACCCTGATGGTGCGCTCCGTCACGCCGGTTAACGCTGCGCTGTTAGCGGATTCGGGCGTGACCTTCGTTGGCAGCGCCACGGCGGGCACCGATCATGTGGATGAAGCCTGGCTGCGTGAGCAGGGCGTCGGATTTTCCGCCGCGCCAGGCTGTAATGCCATCGCAGTGGTGGAATACGTTTTTTCAGCGCTGCTGATGTTGGCGGAGCGAGATGGCTTTCAGTTGCGCGACAAAACCGTCGGTATTGTCGGTGTGGGCAACGTCGGACGGCGTTTGCAGGCGCGTCTCAACGCCTGGGGCGTGAAGACGTTACTGTGCGATCCTCCTCGCGCGTGCAAGGGGGATGTTGGTCCCTTTTTGCCGCTGGATACGCTATTGCGTGACGCGGATATTGTCACGCTGCACACGCCCTTGACCAAGGGTGGCCTGGACAACACGCTGCACCTGATTGATGACGCGGTGCTCGCCGCCTTGCCTGCTGGCCGCATTTTGATCAACGCGTGCCGCGGGCCGGTGGTCGATAACGCTGCCCTGTTGCGGGCGTTGCAACACGGCAAGGATCTGCGCGTGGTGCTGGACGTGTGGGAACCGGAACCGGGACTTTCGCTGGATTTGCTGGCGCACGCTGACGTGGGTACGGCGCATATTGCCGGTTATACGCTGGAAGGCAAGGCGCGCGGCACCACGCAAGTGTTTGAAGCGTTGTGCCAGTTCATCGGGCAACCTCAGCACGTGTCGCTATCATCGCTGTTGCCCGCCCCGGATATCACGGCTGTTCACGTAACGGCCCCTCTCGATCAAGCGTTGCTTAAGCGTCTGGTGCATCTGGTGTATGATGTACGCCGCGACGATGCGCTGTTGCGCGAGTCTGCTGGTCAAGCTGGCGGATTTGATCGTCTGCGTAAACACTATCAGGAGCGCCGCGAATGGTCTTCGCTGCGTGTCACTTGTTCTGATGAGGCCAGTGTGGCCTGTCTGAATGCATTGGGTTTCACTGCCGTCTTGCCGTAATACGGTGAGAGGGTGTCATGATATACGACGTTTTTAGCGTAGGGTATTCGGGGGGTGATATACCGCCCGAGCAAGAGGTATTGACGAATGGGAGAACACCACATGTCTGACGGCTGGAATATTGCGCTATTGGGCGCAACGGGTGCGGTGGGAACGGCGCTGCTGGAGTTGTTGGAAGAGCGCGCGTTTCCCGTAGGCACGCTCTATCCGCTCGCCAGCGAACGCAGCGTGGGGGAATCCGTGAGGATCAACGGCAAATCCTGGTACGTCGAGGATGCGGCCGAGTTTGATTGGTCTCAGGCTCAACTGGCCTTCTTTGTCGCGGGCAGCGAAGCGAGCGCGCGCTATGCGGAAGAGGCGGGTAACGCTGGTTGCCTGGTGATTGACAGCAGCGATCTGTTCGCGCTGGAGCCGGATGTCCCGTTGGTGGTGCCGGGTGTCAACACCCATGTGCTGGCAGATTACCGTAATCGCAATATCGTGGCGGTGGCAGACAGTCTGGTGAGCCAACTGCTGCTGGCGATCAAACCGCTGATCGATCAAGCCGGGCTGTCACGTCTTCACGTCACCAATTTGCTCTCTGTGTCTGCGCTGGGCAAAGCGGCGGTAGATGATTTGGCCGGGCAGAGTGCCCGTTTACTGAACGGCATTCCCCCGGAGCCGGGTTTTTTTGCCAAACAGTTGGCGTTTAACATGCTGCCGTTTTTGACGGATGCACAAGGCAGCGTGGCGCAAGAGCGTCAACTGGTCGATCAAGTGCGCAAGGTGTTACAAGACGAAGGGCTGCCCATCTCCGTTAACTGCGTACAGGCTCCGGTGTTTTACGGTCATGCGCAGGTCGTACATCTTGAAGCATTACGACCGCTCTCTGCGGAGGAGGCCCGGGATGAACTTGCCCGCGCTGAAGAGGTTCAGCTCAGCGATGAAGACGACTACCCGACGCAAGTGGAAGATGCGTCTGACAACGTTCAACTCAAGATTGGTTGCCTGCGCAATGATTACGGCATTCCCGAACTGCTGCAATTCTGGTCGGTGGCGGATAACGTACGCTTTGGCGGTGCATTGATGGCGGTGGAAACGGCAGAACGGTTGGTGCAGGAGTATCTGGGGTAATGTCAGACAGTAATTTGCCGCAGCAGCCTGCTGGTATCAAGGTGGCGCTGGGCATAGAGTATGATGGCAGCCGCTATTATGGTTGGCAGCGTCAGGCTGAAGTAGAGAGTGTGCAAGGGCATCTGGAACGGGCGCTGAGTAAAGTGGCCGATGAGCCGATTACGGTGTTTTGCGCGGGTAGAACCGATGCGGGTGTGCATGCCACCGGGCAAGTGGTGCACTTTACCACCCAGGCTCAGCGCAAAGATGCCGCCTGGACCATGGGCGTCAATGCCCATTTGCCATCGGATATCGCCGTGCGCTGGGTGAAGGCCGTCGATGACGATTTTCACGCACGTTTCAGCGCCACGGCGCGTCGCTATCGCTACATTATTTTTAATCATCGCCTGCGTCCGGCGGTACTGGCACGGGGCGTAACGCAGTTCCACTTCCCGCTGGATGCGGCGCGCATGGAGCGCGCTGGGCAAAACCTGCTGGGTGAGAATGACTTCACCTCGTTTCGCGCCGTGCAATGCCAGTCGCGCACGCCGTGGCGCAATGTAAATCATTTAAAGGTTACGCGTCATGGCGCTTACATCGTGGTAGATATTAAAGCCAATGCGTTTGTGCATCACATGGTGCGCAATATCGTCGGTAGCCTGATGGAAGTGGGATGCGGCAATCAGCCTGAATCCTGGATAGCCGAACTGCTGGCGGCCAAAGATCGCACGCTGGCGGCTGCCACGGCGCGTGCTGACGGTCTTTATCTGGTGGCGGTAGATTATCCGGCACGTTTCGAACTTCCCGTTGCACCAATGGGCCCGCTATTTCTGGAAGATTGACCCGTGGTGGGCGGTAGTGCCGTGCCACGCTAAACACTGGAGGATTGTCACGGCATTGCGCCGTGAAACATGCACATGATGGAACTTGTCGCGTTTATACGCTTTATCATCGATTTTATTCTGCATATTGACGTTCACCTCGCGGAACTGGTTGCGCAATACGGTGTCTGGATTTATGCCATTCTGTTTTTGATCCTGTTTTGCGAAACCGGTCTGGTGGTAACGCCGTTTCTACCGGGGGATTCCCTGTTGTTTGTCGCCGGCGCGTTGGCGGCGTTGCCCACCAACGATCTGAACGTGCATACCATGGTGGCACTGATGGTTGCGGCTGCCATATTGGGGGATGCGGTCAATTACACCATCGGGCGTTTGTTCGGGGAGACGCTGTTCAGTAACCCTGATTCGAAAATTTTTCGCCGCAGTTATCTGGATAAAACGCATCAGTTTTATGCCCGCCACGGCGGTAAAACGATTATTCTGGCGCGCTTCGTACCGATTGTGAGAACATTTGCGCCGTTTGTCGCCGGTATGGGACATATGCGCTACCGCCATTTTGCACTCTATAATGTGGCAGGGGCATTGCTGTGGGTATTACTGTTTACCTACGCAGGTTACCTGTTCGGCGACCTGCCGATTGTGCAAGAAAACTTGAAGTTATTGATTGTCGCTATTATTTTCATCTCTATCTTGCCGGGGATCATTGAAATCTGGCGGCATAGACGAGCGGCAGCCCGGGCGAAGAGCGCGTCGGGTTCACAAGAATAAACGCGGTAATCGCTCCGGTTTGACCAGTTTTCTATCCACAGTCCCGGAGTGTTATGGTTTAATGAGCGGCATTTATGGTCTGTCCCTGATGACGACCTGCGTTATCGGTGTCTTGCAATACGGGTGTAAACACCGGTTCAGGCTGAGATAAACGGGCGTAGTGACGGGGCAGAGCGGACTGGCCACGGCCAGGTTCAAGCAGAAAGGTTATCAATGAGCTGGATTGAACGAATTCTTAACAAGAGCAACATTACACCGACCCGCAAGGCCAATATCCCTGAAGGGGTATGGACCAAATGTGACAGTTGTGGTCAGGTGCTTTACCGCGCTGAATTGGAGCGTAACCTTGAGGTGTGTCCAAAATGTGACCATCACATGCGACTTTCCGCCCGTGCGCGCTTGAATGCGTTTCTGGATAAGGACAGCGTAGTTGAGCTGGGTAGTGAGCTGGAGCCCAAGGATGCGCTGAAGTTCAAAGACTCGAAGAAATACAAAGATCGTCTGGTTGCTGCACAGAAGCAGTCTGACGAAAAAGACGCGTTGGTGGTGATGAAAGGCACGTTGTACGACATGCCAGTGGTCGCTGCCTCCTTTGAATTCGCCTTTATGGGCGGTTCCATGGCCTCGGTGGTCGGTGCGCGGTTTGTGCGTGCGGTTGAACAGGCGTTGGAAGATGGCTGTCCGCTGGTGTGTTTTTCCGCCAGCGGCGGTGCACGTATGCAGGAAGCACTGATGTCGCTGATGCAAATGGCGAAAACCAGTGCAGCGTTGGCAAAAATGCGTGAACGCGGTCTGCCCTATATCTCGGTGTTGACCGATCCGACCATGGGCGGCGTTTCTGCCAGTCTGGCGATGCTCGGCGATTTGAATGTTGCCGAACCTAAAGCGCTGATCGGTTTTGCTGGTCCGCGCGTTATCGAACAGACGGTACGTGAAAAATTGCCGCCGGGTTTCCAACGCAGTGAGTTCCTGCTGGAAAAAGGGGCGATTGACATGATCGTGCGCCGCCCGGAAATGCGCTTCAAGTTAGCCAGCATACTGTCTCGGCTGACCAACCACCCTGAGCCGGTGGACACCGCAGAGGTTCGTCCGCCGGAAGTGACCACTGAACCGCAGGATGATGCGCAATAAGTGACACATGAACAGGGTGCGACAGGATTGTGCTTAGGAGGCCGTTCTGTGCACCCTGTATCAATGAACCGTAAGCCAGTGAACGGGACTCATGGAAAATCTTCGCATTCCCCAAGCCACGTCGCCTTTGGCCGCGTGGCTTCATTATCTGGAGCACCTGCACGCCACTGCCATTGACATGGGATTGACGCGTGTTAAACAGGTTGCTGACCGTCTTCACCTGCTTCGCCCGGCCCCAACGGTGTTTACCGTCGCGGGCACCAATGGAAAAGGCACGACTTGTTGTACGCTGGAGGCCATTTTGATGGCGGCGGGTTTACGTGTCGGCGTTTACAGTTCACCCCACCTGCTGCGTTATACCGAGCGTGTGCGCATTCAAGGTCAGGAATTGCCGGAAGCGGCGCACACTCAGGCGTTTGCCGATATCGAAGCCGGGCGTGACGATATTTCGTTGACCTATTTCGAATTTGGCACCCTTGCGGCACTGCACCTGTTCAGGCAGGCAAATCTGGATGTGGTGATTCTGGAAGTTGGGTTGGGCGGGCGTCTGGATGCCACCAATATTGTGGATGCCGACGTGGCGGTAGTGACCAGTATTGCGCTCGATCATACTGACTGGTTAGGGCATGACCGCGAAAGTATTGGTCGTGAAAAGGCCGGTATCTTTCGCAGTAATACGCCTGCGGTGGTAGGGGAGCCGGATATGCCCGCCTCTATTGCCGCCGTGGCTGAAGAGAAAGGGGCATTGTTGTTTAAGCGCGATCGCGATTGGCACTTTGCGCTGGAAGGGGACGGCTGGTATTGGCAATCGACCGACGGCGAGCGCATGACGCTGCCGCTGCCGAACGTGCCCTTGCCCAACGCTGCCACGGCGCTAGCTGCGCTGCATCAGGGGCCGATTGACGTCTCTCTGGCAGCTATCGAACAGGGGCTACGCCGCGCTGCGTTGCCGGGTCGGTTCCAAACGGTGAGTGAACAGCCGAAACTGATTCTGGATGTGGCGCATAATCCCCATGCTGCAGCCTATCTGGCCGGGCGATTGGCGCAGTTGCCAAAAGCGGGCAAAGTGCGGGCGGTGATTGGTATGCTGGCCGATAAAGATATTCCCGGTACGCTGGCGTACCTCAAGCCCGTGGTGGATGAATGGTATTGCGCCCCGCTGGAAGGGCCACGTGGTGCCAGCGCTGAATTGATAGCGGCACATCTGGACAGCAGCCGGTCGTTTGACGATGTTGCGACCGCCTGGCATCAGGCGATGCAAGACGCAGATACGCAGGATATCGTCGTAGTGTGCGGATCTTTTCATACGGTAGCGCATGTGATGGAAGCGCAGGAGGAGAGGGGGTCGAATGGCAAGTAAGTTTCAAAACCGCCTGGTCGGCACCATTATTCTGGTGGCGTTGGGCGTTATTGTGCTGCCTGCGCTACTGGATGGCAAAAAGAAACATTACGAAGATGAGTTTGCCGCGATCCCGCTGGTGCCAAAACCGGGCGACAGCACGGAGGCGGAATCGCTGCCTTCACTGAACCAGTCGTTGCCCAGTCAGCCGCCGGAAGGCGCACAGCAGGCGATGCAAGGACAACCAGCGCAGGGCGGTGTGACTGCGCCGGAGGATGATGGCACCCTGCAGGCACCGCCGAGCAATTTGCCACCCACCTCTTCGGCACCGATAGAAATTGCCCCGCCCGCCGTGGCGGCGCGTCCGGTCACGCCCAAAGCGGAGGTGAAGCCGGAAACCAAACCCAAGACGAAGCCTGAAACTAAACCGGAAGTGAAGCCTGAGCCGAAACCGGAAAACAAGCCAGCAACGCCTGCGCTGCAACCCGCATCGCCGCCTGCCGCACAACCGGACGTGAAGCCGGAAGCCGCGCCCGCAGGACAAGCCTATGTGGTGCAACTGGGTGCGCTGAAAAATGCGGATAAGGTGAATGAAATTGTTGCCAAGCTGCGCCTGTCGGGATACCGCGCTTACACGGTGCCATCGACACCCATCGCGGGGGAAATAACCCGCATTTACGTCGGGCCGGATGCCTCAAAACAGAAATTGCAGTCCGCCCTCGGCGAACTGCAACAGCTGAGTGGGCTGAGCGGGCAGGTCAGGAACTACAGCGCACGTTAAGGTTGCCAGAGGGCGAAGTCCTCTGGGATTTGAAACCAGATGCGAAAGGGCGAGAGCAGCGTGTAGCGACGCTGCCAGCAAATTCACCTATCGGTGAAATCGTTGGGAAATAGGCTACGCAAACGTTTTCTTTTTCTGTTAGAATGCGCCGCGAACAGGATGATGAGCGGCGCTATGCTCTCTTGAATCGGTGGTAATTGTGGCTGGTGCGAGAGAGATTGTGTTGGCATCGTTCGTGAGTGAGAGAATTCATGGTTTGGGTTGATTACGTCATTATTGGCATTGTTGGTTTCTCAGCGCTGGTCAGTTTGATCCGGGGCTTTGTTCGTGAGGCGCTTTCGCTGATCACCTGGGGCAGTGCATTCTTTGTCGGCAGCCATTATTACCCATACCTGTCGGTTTATTTCACGCGTTTTGAAGACGAGCTGGTGCGCAACGGGGTTGCCATCGCCATTCTGTTTATTGCGACATTGATTGTGGGAGCGATCGTCAACTATGTGATTGGTTCACTGGTTGAACGAACCGGGCTTTCTGGCACCGACAGGGTACTGGGCATTTGCTTTGGTGCGCTGCGCGGCGTATTGATTGTCTCTGCGCTGCTGTTCTTTTTGGATACCTTTACCGGTTTTTCACAAAGTGATGACTGGAAACGGTCCCAGCTCATCCCGCAGTTTAGCTATATCATCAGGTGGTTTTTCGACTACCTGCAAAGCACGTCAAGTTTCTTGCCGCAGCACATAGAGCTGCGGTAGCGCTGATGAGGAAAAGACAACATGTGCGGTATTGTCGGTATCGCCGGTTTTACACCGGTAAACCAGTCGATTTATGACGCGTTAACGGTGTTACAGCACCGTGGACAAGATGCCGCAGGCATCGTCACCATCGATCCCATGAACTGCTTCCGCCTGCGTAAGGCGAACGGCCTGGTGAAGGACGTATTCGAGGCGCGTCATATGCAGCGCCTGCAAGGCACTATGGGCGTGGGGCATGTGCGTTATCCTACCGCGGGCAGTTCCAGCGCATCGGAAGCCCAGCCGTTTTATGTCAATTCCCCCTTTGGCATCACGCTGGCGCACAACGGTAACCTGACCAACGCCCATGAACTGCGCAAACAGCTGTTTGAGCAAGGGCGTCGCCACGTTAACACCACCTCTGATTCTGAGATCCTGCTCAATATCTTTGCCTGCGAGTTGGATCGTTTTCAGCACTACCCGCTGGATGCCGACAACGTCTTTGCTGCCGTTGCCGCCACCCACAAAATGATTCGCGGTGCCTATGCGTGCGTCGGGATGATCATCGGGCACGGTTTGTTCGCTTTCCGCGATCCAAACGGTATTCGCCCATTGGTGATCGGCAAGCGCGAACTGGCCGATGGCCGCACCGAGTATATGGTGGCCTCGGAAAGCGTGGCGCTCGATACCCTTGGTTTTGAGTTCTTGCGTGACGTAGCGCCGGGAGAGGCGGTTTACATCACCGAGAAAGGGCAACTGTTTACCCGCCAGTGCGCCGAGAACCCGAAAAGCAACCCGTGCCTGTTCGAGTATGTCTATTTCGCTCGCCCAGACTCTTTTATCGACAAAATTTCGGTTTACAGCGCCCGTGTGCGCATGGGCCAAAAGCTGGGCGAGAAGATTGCCCGCGTATGGGAAGACCTGGATATCGATGTGGTCATTCCGATTCCAGAAACCTCCTGCGATATCGCTTTGGAGATTGCGCGCATTATCGATAAACCGTACCGCCAGGGGTTTGTGAAAAACCGCTATGTTGGCCGTACCTTTATCATGCCGGGTCAGGAACAGCGTAAAAACTCGGTGCGCCGCAAACTGAACGCCAACCGCGCTGAGTTCCGCGACAAAAACGTGCTGCTGGTGGATGATTCCATCGTGCGCGGTACCACCTCGGAGCAAATTGTCGAGATGGCGCGTGAAGCGGGTGCACGCCGCGTTTATCTGGCCTCTGCCGCGCCGGAAATTCGTTTCCCCAACGTGTACGGTATTGATATGCCGACCGCTAATGAGCTGATTGCTCACGGCCGCGAAGTGGAAGAAATTCGTAAGATTATCGGTGCCGACGCCCTGATTTTCCAGGATCTGGACGATCTGATCGCCGCTGCGCGGGAAGAAAACCCGGATATCGTGCAGTTTGAATGCTCGGTATTTAACGGTATCTACGTGACCAAAGATGTCGATCAGGGTTATCTCGACTATCTGGAAGGATTGCGTAATGACGATGCTAAAGCGCTGCGCAGCCAGAACGAAGTCGAAGATCTGGAACTGCATAACGAAGGCTAATGCCATTCAAGGCGCCCGTCGGCAATGACAGTGAAAAGGGAGGTGCGTAAGCGCCTCCCTTTGTTGCTTATTGAGCGAGGATAGGGCAAAGTCAGCCCGTTATCCCTTTTGCACAGCGGCATTTCGAGGTTTGGCATGAAACGACTCATCATTGGACTCTCCGGGGCCAGCGGCGCGATTTATGGCGTGCGCCTGTTGCAGGTGTTACAACCGTTGGACGACGTGGAAACCCATTTGATCATGAGTCAGGCCGCCCGACAAACGCTGACGCTGGAGAGTGATTTCAGCGTGCGCGATGTGCAGGCATTGGCGGACGTAGTGCATGATAATCGTGATATTGCCGCTTCATTGTCGTCCGGCTCTTTTCGTACTGCGGGAATGGTGATTCTTCCCTGTTCCATTAAAACCCTTTCGGGGATTGTGCATAGCTACAGCGATAACTTGTTGATTCGTGCCGCAGACGTGATATTAAAAGAGCGTCGCCCGTTGGTCCTGTGCGTGCGTGAAACCCCGCTGCACCTCGGGCACCTGCGCCTGATGACGGCAGCCGCAGAAATGGGCGCGGTGATTATGCCGCCGGTTCCCGCCTTTTATCACCGTCCGCAAACCTTGCAAGACGTGGTGGATCAAACAGTCAACCGCGTGCTCGATCAGTTTGATATTGCCTTGCCTGAAGCACTGTTCACTCGTTGGCAGGGCAGTTAACGGCGCTCTATCATAAAAACACACCAATCAGGTGCAACTCCCGTCATCTTTTCTCTCGCTTTCTTGCCTGTCTACGCAAGGTTTGCACTACGCTTAAGCGATGATGCGTTGTTATGGTGCAAATGTTGATTGGTTTGCACCAAAATGTTGCCGGGGAAGCGCGCCGTCTCTTTCCTGATTAACCCACACATCATCACCCTCATCAGGGTGCCCCTATCACTACGCGCCTGCGGCAGATTTCGGATTTATCCGTATTTTGCTGCGATTATGGCGCGGATTTTGCAGGGTTTCTGCTGATGAGACTGGCGGCGCTGGCATCCCTTTCGCGCGAGAGCGCGCAGGTGTCTGACCGCCCCTTTACGCTTAGTGATATTCATTCTTTTTGATCATCATTCCATCAAGATAAGGGTTGCGAAATGAAAAAATTATTCAGAATTCTGCCGTTGGCCTTAGTTATTGCCGCGGGAAGCGCGCTGGCCGATGTTCCCAAGAATCTCAAAATCGGCACCGACCCGACGTATGCACCCTTTGAGTCCAAGAATGCCAGCGGTGAGCTGGTAGGGTTTGATATTGATTTGGCGAAAGAGCTGTGCAAGCGCATCAAGACTGAATGTACTTTTGTGGAAAGTGATTTCGACGCACTGATCCCTTCACTGAAAGCGAAAAAGATTGATGCGATCATCTCCTCGCTCTCCATCACTGAGAAGCGCCAGCAGGAGATTGCTTTCACGGAAAAACTCTATGCTGCCAACGCGCGTCTGATTGAGAAGAAAGGGGCGAACATCCAACCGACGCTGGAATCGCTGCGCGGTAAACGTGTCGGCGTGTTGCAGGCCTCCACCCAGGAAGCCTATGCCAATGCCAACTGGCAGCCGAAAGGCATTGATGTGGTGGCTTACCAAAATCAGGATTTGATTTACGCCGACTTGACCGCTGGCCGCATTGATGCTGCGTTCCAGGATGAAGTGGCGGGCAGCGAAGGCTTCCTGAAATTGCCGGCGGGTAAAGATTACGTTTTCGCAGGTCCGGCAGTGAAGGATGATAAATTCTTTGGCGTTGGTACCGGTATGGGGCTGCGCAAAGAGGACAAAGCGCTGAAAGCTGCGTTGGATAAAGCGTTTGAAGAGATGCGCAAAGACGGCACCTACGACACTTTCGCGAAGAAATACTTCGATTTTGACGTATACGGCGGTTAATGGCGTGTTGCTGGGATCTGCCTGCGTTATGCAGGCAGAGTGTGCCTTTTTAGACGGAAACACGCGATGCTCTACGGCTATACCGATCTGATTCTTGACGGGGCGCGCATGACGCTGCAACTCGCGGTGTGCTCGCTGCTGTTGGCGTTGGTCATTGGGCTGATTGGCGCAGGGGCCAAGCTCTCTGCCAATCGCCTGCTGTCCGGTTTTTTCTCCGCGTACACCACCCTGATCCGTGGCGTGCCGGATCTGGTATTAATGCTATTGATTTTTTATGGGCTGCAAATTGCGCTCAACAGCGTGACGGAAACCATCGGTATCGCTCAAATTGATATCGATCCGCTTTCGGCAGGGATTATCACGCTCGGGTTTATCTACGGTGCCTATTTCACGGAAACCTTCCGCGGTGCTTATCTGGCGGTGCCGCCGGGGCAGATTGAAGCGGCCGTGGCCTACGGTTTTACGCCACTGAAGGTCTTTCGCCGCATCATGTTTCCTTCCATGATGCGCTTTGCCTTGCCCGGTATTGGCAACAACTGGCAGGTGATCCTCAAGGCAACGGCGCTGGTGTCGCTGTTGGGGCTGAATGATATCGTCAAAGTGACCCAGTTGGCGGGCAAGGGGGCGCATGAACCGTTTTATTTCGCCCTTGTCGCTGGGGTGATGTATCTGATTTTTACCACGGTCTCCAATGGGGTGCTGTGGTGGTTGGAACGCCATTACTCGCAGGGTGTGAAGAAGGTGAATTATGAGTGAGATCCTGCAACAGTACTGGCAGCCTTTGCTATGGAGTGATGGATATCGTCTCACCGGTCTGGCGATGACGCTATGGCTGTTGATTTCGTCGGTGGTGATCGGTGGCCTATTGGCTATCCCGCTGGCTATTGCCCGCGTTTCTCCACGGCGGCGCTTCAGTTTTCCGGTGTGGGTGTTTACCTATGTGTTTCGCGGCACGCCGCTTTACGTGCAGTTGCTGGTGTTTTACTCCGGCGTTTACAGTCTGGAAATCGTGCGCGGCACCGACATGCTGAATGCGTTTTTCCGCAGCGGGCTGAACTGTGCGGTGCTGGCATTGGCGTTGAACACCTGCGCCTATACCACAGAGATTTTTGCAGGGGCGATCCGTTCGGTGCCTTATGGCGAAATTGAAGCGGCCAGAGCGTATGGTTTTTCCCGGTTTAAACAGTATCGCTGCATTATTTTGCCCGGCGCGTTACGTATTGCGCTGCCTGCGTACAGCAACGAGGTGATTTTGATGCTCCACTCCACGGCGCTGGCGTTTACCGTGACGGTGCCGGACATCTTGAAAATTGCCCGAGATATTAACGCGTCCACTTATCAGCCGTTTTATGCCTTTGGCATTGCTGCGGTGATCTATCTGGCAATCTCTTTTGTGCTGATCGGCCTGTTCAAACACGCGGAACGGCGCTGGCTGCGGCATATTCATACCCGTTCATCTCATTAACATCAGGAAAAAACAGCATGTCAGACCATAAACTGATGGTGACGGAACTGCATAAGCGTTACGGGGAACACGAAGTGCTGAAGGGCGTTTCCCTTCAGGCGAAAGCGGGCGATGTGATTTCGATTATCGGCTCGTCAGGATCGGGGAAAAGTACGCTGCTGCGCTGCATTAACTTTCTGGAAAAACCGTGCGAGGGGGCGATTTTCGTCAACGATGAAGAGATTCGCATGGTGCGTGACACCGACGGACAGCTGAAAGTCTTTGATAAGAAACAACTGCAACTGCTGCGTACGCGGTTGACCATGGTCTTTCAGCATTTCAACCTGTGGAGCTTTATGACCGCACTGGAAAACGTCATGGAAGCACCAGTGCAGGTCCTGGGGTTGAGCAAAGCGGAAGCCCGCGAGCGTGCGGTGCGTTATCTCGATAAAGTCGGGATCATCGGCGAGGCGCAGAACAAATACCCGGCCAATCTCTCCGGCGGGCAGCAGCAGCGTGTCTCCATTGCCCGTGCGCTGGCGATGGAACCGGAAGTGCTGCTGTTTGATGAACCCACTTCAGCGCTGGACCCTGAATTGGTGGGGGAAGTGCTGCGTATCATGCAGCAACTGGCGGAAGAGGGCAAAACCATGGTGGTTGTCACCCATGAAATGGAGTTTGCTCGCCACGTATCAAGCCATGTGATCTTTTTGCATCAGGGCGTGATCGAAGAAGAGGGCCCGCCAGATCGCGTATTTGGTAACCCGACGAGCCCTCGTTTGCAGCAGTTTCTCTCCGGTGCGTTGAAGTAGCGGGTGCCGTTATCAACAGGGCGTATCGTGCGATGTTCAACGATACGCCCTGTGGCTATTTCTTCCCGGTGACGTCTTTGAGCGCCTCTTCCAGTTCGTAATAGCGAAAGCCGAACCCGGCGGCCTCCAGCCGATGCGGAATGGCGCGCTGTCCACCCAACACCAGCGTGGCGGCTTCTCCCATCAGCAGTTTGAGCGCGAAGGCGGGCACGCGCATAAAACACGGGCGATCCAGCACGTGGGCCAGCATGGCGCAGAACTGCTCGTTATGTACCGGATAAGGCGCGGTCATGTTAAAGGGCCCGCGCAGAATCGGGTTATCCAACAAGTAAAGAATGGCATTGACCATATCGTCGATGTGAATCCACGGCATGTACTGTTTGCCCGACCCCAAGGGGCCGCCTAGCCCGACGCGGAAGGGAGGCAGCATTTTTGCTAACGCGCCGCCGTTAGCCGCCAGTACGATGCCCGTGCGCATCAGGCAAACGCGCGTACGATCGCTCTCCGCACTCAGCGCCAATTCCTCCCAACGGGCGCAGAGTTGATGGGTAAATTCAGGTGTGGGCGATTCATCTTCGGTGATGAGCGCCGCCCCTTGATTGCCGTAATACCCTACCGCAGAGCCGGAAATGAAGACCGAGGGCGGCGAGGCGCTGGCTTTAATCAACGTCGCCAACTGCTCGGTAATCTGCCAGCGGCTTTCGCTCAGTTTCAGCTTTTGTTGCGGCGTCCAACGTTTATCCGCAATCGGTTCTCCTGCCAGATTGATAACGGCGTCGATGTCATCCAGCGAGGTACGATTTTGCAGCGTTGACCAATACTCCACGCGCTCGCCGAGTATCTGACGGGCACGTGTGGTATCGCGAGTAAGTACGGTGACATGGTGCGATAAAGACAGTAATCGAGCAATCAGGTGACGGCCGATCAGGCCGGTTCCGCCCGTAATCAGTAGTTGCATCGTTGCCTCACTTATTCCCTATCGGTTCTGATGGCGCTGTAAGGATGTAACGCGGGACTTGTCCCTATTTTTATCATGAATGCTAATGATAATAGGTGATTTTGCGCGAGATACCGTGACGATCAGGTAAAAAAAACGCTGCATTTCAGTACGCCACGCTGCCCTTGGGATTGGCAAAACCTGCTGCATTATGGGGCGAATTGCTGCAAAACAGCGCAGGCTGTATGAACGCGATCGTTGGCTCACCTGTACAATGTCAAGTTGTGTAAGGTTTTTTTGTCTTTGGTATGCGCTTTGCACGGTGCTCTCCATCGGTTCTTTCTATGGGATAAACAACATGCAAACCAACAGTGCACAACCAGGGTTAAAGAGGATGCTCGGCAGCTTCCATTTATGGGGCATTGCTGTCGGGTTGGTGATTTCCGGTGAGTATTTTGGCTGGAGCTACGGCTGGGCGCAGGCTGGCACGCTGGGCTTTTTGATCACCTCATTGGCGATTGCGGCCATGTATTGCGCCTTTATCTTTAGTTTCACGGAGCTGACCACCTCCATTCCCCACGCCGGCGGGCCTTTTGCCTATGCCTACCGCGCTTTTGGCCCGACCGGGGGCTTTATTGCCGGGTTTGCCACGCTGATTGAATTTGTGTTTGCGCCGCCAGCCATTTCCATGGCGATTGGTGCTTATCTCAATGTGCAGTTCCCGTCCCTGGACCCCAAATGGGTGGCGGTCAGCGCTTATCTGATTTTTATGGGATTGAATATTCTGGGGGTTGGCATTGCAGCCACCTTTGAACTGTTAGTCACCTTACTGGCGATCTTCGAACTGCTGGTGTTTATGGGCGTGGTAGCACCCGGATTCGAATGGGCAAACTTTGTCCGCGGCGGCTGGGCGGGGATGGACAGCTTTAGTCCGGTGGCCTTATCGGGTATTTTTGCCGCCATTCCTTTTGCCATCTGGTTCTTTCTCGCCATTGAAGGGGCTGCGATGGCTGCTGAAGAAGCCAAAGATCCCAAGCGTACCATTCCTCGTGCCTTTATCGGCGGTATTCTGACCTTAAGCCTGCTGGCAATGGGGGTGATGCTGTTTGCCGGCGGCGTGGGTGATTGGACGCAGCTTTCTAATATCAATGATCCATTGCCTCAGGCAATGAAAATGATTGTCGGCAGCAACAGCGGTTGGCTGCATATGTTGGTGTGGCTCGGGTTGTTTGGCCTGGTGGCCTCATTCCACGGCATCATCATGGGCTATTCGCGTCAGATCTTTGCCCTGGGGCGCGCGGGATATCTCCCTGCTTCGTTGGCGCGCGTCCATCCGCGTTTCCGTACACCGCATCGCGCCATTCTGGCAGGTGGCGTCGTCGGGATTGCCGCCATCTTCTCTGATTCGTTCGTCACCATTGGCGGGCTGCCGCTGACGGCCAATATCGTCACCATGTCAGTGTTCGGCGCGATAGTCATGTACATTACCTCGATGGCCGCCTTGTTTAAACTGCGTCGCAGTGAACCGGCGCTCAGCCGTCTGTTCCGTGCGCCCTGGTATCCGTTTGCCCCGGCATTTGCGCTGGTGATGGCGGTGATTTGCCTGGTTGCCATGGTGTATTACAACACGCTACTGGCGCTGATTTTTGCTGCCATGATGCTGCTGGGATACGGCTGGTTTCGGGCAACCCGCAGCGCGCGCGAATCGGCGGTATTCGATCCCCAATTGACGGCATCCAAATAGCAGGCGAGGAGGGGTATGTATCACACGACACTGGGACACCAGCGTTACACCTTTGATTCTCTGCGTACGCTGCTGGCTAAAGCGTCACCGGCACGTTCCGGTGACTATTTGGCGGGCGTGGCGGCACTGAGTGCTGAAGAGCGCATGGCGGCGCGTATGGCGCTGGCCGCCGTGCCCTTAAAGGCCTTCTTGCAGGATCTCGTGGTTCCCTATGAGCAGGATGAGGTCACGCGACTGATTGTTGATAGCCACGATAAGCAGGCGTTTGAACCCCTTTCACATTTGACCGTGGGGGATTTTCGCAACTGGCTATTGAGCGACACCACCAGCAGCGAACTGTTGGCGCGTGTTGCACCGGGTATCACACCGGAAATGGCAGCGGCGGTGAGTAAGTTGATGCGTAATCAGGATTTGATCCTGACGGCAAAAAAATGCCGTGTCGTCACGCGCTTTCGCAACACGATTGGCTTGCCGGGGCATCTCAGCGTGCGCTTGCAGCCGAACCACCCTACCGATGATTTGAAAGGCATTGCCGCCAGCATGCTCGATGGCTTGCTGTATGGCAGCGGCGATGCGGTGATTGGTATTAATCCGGCCAGTGACAGTTTACCGCTGCTGGAACAGCTGAATTACATGCTGGATGATGTCATTCACCGCTTTGAGATCCCCACCCAGTCCTGCGTGCTGACGCATGTCACTAACACGCTGAAACTGATTGAGCGGGGGACGCCGGTGGATTTGGTGTTTCAGTCGATCGCCGGTACTGAAGCCACCAATACCAGCTTTGGCTTCAATCTGGCGACGCTGGAAGAGGCGCATCAGGCGGCATTGAGCTTGCAGCGTGGCACGTTGGGTAACGACGTGATGTATTTTGAAACCGGGCAGGGCAGTTGCCTTTCGGCCAATGCCCATCACGGCGTCGATCAGCAAACCTGCGAGGCGCGCGCCTACGCGGTGGCACGGCGTTTTTCTCCGCTGTTGGTCAACACGGTTGTGGGCTTTATCGGGCCTGAATACCTGTATGACGGTAAGCAAATTATCCGCGCCGGATTGGAAGATCACTTCTGCGGCAAACTGCTGGGTGTCCCGTTGGGCTGTGACGTGTGCTACACCAACCATGCTGAGGCGGATCAGGACGATATGGATACGCTGCTGACGCTGTTGGCGACTGCCGGATTGACCTACCTGATGGGCATTCCGGGCGCGGATGACATCATGCTCAATTATCAGAGCACCTCGTTTCATGATGCGCTGTATGTGCGTGAACTGCTGGGATTGAAGCACGCGCCAGAGTTTGGTGAATGGCTGGCACGGATGAAGATTCTCGATACCCAGGGGCGGCTGTGCGATACCAGCCGTCAGCATCCGTTGCTGCAACATCAGCCTTATCTGGAGGGGAGCGTATGAAGGACATTGTTCACGCCAACCCGTGGGAAATGCTGCGTGAATACACCGCTGCGCGCATTGCTTTGGGGCGCACCGGCGCAAGCCTGCCGACCGAAGAGCTGCTGAAATTTGGTCTGGCACACGCGCAGGCGCGGGATGCGGTGCATCAGGCCTTTGACAGTGAACCCCTTGCTGAGGCGCTAGTGGCACAAGGGCTGAAAACGGTTACGGTGCACAGCGCTGCAACGTCGCGTGAGCAGTATCTTTGTCGGCCTGATTTGGGACGCCGCTTGTCGGAGGCCAGCCGTGAGGCGCTGATGGCGCTGCATCAACCGCCAGCCGATTTGCTGATTGTGGTGGCCGATGGTCTCTCGTCCAAGGCGGTGCATCGTCAGGCCGTGCCGCTCATTACGCAGGCGCGGCCTTATCTGGATCAACTCGGCTTGTCGCTGGCACCGGTGGTGCTGGCGCATCAGTCGCGCGTGGCGTTGGGCGATGACATTGGCGAGTGCTTGCGGGCCAAAGCGGTGGCGATTCTGATTGGTGAGCGCCCCGGTTTGTCATCACCGGACAGCCTGAGTATTTATTTAACCTGGGGGCCTCACACGCGTCGGTTGGAATCGGAGCGTAACTGCATTTCCAATATTCGCCCGGAAGGGCTGGATTATCCGCTGGCGGCGTTTAAATGGGCCTGGCTGCTGGAGCAAGCGTTTCAACGCCGGCTGTCGGGGGTCGCGCTGAAAGATGAGAGCGATAACCCGGCGATGCACAGCAAGATTCACCCACCTGCCGTAGGGCATTTGACAACACCATGATGGTGACTTGCCTTCCACTGCGCGCTGCATCGTGCAGAAGGGGCGAGATTGTTCACTTTGCTTTTATCCGCGTGTCTCTGACACGGATTCTGCTACTCAGGATCGTACTGAACAGAGAGTGTTCAGTACGTTTTTTTTATACGGTGCTTACCGTGGGATTAGCAACGGTCTTTATCCTATATCCCTGCGATCATCGATGTGTGTAATCGTGCGACACCCACCTGCCAAATGAAAAAAGGACAAGAGTTGAGTACGGTAATTTTGTTACACTTTGCCGTATTGCAACGTATTTTTTTCGGGGATCACGATGAAGTTGATGTTTGCCTCAGATATTCACGGCTCGCTAACGGCGACGGAGCGGGTACTGGATATTTTTACCCGCAGCGGCGCCGAGTGGCTGATTCTTTTGGGGGATTTTCTCAACCATGGCCCGCGTAATCCGCTGCCGGAGGCTTATCAGCCTGCCGATGTGGCGAGCCGATTGAATGCGTTTGCCCGTCACATTGTGGCGGTGCGCGGTAACTGTGACAGTGAAGTGGATCAGATGCTGCTCGACTTTCCCATCACGGCACCGTGGCAGCACGTACTGCTGCCGCAGCAGCGTCTTTTCCTGACGCATGGTCATCTCTATCATCCTCAGCATCTCCCACCGTTGCAGGCGGGCGATGTGCTGGTGTATGGGCATACCCATCTTCCTGTGGCTGAGCATCAGGGGGAAATCTACTGCTTTAACCCGGGCTCTGTCAGCTTGCCAAAAGGGGGCAATGTGCCGAGCTATGGCATGCTGACACAAGGGGCGCTTCAAGTTTTACCGTTAATGGGTGGCGAGCCTATTGCACAGGTGACTATTAGTCACTAAGTTATCAACGATCTTGCACGACTAACGCTTAGTACGTTTAAAACAGACGCGCGTCGCAACGCGCCAATACTGAAGGGTTCAGAGGATGGTGGAGCAAAGTCAAGCGGCAGGGACCGAGTGGGTGGATATTGTTGACGAGAACAATGATGTTATCGCCCAGGCCAGCCGCCAGCAAATGCGCGCTCAACGTTTACGTCACCGCGCCACCTATATCGTTGTTCATGACGGCATGGGAAAAATACTGGTTCAACGCCGTACCGAGACCAAAGATTTCTACCCCGGTTGGCTGGATGCGACGGCGGGGGGGGTGGTGCAAACCGGTGAGCAAATGCTGGAATCCGCCCGTCGTGAGGCGGAGGAGGAGTTGGGCATTGCCGGTGTGCCTTTTGCCGATCACGGCCTGTTCTATTTTGATGGAGAGGGTTGTCGCGTATGGGGCGCATTGTTCAGTTGCGTTACCCATGGCCCGTTTGCCTTGCAGGAAGAGGAAGTGGCTGAAGTGTGCTGGATGACACCGCAGGAAGTCACAGCGCGCTGCGACGAATTCACGCCGGATTCGCTTAAAGCCCTGTCGCTGTGGATGAGCCGTTACAACGAGCAGAGCTACGGCAAACCCATTACGCGTGACCCAGTGAAAACCGATGACGAGGTTGCCGCATCGGACGACGCGCAAGAGTAACCGGATCACGCTGTGCTGTGGGCTATCCGTCGTGGCCCGCAGCACAGACCATCATGCGGTAACGACAGCCTGCCGCGAGCCGGGACACACCAGTTGACGGCTCTTGATGTGGTACATCTCCAGATCCTCACGCAGGAAGAATGCCATCTCCCACGGATTTTTGTGAATGAACGCCTCGCGTACCTGTTCGAACAGCGGGTTGTGCGGCGGAATCAAATGGGCATCGCCCTCAATCAGGGTGTAGTTCCACTCAATAGCGCGTTCAAAGGTGTAGTGTGAGCGCTCATCCATTGCAAAGAAACAGTGCGGGTTGCGCTTGAGCTGCCGGGATTTGAACGTTTCAGGGAAGGTGATAAGAAACACATCATTGTCCACCGAAGAGAGAAACGCCAGAACCGTGGTGTGGGGCTGTTCTTGTGCCATGGTGACCAGCACGCCTACCTTGTTGGTGAAATCATGGTGTTCCGTCTCTGGCAGCGCATCCAGGGGCGTAAAGGGCACCGCGCGTTCTTCCCGCGTATCCTGAGGATAGTGATAGTCCGGTGCGCGGATATCCAGTACGCAGTTAAGCCCGTACATCACCTGGCACTCACGCGGCTCCAGCAGCACCCAATCTTCATCCACCTCCGCCACGCGCCCTTTGTAAGAGGCGCGATAAACGGAAATGTTGGCATCAAATTGATCTACCCCGGTGCGATTATCAAGATGCAGCGTGGCGAAATCACCGACGGCCAGCGCGTGGCCTTTAGGGAAGAAAACCCGCAGTGCATTGTTGGTGCGCGGGTAGACGCCGCAAATGTGCATCACCACCTTTCCCTGCTGGTAGCAGGCTAAAACCCCCAGCGTCTGCTTGCCGAGATAGTGAACCAGATTCATGCTGTGCGTTCCTTACGAAGTGAATAGCGAATCGCTAATATGTTGTTTTTCTGTTTGTTTTTAGATTATTTGTCTGCGAGTGCACTGTCAATAGACGTTGCCATGAAAAACAGGCAGGCGAATAATCATCGGGTTACACTGGATATATCGGTCAAATAACAGGAAATATTATGTTGGTTATCTGGGGACGCGTTTTCACTGGCTGATGTCCAGTTTGGTCATGTGCTGTGAGCGGGATTGACGTAAAAAAAATCCCCACGCAACCTGCGCTGCGAGGGGACGGGTACTGAAGTGGCAGTACACCACTTCAGTGGGTTACCCGAGATTACTGCTGGGTAGCCTGAATAGCAGTCAGTGCAACGGTATAAACGATATCGTCTACCAGCGCGCCACGGGACAGATCGTTCACCGGCTTGCGCATGCCTTGCAGCATCGGCCCAATGGAGATCAGGTCAGCAGAACGTTGTACCGCTTTGTACGTGGTGTTACCGGTGTTCAGATCCGGGAAGATGAACACGGTAGCTTGACCCGCAACCGGTGAATTCGGCGCTTTGGATTTCGCTACGTCGGCCATGACGGCGGCGTCGTATTGCAACGGACCATCGATCACCAGGTCTGGGCGTTTTTCCTGTGCCAGACGGGTTGCTTCACGCACTTTTTCCACGTCGCTGCCCGCACCGGAGTTACCGGTGGAGTAGGAGATCATGGCAACGCGCGGCTCGATACCAAACGCGGCGGCGGAATCGGCGGACTGAATCGCAATCTCGGCCAGTTGTTCTGCGGTCGGATCCGGGTTGATCGCGCAGTCACCGTAGACAAACACTTGTTCCGGCAGCAGCATAAAGAACACAGAAGAAACCAGTGAACTGCCCGGAGAGGTTTTGATCAGCTGCAACGGCGGACGGATGGTGTTAGCGGTAGTATGAACGGCACCGGAAACCAGACCGTCAACTTCACCTTGTTCCAACATCAGGGTGCCCAGCACCACGTTGTCTTCCAGTTGCTCACGCGCGACCACTTCGGTCATGCCTTTGCTCTTACGCAGCTCAACCAGACGCGGAACATAGCGTTCGCGAACCACTTCCGGATCGACAATTTCGATGCCTTTGCCCAGTTCAACACCCTGTGCAGCAGCAACGCGTTGGATCTCTTCTGGGTTACCCAGCAGCACGCAGTGTGCAATACCACGTTCGGCACAGATAGAAGCGGCTTTCACGGTACGCGGTTCGTCGCCTTCCGGCAGCACAACGCGTTTGCCCGCTTGGCGTGCCAGTTCGGTCAACTGATAGCGGAATGCTGGCGGAGACAGACGGCGAGAACGCTCGGACGCGGCGCTCAGGGATTCAATCCACTGGCTGTCGATGTGGCGAGCCACGTAGTCTTGGACTTTCTCAACGCGTTCGCTGTCGTCAGCCGGCACTTCCAGGCTGAAGCTTTGCAGGCTGAGCGAGGTCTGCCAGGTGTTGGTGTTCACCATAAATACCGGCAGGCCAGTCTGGAAGGCGCGTTCGCACAGTTTGGCGATGCTGGCATCGATTTCATAACCGCCGGTCAGCAGCACGGCACCGATTTCAACGCCGTTCATGGCGGCCAGGCACGCGGAGACCAGTACGTCAGGACGATCCGCAGAGGTTACCAGCAGGGAGCCCGGACGGAAATGTTCCAGCATGTGCGGAATGCTGCGAGCACAGAAGGTTACGGTTTTCACACGACGGGTCTGAATTTCGCCTTCGTTGATGATGCGGGCATTCAGGTGTTTTGCCATGTCGATAGCGCGAGTAGCGATCAGATCGAAGCTCCACGGCACGCAGCCCAGTACCGGCAACGGGCTGTTGGCAAACAGTTGTTTCGGATCGACGTTCGGCACGTCTGCTTTGCTGGAATCGTCGAAGATTTCAGACAAATCAGGACGGGTACGACCTTGCTCATCCACCGGAGCGTTCAGTTTGTTGATGATAACGCCGGTGATGTTTTTGTTCTTGCTGCCGCCAAAGCTGCTGCGAGCCAGCTCGATGCGCTCTTTCAACTGGTCTGGAGAGTCATTGCCCAGTGCGATAACGAACACGATTTCGGCATTCAGGGTTTTGGCGATTTCATAGTTCAGCGCGTTGGCAAACTGATGTTTGCGCGTCGGCACCAGACCTTCTACCAACACCACTTCTGCATCTTTGGTGTTTTCGTGGTAGTTGGCGATGATCTCTTCCATCAGCACGTCTTGCTGGTTGGAACTGAGCAACGCTTCAACGTGGCTCATTTTCAACGGTTCAGCGGCAGTGATGGCTGAGTTGGCGCGGATGATGGTGGTGGTCTGGTCCGGCGTATTGTCGCCAGAACGCGGCTGCGCGATCGGTTTGAACACGCTCAGGCGCACGCCTTTTTGTTCCATGGAACGAATGACACCCAGGCTGACGCTTGTCAGACCAACGCTGGTGCCAGTGGGGATCAACATGATTGTACGGGACACGGCTAAACCTCTTTACGGTTGCTCGCTGAGTCAAAAACAGCTTGGTCAGAAACGACACCGTCAGCCTTGGCTGACGGTGTGGGATTACTTGTCTTACGCGGTAAGACGCAGGGCGTCTTGCGCGATAACCAACTCTTCGTTGGTCGGGATTACCAGCGCAGGGCGGCGGCCCTCTTTGCTGATGTTGCCACCGTTGCCGAAGCGAGCAGCCAGGTTGCGTTCGTGGTCAACTTCAAAGCCCAGCAGGCCCAGTTTGTTCAGCGTCAGTTCACGAACCATGGCCGCGTTTTCACCGATACCACCGGTGAAGATAACGGCGTCCAGACGGCCTTCCATCAGCGCACTGTAGGCACCGATGTATTTAGCCAGACGGTGGCAGTAAACGTCCATGGCACGTTTGGCATCCGCCTTGGTGGTGTAGTTGTCTTCAACATAGCGGCAGTCGCTGGTGACTTCAGTCAGGCCCAGCAGGCCAGATTCTTTGGTCAGCAGCTTGTTGATAGCCTCAACGCTCATGCCCAGGGAATCGTGCAGATGGAAGATGATGGCTGGGTCGATGTCACCGCTACGGGTACCCATGACCAAACCTTCCAGCGGGGTCAGACCCATGGAGGTATCGACACACTTACCGTTACGCACTGCGGTTACGGAACCGCCGTTGCCCAGGTGGCAGGTGATCAGGTTAACTTCGTCAACCGGCTTGTTCAGCGCTTCAGCGGCCTGTTGGGTCACAAAGAAGTGGCTGGTGCCGTGTGCGCCATAGCGGCGAACGTGATGCTCTGAGTACAGTTTGTACGGCAGGGCATACAGGTAGGATTCTTCCGGCATGGTCTGGTGGAATGCGGTGTCGAATACGGCAACGTTTTTGTCTGCCAGCGCCGGGAAGGATTTCAGCGCTTCGTCGATGCCAATCAGGTGAGCCGGGTTATGCAACGGTGCGAAAGGCACGGAATCTTTGATGCCTTGCAATACGTCGTCGTTGATCACGGCAGACTGGGTGAATTTCTCGCCGCCGTGTACGATACGGTGACCGATAGCAACCAGTTGCGCGGAGAGTTCCGGTTTCTGTGCCAGAATGGTGTTAACGATGAAGTTCAACGCTTCGCTGTGTGCAGCGCCTGCGCCCAGCGCAGCTTCTTGCTTGGCACCATCCATTTTCCATTTCAGACGGGCTTCAGGAAGATGGAAACACTCGGCCAGACCTGACAGGTACTCTTTCCCGTTAACAGCATCGATGATCGCGAACTTCAGGGATGAACTACCGCAGTTAAGAACCAGTACTAACTTACTCGACATGGAAGTACCTACTTGTTATACATGGTGAACAAATGTCAAACAGCGCGTAGCGTAGCCTAAACAGCCGCTGACATTTATGACTAACGTCATGGCACGGTGTGATTTCCCTGACATGACCATGAAAAAGCGCCGATATGGCCTATCCGCATAGCATACTGGATGCATGGCGTGCGAAGATGACATATCGGCCCTGAAAAGCATGTGGCGAAAAATAAGGCGATAAATGTCGCGCCCGCACCAATGGTCCCCTGTTTTTTGCCTATGCTGTAGTTAATACAGTTGAAAACGGCATTCATCATCAAGCACGATGGTGAAAGGATCGTTATTCTGGCATGCAGCATGACCACATGGGTTCAGTGACATGACTACTTTAGTATAGATGGCGACCTACGCCGAGGTAGGATACCGATAGCGTCAGGCAAACACAAAATATATTTTAAGTTTATCAAATAGAGTTGCTGGCTTGTTTTAGGATTTTATTTTTTATCTGTTATTTTGATGATGCAATTGAAAATGGTAATAACTGAAACGGTAACAAAGGAGTCGCCATGAAATCTCAACCAACTGATAAACGCGGGGGATGGCGTGTACTCCATTACGGGCAGCATTATATGAAAACCTGGCCGCTGGATAAACGTCTGGCCCCTGTTTTCCCTGAAAACCGCGTAGTGCGCGCTACCCAGTTCGGTATTCGCTTTATGCCGCCGTTGGCCGTGTTCACTTTAACTTGGCAGATTGCGTTGGGCGGCCAGTTGGAGCCGGCGGTGGCGACCGCACTGTTTGCCTGTAGCCTGCCGTTACAGGGGCTGTGGTGGCTGGGTCGCCGCTCGATATCGCCGTTACCGCCAACCCTTTCCGAATGGTTTCACGATCTTCGCTTTAAACTGCAAGAGGCAGGGTTAGCGCTGGCACCGATTGACGGTAAACCCACTTACCAGATGCTGGCCGACGTGCTGAAACGTGCTTTTAAACAGCTGGACAAAACCTTTTTAGACGATCTGTGACCGTTTTCACCCTTTGCGTGTGAATAGCATTATTTTGTCCTTCCCCTCTGTTTTAAATCAAAAAACCGGAGGCTAGCGCTATCTTCCCACTTTTGGGTATGCGATTCTGGTATCAGGTTAAACGAGTCAGCGGCGTCAGGCCGGTACTATAGAGGTTCAGGAGAGCACGATGGAAATGACCAATGCCCAGAGATTGATCCTTTCGAATCAATACAAAATGATGACGATGATGGATCCGGACAATGCAGAACGCTATCGTCGGCTGCAAACCATCGTCGAGCGCGGCTATGGGCTGCAAATGCGTGAGTTGGATCGGGAATTTGGCGAGCTCAGTGAAGACGTATGCCGCACCATCATCAATATCATGGAAATGCACCACGCCTTGCAGGTTTCCTGGGATAACCTGAAAGACCGTAAGGATCTGGATCAGCGTCGCCTTGCCTTTTTGGGTTTTGATGCCGCGACCGAAGCGCGTTATCTCGGCTTTGTGCGTTTCATGGTGCATGTAGAAGGGCGTTACCCCCATTTCGATTCCGGTACCCACGGCTTCAACGCACAGACTAAAATGTGGGAAAAATACAACCGTATGCTGGCAGTGTGGGTGTCCTGTCCGCGCCAGTATCATTTAAGCGCCGTCGAGATTGCGCAAATCATCAATGCCTGAACCAGTGAAATAAAACAAAGAGGTGGTTGTGGAGTGTAAAGGTTTCCTGTTTGATTTGGATGGTACGTTGGTGGATTCATTACCCGCCGTGGAGCGTGCCTGGGTGAATTGGGCGGTAGCCCATGATATAGACCCCCAGGAGGTGCTTGATTTTATCCATGGCAAACAGGCGATCACCTCGCTACGCCACTTTTTGCAGGGTAAAAGCGAAGCGGAGATCCAGCGTGAGTTTGATGAGTTGGAGCGCACCGAAGCGTCTGACACACAGGGCGTGCAGGCAATGCCAGGTGCAAGCCAACTCCTCGAACGCCTCAACGCGCTCGGTATTCCTTGGGCTATCGTGACATCAGGCACTGTGCCTATCGCCCATGCGCGCCATCGTGCCGGGCAATTGCCGCAGCCGCAGGTGTTTATCACCGCCGAACAGGTGGCTCGCGGTAAGCCGCAGCCGGATGCTTATCTGCTGGGTGCCGCAAGCTTGGGCCTGGAACCGCATGAGTGTGTGGTGGTAGAAGATGCACCTGCCGGATTGGAATCCGGGTTAGCGGCTGGCTGTCAGGTGATTGCCGTTAATGCCCCGGCGGATACCTTGGCGTTAGAGGACGTTGATATGGTTCTGACATCGCTAACGCAATTGACCTTGACTGCAACGCTGAACGGCGTAGCGGTGCATAAGCTAACCGATTGATATACCCGTCATACTTCAAGTTGCATGTGCGTTGGCGGCACTCGCTCACCCGAATCACTTACTCATGTAAGCTCATCGGGATTCGTTCCCTTGCCACCTTCTTGCAACTCGAATTATTTAGGGTATAAAAGCGTAACTAAATATGATCAAAACCCCGCCTCGGCGGGGTTTTTTTATGGCAGACTACCTGAACAGACTTGGGTTAAGCGTGATTTTTTAGGCTGTTACCGTCTGGACGGTGAGTAGTAACCGTGTTGCCGCTGGCTTATGCCTTTTTTCGGGAGGATCTTTTGAACCGCGAACTGCTCTGGGTGTTATCCCTGCTGTTGATCGCTATCTTATTGTTTAGCACCAATAAGCTACGCATGGATGTGGTGGCGCTGTTGGTTATCATCGCCTTTGTGTTGAGCGGTACCTTAACGCTGTCGGAGGCGTTAGTCGGCTTTAGCGACCCGAACGTGATTCTTATTGCCGCGCTGTTTGTTATTGGTGAAGGACTGGTGAGAACCGGCGTGGCGTATCAGGTCGGGGAGTGGCTAATCCGCGTTGCGGGCAACAGTGAGATCAAGATGCTGGTGCTGCTGATGCTGACCGTGGCGGCGTTGGGGGCATTTATGAGTTCCACCGGTGTTGTGGCGATCTTTATCCCTGTAGTGTTAAGCGTTTCGGCCAAAATGAAAACGTCGCCGGGGCGGCTGATGATGCCGCTTAGTTTTGCCGGCCTTATCAGCGGGATGATGACGCTGGTGGCGACGCCGCCCAACATGGTGGTAAGCAGTGAGTTGATGCGTGACGGCAACCACGGTTTCGGCTTTTTCAGCGTCACGCCGATTGGCATTGTGGTGCTGCTGCTGGGCATTGCTTACATGCTGGTGGCGCGATTCTGGCTGAGCGGTATCGACCCCAATGCGGATAAAAAAGAGGGCTGGAAACGCAAGACCTTCCGTGACCTGATTCGTGATTACAAACTGACGGGCAGGGCGCGTCGTTTGGCGATACTGCCGGGGTCTCCTTTTATCGGTCACCGCCTTGATGATTTGCGACTGCGCCAGCGCTACGGTGCCAACGTGGTGGGGATTGAACGTTGGCGTAAGTTTCGTCGCGTAATGGTCAGCGTAGCGGGCAACACCGAACTGCGGTTAAACGATGTGTTGTTGATCGATATGTCAGCCTCTGAAGTTGATTTGCGTGAATTCTGCGCCTCGCAGCGCCTGGAACCGATGGTGCTGCGCGGAGAATACTTTTCCGAACAGGCACGCGATGTCGGGATGGCAGAAGTGTCGCTGATCCCCGATTCTGAACTGATTGGCAAGACGCTTTATGACGTAGGCTTCCGCAGTCGCTACGGGCTTTCCGTGGTCGGTATCCGCCGCAATGGTGAAGCGATGGACGGATTGCTGGCCGATGAACTGCTGCAATTGGGGGATATCCTGCTGGTGATTGGCGACTGGCGTATGATCCGCCAACTGCAATCGCAAAAGCATGTGATGCTGGTGCTGAACCTACCCGCTGAAGTGGATGACGTTGCGCCTGCGGTGAGTCAGGCTCCACACGCACTGTTCTGTCTGGCGCTGATGGTCGCCATGATGCTGACCGACGAAATCCCCAATGCGATTGCCGCGTTGATTGCCTGTTTGTTGATGGGAAAATTTCGCTGCATCGATATGGAGAGCGCTTACCGTGCAATCCACTGGCCGAGCCTGATTTTGATCGTCGGGATGATGCCGTTTGCGCTGGCGCTTCAGCAAACCGGCGGTGTGACGCTGATTGTTAACGGACTGATGGACATTGCCGGTGGAGCAGGGCCGCAGGTGATGCTGGTGTGCCTGTTTGTGCTGTGTGCGACCATCGGACTGTTTATTTCCAACACCGCCACTGCTGTATTGATGGCACCGATAGCCATTGCTGCCGCAAAACAGATGGGAGTCTCGCCGTATCCCTTTGCCCTGATTGTGGCTATTGCCGCCTCGGCGGCATTCATGACACCGGTTTCGTCACCGGTGAATACGCTGGTGCTCGGCCCGGGCGGCTACCGTTTTGGTGATTTCGTGAAAGTGGGTGTGCCGTTCACCGTGTTAGTGATGATTGTTAGTGTCATCATGGTGCCGTGGCTGTATGGGTTCTAATTACAGGTTTTAGGTTTTTTGAGGATTCGCATAAAAAATTGTGCCGAGGTGAGCGGGGCCGCCGGGTGAGCCGCATGGATGCGGCGAAAGGCAGCGCCGCGCCGGGAGCGCGTCGCTGACGGCCCGAATAGCAGACACGGACGCCGAGGGAACCGCGCAGCGGCACAATTTCTTGCGAAAAGCCAGGGGCGATGGGGCGACGGCGATTGAGCCGCCCCATGTCGGGCGCGTGCACCTTGGTGTACAGAGAATCACGCAGGTTTTCGCGCACGAAACCTTAACTGCACTAACAGAAATACCGATATCGACGCCAGCGTTGAGCGCTGATATCGGGTTACAGGGTGGAACCCTGACTAATCTCATCCAGCGACAGGCTAAAACTCGGAATAAACACCTCCATGAAGTAGTTCATCTCCGGGCTTTGGCGCTGTTGCAGCGTCTTTTCCAGTCGGGTTTTGGCAAGGGCGAACTCGCTGTTACCGGCTGAAAGTTCTTCAAGACATTTCAGATAAGCGCACAGGGCATCCGCCTGTTTGACGATGGCGTGCTCTTCTTCACTACAGCAACTGTCATCAATCAGTTGACGATAATCCTGCTGTAATTCAGGCGGCAACATGGCAATCAGGCTGCGCTGCGCCAGCTTTTCTATCTTCTTATACTCATGGGCGA
This sequence comes from uncultured Symbiopectobacterium sp., assembly GCA_964293225.1. GTDB lineage: Bacteria > Pseudomonadota > Gammaproteobacteria > Enterobacterales > Enterobacteriaceae > Symbiopectobacterium. The sequence goes on along the minus strand of CAXYYB010000006.1, from coordinate 45,320 downwards.
TCTGCGCATTGAAATATTTGATAGGGGTTGGCATGTCCCCGGTTAACACTTCGCTGGCATCGTGGTACATCGCCAGCATCCCAATGCGTTCTGCATTCAGATTGCCGTTGAATTTGCGGTTTTTGATCACCGCCAGCGCGTGAGCAACAAAGGCGACTTGAAGGCTGTGCTCAGACACGTTTTCGGTGCGCACGTTGCGCATCAGCGGCCAGCGACTAATCAGTTTCAAGCGGGATAAGTGGGCGAAAAAGTGACTCTGATTCATCATGTTCTCTCAGACGGCAGCACCATAATCGGTTATTGTGGCCGCTCTGGGTAAGGATGTAAACGCCAGCACATCGTGAAAAATGACGCGCTGGCATGATGCAAACAGAGATTTACTGATGGTAGTGCGACAGGAAGCGGCCTAGCTTGTGGATGGCGGAATCGAGCTCATCGACGCGCGGCAGCGTAACGATACGGACGTGGTCGGGATGCGGCCAGTTAAACGCGGTGCCTTGTACCAGCAGCACTTTTTCTTGCAGCAGCAGATCCAACACCATTTTTTGGTCGTCATGGATATTGAAACGCTTAGCGTCGATACGCGGGAACATGTAGAGCGCTCCCTGCGGTTTGACACAGGAGACACCGGGGATCTGGTTGATCAGTTCCCAGGCGCGCAGACGCTGCTCATACAAGCGTCCACCAGGATGAATAAACTCGCTGATGCTCTGATAACCGCCCAGCGCAGTCTGAATGGCGTGTTGCATCGGCACGTTGGCACACAGGCGCATAGACGCCAGCATTTCCAAACCTTCGATATAGCCTTTGGCGTGCTTTTTAGGACCGTTCAGCGCCATCCAGCCCTGACGAAACCCAGCCACACGGTAGGTTTTAGATAACCCGTTAAAGGTTACCGTCAGCAGATCCGGTGCCAGTGCGGCAATGGAGTGGTGTTGCGCCTCGTCGTACAGAATTTTGTCGTAGATCTCGTCAGCAAAAATAATCAGGTTGTGCTGGCGTGCAATTTCCACGATTTCCATCAGCAGTTCTTTGCTGTAGACGGCACCGGTAGGGTTGTTGGGGTTGATGATCACGATGCCGCGCGTGCGCGGGGTGATCTTGCTGCGAATGTCGTCCAGATCGGGGAACCAGCCGGCGTCTTCATCGCACAGATAGTGCACCGCATGCCCGCTGGATAACGAGACGGCGGCGGTCCACAATGGGTAATCCGGCGCCGGAACCAGCATCTCGTCACCGGTATTAAGCAACGCTTGCATGGATTGCACGATCAGCTCGGAGACGCCGTTGCCGATATACACATCTTCCAGCGTCATTTCACGCATCCCGCGCGCTTGATAATGCTGCACAATGGCCTTACGCGCGGAATAAAGTCCTTTAGAATCGCAGTAACCCTGTGCAGTAGGTAAATTACGAATGACATCGACCAGAATTTCATCCGGTGCATCGAAACCGAAGGGGGCAGGATTACCGATGTTCAGTTTGAGTACTTTATTTCCTTCCTCTTCCAGGCGCTTGGCTTCTTTTAGCACCGGGCCGCGAATGTCATAGCAAACATTATCCAGCTTTTTAGACTTCTCAATGGGAGACATCATAGATAGAGCGAACCTTTTTCAGGAAAAGCGTATTTCGCGATGAAATAGCATAACCTGCCTAATGTACTCCTGTGTTTACCCCTTTTGAAGAATGATCGTCGATTTTAGTGCAATGCTGCGGGTTGCTGCACTGTTATTGTGCATTTGCTCCCCGCGGAATGGCACGAATCCCCTTTTGAAAAAAGGGAGATAAGGCATCCTGTGCGCCTTTCTTTTCGTCAGGCTATTTATTCGGAGCGTGAAAATATAATTTCCAGTATAAAGACGGAGCAGTTGTTTTTTTACCGAGTGGATAATGATCCCGACACTATTTGGTGGGGGCGTTAGCGGCTGGATGAAAAGGCGATAATGGTAACGAAACGTGAGTATTTTTTTGCCCTAATCGAACGACTGCGATACTGTTTCAACATGTATTGTAATTAATGATACATGTAATAAAACACCAGGAATGTTTGTTAAATACTAAAATAGATAAGTGAAAATCGTATGGCCAATGCAAATCGATCGGTACTCAATCTTGATCTCGATCTACTCAGAACGTTTGTAGCGGTAGCGGATTTGAACACTTTCGCCGCCGCCGCCGTGGCGGTTTGCCGCACGCAATCTGCGGTGAGCCAACAAATGCAACGACTGGAGCAACTGGTGGGCAAAGAGCTGTTCGCCCGCCACGGTCGTAACAAATTGCTGACAGAACACGGTGTGCAGTTTCTGGGTTATGCCCGCAAGATCCTGCAATTTAATGATGAAGCCTGCACCTCGCTGATGTACAGCGACATGCTCGGCACATTGGCGATCGGCGCCTGTGAAGATACGGCAGATAACATTTTGCCTACGCTTTTGCATCGCGTGACCACGCTGTTTCCCAAACTGACCATTGACGTCAGCGTAAAGCCTAGTCCAGAACTGCACAGTATGTTGGAAAAAAAAGCGATTGATTTGGCCATTACTACCATGTCGAGTGAGAGCGCCGAGCAAATTTTGCTGCGCACCTCGCCGACCATGTGGTATTGCGCGGCGGATTATCGCTTTCGTCAGGACGAACCCGTGTCGTTGGTGCTGCTGGATGAGCCCAGCAATTTTCGCGCATTGGCGATCACCTTGCTCAATGAAGCGGGGATCCCCTGGCGTATTGCCTATGTCGCGTCAACGCTCCCTGCCGTGCGTGCTGCGGTGAAGGCCGGGTTGGGGGTGACGGTGCGAACCGTTGAGATGATGAATCCAGAACTGCGGGTGCTGGGAACGGCAGATGGTTTGCCGATACTTCCTGATACACAGTATTTCTTATGCAAACGCCAGCAAGAAAGCAACACCCTGGCCGATGCCATTTTCAATGTGGTCGTGTCCGGTCACTACTATCGTGGCCCTCTGCTCTCCGGTGCCTCAGCCGGTGACGATAACAGTACAAGCGAGGGGGATGCGGCGCTGAAAAACGCCCTGTTTATGTAATTCAGAACGTGGCTCGCGTTCATACGGGTATGGCGTAGTAGCAGGACGCCGTCACGGCTATGCCCGTTTTTTACCCCCTTATGATTATCCCTCTTCATGATTATTCCCATTCAATCGCGTTCCTCTTATCGTTATTCCTCCCGCTTTCTAATGTTTTGTATTTTATGAAAAGCTGTTTCTTATTTTTCAAATGAATGTTGCAGACTTTCAGTTGTTAACATTGGCGCTGACAATTGGGTTTTTTTACTAACTAAATTGACAAAATTGTGTGTTGGATCAAAAAATAACCCTATTAAGGCTAAGGGGGACCGGGTTTTCCGCACGAAAATGGTATAGTGCTCGTGCATTATCACCTATCCTTTAGCTAGCAGGTTGTTAACAATTGCACCCGCCAGAGCCAGACTGACTCGATTTAGCTGAAGCATGAAAAGTGAAATGTTAACAAAACAGCGTGCATGTTAAGTTATGTGCTGTTATTTTTAGTAAGGTTGAAAAAAGGTTACAAAATAAAGGACGCAACCACTGCAAAACGCGCTTAACGTAGCTGTTTTCCGCACTATTTGCAGGGTGATTATCCTTCCTTTTAATCGATGTGACGCATTAACTGCCAGTAGAGCAGGTGTTCAACGTCACTTTTGATGAGTAAGCAAGAGTATGTCAACAACGACTGAAATCCTCGCCCATCACTGGGCATTTGCGCTATTCGTTATCATCGCCGTCGGCCTGTGCGGCTTCATGCTGTTGGGCGGGTTCCTGCTGGGCGGGAGAGCCAGAGCAAGGGCAAAGAACGTTCCCTATGAATCCGGGATTGACTCGGTTGGCTCTGCGCGCTTGCGCCTGTCTGCCAAGTTCTATCTGGTTGCCATGTTTTTCGTTATTTTCGACGTTGAAGCCCTGTATCTCTATGCCTGGGCCGTTTCCATTCGGGAAAGCGGCTGGCTGGGCTTCATCGAAGCTGCCATTTTCATTTTGGTGTTGTTGGCGGGGTTGGTCTACCTGGTCCGTATCGGCGCGCTCGACTGGACGCCGACGCGTTCAAAACGGCAGGTTATCAAGTCTGACTTTCCGGTTAACACTACCAACACTCATCCGCAGTAACAGCGAGGCACTTTAAGATGGACTATACGCTCACCCGCATAGAGCCGGACGGTGAGAATGACCGTTATCCCCTGCAACGCCAGGAGATCGTTACCGATCCTCTGGAACAGCATGTTCACCGCAGTGTCTTCATGGGAAACCTGGAGCATGCCTTACACGACACGGTCAACTGGGGCCGCAAGAACTCACTGTGGCCCTACAACTTCGGTCTTTCCTGCTGCTATGTGGAAATGGTGACTTCGTTCACTGCCGTGCATGACGTAGCGCGCTTTGGTTCTGAAGTGTTACGTGCCTCCCCGCGTCAGGCTGACTTCATGGTGGTGGCCGGAACCTGTTTCACCAAAATGGCCCCGGTGATTCAGCGCCTGTATGAACAGATGCTGGAGCCGAAATGGGTGATTTCAATGGGCGCGTGCGCGAACTCCGGTGGCATGTACGACATCTACTCTGTGGTGCAGGGCGTCGATAAATTCCTGCCGGTGGATGTTTATATTCCGGGCTGCCCACCGCGCCCTGAAGCGTATATGCAAGCGCTGTTGCTGCTCAAAGAGTCTATTGGTCAAGAGCGCCGCCCTCTGTCATGGGTGGTGGGAGAGCAGGGCGTGTATCGCGCCAATATGCAATCCGAGCGCGAACGCAAACGTGAAGAGCGTATTGCGGTGACGAACCTGCGTTCGCCCGACGAGATTTAATCTGTTAATGACAAGCAGAATGGCTGCGTAATACTACTCTCACAGGGTAGCAAGATAATAAACGGCAGCCGCACCATTAACAGAATGGCAAAATTACCGTGGTGACATATTTATGACAGATTTAACGACGCACGACCTCGCGCAGCCGGCCTGGGCTACCCGCGATCACCGGGATGATCCCGTCGTTGGCGAGCTGTGTAACCGTTTTGGACCCGAAGCCTTTACCGTGCAGGCAACCCGTACCGGGATGCCGGTTGTATGGGTAAAGCGTGAGCAATTACTGGACGTTGTTACGTTCCTGAAAAAGCTGCCCAAACCCTATGTGATGCTGTTCGATCTGCACGGGGTGGATGAGCGCTTGCGCACACACCGTGAAGGTTTGCCTGCTGCAGACTACTCCGTCTTCTATCACTTCATCTCCATTGAACGTAATCGCGACATCATGATCAAGGTGCCATTGTCTGAAAATGACCTGCGCCTGCCGACCATGGTGAAACTGTTCCCCAACGCCAACTGGTATGAGCGTGAAGTGTGGGACATGTTTGGTATTACGTTTGACGGTCACCCGCACCTGACGCGCATCATGATGCCGCAGACGTGGGAAGGGCACCCGCTGCGTAAAGATTACCCGGCGCGCGCCACCGAATTCGATCCCTTTGTGCTGACCAAGCAGAAGGAAGATCTGGAGATGGAATCCCTGACCTTCAAGCCCGAAGACTGGGGCATGAAGCGCGGGACGGAAAACGAAGATTTCATGTTCCTTAACCTCGGCCCGAACCACCCCTCCTCACACGGGGCGTTTCGCATCATCCTACAACTGGATGGTGAAGAGGTTGTCGATTGTATTCCTGATGTGGGCTATCACCACCGCGGTGCGGAGAAGATGGGCGAGCGCCAGTCCTGGCACAGCTATATCCCGTATACCGACCGTATCGAATACTTGGGCGGCTGCGTCAATGAGATGCCCTATGTGTTAGCCGTAGAAAAACTGGCAGGGATCGTGGTGCCGGAACGTGTGAACGTTATCCGCGTCATGCTCTCAGAGCTGTTCAGAATAAACAGCCACCTGCTCTACATCAGTACCTTTATTCAAGACGTCGGCGCCATGACGCCGGTCTTTTTTGCCTTTACCGATCGCCAGAAAATTTATGATTTGGTGGAAGCCATCACCGGTTTCCGTATGCACCCGGCTTGGTTCCGTATCGGCGGCGTAGCACACGACCTGCCGCGCGGTTGGGAACGTCTGCTGCGTGAGTTCCTGGACTGGATGCCAAAACGTCTGGATACCTACGTGACGGCTGCGCTGAAAAACACCATCCTCAAAGGACGTACTCAAGGCGTAGCGGCGTACAACGCCAAAGAAGCGCTGGAATGGGGCGTCACTGGTGCAGGGTTGCGTGCGACCGGCGTCGCGTTTGACGTGCGTAAATGGCGTCCGTACTCCGGCTATGAAAACTTTGACTTTGAAGTACCGGTGGGCGACGGCATCAGTGACTGCTACGCCCGCGTGATGCTGAAAGTGGAAGAGCTGCGCCAGAGCCTGCGGATTCTGGAGCAATGCCTGAACAACATGCCGGAAGGCCCGTTCAAAGCCGATCACCCGCTGACCACGCCGCCGCCGAAAGAGCGCACGTTGCAGCACATCGAAACGCTGATCAACCACTTCCTCCAGGTCTCCTGGGGCCCTGTGATGCCGGAAAACGAATCGTTCCAGATGGTCGAAGCGACGAAAGGTATCAACAGTTACTACCTGACCAGCGACGGCGGCACCATGAGCTACCGCACCCGTATTCGCACCCCGAGCTATGCGCACTTGCAGCAGATCCCTTCCGTGATTCGCGGTTGTCTGGTGTCTGACCTGATCGTGTACCTCGGGAGTATTGATTTCGTTATGTCAGATGTGGATCGCTAATTATGCATGATCAAGACACTCAACAATCTATTAACGCCGCAGCCGATGCCGCGCCGAACGAGTCTGTTTTTGTATTGAGCGACGCTGAGCGCGATGCCATCGAGCATGAAAAACATCACTACGAAGATGCGCGCGCGGCGTCCATCGAAGCGTTGAAAATTGTTCAGAAACACCGTGGCTGGGTGCCGGATGGCGCTATCCATGCCATTGCCGACATTCTGGCAATTCCGGCCAGTGATGTGGAAGGCGTAGCGACGTTTTACAGCCAGATTTTCCGTCAACCGGTTGGACGCCACGTGATTCGCTATTGCGACAGCGTGGTGTGTTACATCAACGGTTTTCAGGGTGTGCAAGCAGCACTGGAGCGAAAACTGAAGATCAAACCCGGTCAAACCACCTTTGACGGACGTTTTACCCTGCTGCCGACCTGCTGCCTGGGCAGCTGTGACAAAGGCCCGTCGATGATGATCGACGAGGATACGCACAGTCATGTCAAGCCTGACGATATCGATTCGCTATTGGAGCCGTATCAATGAGTATGAACAGGATTTTGACGCCCGAACAGCACCCGCTGACCTGGCGTCTGCGTGATGACAAGCAGCCGGTATGGCTTGACGAATACCGCGCAAAGAATGGGTATGCGGCGGCGCAGAAAGCGCTCAGCGGCATGGCACAGGACGAGGTAGTTAGCCTGGTTAAAGACGCGGGCCTGAAAGGGCGCGGTGGTGCAGGCTTCTCCACCGGTCTTAAATGGAGCCTGATGCCGAAAGACGAAAGCATGAATATCCGCTATTTGCTGTGTAACGCGGATGAGATGGAGCCGGGCACGTACAAAGACCGTTTACTGATGGAGCAACTGCCGCACCTGCTGGTGGAAGGCATGCTGATCAGTGCATTTGCCCTCAAGGCCTATCGCGGCTATATCTTCCTGCGTGGCGAATACGTGGAAGCCGCCGTAAACCTGCGTCGCGCCATCGAAGAAGCCAAACAGGCTGGCCTGCTGGGTAAAAATATTCTTGGTAGCGGATTCGATTTCGAGCTGTTCGTGCACACCGGTGCCGGGCGCTATATCTGTGGTGAAGAAACCGCGTTGATCAACTCGCTGGAAGGCCGTCGCGCGAACCCGCGCTCCAAGCCTCCGTTCCCGGCCTCTGCCGGTGCGTGGGGCAAGCCGACTTGCGTAAACAACGTGGAAACTCTGTGTAACGTGCCTGCGATTATCGCGCACGGCGCCGAATGGTATCAGGGGTTGTCTGCCGGTAAGAGTAAAGATGCGGGCACCAAGCTGATGGGCTTCTCTGGCCGTGTGAAAAACCCCGGTTTGTGGGAACTGCCGTTTGGCACCACGGCGCGCGAGATTTTGGAAGACTACGCGGGCGGCATGCGTGACGGGCTTAAATTCAAGGCCTGGCAGCCGGGCGGCGCGGGTACCGACTTTCTCACCGAAGCGCACCTCGACTTGCCGATGGATTTCGAACATATCGCCAAGGCAGGCAGCCGTCTCGGCACCGCGTTGGCCATGGCGGTCGATCACGAGATCAACATGGTGGGGCTGACCCGCAATCTGGAAGAGTTCTTTGCCCGCGAATCCTGTGGCTGGTGTACGCCGTGCCGCGACGGTTTACCGTGGAGCGTGAAGATCCTGCGTGCGCTGGAGCGCGGCGAAGGGCAACCCGGCGATATTGAAACGCTGGAGCAACTGTGCCGCTTCCTCGGGCCGGGCAACACCTTCTGCGCCCATGCGCCAGGTGCCGTTGAGCCGCTGCAAAGTGCTATCAAGTATTTCCGTGACGAATTTGAAGCGGGTATTGCGCCGCAATATCTGGGAAATACCAAAGCGATTGGCGGTATTCAGCCGAACCTGCTGAAAGAGCGTTGGTAATCAAGCCGACAATAACAGGGGACGAAGCACGTCTCCGCTGGCGGATAGCCTGCTCTTATTACAGAATTTTTGATTAGCGCCTGTGGCAACACGGGCCATTATGGAAGCATGCTGACTATGGCTACGATTCATGTAGACGGCAAAGAGTATGAGGTGAACGGCTCGGACAACCTGCTAGAGGCTTGTCTGACGCTGGGGCTTGATATTCCTTACTTTTGCTGGCATCCCGCGCTGGGTAGCGTCGGTTCCTGCCGCCTGTGCGCGGTGAAGCAGTACCAGAATGCGGAGGACACGCGTGGCCGTCTGGTCATGTCCTGTATGACCCCCGCAACCGATGGCGCGTTTATCGCCATCGACGATGAGGAAGCCAAACTGTTCCGTAAAACCATCGTCGAATTCCTGATGACCAACCACCCGCACGACTGCCCAGTCTGCGAAGAGGGTGGCAACTGTCATTTGCAGGATATGACGGTGATGACGGGACATAACTTCCGCCGTTATCGCTTTACCAAACGTACCCACCGCAATCAGGATCTGGGGCCGTTTATCTCGCATGAGATGAACCGCTGCATCGCCTGCTATCGCTGTGTGCGTTACTACAAAGACTACGCCGGTGGTACCGATCTGGGCGTGTATGGTGCCCATGATAACGTCTACTTTGGCCGCCCTGAAGATGGCGTGCTGGAAAGCGAATTTTCCGGTAACCTGGTTGAAGTGTGTCCGACTGGGGTGTTCACCGATAAAACCCACTCTGCGCGCTACAACCGCAAATGGGATATGCAGTTTGCGCCCAGCGTTTGCCAGCAGTGCAGCGTCGGGTGTAACACCAGCCCGGGCGAGCGTTACGGCGAACTGCGCCGTATCGAAAACCGCTACAACGGCAGCGTGAACCACTATTTCCTGTGTGACCGTGGCCGTTTTGGTTATGGTTACGTCAACGCGAAAGATCGTCCACGTCAGCCATTGCAGCGTCGTGGCGATGACTGGATTGCCCTGAACGCCGATCAGGCGCTGCAAGGGGCGGCCGATGTGCTGCGCCAGTCAAAACGCGTCATCGGTATTGGTTCTCCGCGCGCCAGCGTAGAAAGCAACTTTGCGCTGCGTGAGCTGGTAGGTGCGGAAAGCTTCTACACCGGTATTGCTCACGGTGAGCAGGCGCGTTTGCAACTGATCCTCAACGTGTTGCGCGACAGCGGTGTACGTACTCCGATGCTGCGTGATATCGAAAGCTATGACGCCGTATTGGTGTTGGGTGAAGATTTGACCCAAACCGGCGCGCGTATCGCGCTGGCAGTGCGTCAGGCGGTGAAGGGAAAAGCGCGTGAAATGGCGGCTGCACAAAAAGTGGCAGACTGGCAGATTGCGGCCATTCTCAACATCGGCCAACACGCCAAGCACCCGCTGTTTATGACTTCGGTGGACAAAACCCGTCTGGATGATATCGCTGCCTGGAACTACCGCGCACCGGTAGAGGATCAGGCGCGCCTTGGCTTCGCCATCGCTCATGCGTTGGATGAAAATGCCCCGGCAGTCACTGATTTGGATGCCTCACTGGCACCGAAAGTTGACGTCATCGTGCAGGCACTGGCAGGTGCGAAAAAACCGCTGATTATCTCCGGTACCCATTCTGGTAGCGAAGCGATTATCGAAGCGGCTGCCAACGTGGCGAAAGCGCTTAAACAACGCGGTGCTGATGTCGGCGTGACCTTTGTCGCCTCCGCAGCAAACAGCATTGGTCTGTCAATGATTGGCGGCGGTTCGTTGGACGATGCACTGGCCCAGTTGGAGAGCGGTGCTGCCGATAGCGTGGTGGTGCTGGAAAACGATCTCTATCGTCACGCCCCTCAGGCGCGTGTGGATGCGGCGCTGGCTAAAGCCACCAATCTGATCGTGTTGGATCATCAGCGCACTGCGATCATGGATAAAGCGTCATTGATCCTCTCTGCCGCCAGCTTTGCTGAAAGCGACGGTACGCTGATCAATCAGGAAGGCCGCGCGCAGCGTTTCTTCCAGGTGTACGATCCGGCCTATTACGATAACAGCGTGGTGATGTTGGAAAGCTGGCGCTGGTTGCATTCACTGGCGACCACTTACCAGAGCCGTAAGGTCGATTGGACGCAACTGGATCATGTGATCGATGCCTGTGTGGCGGCGTTGCCGCAGCTGGCAGGCGTCAAAGACGCTGCGCCGGATGCCAATTTCCGCATCAACGGGCAGAAACTGGCGCGTTCACCTAATCGCTCCAGTGGCCGCACCTCGATGCGTGCCAATATCAGCGTGCATGAACCGCGTCAGCCACAAGACAAAGACACGATGTTCGCCTTCTCGATGGAAGGGAACAACAGCCCGACAGCCGCGCGTCAGCAAATTCCGTTTGCCTGGTCTCCCGGTTGGAACTCGCCGCAGGCGTGGAACAAATTCCAGGACGAAGTGGGTGGTCACCTGCGCCACGGCGATCCGGGTGTGCGTTTGATTGAAGCGGGCGAAGGCGAACTGGGTTATTTCGACGCTATTCCGGCAGCGTTTAACGCACAGCCGGGGCAGTGGCGCGTTGCACCTTACTACCATCTGTTCGGCAGTGAAGAGATGACGCAGCGCTCTACGGTTATCCAACAACGTATGGATGATGCTTACGTGATGGTCAGTCTTGCCGATGCGGCGTTGCTGGGTGTTAACGCAGGCGCGCTGCTTGAGCTACGCTGTCAGGGACAGACCCTGCGTCTGCCGCTGCGCCTGAGCGATGCTTTGCGTCAGGGACAGGTCGGATTGCCGTTAGGGTTCCCGGGTATTGCGCCGTCGCTGGCAGGGGCAACCATTGAAAGTCTGCGGGAGGCTGCACAATGAGCTGGTTAACACCGGAGGTTATGGATACCTTGATCGCCGTCGGCAAAGCCGTGGTGATCCTGCTGGTGGTAGTCACCTGCGGCGCATTCATGAGTATGGGCGAACGTCGTCTTCTGGGGCTGTTCCAGGGGCGTTACGGGCCAAACCGCGTGGGCTGGGGCGGGTCGTTGCAGCTGGTCGCGGACATGATCAAGATGTTCTTCAAAGAGGACTGGGTGCCGCGCTTTACCGACCGCGTGATTTTCACGTTGGCACCGGTGATTGCCTTTACCTCGCTGCTGCTCTCGTTCGCCATTGTGCCGGTCACGCCGACCTGGGGCGTTGCCGATTTAAATATCGGCTTGCTGTTCTTCCTGATGATGGCGGGGTTGGCAGTGTACGCTGTGCTGTTCGCCGGCTGGGCGAGCGGTAACAAATACTCTCTGCTGGGGGCGGTGCGTGCATCAGCACAAACGCTGAGCTACGAAGTGTTCCTCGGTCTGTCGCTGATGGGCGTAGTGGCACAGGCGGGCTCGTTCAATATGCGCGATATCGTTGAATCCCAAGCCCACTTGTGGAACGTTATCCCGCAGTTCTTCGGTTTCGTGACCTTTGCTATCGCCGGTGTGGCAGTGTGTCACCGCCATCCGTTCGACCAACCGGAAGCGGAGCAGGAACTGGCGGATGGTTACCACATCGAATATTCCGGTATGAAATTCGGCCTGTTCTTCGTGGGGGAATATATCGGTATCGTGACCGTATCGGCGCTGATGGTAACGCTGTTTTTCGGTGGCTGGCACGGGCCGTTCTTACCGCCTTTTGTTTGGTTTGCGCTGAAAACTGGCTTCTTCATGATGATGTTCATCCTGATCCGTGCCTCGTTGCCGCGTCCGCGCTATGACCAGGTGATGACCTTCGGGTGGACCGTCTGTTTGCCGTTAACGCTGCTTAATCTGCTGGCGACGGCGGCCGTGATTTTGTACAACGCACACTAAAGGGAACTGAACCATGAAGATAAAAGACATTGTGGTTGGTTTCGGTACCCAGGTACGCAGTATCTGTATGGTCGGGTCCAACGCTTTCAAAAAGCGTGAAACCAAAATGTATCCGGAAGAGCCGGTTAACCCACCACCGCGCTACCGTGGCCGTATTGTGCTGACGCGTGATCCGGATGGTGAGGAGCGCTGTGTGGCCTGTAACCTGTGCGCCGTGGCCTGTCCGGTCGGCTGTATCTCGTTGCAGAAAGCGGAAATGAAGGATGGTCGTTGGTATCCCGAATTTTTCCGCATCAACTTCTCGCGCTGCATTTTCTGCGGGTTCTGCGAAGAAGCGTGCCCGACCACCGCGATTCAGCTGACGCCGGATTTTGAGATGGGCGAGTACAAGCGCCAGGATCTGGTGTACGAAAAACAAGATCTGTTGATCTCTGGGCCCGGTAAATACCCGGAATACAACTTCTACCGGATGGCGGGCATGGCTATCGATGGGAAAGAGAAGGGCGACGCCGAAAACGAAGCCAAACCCATTGATGTCAAAGGCCTGTTGCCTTAAGGAGCCGAGCATGGAATTCGCGTTTTATGCATCGGGGTTAATCGCCATTCTGGCGACCCTACGTGTGATTACTCACACTAACCCCGTACATGCATTGTTGTATTTAATCGTCTCGCTGCTGGCTATCTCCGGCGTGTTTTTCTCGCTGGGGGCTTATTTTGCCGGTGCGGTGGAAATCATCGTTTATGCCGGTGCCATCATGGTGCTGTTCGTGTTTGTGGTGATGATGCTGAACTTGAATAGCGTAGACCAGCAGGAAAGTGCCTGGTTGAAACCGAGCGTATGGATCGGCCCGGCGGTGCTGGCACTGGTTCTACTGCTCGTCGTGGTTCGCGCCATTTTCAGTATCAGCAGCGCGGAAATTGCAGGGAACATGATTGATGCCAAAGCCGTTGGTATCACGCTGTTTGGACCTTATGTGTTGGCGGTGGAATTGGCCTCTATGCTGCTGTTGGCCGGGCTGGTGGTTGCGTTCCACGTGGGCCGTGAGGACAAGATGGTCGATAGCCAGGCTAAAGAAGAGACAGAGAAAAAACTGGCGGAGGAGCGTGCATGATCCCGTTACAACATGGGTTAGCTTTGGCTGCCATTTTATTCTTTATCGGCCTGACTGGCCTGATTATTCGGCGTAACCTTTTGTTTATGCTGATTAGTCTGGAAGTGATGATCAATGCCGCCGCGCTGGCGTTTGTGGTTGCCGGCAGCTATTGGGGGCACGCGGATGGGCAGGTGATGTATGTTCTGGCGATCACGCTGGCGGCAGCGGAAGCCAGCATTGGTCTGGCGCTGTTGCTCCAGATGTATCGCCGTCGTCATACCCTGAATATCGATACTGTCAGTGAGATGCGCGGATGAACTTACTCTACTTAACCATATTATTCCCGCTGCTCGGCTTTTTGCTGTTGGCATTTTCACGCGGTCGCTGGTCGGAAAACACCGCCGCGACCGTGGGCGTGGGGTCTATCGGGTTGGCCGCATTGACCACCTGCTGGGTTGCGATGGATTTCTTTGCGCAGCACCATGAAGGTGGCGTCACGTTTTTCACGCAACATCTGTGGACCTGGATGGCGGTAGGCAACTTTGACATTGCCTTTCGTCTGGCGCTGGATGGCCTGTCTCTTACCATGCTGTCAGTGGTGACGGGCGTTGGCTTCTTTATCCACCTGTTTGCCTCTTGGTATATGCGTGGTGAAGAGGGCTACTCCCGCTTCTTCGCTTACACCAACCTGTTTATTGCCAGCATGGTAATTCTGGTGTTGGCGGATAACCTGCTGCTGATGTACCTCGGCTGGGAAGGGGTAGGGCTGTGCAGTTATCTGCTGATCGGCTTCTACTACACCAATCCGAAGAACGGTGCGGCGGCGATGAAAGCCTTCGTCGTGACGCGCGTCGGTGACGTGTTCCTGGCCTTTGCGCTGTTCATCCTGTTCAAAGAGTTGGGCACGCTCAATTTCCGCGAACTGATGGTGTTGGCACCGCAGAAACTGGCAGAAGGGTCTCCGGCGATCACCTGGGCAACGCTGATGTTGCTGGGTGGCGCGGTGGGTAAATCGGCTCAGTTGCCGCTGCAAACCTGGCTGGCGGATGCGATGGCAGGCCCGACGCCGGTCTCTGCACTGATCCACGCCGCCACCATGGTAACGGCAGGGGTTTATCTGATTGCCCGTACGCACGGCTTGTTCCTGATGGCACCGGATGTATTGCATCTGGTGGGCATTGTCGGGGCCGTGACGCTGGTGCTGGCAGGATTTGCCGCACTGGTACAGAGCGACATCAAACGCGTGTTGGCCTATTCCACCATGAGCCAGATTGGTTACATGTTCCTGGCATTGGGCGTGCAGGCGTGGGACGCGGCGATTTTCCACCTGATGACGCATGCTTTCTTTAAAGCATTGCTGTTCCTGGCCTCCGGCTCGGTGATTCTTGCCTGCCATCACGAACAGAACATCTTCAAGATGGGCGGGCTGCGTAAAACCATTCCGCTGGTGTACGTCAGTTTCCTGATTGGCGGCTCGGCGCTGGCGGCACTGCCGTTGGTTACCGCAGGCTTCTTCAGTAAAGATGAAATTTTGGCGGGTGCCTGGGCTAACGGCCATATGGATCTGATGATGGCGGGGCTGGCCGGGGCGTTTATGACGTCGCTGTACACCTTCCGCATGATTTTCATCGTGTTCCACGGCGAAGCGAAAACCAAAGCGCACGCCGGTAAAGGGCTGTCTCACCATATTCCGTTGCTGGTGCTGATGGTGCTCTCCACGTTCGTGGGGGCGCTGATTGTGCCGCCGTTGCACGGTGTGCTGCCGCAAACCACGGAACTCGGTCATGACCGTACCTTGACGCTTGAAATCGCGTCTGGCGTGGTGGCGATTGCCGGTATTCTGCTGGCTGCTGTTCTGTGGCTGGGTAAACGCCAGTTTGTGACCAGCGTAGCGCAGAGTGCACCGGGTCGCTTCTTCTCCACTTGGTGGTTCCACGCCTGGGGATTTGACTGGCTGTATGACAAAGTCTTCGTACAACCGTATCTGGCGATTGCCAAACTGCTACAGCGCGATCCGTTGAACGCGATGATGGGCTTGCCTGCCGTGGTGGTGCGTTGGGGCAACAAAGGGTTGGCCGTTAGTCAGAATGGTCAACTGCGCTGGTATGTTGCGTCAATGGGCGTAGGGGCGGTTGTGGTGCTGGCATTGTTACAGTTTAGCTGATGGCGATGTGCCTCAGGGTAAACGCGATGAGCGATACGCAGTAATAATGCGCAGGGCGGAAGACAAAGAATGATGGCTTCCGTCACAGCAAGTTTTCAGATTTCTTAAAATTAGGGACGCAAAACGCCATGCTACTACCTTGGCTAATACTTCTCCCCTTTATCGGCGGCCTGCTGTGCTGGCAGCTCGAGCGCTTCGGCACCCGTGCGCCACGCTGGATCGCACTGATATCGATGGGATTAACGCTGGTGCTGTCACTGCTGCTTTGGTTGCAGGGTGGGTACTCTTTAACGGCGCAGGCTGATGTGCCGCTCTGGCAGTCTGAATACAACGTGTCGTGGATCCCGCGCTTCGGTATCGGTATTCACTTGGCGTTGGATGGGTTGTCGCTGTTGATGGTGGTGCTGACCGGCCTGCTGGGGGTGTTGGCAATCCTGTGTTCGTGGAATGAAATCCAGCGTTATCAGGGCTTCTTCCACCTGAACCTGCTGTGGATCCTGGGTGGCGTGATCGGCGTGTTCCTGGCGATTGACATGTTCCTGTTCTTCTTCTTCTGGGAGATGATGCTGGTGCCGATGTATTTCCTCATCGCACTGTGGGGGCACAAAGGTTCCGATGGGAAAACGCGTATTACCGCGGCCACCAAGTTCTTTATCTACACCCAGGCCAGCGGTCTCATCATGCTGATTGCCATTCTGGCGCTGGTGTTTGTGCATCATGATGCCACCGGTGTGTGGACCTTTAGCTACACTGAACTGTTACACACCCCAATGTCGCGCGGCGTGGAATATATGCTGATGCTGGGCTTTTTTATCGCCTTTGCGGTGAAGATGCCCGTGGTGCCGTTGCACGGCTGGTTGCCGGATGCGCACAGTCAGGCGCCGACGGCGGGTTCTGTCGACCTGGCAGGTATCTTGCTGAAAACGGCAGCCTACGGTCTGCTGCGTTTCAGCCTGCCGCTGTTCCCCAATGCGTCCCATGAGTTTGCGCCTATCGCGATGTGGCTGGGCGTTATCGGTATCTTCTACGGCGCCTGGATGGCGTTTATGCAGACCGACATCAAGCGCCTGATTGCTTACACCTCGGTGTCTCATATGGGCTTTGTGATGATCGCTATTTACTCCGGTAGCCACCTGGCGTATCAGGGGGCGGTTATTCAGATGATTGCGCACGGGCTTTCCGCCGCGGGTCTGTTTATTCTGTGCGGTCAGCTTTACGAGCGTCTGCATACGCGCGATCTGCGCCAGATGGGCGGTTTGTGGGCGCGCATTCGTTTCTTGCCCGCGCTGTCGCTGTTCTTTGCGGTGGCGACCCTGGGGATGCCGGGCACCGGCAACTTCGTCGGCGAGTTTATGATTCTGTTCGGTAGCTACCCAGTGGTGCCGGTGATCACCGTGATTTCGACCTTCGGTCTGGTGTTTGCTTCCGTCTACTCGCTGGTGATGATGCAACGCGCTTACTATGGCACGCCAAAATCTGAGGAAAAACTACCGGGGCTGTCCACCCGTGAATTGTCGATGGTGATGTTGCTGGTGGTATTGCTGGTGCTGCTCGGGTTGTTCCCGCAGACCATCCTGAATACGTCTGATGCGGCAATGGCTAATATCCAGCATTGGTTTATGTCATCAGTGACTGATTCAACACTTTCAACGACAAGGCCGTAATTCGCCATGACAATAACTCTTCAACACCTGGTCGCGCTTCTGCCGCTGTTAATCGTCGGTTTGACCGCCGTGGTTGTGATGCTGTGCATTGCGTGGCGACGCAACCATTTCTTCAACGCCACTGTCACGGTGATCGGTCTTAACATTGCGTTATTCTCGCTGATTCTGGTGGGTAACGCCGGTCCGATGGACGTGACGCCGCTGCTGCGGGTAGACGGTTTCTCGATGTTCTACACCGCCTTGGTACTGCTTGCCAGCCTGGCGACCTGCACGTTCGCTTACCCGTGGCTGGAAGGCTATCCAGATAACCGCGACGAGTTTTATCTGCTGGTGGCGATTGCCGCACTGGGCGGTGTTCTGCTGGCGAGCGCTAACCATTTGGCGTCGCTGTTCATCGGTATTGAACTTATCTCTCTGCCGCTATTCGGTCTGGTGAGTTATGCTTTTCGTCAGCGTCGCTCACTGGAAGCGGGCATCAAGTACATGCTGCTTTCTGCTGCCGCCTCTTCCTTCCTGCTGTTTGGGATGGCGCTGGTGTATGCGGATTCGGGAAGTCTGAGCTTTGCCAGCCTGGGCGCACGGATGGCGGATCGTACGCTGCATGAGCCACTGTTGCTGGCCGGTCTCGGCATGATGATTGTCGGTTTGGGGTTCAAACTCTCGTTGGTGCCGTTCCACCTCTGGACGCCGGACGTGTATCAAGGTGCCCCGGCGCCGGTGTCGACCTTCCTGGCGACCGCCAGCAAGATCGCCATTTTTGGTGCAGTCATGCGTCTGTTCCTCTATGCACCGATGGTTGACGGTGACTCGGTGAGAACGGCACTGGGTGTGATCGCGTTTGCCTCCATCCTGTTTGGTAACCTGATGGCGGTGGCGCAAAGCAACATCAAGCGTCTGCTCGGTTACTCTTCCATTGCTCACCTCGGCTACCTGCTGGTGGCACTGATTGCGGTGCAAACTCACCAGTTGGCATTGGAAACCGTGGGCGTCTATCTGGCAGGCTACCTGTTCAGCAGCCTGGGGGCCTTCGGGGTTGTCAGCCTGATGTCCAGCCCGTACCGTGGCCCGGACGCGGATTCTCTGTTCTCTTATCGCGGACTGTTCTGGCACAAACCGATTCTGTCTGCGGTCATGACGGTGATGATGCTCTCTCTGGCCGGTATCCCGATGACGCTGGGTTTCTTCGGTAAATTCTACGTGTTGGCCGTGGGTGTCGATGCCAAGCAGTGGTGGCTGACAGGTGCGGTGGTGGTGGGGAGTGCTATCGGCCTTTACTACTATCTGCGTGTTATGGTTAGCCTGTATCTTACCGCACCGCAAGAACGTCAGCGTGATACGCCCAATAACTGGGCGCTAACCGCAGGCGGCGTGGTGGTGTTGATTTCCGCCATTGCGGTGCTGCTGCTGGGCCTGTATCCGCAGCCGCTGATTTCACTGGTGCAGATGGCGCAGCCGTTGATGTAATGCACTAACGTTGCGCGATAAAGCCGCCGCAGCCTTTTCCGGTTGCGGCGGCTTTTTTCTGCGCGTGAGAGGGCCATGTAGATCTGCTGCTTACCGTTATTTCTATTTTTAAGAATGATCTGTGGTCATTAAGGCACTAACAGGCTGAGAACTTGACTATAGTTAATCTACCGTTGTGTGAAATAACATGGAGTAGATTATGGCTGAGAAAAAACAACCTGCTGAAGATATTCGTATTGAAGACGACGCTAAATTATTGGCCGATACATTGGACGATATATTGCGTTATTCTGGTGATAGTGCAGATGAAGCTTATATTACTTTGAAGGGAAATGCGGAGAATGCCCTATTGGAAGTTAAATCAAGATTAGGTATCTCCGACAGTTATTATGTAAAAGCGAAACAAGTCGCGAATCGTGCGGATGGCTATGTGCATAAAAAACCGTGGCACAGCGTAGGCGTAGGGGCATCGTTAGGGCTTGTGCTTGGTCTGCTGCTGGCGCGCCGCTAACGTTATTTTTCAATGGGTACGGTGATAATGTGATTATTACCGTGCTGTTTTTTGAGCTTTCTTAATCTGCTGACTATATTCAAAAAAATATTATCTTGCTGTTATTATATAGTGGGGTTGCAATGAAATAAGTCCGCCACTTTTTTATCGATGCTAAATATCTTTTTGAATGGCGAAGATTCTCATTTCTTTTTTCTGTGGGTGATTTTGTTTCTTCCAAGCTACCATATCTGCTACTGTGTTGCCGTCATTAACGTTACTCTTACCTGTAAATAATATCACTAACGGATAAGTGCATTACTGCCGAGATTCGCGGCTGATGTAGGTATTATCATCATACACGTCGGTTGAGATACGTTGTTGCATAAACCGGCATTGCCAAATGCATGAAGATATTGAGGAGAACCATCAAGCATGAAGACGCCAAGGCCTCGATGGAACAGAGGCACCTTGCTTTCTTCCCGGCCATCTATGCTTACCTTGAAGCAGAACAGACTGAGCCGCACACACACCTTACCTCAATCATTGTCAAATGCATGGGGGGTTGAAGCGTTACAACTAGATGAAGAGGCAATGCAGCAGCAGTCCTTAGCGCTAAAGCAACTGCGCCTGTGTTTGCCCGACGGCAGTTGGATTGACTCTGCCGGTTTGTCAGCGCTTTCTTGTGCAGTACCGTTGGAACAACGTTTGGCACAGCACCTGCAACAGGTGGATGTGCTGTTGGCGCTTCCGTCCAGCGAGCGTCAGCACGATCGGTTACCTCGCCATTTTCGTGCGCAGGAACCGCCTGCATTAGCGTATAGCGTGAACACACCGGATAGTGAACCTCGAGAAAACGGTGTGGGCGAGAGATCGGCAATTTGTGTACGCTTTAACGTTGATGAAAACCATGATTATCAAACCTATCCCATTGCGCGACTTAATCGCAATGCGCAAGGGCGTTGGGAAATCGATTCCTCGTTCATTCCCCCACTGCTCACGTTTTCCTCCTCGCCGATGCTGGTAGCGCAGTCGAAGCAACTGTTGTCACTTTCTCGCATCAAACGTCGCCGCCTACTTGCGCTGCGTCATGACCTCCCCAAAAAGCAGGGACAGCCTGATATCCCGCTGTTTTGGCTGTTGAATGTGCTAAATCGCTACGAGTCCGTGCTAAGTGGTGTCAACCTGGCAACCGCAGTGCATCCAGAATTGGTCTATCGCGAACTGGTTAAATTAGCTGGGCCGCTGTTGCCCTACACGCAGGCGTGGAGTGCGGCTGATATTCCCCGCTATGACCATTCTCGCCTCGCGGGGGTGTTTTCGTCTCTCTTTTCATTGCTCAGTGCGTTACTTGAAATCTGTATTCCTGCCAGAGCGGTGGGGATCGCGCTGAAGCGTGAAAAAGATCATCTGTGGGTCGGGCAGTTACCACCGCATAATCTGGATTCCGTCTCTGAGATTTATCTTCTGGCACGCTCTTCCTGGCCCTCGCCCCGGCTACGCGCGCATATCATGACGCAGTGTGAAGTTGGCACACGGCATGCCATCCGTGTGCGCCAAGCTTCAGCCCGCCAAGATAAACCGTTACAACCGGTTAACCATGTTCCGGCGGTCATTCCTCTGAATTGGGAAAATCTCTGCTTTAGCGTCGACCTTGAGCATTCCTGCGTGCGGGATGCGCTGGCTTCCGGGCATTGTGCTATCTCGGTGCCCGACCACTGTGGTGATTTATCGCTGAGGCTTTTCGCCGTGCTGAAAGAGTAAACCGTGGCCTTCATCCTCAGAGTTCGGTATCAGACAGCCAATAAATCGCCTCATAAGGGCGCAACGT
Source organism: uncultured Symbiopectobacterium sp. (assembly GCA_964293225.1). GTDB lineage: Bacteria > Pseudomonadota > Gammaproteobacteria > Enterobacterales > Enterobacteriaceae > Symbiopectobacterium. The sequence continues at coordinate 24,170 of CAXYYB010000006.1, read as the reverse complement.
TAGTGATGCAGGATGCACGGGAGGATCGTCATAGTTGCTCAGCAACAGACGCCAGTTCTGAGGGGGCGTTTGGTTTGGTAGCACGTAATACTGTATTTCCCGGCTCAGGTTGGCGAGCACCAGCAACTGCTGTCCCTGCCAGCGTCGGCGATAGAACCAAACGGTTGGATGCGCAGGGGCCAGGTCGTGATAGTCGCCATAGGTCAGCAGAGGAAGCGCTTTACGCAGGGCGATCAACCGTTGGTAGGTGTAAAACACCGAGTGTGGATCGGAAAGTGCCTGCGCTACGTTGATCTCCTTGTAACCTGCTCCGGGGGATATCCAGGGCGTACCTGACGTAAAACCTGCCGATGGCGCAGCTGACCACTGCATCGGGCTGCGTCCATTATCGCGTGATTTTTGGGCAAGAATGCGCAACACCTGCGCTGGCGTTTCACCTTTGGCGAGATGCTCCGCGTAGATATTTAGGCTTTCTATATCACGATAGTGCTCAATGGTGTCATAGCCGGGGTTGGTCATACCGATCTCTTCCCCTTGATAAATATAGGGGGTACCCTGCATGCCGTGCAGCACCATTGCCAACATTTTGGCTGACGGTGTGCGGTAGTCACCCTCATCGCCAAAGCGAGAAACAATGCGTGGCTGATCGTGGTTACACCAGAACAAGGCACTCCAGGCCTTATTATGCATCCCGCGTTGCCAGGTATTGAACAACGCTTTCAACGTGACAAAATCTGGGGCTGCCAGCGTCCACTTTTCTCCGCCCGGATAATCTACTTTTAGATGATGGAAGTTAAACGTCATTGACAATGCACTGCCTGTCAGTGGGGCATAATGTAGACAGTTCTCTAACGAGGTCGAAGACATTTCACCGACGGTCATGAGTCCGTGCGGTGAAAATACGGCGCGGTTGAATTCGTGAAGAAATTCCACCATGCGTGGCCCATCGGTGTAATAGCGTCGGCCGTCCCCTTCGCTATCTGAAGGGAAATCCTGCTGCTTTGACACCAGATTGATCACATCCAGACGCAGGCCATCCACTCCCTTGTCTGCCCAAAAGTGACAAACTGCCTGCAACGCCTCTCGTACCGGCGCGTGCTCCCAGTTCAAGTCGGCCTGTTGCGGCGCAAACAGATGCAGGTAATGTTGCTGGCTGGGGGCATGCCACTGCCAGGCGCTACCGCCGAATTTTGAACGCCAGTTGTTGGGCGGAGATGCTTCTGTTCCTGGGCGCCAGTAGTAAAACGCGTGATAGTCGCTGTCAGGCGTTTGTGCCTGCACAAACCAGGGATGCTGCGTAGACGTATGGTTAAACACCATGTCCATAATGATACGCATGCCGCGCGCGTGTGCTTGCGCGATCAGCGTTTCCATATCGTGCATCGTGCCATAGGCGGGATCGATGTCGCAGTAGTCCGCAACGTCGTAACCATTATCCACCTGCGGTGAGGGATACACTGGCGTTAGCCACAGCGCATCGACACCTAATTGTTGCAGATACGCAAGGCGCGAAATAATGCCTTGCAGGTCTCCGGTGCCAGAACCGGTGCTGTCCTGAAAGCTTTTGGGATAGATTTGATAGATGACGCCAGTGCGCCACCAGGGAAGCGGTGCTGTCATACCATTATCCGTTTACGCTTTACCTGTACGCTAGTTATAGGACGCAATTACCCGTTGGGCAATGCGCCCAGCCTTTGTTTACTGGAAAGGTAACGTCGCGTTGCGCAGTTTACGACGATAGACCAGCATGGTTAACAGCGCGGGTATCACAATGGCAATCGCCATTGCCGCCAAATAAATGCCCCAAAACGTGGGCTTGATGGATAAAATACCTGGTAAACCGCCAACGCCAATACCGTTCGCTGTGACGCCGAAAAGTCCGCACAGCAACCCTGCCAGGGCTGAACCCGTCATGGCGCACAGCATCGGGAAGCCGTATTTCAGATTGATGCCGTACATGGCCGGTTCAGTGACTCCCAGCATGGCAGACAGTGCCGCTGGCACAGAAACCTCTCGCTCGTTGTGTCGGCGACTAATAATAATGATGCCAATAACGGCGGAACCTTGGGCTATATTTGATAAGGCAATCAGCGGCCATACCGGAGTCCCTCCCATGCTATGAATCATTTGCATATCAATGGCGAGTGTCGTTTGGTGCACGCCGGTGATGACCAACGGCGCGTAGAGAAATCCAAACAGTGCGGCACCTATTGGTGCGAAACTGCCGGTCATCAGTCCCTTCACCACCCAGGCGACGCCGTCACCGATCAGGCGGCCAAACGGGCCAATCACCGCATGCGCCAGTGCAACGGAAGCCAGTAGGGCGGTGACAGGGACGACGACCAGATAGAGTGAATCAGGCACCCATTGTTTCAACCGCGTCTCGATCATCGCCAGCGTAATCCCAGCCAGCAGCGATGGAATAACTTGTGCTTGATAGCCCACCTTTTCGATGGCAAACCAGCCAAAGTCCCAAACATCTGGGACTTGCTGGCCTATCTGGTAGGCATTCATCAACTGCGGTGACACCAGGGTAATGCCAAGGATGATGCCTAATACTGGTGTTCCCCCCATTTTCCGCACGGCCGACCAGCAAATCGCGACCGGAAGGTAGAAGAAGATGGCCTCACCCAACAGCCAGAGAAAGTCATACAGTGATTGCCAGATAGGGTGGCGTTGGATCAGGGTTTGTCCGTCAGAAAACGGAATATCGCCAATCACGTTACGTAAACCCAGAATCAGCCCGCCGCTGATGAGTGCAGGCAGTAGCGGGAAGAAAATTTCAGCAAAGTGAGAGATTCCGCGTTCCAGAACTGTCATGTTATTGCGTGCCGACTGGCGTACACTCTCTTTGTTGGCTTTATCCTTGCCAGTGCGCGCGCTAATTGCCTGAAAATAATCGCCCACATCAGTGCCGATCACCACCTGAAACTGCCCGGTAATGATGAAGCAACCTTTGACCATCGGTAGCATTTCAATACCTTTGGCATCGGCTAGGGCAGGGTCTTGCAGCACTAAACGCAAGCGGGTAACACAGTGAGTGAGTGTGACAATATTATTGGCTCCACCCAGCAGAGTGATTAATCGCTCTATATCTTGTTGTTGTACCTTGCTCATTGCGCTTCCTTGTGTGAATACCCAGAGTGAACAGGTTTAAGGATAGGGAATGAACATGCGGCAGGGGAAACGAGATAATCGCAGTGAGATCGCAATCAAATAAACCAGTCAGTTATAAGCGGATTTTGGCAGAATGGGGGCGTGAACGGAGAGAAAAACAAAGGCCGCCTAGTGAGAAAAAGCGGCCTTAGTGAGGAAAGTAGTTGTTATCAGAACGGGCTGATGATTGAGCCGATACGTTCGCAGTAGCTGACATAGACATTCCCCATTTTTTTGAAGAATTTACTGATATCGCGGAACATTTTCATAATCAGTCTCCTTGGGTTAGTTAATAAATGTGATGTTTATCACGTTTTAAAGAGTAACCTATAGAGAACGACGTTTCAACATTTTTGTGACGAATATCACCATTTTTTGCCAACAAGGCGTGCGTCAACTTATCGCGATACCGTGCGCTGTAAGCGATAACGGTTTTGATCGTAAACGTTATCCCCAATTTTTTCTGCTGCGAGTAGGCGCTCGATAAACACAAAACCCAAGCGTTGAGCCAGCGCATTGCTGCGCGTATTCACTGTGGCAGCCTTGATGATGAAGGTGTCCAGTATGGCCGCATCGGCGAATGAATCGATTAACAACTGGATCGCCTGCGAGGCGATGCCTTGCCCTTGAAAGCGTTCAGCCATCCAATAACCAATCTCACCCTGAGAAGCGTTCAGGCTGTTAAAGGATGCCATACCGGCCATTTCTCCCTGCCAGCGGATGAGATAGACCGCTGAGCGTCCGGCAAAAAAATCTGCGCGGTTTTTTCTGATGGTTGTCAGGGTATCCTCGACGTGTTGCACTCTGTCTGGCCAGGCTAGAGTGTGGCGCAGACGCGCCTTTTCCTGTTGTATCAGAGAAAACAGCGCTGGGGCATCGTGCTCTTCTTGTAATACCAATGTGAGATGTGGCGGGCGATGCAGTCTGTGTAGTGTGTGCAACATGGAAGCTCCCTGCTGTTATTTTATGTGGTGTGCATCGGGAGGATGCAGTGAAAGTCTTGCCATCCGATAGCATATGATTCTACTGTGCTGATCTGTTGGGTCAATGTCTTCCATCTTGAGGTTTTATGAAGCAAAGTCATTTGCAATGCATGCGCCCATCACACGGGCGTGCCACTTGGATCGCCACGGGTATTGTGATGTTGATGGCAACCTGGAGTGGGGCAGTATTTGCCGACGCGACGCTGATTACTGTGAAAGCGTCAGCCATTCACCCTACCCAACCCGCGATAGGCAAGGCTGAAGTTGCCTACGATCTCGCCCACTACCGACAAAAACCCCGCGCGCTATTTGATGATTTCTGTAAGGGAGAAGGGGCGGGAAAAGTGGCTGACTTCTCGGACTCGTCGACCCTTGCCTCCACCACGAGTTTTCGCTGCGCGAAACCGGCCGGGGCACAGCCCGATGCGGTAAAATCGGCTGTGATTGCCCCGGATGGTCAGGTTTACCTAACGGATGGCCACCACACTGTGAGCGCATTACGTGCCAGCACGCCGGATAGCGATATCACGCTGTCGCTGCGCATTACCGATGATTTGCGCCATTTATCCTCAATGGCAGTGTTCTGGGATTACATGCAACAGCATCATCTGGTGTGGTTAGAGGGACCTACAGGCAAGATTGCACCGCTGGAATTGCCCACTCAAGTGGGTATCGACGTCATGCAGGACGATCCCTATCGCTCCGTGCTCTATTTCTTACGCGGTATTGCGTATGAACGGCCAGAACAGTCCCCCCCGTTTCTAGAGTTTTATCTGGGCGCCTGGCTGAAAAGCCAGATGGCGATTACGCCTGCGGATACGGCAACACAGCAGGCCTATTTTGCGCTGTTGCAAAAGGCGGCACAGCTTCTGGCTCAGGCATCACCACAAACCCATACCTTACCCAATTCTGCTTCGCCGACCTTGAGCCAATTGGGGCAACTGAGTGAGGTTAATCATAAAAAATTGAACAAGCTGAATAACCCCGACGGTAAGTTGGCTCTGCTGTATTCGAAGCCGTAGGCGAGCCATGCGCCAGAGGGCGCATGGCCATTTTTATCCGGTGTGGCACACTGCACGTTAAATCACACTTGTTAGTTGAGTCAATGCCGTGTTAAGCATCAACAACATCACCACGGTTAATGATAAAAACGCGTCTGCGCTATGTGTGAGTTGGCGTTATCATTATGTTTTTTTCATCATAAAACTGTACTGTTCCTTTATTAAAGTTTTTTGATTGATAAAGTGCTATATCGGCTTTTTTCAGGAGTTCTGTCGCGGTGAGAGCATGATTGGGGTATAGGGCTATACCGATTGAAACACCAATTTGTATAACAAAACCCTCTCTTTTTATTGGTTTTTTTACCTCAGCGATTAATCGCTCTGAAAATTCCTTTAGTTTATCAATTCCACCAGAATAGATAAGAACAAACTCATCTCCCCCTTGCCGAGAAAGCATATCACCGGGGTTAATAATAGATAATATACGTTGAGATGTTTCTTTTAATACTTCATCACCAATATAGTGTCCAAAATTATCATTGACTGTCTTGAATCCGTCCAGGTCTAAGTATGCAACAGCGAATTCTCTAACTTTTTCTCGGGATGTGAGTGTGTCTAAGGTTATCAGTAGCAATGATCTGTTGGGTAAGTTTGTTAATGAGTCAAGAAAAGATTTTTTTTTGCTTTCTTTAATAATTTCAGAGAGTCGTCGGATGCTATGCAATGACAATATGGAGATGAAAAATAAAATAACAAAAACAACCAGTAATATGGGAACGACTTTGCTGCTCATGTCTTTCCCTAGATGGTTTCTCTCCCAGGAAAGAAAGAAGGTATGCTCATCGTTGATTGCTTTTAGTGGGATATAAGGTGGAGAAGGTTTTTTATTTGTAACGCGTAATGCTGGCAAGTTATATATCTTTGACAAGCTGGAAAGTTGTTCTTGTCCCATCGGTTCAGCAAAAATAAGGTATTTTTTGTCATGATCGTTTGAACTGTTTTTAAGTGTAGAAAACGGTCTTATCTCAGAGGCCACAGTCAGAAAAGGTTGGTCTTGAATAATGAGTATACCCGAGAGCCTGTCAGTAATTCTGTGTAACTGCCACTGAGAGGCTGTTTTTGAGTTTTCAAGTTTCTCTAATATGCTCGTTAATCCGTCACCCATTAAATCATCTAGCGTTTCAGTGTGTCTTTCTCCATTAAAAGAGGAAAAAATAACCTTCCCATGAGAATCAATAACAGCGGTTAGCGTAAATTGATACTTTCCTAAAACAGCAATGGCTATATTTTCATTAGCCCATTCGAGGTCTGAAATCTTGTTGTTCGCATCATCCCATGTGGCGTAATCATCAACGGTCTTAATGAGAGAAGAAAGCCGTTGATTGATAGCGCTCAACGCTAACGACTCTTCAATTCGCTGTGCAGACGAGGTTTGCCAGTTTCCAATCCAAATCACCATCCCGATGACAATCACGATAAGTGCACTTGAGAATAACATTAAGGGAACAATCACTTTTTTGTTGTACATCTCATAAATGCTTTCGCTATCAATACCGCTGAACAACCATTTTTCTTTTCTATAATTCATGATGTTAACCACATTTAATCGTTTCTTGAAATGTCGTAGATAACACTAAGATAAATTTATAATGCTTAATTATTGTTAATGAATCCCTGTTTTATGCTGTCAAATAATAATCTTGCGAAACGATTTGTTAACTTGAGTTGTATAAGGAAGATTTTGTACTTCCTCAGTAAAAACAACAGGTAGGTCTTAGAACATTATAGTAATTACCCTCGTCGCCACGCTAGGTGCTACGAATATTTTGTTTTTCTTAGCCAGCCCTATGACGGCAACTGTACTTACAGTAATAGGGGTTCAGAATACCTTGGATCGTATATCACCCTGTGCTGGTTGTTTTCTGAACGACTTAGCGCATCATTCAGTGATGCATGGGACTGGTTAGTTAAAAATAAGTTTAATATCAATGAGATATATGATTTTTATTGAGTTTAATAGCGTACTGGAGAGGGGCGTTTATCTGCTTACAAACCGTAATATTCAGCTTTTGTGAGTGCTTGTGGGGGTGTTCCAGCTTATTCTTGCTGCGGTGTGCTACTGCGATTTCTGCCCGTCTTCTCTGACCATCACCTATCGACTGCCTGAAAACGTACACACGATAGGCGATCCTGCCGCTCTCTTGTGTCATAATGTGCCCAAAATCACATTCTGATAAGAGTATATCCTTTGCTATTAAGTAACAACATTACGATGCAGTTTGGCAGCAAGCCGCTTTTCGAAAATATCTCCGTCAAGTTTGGCAACGGCAACCGCTACGGGTTGATTGGTGCTAACGGTTGCGGTAAATCCACATTTATGAAGATCCTCGGTGGCGATCTGGTGCCGAGTGGCGGCAACGTGGCTCTCGATCCCAACGAGCGCCTGGGTAAGCTGCGTCAGGATCAGTTTGCGTTTGAGAATTTCAGCGTGCTGGATACCGTAATCATGGGACACGCGGAACTCTGGACGGTAAAAGAAGAGCGCGATCGCATTTACGCGTTGCCGGAAATGAGCGAAGAAGATGGCTATAAAGTTGCCGATCTGGAAGTCAAATACGGCGAAATGGACGGTTATAGTGCAGAATCCCGCGCAGGGGAACTGCTGTTAGGCGTTGGGATCCCGCTGGAGCAGCATTACGGTCTGATGAGTGAAGTCGCTCCTGGCTGGAAACTGCGCGTACTGTTGGCGCAGGCGTTGTTTTCCAATCCTGATATTTTGCTGCTCGATGAACCGACCAACAACCTGGATATCGACACGATTCGTTGGCTGGAAAATGTGCTAAACGAACGCAACAGCACCATGATCATCATTTCCCACGACCGTCACTTCCTGAATATGGTGTGTACCCACATGGCGGATCTGGATTATGGTGAATTGCGCGTTTATCCCGGAAACTACGACGAATACATGACGGCAGCTACGCAGGCGCGCGAACGTCTGTTGTCAGACAATGCCAAGAAAAAAGCGCAAATTGCTGAACTGCAATCTTTCGTCAGTCGCTTTAGCGCCAACGCATCGAAATCACGTCAGGCAACGTCTCGTGCACGTCAAATCGAAAAAATTCAGCTTGATGAAGTGAAAGTCTCCAGCCGCCAGAACCCTTTTATCCGCTTTGATCAGGACAAGAAATTGTTCCGTAACGCGTTAGAAGTGGAAGCGCTGGCGAAAGGTTTTGATAACGGTCCACTGTTCTCTGGTCTTAACCTGTTGATTGAAGTCGGTGAGAAGGTCGCCATCCTGGGGACCAACGGGATTGGTAAAACCACGCTGCTGAAAACCCTGGTGGGCGAGTTGGCGGCGGATAAAGGCACCGTCAAATGGTCTGAAAATGTCAACATTGCCTACTACGCTCAGGATCACGAATATGAATTTGATGGCGATCTAAGCGTATTTGACTGGATGAGCCAGTGGAAGCAGGAAAAGGATGACGAGCAGGCAGTACGTAGCGTACTGGGGCGCTTGCTGTTTGGTCAGGACGATATCAAGAAGAAAGTGAAAGTGCTTTCTGGCGGCGAAAAAGGCCGTATGCTGTTTGGTAAGCTGATGATGCAGCGCCCCAACATACTGGTGATGGACGAGCCAACCAACCACCTGGATATGGAATCCATCGAAGCGCTTAACATGGCGTTGGAGCTCTATCAGGGAACCCTGCTGTTTGTCTCCCATGACCGCGAGTTCGTCAGTTCACTGGCCACGCGCGTACTGGAAATTACGCCGAACAAAGTGGTCGATTTTACCGGCAGTTATGAAGAGTACCTGCGTAGTCAGGGTATTGAGTAATCCATCGCCTCTGTGACCCCGCTGTGTGCAACGACTGGTGCGCAGCGGGTGTGCCGTATAACCTCCTCTCTCTTTTTATAGTCTCGTATTCGCCGCATCATAATACGTAGGATCTTGCAATCACTGCCTCCATCCCTGTTTGTAGAGGTTGGTGACGTTTCTCACCTACTCCCTTAGGGTTATAGTTACGGTTATTTATTATTTTTGCCAGCCACCCGTAGGTGATCGGTGCCATTTTGTCTTTTCCCGTACATGAGCGATATATTTCGCGTTGTGATGTGATTCAAAAAATTCATGCTAAAGATTTTTATTTAACTAAATTATTTAAATATAATATTGGAAGATTCTATGTTGATCGTCTTAAACCAGAGAAATTAGATAAATTCTAAAAAGATAGAGGGGGTATATTTTTTTGTTAAAAATCAATAAATTGATTTTTTTGTTTTAAGGGTTGATCGATTAAGCAGCGGTTTTGTAACATGCGGAAAATAGTGATAATTAGTTATTGAGATTATTTCTCATTTAAATTCTGTGTGAGTAAATAAAATAAAAGGATGATGCGTAAACAATCACACTTATAACAGAAATAAGCAGGCTAATGTTCCGCTGCTTGATGAAGATCAAGTCTGTTAAATGAATTTCCTCATTACCATACCCGTACACATGTTGTGTGTTATACCCCACACCGTTGAAGTTGCAGGTGCGTCGGCTATCTTGCTTACTCTACCAGACTTATCCACATCAGTTTTCGGGAGTACGCGAGGCAGTCGTGTACCTGCTTTTCGAAATCCATTGGGTAAGCTCCGTTCTGGTTACAGGAGAATAATAAAAAATGACTGGGGAAAATGTAATGATTTCCCATCATGGCGTTAATCGCCGTGATTTTATGAAGTTATGTGCAGCACTTGCCGCATCGATGGGGCTAGCGGATTCCGCTGCCGCAGAGATTGCGCAATCCCTTGGCTCCGCGCAACGTCCGCCGGTGCTGTGGATTGGCGCTCAGGAGTGTACAGGTTGTACCGAATCCCTGCTGCGTGCGACTCACCCGACGATTGAAAACTTGCTCCTGAATACCATTTCGCTCGAGTACCACGAGGTACTGTCGGCCGCTTTTGGTGAGCAGGCGGAAGAGAACAAACACCGCGCTATTGAGCAGTACAAAGGTAAGTATGTGCTGGTGGTGGATGGTTCTATTCCGATTAAGGATGGCGGCATCTACTGCATGGTGGCTGGCAAACCCATCGTCGATCATATCCGTGAAGCAGCAGAACATGCCGCGGCGATTATTGCCATCGGTTCCTGCTCTGCCTGGGGTGGCGTTGCCGCAGCAGGCAGCAACCCAACCGGTGCGGTCAGTCTGGAAGCGGTACTACCGGGCAAAACCGTTATCAATATCCCCGGTTGCCCGCCGAACCCGCACAACTTTTTGGCGACCGTGGCGCATATCATCACCTATCAACGTGCGCCGGCATTGGATGCCAAAGGTCGCCCCACGTTTGCCTATGGTCGTCTGATCCATGAGCACTGCGAACGTCGTCCACACTTTGATGCGGGCCGCTTTGCCAAAGAATTTGGCGATGACGGGCATCGTCAAGGGTGGTGTCTCTACCATCTGGGATGCAAAGGACCGGAAACCTACGGCAACTGCTCAATCATTGAATTCTGTGACGTCGGTGGCGGCATCTGGCCGGTAGGGATTGGACACCCCTGCTATGGCTGTAACGAAGAGGGTGTCGGCTTTAAGAAAGGGATCTTCCAGTTGGCAAACGTGGAGAATCCTACGCCGCGTGCGCAGAAACCGACGGTAGATCGTCCCGAAGGGGGAGAAGTCTCTGCCACGGCGGTGGGTCTGCTCGGTGCGGTTCTGGGCGTAGTCGGCGGCGTCAGCTTGATGGCAGTGAGGGAATTGGGGCGTCAACAGAAAAATGCTCAGCAAAAACAGGGGCAGCAAGACGCCGGTAACGATTCCCGGGAGGGCTAAGCCGTGAACAGACGCAATTTTTTCAAGCTAGCCTCTGCCAGCGCGGTCATGGCGGGAACGCCGTTTGCCGCCAAGGCAGCGGCGACCAATCGACCGCCGATCCCCGGTGCATTGGGCATGCTTTACGACTCTACGCTGTGCGTAGGTTGCCAAGCGTGTGTGACTGAGTGTCAGCAGGTTAATGAATTGGCCTATCGACCGGATAGCCAGATTTATGCCGGTGGTTCACCGACCTGGTCCAACAATGACAAGTTGAGCCCTTACACCAACAACATCATTCAGGTGTGGAGCAGCGGTACAGGTCAAAACAAAGATCAGGTCGATAACGGTTATGCCTACATCAAGAAGCAGTGTATGCACTGTGTCGATCCGAACTGTGTCTCGGTCTGCCCGGTAAGCGCGCTGAAAAAAGATGCCAAAACTGGCGTCGTGCACTATGACGCGAGCGTTTGCACCGGTTGTCGTTACTGCATGGTGGCGTGCCCATTCAACATCCCCAAATACGACTACGAAAATCCGTTCGGTAAACTGCACAAGTGCGAACTGTGTAACCAGCAAGGGCTGGAGCGGTTGGATAAAGGCGGCATGCCGGGATGCGTGGAAGTGTGCCCAACCGGCGCGGTGATCTTTGGCACTCGCGAAGAGCTGCTTGATGAAGCCAAACGCCGTATGGCAATGAAACCGGGCGATGAGTACCACTATCCGCGCCAGACGCTGGGAGCTAAAGATACTTACCTGCACACCATTCCGACCTACGATCGTCATATCTACGGCGAAAAAGAGGCGGGTGGTACACAGGTACTGGTGATGGCAGGGGTGCCCTACCAAAACCTGGATCTGCCGCAACTGGATGAGCTGTCTACCGGCGCGCGCTCTGAGCACGTTCAGCACACCTTGTATAAAGGCATGGTGTTGCCGCTGGCGGTGTTAGCCGGGCTTTCCGTGCTGGTGCACCGTAACACTCGGGATGAACGCAAGGCGGATGATGAAGATCACGCCGATTCGCATCATCCGAAGAAAGATCAGGAGAACGATCATGACGGCGCATAAAGCCAGCCCGCTGGGCGGGCGTCTGGTCAGTTGGCCGGTAATGCTGCTGGCACCGCTTGCGGTGATTTGCGGCGTGTTGATTCTGCGGCGGCTTATCTTTGGTATTGGTGCGGTGGCAGCTCTGAACGGGGGCTATCCGTGGGGGCTGTGGATCGCGTTTGACCTGCTGGTCGGTACCGGGTTTGCCTGTGGCGGCTGGGCGCTGGCCTGGGCGGTTTATGTGTTTAACCGTGGGGAATATCATCCTCTGGTGCGTCCGGCGCTGCTGGCCAGTCTGTTCGGCTACTCGCTGGGTGGGCTGTCCATCACCATCGACGTAGGTCGTTACTGGAACCTGCCGTACTTCTACATTCCCGGTTTCTTCAACACCAACTCGGTGCTGTTTGAAACTGCCGTCTGTATGACCATCTACATCGGGGTGATGGCGCTGGAGTTTGCGCCCGTGGTGTTCGAACGGTTCGGATGGAATAAAGCGCTCAAGCACCTCAACAAGGTGATGTTCTTTATCATCTCGCTCGGCGCATTGCTGCCTACCATGCACCAATCCTCCATGGGATCGCTGATGATTTCGGCGGGGTACAAAGTGCATCCGCTGTGGCAAAGCTATGAGTTGCTGCCGCTGTTGTCCTTGCTGACGGCCTTCATCATGGGGTTCTCCATCGTCACGTTTGAAGGGTCGCTGGTGCAGGCCGGGCTGAAAGGGCGCGGACCCAATGAACGCCCGCTGTTTACCAAGTTGAGCGTTATCACACAGGTATTGCTGGTGCTGTTCCTGGTGCTGCGCTTTGGTGAACTGTTATGGCACAACAAAACCGGCTATCTGTTCAGCGGCGATCGCTTCTCCATCATGTTCTGGTGTGAAGCCGCACTGATGGCGTTCCCGCTGGTGCTGTTCCGCTTGCCAGGGGCGCGTGAAGACTCGCGCTGGCTGTTCGTCGGCGGTCTTAGCATGCTGTTCGGGGCGGCACTGTGGCGTTTGAGCTACTCACTGCTGGCGTTCAATCCCGGCGGTGGCTACCACTACTTCCCTGCGGCACAAGAAGTGCTGATCTCCATGGGATTTGTCGCCATTGAAGTGTGCGCATACATCTTGTTAATCCGGTTGTTACCGGTTCTTCCCGCACTGGGAAGCGTTCATAAGAATTATCAGGCCGAGGTAAAGCATGAGCCAACGCATCACCATTGATCCTATTACCCGTATCGAAGGGCACCTGCGCATTGATTGCGAAATTGAGCAAGGGAAAGTCACTAAAGCCTGGTCTTCCGGGACCATGTGGCGGGGAATGGAAGAAATTGTTAAAGGTCAGGATCCGCGCGATGCGTGGATGATTGTGCAGCGTATCTGTGGGGTATGTACCACGGTGCACGCCATCGCTTCAGTGCGCTCGGTGGAAAACGCGCTCGGGTTAAACGTACCGGTCAATGCACAGTACATCCGTAACCTGATTCTGGCTGCACACAGCATTCATGACCATATTGTCCACTTCTACCAGCTGTCGGCGCTCGATTGGGTCGATGTGACGGCGGCGTTGAATGCGGATCCGAACAAGGCGGAAGCCCTGCTGAAAGGTGCATCCACCTGGTCGTTGAACAGCGCGGCAGAGTTCACCAAAGTGCAGCAGAAGATCAAAGATCTGGTGGCCAGCGGTCAACTGGGGATCTTCGCCAACGGCTATTGGGGGCACCCGGCCATGGCGCTGCCGCCGGAAGTGAACCTGATTGCCGTTGCTCACTACCTGCAAGCGCTGGAATGCCAGCGTGATGCCAACCGTGTCGTTGCCATTCTGGGCGGTAAAACGCCACACATCCAGAACCTGGCAGTCGGCGGTGTGGCAAACGCGATCAACCTGGATGCCCCTGCGGTACTGACCATGGAGCGCCTGATGTACGTGAAATCGTTCATCGATCGTTTGGGCGATTTTATCGAGCAGGTTTACAAAGTGGATTGCGCGGTTATCGCTGCGCACTACCCTGAGTGGCTGACGTTGGGCAAAGGGGCCGATCACTACCTGAGCGTGCCTGAATTACCGACCGACAACAAAGGCGGCAGCTTCCTGCTGACCGGCGGTTATCTGGAAAACGGGGATTTCAGCAAATATCGTCCGATCACCAGCCACAACGATGCGTTTTTGATCGACGGCATCAAAGAAAGTGGTAAGCACGCTTGGTATAAAGATGATGAACCACTGGCACCGTGGGAAGGGCTGACTCGCCCCAACTACACCGGCTGGCAGGATGAGGGCAAATATACCTGGGTGAAAGCGCCAACCTTCTACGGCAAAACCGTCGAAGTCGGGCCGCTGGCCTGGTTGCTGTGCGGTTTGGCGGCCAAACATAAAGATACGGAAGCCCATTTCGCGCAGGTCGCTGGCCTGTATAAAGCGCTGACCGGTAAAACGCTGGAAGAGAAGCACTTGCACTCCACGTTAGGTCGTGTGATTGGTCGCACCGTGCATTGCTGCGTGCTGAAAGATACCTTGGCGCAGCAGTGGCAGGCACTGGTAACCAATATTGGTAAAGGTGACCATCAGACCTTTATCAAGCCGGAGTTTACCCCTGACAAAGAGTACCGTGGCGTCGGGTTTGGCGAAATGCCGCGCGGCATGTTGTCGCACTGGATTGTGTTCAAGAACGGCAAGATCACCAACTATCAGGCGGTCGTGCCTTCAACCTGGACCTCCGGGCCGCGTAACTTTGAAGGGGTGCCTGGGCCTTACGAGCAATCGCTGGTGGGTACGCCGGTAGCCGACCCGCACAAACCGCTGGAAGTGGTGCGTACCATTCACTCCTTTGACCCCTGCATGTCTTGTGCCGTGCACGTGGTTGACGCGGTGAACGGTAATGAAGTCACCCGCGTGAAAGTGCTGTAACGGTCACGCTGTTGTTCGTCATTCCCGCACTGGCGGGAATGACGAGAAGGATGTCGTAAAAGGGTTCATCATGAAAACATTGGTGTTAGGGATTGGCAACCTGCTGCTGAGCGATGAAGCGGTGGGTGTGCGCATTATCGAAGCATTGGAACGGCAATACGCGTTCTCGCCGGAGATTGATATCGTCGATGGCGGCACGGCGGGCATGGAGTTGCTTGAAACCATGGCCAAACGTGAGCACATGATCGTTGCCGACGCCGTGCTGACCGGGTGCGCACCGGGCACCGTGACCGTGCTGCGCGACAATGAAGTGCCTGCGCTGTTTACCCGCAAAATTTCCCCGCACCAGTTAGGGTTGGCGGATGTGCTGATGGCGTTACAACTGACGGACGAGTTTCCTCGTCGGTTGATGCTGGTGGGTGTGGAGCCGCAGTCATTGGAACCGACGATTGGGCTTAGCGACTGCGTGCAGCGTGCTGTCGAACCTGCTCTGGCGCAGATCCTGGCGGCGTTGAGCGCCAGTGGTATTACGATTCGCAGGAAAACGCCGCAGGAACAGGCGGCGTATCCAACCACCTGCCTGTCGGTGGAGCACTGTGTATGAGTACCTGCGTAGACGATCCCTCTGCGGTGACCGACGGCAGTGTGAGTAAAGAGACGTTGGGCTTCGTGGATTCTCCCGCCGCCTGGTTGGAAGCGGCGTTTACCCGCGTCGCGCACAGCGATATGCAAACCTTGCCGTTTTATCGTGCCGCCATTCCGGTGAAAACGTGCGGTTTCGCCCTGTTTGAACAGCAATGGGTCGGCTGCTTGTTAACGCCCTGGACGTTGAGTCTGCTGGTGATGCCGGGGCCGGGTCAGGTGTGGGAACGACGCACGACCGGTGATCGTCTGGCGCTGCAATTGCCGTGCGGCAATGTCACCTTTATGGTGAGCGATATTGCCGACGCGAGCGGCCAAAACCACCAGTACCTTTCCTGTTCACTGATGTCGCCCATCGATCCCCATATGTCGGCGCAGCAGGCGCTAACGCTGGCAGAACAGAGCGCGCGCATGGCGCTGTCGCTCCCGGTGGTGGATGCCAACGCGCCGCGTAATCTCAGCCGTCGTGCGCTGTTCCTGCGCGGGAATGCGTAGCATGCATGAAATATCCCTATGCTACAGCACGCTAGAGTTGATTGAGCAGCAGGCGCGTCAACATGGCGCGCATAAAGTCACTGGCGTATGGCTGGAAATCGGTGCGCTGTCCTGCATCGAGGAGAGCGCATTGCGCTTTTGCTTTGAATCCGTTTGCCGACAAACGTTGGCGGAGGGATGTGAGTTACACGTTGCCGTGCGCGCGGCCCGGGCCTGGTGCTGGGAGTGTAGCGCGGTGGTTGACATTTCGCGTCACGGTGCGGGTTGTCCGCAGTGCGGCAGCTATAACCTGCGAATTGATGAAGGCGATAGCCTGCAATTGAAACAGTTGGCAGTAGAGTAACGCGGTTAACACCGTAAGGAGTCAGTTCCTATGTGTACCACATGTGGCTGCGGCGAAGGGGAACGCAGAATTGAAGGTGATGAGCACGACCATCATGCTCATGAACATAGCCATGCGCATCATCATGGTCATCACCACGGGCACGATCACCACGATCATGCGCATACGCACCAACACGCCCACGCGCATCATCACGCTGATGACGCCATGTTGCAAGAGGCTGGCTCGCCGCGCTATGTGGTGATTCATCACCACCATTACCATCATAACGGTGATGTTCACCACCACTATCACGGCGAAAGTAAGGTGGTGTCAAAGCGCAGCCTAGAACAGGGACACGCTCATGCACACCATCATGACCATGATGACCACCATCACGATCATCATCATGACGCGCATCAACCGGTTGTTTTCCTGCCGCAAGTGAACGGTTCCGATCTGCACTACGGGCAGGGGGAAGCGGGAACGCACGCACCGGGCATGCCACAACAGCGTCTGTTGCAGATCGAAATGGACGTGCTGAGCAAAAACAATGCGCTGGCTGAGCATAATCGCGAACATTTTTCTGCACAACACATTCTGGCGCTCAATCTGGTTTCCAGCCCCGGTTCCGGCAAAACCACCCTGTTGACACAAACGCTTGATCGTATCAGCAACCATGTGGCGTGCGCGGTTATCGAAGGTGACCAACAGACCACCAACGATGCTGAACGTATTCGTGCAACCGGGGTGAGTGCCATCCAGGTCAACACCGGGAAAGGCTGCCATCTGGATGCGCAAATGGTGCATGATGCCGCGCATCGTCTGCAACTGGCGGATAACAGCATCCTGTTTATCGAAAACGTCGGCAATCTGGTGTGCCCGGCCGGGTTCGATCTCGGTGAACGCCATAAGGTGGCGGTGCTCTCGGTGACAGAAGGCGAAGATAAACCGCTGAAATATCCGCATATGTTTTCTGCTGCCGCGTTAATGATCATCAACAAGATCGATCTGCTGCCGTATCTGGATTTTGATTTGGACGCCTGTATCGCCTATGCACGTCGTGTGAACCCGGATATTCAAGTGATTGCCCTCTCGGCCCGCAGCGGCGAGGGGATGGATGAATGGTTCGCCTGGCTGGAGGCACAACAATGTGCTTAGGCATTCCGGGTAAAGTGGTGTCGGTCGGTGAAGATATTCATCAACCGGCGCTGGTGGATGTGTGCGGTGTGCAGCGTGCGGTGAATATCGCGCTGGTGTGCGAAGGTGAACCGGCAGAATTGATCGGCCAGTGGGTATTGGTGCACGTCGGGTTTGCCATGAGCCTGCTGGATGAGCAGGAAGCGCAGGACACGCTGGACGCATTGCAATCCATGCAGGCGGTTGGACTGGAGCTGGACGAAATGCGCCAGCACGGGGACGGTTATGCAGTACGTTGATGAATTTCGCGATCCTGAATTGGCCAAAACGCTGCTGCGGGAAATTGAAAAGCAGGTGGCGGCGATGCCGCACTGGCGTGAACATCCTCTGCAACTGATGGAAGTGTGCGGTGGGCACACCCATGCCATCTTCAAGTTTGGGCTGGATCGGCTATTGCCGCCGGAGATCGAATTTGTGCATGGCCCCCGTTGCCCGGTATGTGTGCTGCCGATGGGACGCATTGATGCCTGTATCGAAATCGCCTCTCACCCGGAAGTGATCTTCTGCACCTTCGGCGATGCGATGCGCGTGCCGGGACGCAATGGCTCCTTGTTGGATGCGCGCCGTCACGGCGCAGATGTGCGCATTGTCTACTCGCCGCTGGATGCGCTGGCGCTGGCGGAGAAACACCCGGAGCGCCAGGTGGTGTTTTTTGGGTTGGGGTTTGAAACCACCATGCCCAGCACGGCGCTGACGTTACAGCAGGCCAAACGGCGCGGTATTCATAATTTCTCGCTTTTCTGTCAGCACATTACCATTATCCCCACCTTGCGCAGCTTGCTGGAGCAACCGGATATCCGTATCGACGGTTTTCTGGCACCGGGCCACGTCAGCATGGTGATCGGCGCTTCGCCTTATCAACCGTTGTGCGATGCGTTTCATAAGCCGTTTGTCATCACCGGGTTTGAGCCGCTGGATATACTGCAAGCGTTGCTGATGCTGGTGACGCAACTGCGTGAAGCGCGTTGCCAGGTTGAGAATCAGTACCGTCGCATCGTGCCGGACAGTGGTAACGGACTGGCGCAAAAAGCGATGGACGAAGTGTTTGAAATCAAGGCCAGCAGTGAATGGCGCGGACTGGGTGAGATTGCCGACTCCGGCATGCAATTGCGCGCTGCCTATCATGACTATGATGCCGAACGTCGCTTTCAACCCCGTCAACAGCGCGTGGCCGATGAGCCGCTTTCACGCTGTGGTGACGTGCTGACCGGTCGCTGCAAACCGGCGGATTGCCCCCTGTTTGCCACGCATTGCTCACCAGAGAACGCCATTGGCGCACTGATGGTATCGTCAGAAGGGGCCTGTGCGGCCTATTATCAATATCGCCGGGAAGAAAGTCCCGTCGGGAGTGACGTTTAAGTGAATATTTGTAAACCGCCTAAAGAGATAACGCTGGCGCACGGCAGTGGCGGTCAGGCCATGCAGCAACTGATTGCTTCGTTGTTTCTCACCGCATTTGATAACCCACTGCTCGGGCAACGGGAAGATCAAGCGCGTATGCCGCTGGCCCCGCTGACGCAGCAGGGCGATCGTCTGGCGTTTACCACTGACAGCTATGTTATCGATCCGATTTTTTTCCCCGGAGGCGATATTGGCAAACTGGCCGTATGCGGCACGGTGAACGATCTGGCGGTCAGCGGTGCACAACCGCTTTATCTTTCTTGCGGCTTTATCATTGAAGAAGGGTTTTCCGGCGAGGATCTGGTGCGTATTGTGACGTCTATGGCGCACACCGCGCAGCAGGCGGGCGTGCAGATTGTGACCGGCGATACCAAAGTGGTGCCGCGCGGCGCTGCCGACAAACTGTTTATCAACACGGCGGGGATCGGTGTTATTCCTGCTGAGATCAACTGGGGGGCATCGCAGATTCGCGCCGGTGATAAAATCATTGTCACCGGGACCCTGGGCGATCACGGTGCGACCATCCTTAATCTGCGCGAAAAATTGGGCTTGGAGGCGGAACTGAGCAGCGACTGTGCTGCGCTGACGCCGATGATTGCACCGTTGCGTGCGATCGACGGAGTGCGTGCGTTGCGTGATGCTACCCGCGGTGGTGTAACGGCCATCCTGCACGAATATGCGCAAGCCAGCGGCTGCGGCATGGTGATTGACGAGGCGGCACTGCCTCTGAAATCGGCGGTGCGCGGTATCTGTGAGATTCTGGGGTTGGAAGCGCTGAACTTTGCCAATGAAGGCAAGCTGGTGTTAGCGGTGGCCCCGCAGGCGGAACAGGCAGTGCTTGACGCGCTGCATGCACATCCGCTCGGCAAAGAGGCGGCTACCATTGGCGAAGCGACGGCATCAACGCAGGTGCGCCTGCGCGGCATATTCGGTACGTCACGACTGCTGGATTTGCCGCATAACGAACCTATGCCGCGCATCTGCTAACGTAACAACGGCGGCCCTTATTCCTCTGGAGTGTAGCGCCTACTATGAGCAACGGCATTCGCATCCGCGTTAAAGGCAAAGTGCAGGGGGTAGGGTTTCGCCCTTACGTGTGGCAACTGGCGCATCGACATCAACTGTGCGGTAATGTCAGCAACGACAGCGCAGGGGTGTTGATTCATCTGGTGATGTCTCCACGGGTTGCCGTGTTCCTTGACGATCTTGCCTGCGAATGCCCACCGTTGGCCCATATCGATAGCGTCGAATCACACCCGTATGAATGGGAGCAGGAACCCACCGACTTTAGCATTGCCCACAGCGGTGCAGGGGAGATGGATACGCAGGTGGTGCCTGATGCGGCAACCTGTCCGGCTTGTCAGCAAGAGCTGATGACGCCCGGCAATCGGCGCTATCACTATCCCTTTATTAACTGCACCCACTGCGGGCCGCGTTTTACCATTATTCGCCATATGCCTTACGACAGGCCTAATACGGCGATGGCGACGTTTCCGCTGTGCTCACCGTGCGCCAGTGAATACCAAAATCCTGCCGACCGACGCTTTCATGCCCAACCGACGGCATGCCCGGATTGTGGGCCCTATGTGTGGTTGTGCGATGCCAGCGGCAATGAACGGGCTCAAGGTGATACGGCGCTGGAACAGGCTGCGAAGGCGCTGCAAGCGGGGCAAATCGTTGCGGTCAAAGGCCTGGGTGGTTTTCATCTGGCGTGCGATGCCACGCAACAACATGCGGTAGCGCAATTGCGTCAGCGTAAGCGTCGCCCCGGTAAACCGCTGGCGGTGATGTTGCCTGATGAGCAGTGGCTGTCGCGCTGTGCGCAACTGGCGGATGAAATGCCCGCCATCAATCTGATGAAAAGTGCGGCGGCACCCATTGTGTTGCTGCCGTTGCGACGCGACGGCGCGCTGTGTGATGCCGTTGCCCCCGGATTGAGTGAAGTAGGGTTGATGCTGCCCGCCAACCCGCTCCAGCATCTCCTGCTGGCGTTAGTGGACCGCCCGCTGGTGATGACTTCCGGTAATGCCAGCGGCAAACCGCCCGCACTGACTAATGCGCAAGCGTTGGCCGATCTCAATGGGTTGGCCGATCTCTGGTTACTGCATAACCGTGATATCGTGCAACGCGCCGATGATTCGCTGGTGCGCTATCATGACGGCGCTGCGGAAATGTTACGCCGTGCTCGCGGCTATGTGCCTGATGCGTTTACGCTGCCGCCCGGCTTTGAGCATCAGCCCGCGCTGCTGGCGATGGGCGCCGATCTCAAGAACACCTTCTGCCTGCTGCGCGATGGGTATGCCATTGTCAGTCAGCATCTTGGCGATCTTACTGATAGCGATGTTGAGCAGCAGTATAAAAGTGCGATAACACTGTTTGAGGATATCTACCGCTTCGCGCCCACAACGATTGCGGTGGATGCCCATCCGGGTTATATCAGCCACCGCCTTGGGCATCAGCGCGCCGACCAGGCCGGTATTACCTGCCATGACGTATTACATCACCATGCACATATTGCCGCCTGTCTGGCGGAACACGGCTGGCCGCGCATTGCCGGGCCGGTGGTTGGTTTGACGCTGGATGGCATTGGTTATGGCGAAAAGGGCCAATGGTGGGGCGGTGAATGCTTGCTGGCCGATTACCGTTCCTGCTCTCACCGGGGCGGGCTGCCTGCGGTGGCATTGCCGGGTGCGGATCTGGCGGCCCGCCAGCCGTGGCGTAACTTACTGGCGCAGTGGCTGCGTTTTGTGCCTGACTGGCGAGAACAACCGCAGGCGGTACATTTTCCTCAGCATGCGCTGTCTTTATTGATTAAGGCGATTGAGCGCGGCGTGCAATCCCCGCACAGCTCATCGGCCGGGCGACTGTTCGATGCGGTTGCGGCGGCAACGGGATTTGGCGTGCGTGAACAGAGCTGGGAAGGTGAAGCCGCTTGTCAGTTGGAAGCGCTGGCATGGCAAAGCGATGTCCAGTGTCATCCGGTATCGATGCCGCTTGTCGGCAACCTGTTAGATCTGGAGACATTCTGGCGCGAATGGCTGGCCTATCAGGCAGTGCCCGCGCAGCGCGCGCACGCCTTTCACGTGGCGCTGGCGCAAGGCTTGGCGACGTTGGCCCGGCAGGTTGCGCGTGAGGAAAACACCGATACCATCGTGCTTTCTGGTGGTGTTCTGCATAACCGACTGCTCAGCACATTGCTGCGTCGGGAACTGGCTGATTTTACCGTGTTGCAACCGAGGCGTTTGCCTGCAGGCGATGGCGGCCTTTCGCTGGGACAGGCATTGATTGCTTCGGCGCGCGGATAAACGTGAAATTAATGTCAATATTTGTTGTGTGATATATATGTTATTTTGACATGTGTAGGTGAGTTGAATTTTAAATAAATTGGATTGTATATATTTAAATGCTTTTAAGAAACGCTAAAAAGTAAGGTTTTTAATGAATTGAAATTAATTGTAAATATATTTACACCTCGATGAAATCAAATTCCTAAAATTACTCTTCGCTTTGACTTATTTCTTGTCTGGTAAAACCCAAAAGGCTAATTTTCACCACGTCTTATTTTTTTTTGGTTTTTAATTTTGCCTGGGTGTTAATATATGTCGTGCAACTATTTTATTTACAAAAAAAGAAAGTCTCAGCATGGTGTTTCTCGCAACGTCACCGTGATGGTGTGGGTAAATATTTTTTTCCAATTGCTCTTTCCACTGAGTCTTTCTTTTTCCCCAGCGATGGCTGCGGCTATCACTGCTTCCACGTCTGCTTTTTCAGAGACGGTACCGTACGTGTTGGGCCCGGGAGAAACGGTGGATGCGATTGCAAAAAGATATGGCGTTTCTGTTGAAGAACTACAAAAAATCAACCAGTACAGAACGTTTTCTAAACCCTTCTCAGCCCTGACAACAGGTGATGAAGTTGAAGTTCCGCGTAAGCGCTCCCCTTTCTCTGTAGACAACCAACAGCCTGTTGAGGCAGAAAGTCGCTTCGAAAGTCAAGCGGTAGTTGGCGCGACGATGCTAACCAGTAAAAATGCCGCCAAATCAGCAGAGCAGATGGCGCGCTCTGCTGCCAATAGCGAAATCAACCATTCTGCACAGCAGTGGCTGAGCCAGTATGGCACTGCCCGCGTACAGCTAAACGTCAATGATGATTTCAAACTCGATGGCAGCGCGGTAGACGTCCTGGTGCCGTTAAAAGATAACAATAAAAATATGTTGTTTACGCAGTTAGGCGCACGGAATAAGGATAGCCGTAATACCTTAAATGCGGGTATTGGCTACCGTACTTATCAAGATAATTGGATGTACGGTGTTAATACCTTTTTTGATAATGATATTACCGGAAAAAATCGCCGGGTCGGTGTCGGTGCAGAAGCGTGGGCTGACTACGTAAAATTGTCCGCGAACAGTTATTTTGGTCTGACCGATTGGCATCAATCGCGTGACTTTGCTGATTATTATGAGCGTCCGGCAAACGGTTATGACGTGCGTGCAGAAGCCTATTTACCGGCCTACCCGCAGTTGGGGGGTAAACTCATGTACGAACACTATCGTGGCAATGATGTTGCGTTATTCGGTAAGAATAACCGGCAAAAAGATCCCTATGCCCTGACCGCGGGACTTAATTATACGCCGATTCCGTTGTTTACCGTGGGGGCTGAACACCGCGCGGGTAAAGGCGGACAATCTGACAGTAGCCTTAATCTCCAATTCAATTATCGCCTCGGTTCATCCTGGCAGTCGCATATCGATCCTTCTGCGGTAGCGTCGAGCCGTACCTTGGCGGGCAGCCGCTACGATCTGGTCGAACGCAATAACAATATCGTGCTGGAATACCAAAAACAGGATGTTATTCGCCTGACCCTTCCTGCTCAGATTAATGGCGAAGCAGGGAGCGTGGTCACAGTGAATGCAAAGGTAGACAGCCAGCATAGCTTTGATCGTATCGAGTGGGACAGTAGCGCACTCGTTGCGGCTGGCGGGGAGTTTACGCAGGTCGCGCCACAGTCAGTGGCAATAACATTGCCTCCTTATCAATCAGCACGCAATAGCAACGGTAATGTCTATGCGGTAGCGGCGGTAGCCTACGACAGTCGGGGAAATGTGTCTCCTCGCTCAACGCTGCAAATTTCTGTAGAGCCAAGTACCACAGAGATTACTGAAGCCAATCTGACGGCGACCACCAACGGTGCGGTGGCTGATGGCACGGCAAGCAACGCGGTGCAGGCG
>CAXYYB010000005.1:0-194472 GCA_964293225.1 uncultured Symbiopectobacterium sp. | reverse complement strand
TTTCATCAAATTGCACCTTACTCAGTTGGGTGTCCAACTTTTGGGGTGCAGTTCAGACTCTGGGGCTTTTTTTATACACAGTTCGAAAGATTATTCGACGCGCAGGATGCGGCAGGTATTGGTGGTACCAACCGTACTCATTACGTCGCCTTGGGTGACGATAACCAGATCGCCAGACACCAAGAAGCCTTTGTCACGTAAACGAATAACTGCATCGTTAGCCGCGGCAACACCGTCGGTGTAACTGTCAAAATGTACTGGTGTAACGCCACGGTAGAGCGCCGTCAGGTTCAAGGTGTGCTCATGGCGAGACATTGCAAAAATGGGCAAGCCGGAACTAATACGAGACATCATGAGCGCGGTGCGACCCGACTCGGTCATGGCGATAATGGCGGTAATGCCTTTCAGGTGGTTCGCGGCATACATCGTGGACATGGCAATTGATTCTTCAATGTTATCGAATTGCACATCCAGACGGTGTTTGGAGACATTGATACTCGGGATTTTTTCGGCACCAAGACAAACACTGGCCATTGCGGCAACGGTTTCTGCCGGGTACTGACCGGCAGCAGTTTCTGCTGACAGCATTACGGCATCGGTGCCGTCCAATACGGCGTTGGCGACGTCCATGACTTCAGCACGGGTCGGCATTGGGTTGGTGATCATGGATTCCATCATCTGGGTCGCAGTGATCACTGCACGGTTCAACTGACGTGCACGACGGATCAGTTTCTTCTGAATACCGACCAGTTCTGGGTCACCAATTTCAACCCCAAGATCGCCACGTGCCACCATCACCACGTCGGAGGCCAGAATGATGTCATCCATCGCCTCATCTGTCGCGACGGCTTCTGCACGTTCCACTTTGGAAACGATCTTCGCTTGACTGCCTGCATCGCGAGCCAATCGGCGAGCGTAATTGAGGTCTTCGCCGCAGCGAGGGAAAGACACCGCCAGATAATCGACGCCAATTTTGGCTGCTGTAATGATATCGGCTTTATCTTTCTCGGTTAAGGCTTCGGCAGACAGGCCGCCACCAAGCTTGTTAATGCCCTTGTTGTTGGACAGCGGGCCGCCAACGGTCACTTCGGTAAATACTTTCATGCCGTCTACGCGCAATACCTTTAACTGTACGCGACCGTCGTCAAGCAACAAGATGTCACCCGGCACCACATCGGCTGGCAAGCCTTTATAGTCGATGCCCACTTTCTCTTTATCGCCTTCACCTTTGCTCAGGTTGGCGTCCAGCAGGAATTTGTCACCAACGTTTAGGAATACTTTGCCTTCCTTGAAGGTTGAAACGCGAATTTTTGGCCCCTGGAGGTCGCCCAGAATTGCCACATGGCGGCCCAATTTTGCTGCGATTTCCCGCACTTTGTCCGCACGCAGCTGATGATCTTCAGGCGTACCGTGTGAAAAATTCAGGCGGACTACGTTAGCGCCTGCAGCAATGACCTTTTCCAGATTGTTGTCGCGGTCGGTAGCTGGCCCCAGCGTAGTGACGATTTTGGTTCTTCTGAGCCGTCTGGACATGTATAACTCCGTTGACTTGTGAAGCAATAGTGAAGTGAGTAGTGCCGAACCGTGCTCTCGCATCAGATGAAGCGCAAACGCAGCCCGCCTCCGTGGTTAAGTTCGGGTGGCTGTACCGGGTAATGGTCATGTATAGCAGCCATTATTCCTTAAGGATAGCCAACCCTTCCCCTTGTTATGGTTATCGTGTTGGGTAAATCGTTAAATACAAACGCATTGTGCTAACAAAAACAATATGTTAATAAAAACACCTGTTTATATAAACACAAAATTATAAAACAGATGCTTAGTGCTCGTTGCCGTAAGAACCCCCTAAACGGTCGCTTTTGTCAAAACGCGATTCCCGTAAGGCTTCCTTGACTCGCTTAAGGTTATCCCTGAATTTGGCACCGCGACGTAGCGTAAACCCGGTTGCCAGCACATCAATCAGCGTTAACTGCGCGATGCGGGATACCATAGGCATATAAACATCCGTGTCCTCGGGTACATCGACGCGTAACGTTAACGACGCTTCATGAGCGAGAGGGCTGGCGTCTGAGGTGATGGCGATAACTGTTGCATCGTTTTCCCGCGCTAACTGGGCCATCTCCACCAGGCTTTTGGTCCTGCCGGTATGGGAGATCAGCACCACGACATCGCCATCGCTGGAGTTCATGCAACTCATGCGTTGCATAACAATGTCATCAAAGTAAACGACAGGAATATTAAAGCGGAAGAATTTATTCATTGCATCGTGGGCCACGGCGGCAGAAGCGCCAAAGCCGAAAAACGAAATTTTCTTGGCCTGCGTCAGCAGGTCGACGGCACGATTAACCGCGGTGATATCCAGATTCGATTTGGCGTGCTCCAGCCCTGCCATGGTAGATTCAAAAATTTTGCTGGTATAGGAATCGACGCTGTCATCTTCATCGACGTTACGGTTAACATACGGCGTGCCATTGGCAATACTTTGCGCCAGATGAAGTTTGAAATCAGGAAAGCCTTTGGTTTCCAAACGGCGGCAGAATCGGTTGACGGTGGGCTCACTGACCTCCGCCATGCCAGCCAGTGTGGCAATACTGGAGTGGATGGCGGTGTGTGGTGCCGCCAAAATAACCTCTGCCACTTTTCGTTCTGACTTGCTGAGGAGCTCAAGGTGGCTCAGAATTTTGTCCAGCATGTTCATATAATGAGACCATGTGCGGTTTTATCGATTTCAACCAGGGGGGAAACCGATGCAGAATTCATGGGAATATACTACGCCCCATGTCGGGTTGGCAGGGAAAACTGCGTGAGACTACGCATTTTTTTTCCGAGAACATGACGTGTGTCTAACTTTCAAAAAAGTAACCGACTGTCAGAAAAGATAGAAAATTTCTCTTTTGGAGGAACGCCTAAACCGTTTCAGTCATTCATACAGTGGGTTTTTTTCATCATTACGTGATGCACATTGTGAAACTTAATGACATTTATTGACGGGTTTACGGGTCCTAGTCAAAAAGAGTACATTATTGCTGTAATAAAATTACAGCATCCTGCAACGAGGAGATGAACATGGCGGTAACTTCAACAGCCCAGGCGTGTGATCTGGTTATTTTCGGTGCGAAAGGCGATTTGGCGCGCCGAAAATTGCTGCCGTCTCTGTATCAATTGGAAAAAGCCGGTCACATTCATCCGGACACGCGCATCATCGGCGTGGGTCGTGCTGAGTGGGATAAGGAAAAATATGTCAGCGTAGTCCGCGAAGCACTGGACACCTTCATGAAGGAGTCCATCGATGACGGGTTGTGGCAAACGCTGAGTGGTCGGCTGGATTTTTGCAATCTCGATGTCCAGGATACTGCCGGTTTCAAACGTCTCGGCAAAATGCTCGATCAAAAGAACCGCACCACCATTAACTATTTCGCCATGCCGCCCAGCACCTTCGGTGCAATTTGTCGTGGACTGGGTGAAGCGGGGCTTAACAAGTCGCCGTCGCGCGTGGTGATGGAAAAGCCGCTGGGTTCGGATCTGGCGTCTTCTCGCGAGATCAACAATCAGGTCGCCGAATATTTCGACGAGTGTCAGGTGTACCGCATCGACCATTATCTGGGTAAAGAGACGGTACTCAACCTGCTGGCGCTGCGTTTTGCCAACTCGCTGTTTTCTGCCAACTGGGATCACCGCACCATCGACCATGTGCAGATTACCGTAGCGGAAGAGGTCGGCATTGAAGGTCGCTGGGGCTATTTCGACCAGGCTGGACAGATGCGCGACATGATCCAGAACCATCTGTTGCAGATCCTGACCATGATCGCCATGTCTCCGCCGTCGGATCTGAGCACCGACCGGATCCGTGACGAAAAAGTGAAAGTGTTGCGTTCACTGCGCCGCATCGATCGTTCCAACGTGCACGAAACCACGGTGCGCGGCCAGTATACCGCTGGCTTTGTTCAGGGTCATAAAGTACCGGGCTATCTGGAAGAAGAGGGCGCCAATAAAAGCAGCAACACCGAGACCTTTGTGGCGATCCGCGTCGATATTGACGACTGGCGCTGGGCGGGTGTGCCGTTCTACCTGCGCACTGGCAAGCGTTTGCCCACCAAGTGTTCGGAAGTGGTGGTCTATTTCAAAAACCCGGCGTTGAACCTGTTCCACGATTCTTACCAGCAATTGCCGCAGAATAAATTGATCATCCGTTTGCAGCCCGATGAAGGCGTTGAAATTCAGATTTTGAACAAAATTCCCGGGTTGGAGCATAAACACCGCCTGCAAACCGTGAAGCTGGACTTGAGTTTCTCTGAAACCTTTAATCAGCAGCATTTGGCGGATGCCTACGAACGTCTGTTGCTGGAAACCATGCGCGGTATTCAGGCTCTGTTTGTGCGTCGTGATGAGACGGAAGAGGCCTGGAAATGGGTGGACTCCATCATGGAAGCCTGGGCGATGGATAATGATGCGCCGAAGCCGTATCAGGCCGGCACCTGGGGGCCGGTGGCGTCTGTCGCTATGATCACCCGTGATGGACGTTCCTGGAACGAAGTGGAATAAGCGATGGGCTTCTGCCGTGCGTACAGCGTGCGGCAGTGCCCGGTAATCGATTGAATTTTTGTTTGTAATGTTTGGCTAAAACTCGGTGCGGTCGGACGTCTGCTTTAGGCAGATCCCTGTGGCAGGGGCGCGCTATATGACTAATGATGCCTCCGGGCATGACAGGAGATGATGACAAATGAAAAACTGGAAAACGAGCGCAGAGCAAATTTTGACCACAGGTCCTGTGGTTCCAGTGATTGTAGTGAACAAACTGGAGCACGCAGTACCGATGGCGAAAGCCCTGGTAGCGGGTGGCGTTCGCGTTCTGGAAGTCACGTTGCGTACCGACTGCGCAGTAGAGGCGATCCGCGCCATTGCTAACGAAGTACCTGACGCGATTGTCGGTGCTGGCACAGTGACCAATCCGCAGCAACTGGCTGACGTGATTGCGGCTGGCGCACAGTTCGCCATCAGCCCCGGCTTGACTGAGCCGTTGCTGAAAGCTGCCGTGGAAGGCCCGATTGCGTTGATTCCGGGTATCAGCACCGTTTCTGAACTGATGTTGGGTATGGACTACGGCTTGCGTGAATTCAAATTCTTCCCAGCGGAAGCGAACGGTGGTGTAAAAGCACTGCAAGCGATTGCGGGTCCGTTCTCCCAGATCCGTTTCTGCCCGACTGGCGGTATTTCACTGAAAAACTACCGTGACTATCTGGCACTGAAAAGCGTGCTGTGCGTGGGCGGTTCCTGGCTGGTGCCGAACGATGCGCTGGAAAGCGGCGACTACGCGCGCATTACCGAACTGGCGCGCGAAGCGGTTGCAGGCGCTACAGCGTAAGGCGCTGTTACGACAAAAAAGCCACGCAATGCGTGGCTTTTTTTTGGCGTCAGGAAACGGTTATCCAGTCACTTTTACTGCACTGGCGACAGAGACGGCCAGTTCTACTGCGGTCTCGATGTTATCAGCCACGGCCAGTGCCACGCCCATTCGGCGCTTACCCGCGATATCGGGTTTGGCAAACAGACGAATTTGCGTACCGGGAAGCAGGGCATTTTCTAATCCACTGTAGCTGACGTTGTCACTCACCAATTCAGGCAAAATAACGGCAGAGGCGGCAGGGCCATATTGACGTATTGCGCCGATGGGCAGTCCCAGGAAAGCGCGCACGTGAAGAGCAAACTCGGAAAGATCTTGTGAGATCAGCGTGACCATGCCGGTATCATGCGGGCGCGGTGACACTTCACTGAAGATCACCTCATCGCCGCACACAAACAGCTCAACGCCAAACATCCCATAACCCCCCAACGCACTGACCACATCGCGGGCGATCTGCTGCGCACGCGCCAGAGCCAGTTCGCTCATCTGCTGCGGCTGCCATGACTCACGATAGTCGCCGTCCTCTTGACGGTGACCGATGGGGGCGCAGAAGTGGATACCGTCACTGGCGCTGACCGTTAATAACGTGATTTCGAAATCAAAGTTGACCAACCCTTCCACAATCACCTTACCGCCGCCCGCGCGTCCACCTTCTTGGGCGTATTTCCAGGCCTGATCCCGTTGCTCTTCACGACGGATCAAACTTTGTCCTTTACCTGATGAACTCATGACCGGCTTGACGATACAGGGGTAACCGATTTCAGTAATGGCCTGTTGAAACGCCTCTTCGCTGGCCGCAAAACGGTAGGAAGAGGTGGGTAAATTCAGCGTTTCCGCCGCCAGACGACGAATGCCCTCGCGGTTCATGGTCAGACGTGTGGCCTTGGCACAGGGCACCACATGGTGGCCTTCCTGCTCTAACGTCTCCAGCATGTCGGTGGCAATGGCTTCAATTTCCGGCACAATGTAATCGGGACGTTCAAGTTCGATAACGGCACGCAACGCTGCACCATCCAGCATATTAATAACGTGGCTGCGGTGAGCGATATGCATGGCAGGCGCATCGGCATAGCGATCGACACCGATCACTTCAACGCCCAGCCTTTGGCATTCTATCGCCACTTCTTTACCCAGTTCTCCGCAACCTAATAACATGACGCGTGTCGCGTCTGCGCGTAGCGCTGTTCCAACCGTTAACATGATGCTTTCCCGCTCTGTATTGACATGGCGCGCAGTATAAAGGAAAACGATTGCGCACGCATCCGCGACAAGGATATCAGCAGCAACGGACCCTATATACCAACAGCGCCGCTTGGCTTTCTCTGAGAATCGTGCCACGATTTTCTTTCCAAAAAACAGGATGGCACGCAATGAAAGCACCTCAGGCAGAAAAACGTCCGTACCCCCTCACGATCCACGGTGATACCCGCATTGATAATTACTACTGGCTACGTGACGACGCGCGGGAAGATCCGGCCATATTGTCGTATCTGCAAGCAGAAAACGCCTATTGCGTTTCGCATATGCAACCCTGTGATGCGGTGAAAGAAACGCTGTATCAGGAGATGGTCGCGAGGATCCCGGCGCAGAATGCGTCGGTGCCTTATGTGAAGCGTGGCTATCGCTACCAGACGCGCTACGAAGAGGGTAAAGAGTACGCGCTCTATGTGCGGCAACCTGCGTCGGAAACCGAGCAGTGGCAACTGCTGCTGGATGAGAATGAGCGTGCCGCCGACAGCGAGTTCTATCAGTTGGGGGCGCTGTCCGTCAGCCCGGACAACCGTCTGCTGGCGCTGGCAGAGGATAAAATTTCTCGCCGGCAGTATGACATCCGGTTTCGTAATCTCGAGAGTGGAGCGTGGTTGCCGGACGTCATTGAGCACGTCTCAGCGAACATGCAGTGGAATGCTGATGCCACCGCGATTTACTACGTACGCAAGCACCCGCAGACGCTGCTTCCCTATCAGGTATTTATGCACCGCCTCGGTGATGATGTCAGCCAGGATCGGCTCGTCTATGAAGAGCATGACGATACCTATTATGTCAGTCTGGGTGAAACCACCTCTGAAGCGTATATCGTTATCTATTTGAGCAGTACCACCAGTACCGAAGTTCGCTTGCTGGATGCGCACGACAGTAACGCGGTGCCTCAGGTGTTTATTGCGCGCCGCAAAGATCATGAGTATGGGGTGGACCACTATCAGGGCGCGTTCTATCTGCGTTCGAACCGTGAGGGCAAAAACTTCGGCCTGTATCGCACTGTCGGTTGGGATGAGTCCGCGTTGGAAACGCTCATCGCGCCGCATAGCTGCCGCGTGCTGGAAAGCTTTGAGCTGTTCCGCGATTGGCTGGTGCTGGAGGAGCGGGAGAAAGGCTTAACCTCTCTGCGTCAGGTGCATTGGCAGACCGGTGCCGAAAAGAACATCAGCTTTAACGATCCCAGTTACGTTACCTGGCTCGCTTATAATCCTACGCCTGAAACGTCGTTGCTGCGTTTTGGTTATTCATCCATGACCACGCCAACCTCGCTGTACGAGATTAATCTGGACAGCGGTGAACAGCGCCTGCTCAAGCAGGCTGAGGTCAAACACTTCTCTGCTTCGGATTATTGCAGCGAACGCCTGTGGATCACTGTGCGCGATGGCGTTGAAGTACCGGTGTCGTTGGTGTATCGCCGTGACCGCTACCAACCCGGCAATAATCCGTTACTGGTGTACGGCTACGGTGCCTACGGTAGCAGCATGGAACCGGATTTTAGCGTGAGTCGCCTTAGCCTGCTCGACCGAGGATTTGTGTTTGCGTTAACCCACATTCGCGGTGGCGGGGAGTTGGGGCAGCAATGGTACGACGATGGCCGCCTGCTCAATAAAATGCACTCCTTTACTGATTTTATTGATATCTCCCGTGCATTGGTGGCACAGGGATATGGTAATGAAAAGCAGCTTTATGCCATGGGCGGCAGTGCCGGGGGCTTGTTGATGGGGACGGTGATTAATCTGGCCCCTGAGCTGTTTAAAGGGGTGGTGGCACAGGTGCCGTTTGTCGATGTGCTGACCACCATGCTTGATGAGTCAATTCCTTTGACGACCGGGGAATATGACGAGTGGGGGAACCCCGGTGAGTCGCATTATTATGACTACATCAAAAGTTACAGCCCTTACGACAATGTCAGTGCTCAAGCCTACCCGCACCTGTTGATTACCACCGGGCTGCACGACTCGCAAGTTCAGTATTGGGAGCCCGCCAAATGGGTGGCCAAATTGCGTGAGCTGAAAACTGACGACAACCTGTTGCTGTTGTTAACCGATATGGACGCCGGGCACGGGGGGAAATCGGGGCGCTTCAAACAATACGAAGACATTGCGCTGGAATACGCATTTTTGCTAATGGTTGAAGAGAAGTAAAAATAAAGAGTTAGTGACTGGAGTAATCCCGCTGAGTGCGGGATTACCCGTTCAGCGTGCTAAGGCATCAGCTCACCGTATCGGTTTGCTGAGCGCGTTTGGACCGTTTATCCGCCCGTTTTTCTGCTGCGGTTTTTGCCGGTTTTTTCTTGCTGTTCTTCTTGCTGTCCATGCCTTTACTCATTTGATTTGCCTCTCTCGGTAAAAGGTGGTTTGCCTCACCATTAACCGCCTGTTAGGCGTAACATGCAAGCGAAAAAGTGCTTTGGACAGCAAATTTCAGGCTATTTTGCCTTGGGTTCGTAGGGGAGGCGGGAGAACTGCAACGAACGTTGGCGGTAGAACGCGATGCGTTCACGAAAATAGTCACGCAGATGCTCCGGTTGCTCTCTTTCAACCACTTCTGGAATGACGGGCATGTTGTACCGCTCCTTGAACGCTACGCCAGAGGCTGCGAGATCAACATTCACTTTATCCATCTCTTGCGCAGAAAGGTTAGCCAGATTATACGTCATTGTTCTTATCCTCAGGGCCGTCAGTGAGCGCGCATGATAGCATTTTTTGCCTGGCGGGCATACGTGGGTATTGCTTCATGACCTGCTGCTAAAAAAGAATGATTATTCTTTAGATTATTAAATTGAAGTGGCGGTTTTTATAAATATTCGAAATCACGTCAAAATGAAATAAAAACCATTCTCAAATAGGTACAGGAAATAACGATTTTATGAAATTGAAAATCGTTATCTATTATTTTATGTTGATGATTAATAATGATTTATTTTTCATGTTAATTATATTGATAATAAAGTGTTTTTTATTTTTTAACAGCAAGGCATAATGGAAAAAATTGACTCACCTGCCAATCAGAGGGAATGAAAGATGCTTAAAAAAGAGATGATTCAACAACTAAACGATCAGCTAAACCTGGAATTCTATTCTGCTAATTTATATCTGCAAATGAGCGCATGGTGTGGCGATAAAGGTTTTGAAGGTGCGTCAGCATTCCTGAAAACACATTCTCAAGAAGAGATGGAGCATATGCAACGCCTCTTCAACTATCTGGATGATACCGGCAGCATGCCAATACTGGGTGCCATCGCTGCGCCGCCGGTTGATTTTGCGTCACTGGCTGACGTGTTTGAGCAAACCTATGAGCATGAGCAATTGATTACGCGAAAAATCAACGAACTGGCTCATGCCGCAATGACGCAGCAGGATTATTCAACGTTCAACTTCTTGCAATGGTATGTTGCTGAGCAGCATGAAGAAGAGAAATTGTTCAAATCCATTCTCGACAAACTGGCATTGGTAAGTAGTGCGCAAGGGGGTCTGTTCTTTATCGATCAAGATCTGAAGAAAATGACGAGCGCACCGGCCCAACAGTAATGCTTTATTACATACCCTTCAGGCCTGACCTGAAGGGTATGTCCATTAACACACGCCGAAATTGCCTTCCTCGTGGTAAAGCGAGACGCTATCAGCGCTGATTTCTATTTCTTTCTCAATAGGATCGTCAATTCTCGCACAGTAAAGCTTGTCGTTCTCTACGCTAAGCACCCGCATTCTTGGTCCGCCAGTTTTGCTTTGAACGATATCTCCGGGTGTAAACATCGCAACCACCTTTTGCCTCATACTACACATGACGCTTGCTTTTCGCGCCCCAGGCCCCTGCAAGGGTACTGATGACGGCACCGATCAGCAGTGCGATAAAGGACCACAGCGCCGCTTTTGCCGCCGCTTTTGACATCTGGTCCGCCTGTTCAACGGCTTGCTTTTTCCAATCCTCATAGCGCTGCTGAGCCTGTTGTATATTTTGCTGTGCTTCGCTAAGACGCTCGTTGACTTCTTTTACCATACGATCGCGTGCACTGATAATGTTTTCGACCGCCCGATCGGCCTCAACGGATGTCAGGTCGGTATTTTGCGCTAATGCGCGCTTAATATCATCGCGATTAATACTGGCTGCAATGGTTTTACTCCGTTGTGCAAGTTTCTCGGTTAATTGGGCGGCAACCTGTTCACCCGGCTCAGTACCCACCGCCATGCGCCGTGCAGCCAGCATAATATCCTGTTTAGCGCCTTGTAATTGTCGTTTGAGATAATCGGGCTGTAATGTTGGAATACCGGATTTAACTAACGCATTTTCTACTTCATTCTGTAAGCCATCGCTTGAGAGGTGCGTATCAAGCATGATCTCCTCAAACCCATTTTGCCCCGCATCCCCTACGCGAGAAAGCCCATGGCCCAATGCTTCGCCACCACTGGAAATCATCGAACCTGTCGCAGATGCAATTGAGCCTAAGGCACTTCCTGCTGTTTTTATTGACGAACTCACCAGCATAGCACCCAATACGGAAGCAACCAGCAACGCACTGGCCCAATTTAAAAAGCCGTGAATCATGCCATCATAGCCTGCCAGTCGACCTGCAATAAACGATCCTGTGAATAAACTGATGACAATAGAGAGCACGGTCCATAGACCGACAGCCATACCCACACCATTTACCGGATCGTCAGACTTCGGCTCGACCATTGCAAAACCTAAGCTGCTACCAAGGGTAGACAATAATATAGACACAGCCATAACTGTCACTATACCTGCAATGACACTGCCCCATGATATGGTTTTGATATCTTTCGCTTCATATACAACGCTCATGTTTTCTCCAACTTATTGATGATGTTTTATGGATAAATATCAACGAGTATAGGTGAGGGCCTATGAAGGCTAACGGGTTGGATTGAAATATGAAATTCGAGCATAATTAGATAATACGTTTCTATTTATATTAAAAGATGAGCATGATTATAACGTTCTGGTGTTATTTCCATTTTCAGAATTGAAAGATAGCCTGTGACTTAAAATACAAAAAAAGACCGAATACGATTCCTGTATTCGGTCTAGGGAAATGGCTCTTGGGAGAGAGCCTTGCGCTAAAAGTTGGCATTTGTGCAAGCTGAATCAGCCTTGCCCTTTAAAGCGTAGCCAACTTCTCACTGATTACCAGTGTTGCAGCGGAGTTCGTTTCATAACTGGAACAGCTTTCACACCTTGAAATAACGCATTATTATCCATGCATTAACATGTGGCTGAAATGTAGTCAGTTTTTAAATCACCCTGCGGCGCAGAGCTGTTCACCGCGTTCAATAAAAGGCTGTAAATCTTTCTTCTTGCCCGGTGCTGTGGGGTCGTCCAGCCAGATGACATCGATCGGTTGCGCGTTAACCTGGCCGTTTTTCATCTGGGCCTGCGCGGCCGCGTTAAGTGGGTATTGCATCAGCGTTCCGGTGTTCAACGCAAAAACTGCGTTACCCGGGCGGCAAATTAACTGAACCTCTTCACGAGTAAACGCCCAACGCTCGCCATATTGCTGGCGGCTTAACGTCACCAACTGGGCGGCGGCGGCGACATCAGCGCCAAGCATGGCAAGGGTTAGCGCTAAAACGATCTTTTTCATCGTGGCATCTCTGTGCTAAGCCAATAACGCGGCAAAATTACCTATCGTTAATCAGCGAGTTACATAAATGAATTCGAATACGATCATAAGGGCTGTGCGCGGTGAAGTCGAGTCATGGATAGCACTGACGTGATGCTCATCGTTGATATTCTGATTGAATCCCAGATAAAAACCTGCGCATGCTAAACAATATCACCTAACCACAGAGGACGTTGTCATGGCTGATTCTCCGGCACTCTCCATCGGTTTTCTCCTTTTTCCCGGTGTCACTCAATTGGATCTGACCGGACCTTACGAGGTCTTCGTGCGCGCGCCGGGTGCGCAGGTGCACTTGATTTGGAAAGATATTGTGCCGGTTAATTCCGATCGCGGGTTGGCTATTCTGCCTACCGTTACCCTTGCTGAGTGCCCGGCACTAGACGTTATCTGTGTGCCGGGTGGACCCGGGCAGATTGATCTGATGGAAGATAATGAGGTGTTGGACTTCCTGCGCCAAAAAGCGAAGGAGGTTAAACGGGTTACCTCGGTCTGCACCGGAGCGCTGGTGTTGGGGGCAGCGGGTTTACTGCAAGGCTATAAGGCAACCACCCACTGGGGTTCTCTCGAACAGTTGGCGTTGCTGGGGGCTCAACCCGTTGCGGAGCGTGTTGTGCACGACGGGAACCGTATTAGTGGTGCTGGCGTGACTTCAGGGATCGATTTCGCACTAACCGTAGTAGCAGGACTGTACGGTGAGGCGGTTGCACAGGAGATTCAGTTACAGTTGGAGTACGATCCTGCGCCGCCGTTTAACTCGGGCTCGCCGCAAACCGCTGCGCCGGAGTTGCTTCAGGCGGTGCGTCTCAAGCAGGCTGCGTTTGTTGAAAAGCGCAGGCAGGCGACGCAACGCGCTGCGGCAAAATTAAAGATCTTCCACATCACGGCGCCAAAGCACCCTCATCTCCACCCCAACAACTATCCGCGCCCACCGTGTCCGCCATAGCCAGGCCCGCCCCCACCGCCACCCGGACCCATCGGCCCTTGCATTGGACCACCGCCGCCATGCCCACCACCGGGACCCGGCCATATGCATCCGCTTAAGGATGTGGTGATGACAATCGCCATTAATACACAGAGCATTTTTTTCATGATTCACCTCTCAGTAGACGGGAGGATTTTGCGTGGCGGTCATAAAAATCGGAATAGGGCTAAGGCGAATTTTCGATTTTTTAACGCTTGGTAAATATCTCGATACGTCTTACCAGATATCACTGAACGCTACGAGAAATGGTGTGATGCCATCACCACAGCGAACGGTTATTGGCAGTGGTAAATGGTGTACTCGTTTTTTTCTGGATTGATAATACAGAAGCGGTTACCGGAAAGGCGTTGCGCCAGATAGCCTTCTTTAGTGACGGCAGAAGGCACATAGCGTGAGCTGTCAGCCGAGTGTAACAGGCCGCTTTCAATGCGCTGTTTGGGCATCAGCACGCTAAACGCCACGGTGTTATCGACAATCACGGCCGAGGTCGTGCCAATCGGATGGCCCGGTAGCGTTTTCACCTCACCCTGACAGCTCATGCCTTGTGGCGAGGAACAACCCGCTGTAATCAACAGCAGGAGAGAAAAGGGGGCGAAGATGCGGTAGCTCATGGCGATCCTTGGGTGATCACGGTGTACTTTCCCAATTATAGCGCAGTCAGGCATGGAGCTGAGGGGGCGAATCGTGCTGCTAGCAATAGGCTACGGTTTTGATCTTGGTTAACGCAATGGTGCGCCGGGTGTGATGAGGCATTTAATCCCTCTGATTTCAGCGGTAGGATAATGGAGCAAACACAATAATTATCTATAACTCCCTCTTTTTCATGATATTAGAAAATCTGATATCTGGAGTTTGAAGGGAAATAATCAAGGAAATTGTCCTATGCTAATCTCCGAGCGTCAGCTTCGCGACGTTACGCGCCTTTTATTGCAAAAGGCAGGTTCACAGGCTGATGAGGCGCGCTGCGTTTCCGATCATCTGGTGAATGCCAACCTCAAAGGCCATGACAGTCACGGTGTCGGAATGTTGCCGCACTATGTGTCGTTTATCGCGAAAGGGATCATGCACCCTAATACGCCGGTGCGTTTGTTGCGTGATGGGGGAGCGGTATTGCAGTTCATCGGCGATCGTGGTTTTGGTCAGCGCACCGGTAAAGAAGCGATGGAGCAGGCGATTGCCAGAGCAAAAACTACCGGCGTGTGCCTGATGACGCTGGCCTCCACCTGCCACCTCGGGCGGATTGGCACTTACGGTGAAATGGCGGCAGAAGCGGGGATGGTAGCGATTCATTTTGTCAACGTGAACGATTTGGATCCGATTGTGGCACCCTGGTGCGGCCGTGAGGCGCGTTTTGGCACCAACCCCATCTGCATCGCCTTTCCTAAAAGTGAACATAACCCAGCTTTTGTGCTCGATTTTGCCACCAGTATTGTAGCGTTGGGGAAAACCCGTGTGGCCTATCTGGCGGGCAAAACGTTTGATGAAGAGGTGATGCTCGACAGTGAAGGCGTTTCTACCAATGATCCCAAAGTGATGTGGCAAGATGAAAAACAGGGCGCGCTAAAACCCATTGCTCGTCATAAAGGCGGTGGGTTGGTGTTGGCGGCTGAGATGCTGGCGGGTCTGCTTTCCGGCGGCGGTACTATTCAGCCGGAGAACGAACGTAAAGGGGCGATCATGAATAATATGACCACGATCGTTATCGACCCAGCAGCAATGGTCTCGATGGACTGGCTGCAAAAAGAGTATGACGCCATGCTGGACTATGTGAGGACCTGCCCGGCGGCGGATGCTGAACATCCTGTGTTGATTGCCGGTGAACCGGAACGTATTGCCCGTGCGCAACGTCAGGCAAACGGGATTACGCTTTCCGATCAGGAGTGGGCCAATATTGTTGCTGCGGGTGTGTCGTTAGGCATGACGGAGCAGGAATTTGCTGTCATTTGATGTCCACACCATGGCGCGTAGGCCTGTTTGGCCTACGCGTCAAAACTCGGCGCGTTCATGGGCAGGGATCCAATAGCCGTCGATAAAATCCTCTATCGGAAAACATCCCGCCCGTCGTAAATGTTGCTCGTCCATCGCACTCAGGCACTGCGCTTCGTTTAGATAGGCATCAATGACCAGATTTTCGCAGCCGTGGCCGAGATAACAGATAAAGACAACCAGTGCGTACATAGGCGTTTACCCTCCCAGTCAGTGGCAGTAGCCTTAGCGAGAGTGTAGATGAAAATGAGGCACTGGGCGTTAAACTACCCCTGTTTAATGTGCTGCGTGCAGGCACCATCACGCACCAGTTCGCGTGGGAGATTGTTTTTTATACGGCTGCCGATGCGTTTGGTCAATCCGATCGGCGTGTGCTGATAGGTAAGCACCATCTCATCGCTGGTAGGGAGTTCGTCGGGATAACTGTCGCGCCCCTGATACCATTCACAAGCAAGCTGGTCGCTGAGTGCATAAGCGTGCGGTGCCTGCGCATCTGCTAACGCAACGATGGCCTCATGCTGCCAGCGAAAACCCTTGGCATAGCGTTCCGCCAGTTTGAGGCCGATGCGCGAGAAGCGTATCTTGCCAAACAATGCACTGAGTGCAGAGGGAAATAACCAGATTTCGTTGTCACGCTGCCAAAGTTGCTGCTGCTCTGGGTCCCAGACTAGCCCCGCCTGATTGGCAGACAGCGTCAGCGCGTGTTTGTCTTTGCCAGTTAATGGGGCGAAGGGGAACTTACCTACGTTATAACGCGGTGCGGGTAATGGGGCGATGGTTGCGGTTTTGCGCAACCGCGCGACAAAGAAACCTTCACTGTCGTAAATTTGCGGGAACACGTGGAGATATCCCTCCTCAGTCAGCGCATCTGCTGCGCCGGGGAAGAGATCGCCCAACGCATCAATCGCACAAGCCTGAGGGAATGCATCAAGCAGATGCTGGCACACCTGCTGATTTTCCTGAGCGTTGAGCGTGCAGGTTGAGTAAATCAGCACCCCGCCGGGTTTTAACGCATGAAACGCGCTGACGATCAGTTCCTTCTGGGTTTGCGCCAGCTCAGCCATACTTTCCGGCGACCAGTGGCGCATCGCATCCGGGTCTTTGCGTACCACCCCTTCGCCGGAACACGGCGCATCAAGCAGAATGGCGTCGAACGTTTCAGGCAGGGCTGCGCCAAACACACGGCCATCGAAGTGCGTCAGCGCGCTATTGTGTACGCCGCAGCGGCTGATGTTGGCATGCAACACCTTGACTCGGCTGGCCGAGTATTCGTTAGCCACGATCCCACCGCTATTGCCCAAGCGCGCGGCAATTTGTGTGGTTTTCGAACCCGGCGCAGCGGCCACGTCCAGCACCAAAGGCGACGGGGTGGCCTCACGCGACAATAACGCGCTTTCCTGCGCGTAAAACAATGCGCTGACGGGCAGCATTGAGCTGGATTCCTGTAAGTAAAACAGTCCACTCAAATGGCCAACCGTGTTGCCCAATCGCAGTTGTGTTTCATCTGGACTGACCACCCAAAATCCTTCTTTGCACCAAGGGATTGGCGCTAATTGCCAGCCCCAACCCTCCGCCAGCGCCAAAAACTCCTCCACGCTAATCTTCAACGTGTTAACGCGCAGACTGCGTCTTAGCGGACGTTGGCAGGCTGCAATGAATTCATCAAGGGACAAATGCGCAGGCATGATGTCTTGAATCGCCTCGAGAAATGCGGAGGGCAAAGAAGGAGAGAGGGGTTTCACCACGGTGGTAATATCTCGTTACAGTAGCGGAAAAGTGCGGATAATATTCCGATAGTGTAACACGGCACGTGGCTGCCGTCGCTCGTCACGCGACGGCAGGATCAACGCAGGCTATTCAGGAATGGCGGTGCCCCATTCGCGCCACTCTTTGGGCTGTTGCCCTAACAGCAGAAAATGCTTACCGGGTGTGGCAACTGGCGCTAAGGGAATTGCGGGTGGGGTAGCAAAGGCAATGCCGCCGCGGATAAATTGCTGGAAGGTGCCGGTTTTCAGTAAACCACCGCCCAAGCCAAATTCCAGATTGTAGCCGGATGCCAGCCAAAATACCGAGTTGCTGCGCACCAGATGCTGGTGTCGTTTGCTGATACGCAGTGCCACCATCACCCTGTCGGACAGCGGCCCCAGTGACAGGCCCGTAACCGTTCCCACCTCAACGCCGCGAAACAGCACCGGGGTTCCCACTTGCAACGCACCGGCTTCCGGCGCATCAACCACGATATTCAGCCCATCCTGATAACGGGAGTCAGAAATGGTTGCCTGCTGCAGCTCGAATTGGCGCTGTTGCGCACCGTTGCCAGGCTCGACGTTAATGTAGGGTTGGAACAAGGTTTCAAGATGATCGACGCCTGCTGCTGAGATTTGTGGCGTCACCACTGAAAAGCGCGTGCCGGCGCGAGCAAAGGCGTTGACGTACTCCGGGTAGAGCACCGCTTGCGCCAAGACATCGTTGCGCTGTTCCGCCAGTTTAAGGGAATCCAATCGACCAATTTCAATACCGAGATAACGAATCGGCATGCCAGCAGAGAGGGAACTGGCGTCATAAGTGCGTAATTCGATACGGCTCCCGATCGCGCGTGCAGCGGTTTCCGTGCTATACAGCAGCCGCTTTCCGCCTTTGGTTTCGGGAGCCCCCTCAAGATTGTCGAAGCTGATGGCACCTTTGATTGCCCGGTTGAGGGGCGCGGCCTGAACCGTCAAGCCGGAGGTGCTCAATTGCACGCGGGCACCGCCCTCGGCCCAGAATACACTGCGTTCGGTCAGCAGTTTGCGGTATTCCGGGTGCAGGTAAACCTGGACTTCGAAGGTTTCTGCACCGGGACGAATGCGCATGATCTCGCCGACCTGAAACTTGCGGTATAACACCACTGAGCCTTCCTGGATGTCCGGCAGGCTCTCAGTAACCAGCGTTAAGGTTGGGCTTGGCGTGTTGCCTTTGATGCCCTCCTGTGCATTATCCCGATCGCTATACAGGGTATAGCGAGCTAATGGCTCACCTTGCGTACCGGGTAACACCATCACTCCACCGCTAAGCCACTCTTGCGGGCTGGCACCGATCATCTGCACGCCTTCCAGACCCAGCTTGACGTTCAGCCTGCTGTTGACGATAAAGGTGCTGTCTTTGTGCAGCAGCGCGCGATATTCGGGTTCAATAGTGACATCGAAGGTGACGCCTTTTTCGGTTAACGTGCGCTGAATGATCTGCCCGATTTGTACGCCGTGCAGCAGTACGGGTTGCCCGACATCAATGCCATAGCTTTGTGCGGCAGACAACTGGACGGTCAGCGTATCGGGACGTAATGCCTGCGTGCCATCAATCAGTGGGAATGTCTGGCGCGGCTCGCCGTCACCGGGAATCAGCGTCAGCGTTGGGCCGGTAAGCAGACGGGAGAGGTTAAGATC
This sequence comes from uncultured Symbiopectobacterium sp., assembly GCA_964293225.1. GTDB lineage: Bacteria > Pseudomonadota > Gammaproteobacteria > Enterobacterales > Enterobacteriaceae > Symbiopectobacterium. The sequence continues at coordinate 175,780 of CAXYYB010000005.1, read as the reverse complement.
GTTCAGGGTCAGCCGCGGTTTGGTCAGTTCAATGCGCGTGCCTTCTCGCATCAGCGGCACGACAGAGGGGTCGATAATCAACTGTCCGGTGACATTACCGTTGCTGGGGTCTAGCACCAGCTTTTGTACACTGCCCACTTCCAACCCCTGATACAGCAGCGGCGTCTGCCCGGCTTTCAGCATGTTGGCGGAGGGAAGCGTTAAGGTAATCGCCACCCCGCGCTGGCTTTGGGCCAGAGTAGGGTAGAGTCGGTAAGTTTGTTCTGCACTGGCGTTGTCGCTCCCATCCGGTGAATCAAACGCGATAGCGCCATTGACCAATGCCGCCAGACTTTGCATTTCCACTTTGGCACCGCCCGGGCTGATATCTGCCTTAATGCCGGACACATTCCAAAAACGGCTCTCTTTTTTAATTAAATGGGTGAAGCGGCGCTCAATCAGCACATCAACCGTCACGCCTTTATTATCTGGGGTTACGGTGTAATCGTACACTTTACCGACGGGTATCTTGCGGTAATACACCAGCGAGCCCGCGTTGAGCGATCCTAAATCATCGGCATGAAGATGGACCAGCAACTCCCCGCTGTTAACCTGGTATTTCGGCTGGGTATCCAGCGCAGAGAAGTGTGCCTGCGGCTCGCCGGGGCCGGGCATCATACCGATATAGTTACCGCCAACCAAGGCGTCAAGGCCGGAAACGCCCGCCAACGAGGCTTTGGGGGTGACCAGCCAGAATTGCGTCCCGCTGCGCAACGCCTCTTTCATGTCGCTTTTAATGCTGGCTTCCACCTGGATGGTGCGCAGGTCTTCACTCAGCGAGATGTTTTGTACGGTCCCGATTTCAACGCCTTGATAACGCACCGGGGTTCTGCCAGCCACGATGCCGTCAGCAGAGATAAAATCAATGGTGACCGTGGTGCCGCGCTCTTGCTGGTTGGTGTAGAGCAACCAGCCGGCAATCAGCAGTGCAATAAAGGGCAGCAGCCAGAACGGCGATATACGACGCTTATGCTTGATCGCGGTTTGTGTTGACTCGGGTGTTGTTGAATCGTGTTCCATGGGTATCCCACATTAATCGGCTATCCAGCCATTCCGCAGCGAGAATGGTCAAAATAACGGCCGCACCGAAATAGAAGGCCGCTGGGCCTAAGGTAAAAGCCAACAGTTGGTCGCGGTTTACCAGCGACATCATCAAGGCGATGACGAACAGATCCAACATTGACCAGCGGCCAATCCAGATCATGGCACGTAACAGGCGCATGCGCGTCATGATAGCGCGTTGTGTGCGCAAATGTATGCTTAACAGCAAGGCGCTCAGCACGATAACCTTGGTGAAGGGCACCAGTATACTGGCGATAAAAACCACTGACGCGACAGGCACATTGCCGTTTGCCAGCGAGAGAATGCCTGACAGGATGGTGTCCTCTTTGCGCACACCATTGACATAGAGTATCGAGATGGGCAGCAGATTGGCGGGCACCAGAAATACGATGGCACTGATCAATGCCGCCCAGGATTTTTGCAGGCTGTGGCGCCGACGTGCTCGCAGCGGGGTATGGCAGCGCGGACAGCGCCCCCGTGTGTCCGGCGCGCTGGTAAAATGGCAGGCCAGACACAGGCGATAACGTTCCGGGTTGATCACCGGATGCAGTCGTGGGTAGAAACGCAACCAGAGCTGATCTGGATTGAGGTGAATCAAGGTTAACAGACTCAGCAGGGTCAAGGTGAGATAGGCCACCAGGCCGTGGCCTGTCTCAATATCGGAAAACTCGCGGATTTTGATGGCCGCAACGGCCAGTCCGACCAGATAAATATCCAGCATCATCCAGGCTTTCAATTTTTCCAATAACAGCAGAATAGGCCGCAGATTCATACCGATGCGCGGGGCAAAAAAGAGATACAGCAGGGAAGCCATTAGCGTAACTGGTACGCCTACGGTACAGAATGCCACCATACTGGCCGTAACCGGGTGTCCTTGTTTGGTCATCTGCCAGATGCCTTCAAACAGGCTGGCATTGATCGCGACACCGAGCAGTCGGATGTCAAGCAGGGGGGCGGTATAGGCAAAAGGCATTAACAGCAGCATCGCCGTGGCCATCGCTGCCAGCCGCGTCATTGACCAGTCACGCCCAGAGCCGACGCGGGTGGCACATTGTGGGCAGGTGGCATATTCCCCTTTGCCCATTGCCGGAAGCAGAAACAGCATGTCGCAGCCATGGCAACGGTGATAGTGCCCATAGGCAACGCGAGAGCGTGCCTGGGTGACGGGCGGGCGCGGAGCGCTATGCGTGGCAGAACCCACTATGCTGTATATTTTCATTACGCCGGATTGCGCTGTGAAGGTCGTCAGCATCATAGCCTACTTCCGGGGATGCACGGTAATTGAATGTGTAGGCGTGGTTTCAGGGAAATCAGATGTCTGGCTAGGGTGAATGAAATGTGCGCAATACGCTGACGAAACGAATGTTGTTGTGGCATGCTGTGCAGTATGTCTCAATTCATTCTGTCACGTTTATGTGAATAAAAACGCAAAAGCGTATATCCTTCTTCTCTTGTGGGAGACCTTGCCACTGTTGTCAGGCAGGGGGAGTGACATTGTGGGATGATGCCTCTCGGTTACCGATGCACGTTGCGTCAATCGGTTCGAGTTGTGGCGTACTCAGGTATTTGGAAAAACTGAATTATTATTTATGAACAAACCATCATTTTATAGGGATCTTGTCTGCGACCTTACCGCACTGATTGCGGGGGAACGCCGCTTTATCACTATTTTGGCCAACAGCAGTGCGCTTCTGTTTGAGCGCCTAGAGGGCGTCAATTGGGCGGGTTTTTATCTTCTGGATAATGACACGCTGTTTCTTGGGCCATTTCAAGGCCGGGTTGCCTGTGTGCGCATTCCTGCGGGCAAAGGCGTTTGTGGGCGCGCGGTTGCGGAGAACCGCATTCAACGTGTCGATGATGTGCATGCTTTTCCTGGTCACATCGCCTGCGATGCCGCCAGTAATGCCGAAATCGTGTTGCCGCTTTCTGTGAACGGCCAACTGATTGGCGTGCTGGATATTGATAGCACGTCCTATGCACGTTTTGACGCGGAAGACGAAGAAGGTCTTAAAGCGCTGGTTGCCGTGCTTTGCGCACAATTGCAACAGAGCGATGTGCTGATTTTTATCAATTCTCTCACGCAGAGAGAAGGATAACGTAGCAATTGCTGATGGCGTCATTATAATGTCGCCTGTTCATGCCTGCGCTGGTTGGCAAACCCGTTGTAATCAGGAAATTTCATGGAAAATCAACCTAAGTTGAACAGTAGTAAAGATGTTATTGCCTTTTTGGCAGAACGGTTTCCGCTTTGTTTCACCACTGAAGGTGACACTCGGCCTTTGAAAATCGGTATTTTTCAGGATCTTGTCACACGTGTGTCAGAGACTGACAGTGTGAGTAAAACGCAATTGCGTTCTGCATTGCGCCTCTATACCTCCAGTTGGCGTTACCTGTACGGCATCAAACTGGGTGCGCAACGCGTGGATCTGGATGGCAATCCGTGCGGCGAATTGGAACAGCAGCATGTCGATCACGCTCGCAAGCAGTTAGAAGAAGCGAAAGCGCGCGTTCAGGCACAGCGGGCTGAGCAGCAAGCGAAACGTCGCGCCGCAGGTGAAACTACCGATCAACCTGCGCGTCAGCGTAAACCGGCCCCGCGCCGCGAACGCCCTGCAGCCGACGGTGCTCCGCGTCAACCTCGTGCCACCGCGCCGCGTGCTTCAGCGCCTCGCCAGCCCAAAGCGGCTACCGAGCGTGCGCCGCAACCGCAGCGTGTCAACGTGACGGATATTACTGCACTGAAAATTGGTCAAGAGATCAAGGTCAGAGCGGGCAAAGACGCCATGGACGCTACGGTGCTTGAGATTGCCAAAGGTGAAGTTCGGGTTCAACTGGCTTCCGGCTTGGCGATGATTGTGCGCGCAGAACACTTGCAGTTCTGATACGGAGGGCCAACCAGGGCATGAACACATTAATCCGAATGACGGTGCTTGCTGCCGCATTGCTTGCAGGCGTGAGCGTAGCGAAAGAAGCCCCGGTTTCGCGCAGTGAAGCGATTGCACGCAGTGAGATGATAACGCGTGCAGATCAAATTCCCCAACTGCACCAGGAACTTCAGCATGCCACCGAGAGCGATCGCATCACTCTGCGTTTCTTACGCTCGCATTACCGGCAGATAGCGCTCGATGAACAATTTTCCGAGAAAATTTTCAACCGCTATCTCAACATGCTGGACTACAGCCATAACGTGTTGTTGGCCTCCGATATTGCCGAATTTGCCAATCAAAAAGGGCAGTTGGGCGAAGATCTGAAAGGCGGCAAACTGGACGTGCCCTATGCGCTCTACAATCTGGCGCAAAAACGCCGCTTCGAGCGCTTACAATATGCCCTCTCCGTATTAGAGAAACCCATTGATCTCACAGGAACTGACACCATTGAGTTGGATCGCAGCAAATCGCCGTGGCCGCAAAATGTTGGTGAGCTGAACCGCCTGTGGGATGCCAAAGTAAAATTTGACTGGCTGACGTTAAAACTCACCGGTAAAGACGACAAAGAGATCAAGGAAACGCTCACCAAGCGTTATCAATTTGCCATCCGTCGTCTGGCGCAGAGCAACAGTGAAGATGTTTTCCAACTGGTGATGAATGCGTTTGCGCGAGAAATGGATCCCCACACCAGCTATTTATCACCGCGCAATACGGAACAGTTTAACACCGACATGAGCCTTTCTCTGGAAGGTATCGGCGCAGTATTGCAGATGGATGATGATTACACGGTCATCAACTCCATGGTTGCAGGCGGTCCGGCGGCAAAAAGCAAAAGTATCACCGTGGGCGATCGTATTGTCGGCGTCGGACAAAACGGTAAACCGATGGTAGAAGTGATCGGTTGGCGACTTGATGACGTAGTGGCGTTGATTAAAGGCCCCAAAGGCAGCAAAGTGCGGCTTGAAATCTTGCCCGGTGGCAAAGGGACTAAAACCAAAACCGTTACTTTGACCCGCGAGCGTATTCGTTTGGAAGACCGCGCGGTGAAAATGTCGGTTAAAACCGTGGGCAAAGAAACCATCGGAGTGCTGGATATTCCCAGTTTTTACGTGGGCTTGACGGATGACGTCAAGGTGCAACTGCAAAAGCTGGAAAAACAGAATGTCAGCAGCATTGTGATCGACCTGCGTGGCAACGGCGGCGGTGCGCTGACCGAAGCGGTAGGGCTTTCCGGTCTGTTTATTCCCAGCGGTCCTGTAGTCCAAATTCGTGACAACAACGGAAAGGTGCGTGAAGACAGCGATACCGATGGCGTGGTGTATTATAAAGGACCGTTAGTGGTGCTGGTCGATCGTTTCAGTGCGTCGGCATCAGAGATTTTCGCTGCTGCCATGCAGGACTATGGTCGTGCATTGATTGTGGGTGAGCCGACCTTTGGTAAAGGCACAGTGCAACAGTATCGCTCTTTGAACCGTATTTACGATCAGATGTTGCATCCAGCGTGGCCGGGATTAGGTTCCGTCTCCTATACCATTCAGAAATTCTATCGTATTGATGGTGGCAGCACGCAGTTGCGCGGTGTTACGCCGGATATTCTGATGCCAACGGGCACAGAAGCGGTTGAAACCGGTGAGAAATTTGAAGATAACGCCTTGGTCTGGGACAGCATCAATGCGGCACGCTATGGCAAGCTTGGGGATCTGAAACCCTATATCAGTGCGTTGAAAGAGCAGCACCAGTCACGAATTGCCAAAGATCCTGAGTTCCAATATATCATTCAGGATGTTGCCCGTTACAACGCGAATAAAGAGAAACGTAATATCGTTTCCCTTAATTACGCGCAGCGTGAAAAAGAGAATAACGACGATGAAGCATTACGCTTGAATCGTCTTAACGAACGCTTCAAACGTGAAGGTAAAAAGCCGCTGAAATCTGTGGATGATCTACCCAAGGATTATCAGGCTCCAGATGCCTATCTGGAAGAGACTGTTCATATTGCCAGCGATCTGTCGCACAGCGTGAAATAATCTCACCCCGTGCAGTAAAGCCCTCTGTCAGCCTAACGGCTGACGGAGGGTTTTTTTTGCATTTTCTGATGTTTTTATTCACCGCGTAGGGCGGAATGAGCGATATTTAATTTTTGTTTGATATGTATCAAGTAGACTTATACCCGTGGATTTATTATTGATAATCGTTATTACTTTTGTTTGTTTTCTGAGCATTTACAGCAATTATACCGCGTGAATTCCTCCAAGGGGTCTGCGGTTTCTCTTTAAGAGCCCAACTATGACGCCAGGTCTACACACTCTTCTTGATATTCCCCTCAATGTCAGCGCCGTAGTTGCGCGAATTCGTCTCAGCGGTGAGTACCATCAACGTTTAATGGAATTAGGTATTCGTATCGGGGGTGAAATTCGGGTTATTCAGCGCGAAGTCAACCAGCCGTTGATGCTGGCTGCGGGCGATGGTCGTATCGCGATTAATTGGGATATGGGCAAGCAGGTTTGGGTGGCACCGCAGGTTACACAAGGTTGATGACATCCGGCAGCAACAGGGTGGCATAACGAGGCGGCAATTCAACGAGGAGTCATATTCATGACAGACGCCGTATTTCCCGTAGGCAGTTCTTGGCGGGTGCAAGGTTATCAAAAAGGATCGGCGGATTACCGCAAGCGCTTGCTGGCGTTAGGGGTTACACCAGGCGTGACCTTCACGGTCACCCGGGTCGCGCCGTTGGGCGACCCTATTGAATTGCGTCTGCGCGGTGCTGCGATCAGCGTGCGCAAGAGTGAAGCACAGATATTGATCCTGGAGCCGTGCTGATTTTCAGGATCTGGCGTTGCCAGGTATGTGGGTTACAAAGCATGCCTGCCTGATTAAAGCCCGTTCGCGTAAGGAACCGTTATGGTCTCACATCCCGTCATTGGCGTTGTTGGCAACCCCAATTGTGGCAAAACCACCCTGTTCAACCTGTTGACAGGGGGAAAACAAACGGTGGGGAATTGGCCCGGTGTCACCGTCGAGAAAAAGGTCGGTCAGTTCCTCTACAAAGGCCAACGCTTCACGCTGGTCGATTTGCCCGGCGTATACTCGCTTAACCCTGCTTCAGAAAGTGCGGAGGATGAGCGCGTCGCGCGTGATTATATCCTCTCTGGCGAAGCGCATTTGGTGCTGAACATTCTCGATGCCGCCAATCTTGAGCGCAACCTGTATCTGACGGCGCAACTGCTGGACATGAACGTGCCCATGATCGTCGCGGTTAACATGATGGACATCGCCTCTTCGCGCAAGCTGGAAATCGATATCGCCGCACTGCAAAATCGGCTAGGTTGCCCGGTAATCCCTATCACCGCCAGCCAAAATAAAGGCATGGATGTGCTGCGCCAGGTTTGTCTGTCAGCGCTGGCGGACATTCGGTCGCCTAACGTTGAAGTGCCTTACGATGCGCCGCTGAAGAATGCTGCCGTGCAAATGGCGTTGCGTTTAACCGATATTCCAAGCGTAACGCATCCGTATTGGTTGGCGCTGCAATTGCTGGAAGGGGACACCACGGTTCGTTCTCGCTTACCTGCACCGCTGTTGGCTGAGATGGATGCACAGGTTGCTACGCTCACAGAAACCTATGACGATGAGCTGGATATCTTCCTTGCCGATGGGCGTTATCAGTTTGTCTCCTCCATCGCCAATCAGGTGGTGATTCGACGCAGCAATGTCTCCGCGACGCTCACCGATAAAATTGACCGTGTGGTACTGCATCGCTTTTTCGGCATTCCGATCTTCCTGCTGGTGATGTACTTCATGTTCATCTTCACCATCAAGGTGGGGAGTGCATTTATTGATTTTTTCGATCAGTTTGTTGGTGCGTTATTTGTCGATGGAGTAGGGGCGCTGCTGCGCGCTATCAACACGCCAGAATGGCTGGCGACGCTGATGGCAGATGGCATCGGTGGGGGTATCCAAACGGTCTCCACCTTTATCCCGGTTATCGGTTGCCTCTATCTGTTCCTCTCTTATCTTGAAGATTCCGGGTACATGGCGCGCGCCGCGTTTGTTATGGACCGCTTCATGCGCAGCATTGGGCTACCGGGCAAAGCGTTTGTGCCCTTGATTGTCGGCTTTGGTTGCAATGTGCCTGCCGTCATGGCTACGCGCACCATGGAGAAGCACAGCGATCGCATCGTCACGGTGATGATGGCACCCTTTATGTCGTGCGGGGCGCGCTTGCCGGTCTATGTGCTGTTTGCGACGGCATTGTTCACCAGCGGTGGGCAGAATCTGGTATTCGGGCTCTATCTGGTGGGTATTTTTGCTGCTATCGCCACCGGTTTTATGCTGAAAAATACGGCATTACAAGGCGACGCCTCTGCGTTCGTTATGGAGATCCCGCCGTACCATTTGCCGGGGCTGCGCAGCGTGCTGATTCGTACCTGGGATCGGCTTAAGGGGTTTATTCTGCGTGCTGGTAAGCTGATTGTGGTGGTCGTCACCGTGCTCAGCTTTTTCAACTCCATGGGCACCGACGGTTCGTTTGGCAATCAGGACAGTGATAAATCAGTGCTTTCCTCCATCGGACAGAAAATGGTTCCCGTGTTCGCGCCGATGGGGATAAAAGCAGAAAACTGGCCTGCCGCTGTCGGTGTTTTCACCGGCATTTTTGCCAAAGAAGCCGTGGTGGGCACACTGGATTCACTGTACGGTGCGATGGCTGACAGCCAGTCAGGTGAACAGGAAGAAGAAACACCGTTTAATCTTGGCGAAAGCGTTGTTGCCGCACTGGCAACCATTCCTGAGAATTTTGCCAAACTCGGTGGTGAACTTCTCGACCCGCTGGGTATCAACGTCGGTGATTTGAGCGATACCGCCGCCGTGGCGGAACAGAACGAATTTTCTGTCTCATCGCTGGATATCATCGCGCACCTGTTCGATGGGCGGTTAGGCGCGGTTGCATACTTATTGATGGTCTTGCTGTACGTGCCTTGTGTCGCAGCGTTGTCGGCTATCTGGCGCGAAGTGGGCACGGCATGGGCGCTGTTCTGTTTCGTGTGGACGATAGAACTGGGTTATGGGGCTGCGGTGCTGGTATATCAGGTGGGTCGGTTTGCAAACCATCCCCTTTATTCTGCCTCTGCCATCGCAGCGGTGCTGGCTGTCTGGACGATCACCGTATTTTTCCTGCGCAGGAATGGCAATCTAAGGCAGCAATCTGCGGCGGTGCGAGCAGCATAAACCCGTAGCCATGCGAGTCAGGAGGATGAGATGACACTGATTGAACTGCGCAATTTCGTGAAGCAAAGGCAGCGCGTTTCGTTGCAAGAGATCAGCCAACGCTTCCACGTTGAAACCGGCGTGGTTGAAGGCATGATAGCTATCTGGGTCCAAAAGGGAAAAATTAGCAGTCACGAAAATACCAGCGGTGGCTGTGGCGGCTGCTGTTCTTGCGAGAAAGGGTTGCGGCTTTACTACGAATGGGTAGAGTGACGAGTCATCGCAAAAGGCTAGCCGCGCTATGTGGCTAGCCTTTTGTGCATTAACGGCCGGCTTTCAACTGTTGAAAATAGTTTTCATACAGCGTGCTGGCGCTGCCAACGTCGTTTTGCCATTCCCCTTTCTCAATGGTCTCTGCGTCAGGGTAAAGCGTCTTGTCATTAGCCACCTCTGCGGGCAGTAATTTTTTCGCTGCCAGATTGGGCGTCGGGTAACCGATGGTTTCAGCAACCTTTGCGGCCACATCCGGGCGTAACAAGAAGTCGATGAGTTTCATGGCACCCTCTTTGTTCTTGGCATTGGCAGGGATCGTTAAACTGTCCATCCAGAAAATGCCACCTTCTTTTGGCCAGATAACGTCGAGCGGTGTTCCTGACTGACGGGCAACGTAAGCGGAGCCATTCCAAATCATACCCAGATTGACTTCACCTTCGATAAACGGGTTACCGGGGTTATCGGAGTTGAAAGCCAGCACGTTCGGCATCAGCATCTTTAATTCGTTATACGCCGCTTCGATCTCTTTCGGATCGGTGGTATTGGCCGAGTAACCCAGTTTGCGTAACGCAATCTGGAACACTTCACGGGCATCATCGGTCAGCAACAGGCTACCTTTATACTTTGCATCCCAAAAATCGCTCCACCCGGTTACCGTTGCCGGATCGATGGCATCGCGGTTGATGCCGATAGCAGTGGCTCCCCAGATATAGGGAATGGAGTATTCGTTGTTCGGATCGAAGGATTTGTGCAGCAGGCTAGGGTCAAGATTGTGGAAATTGCTCAGTTTGCTGGTATCAATCTTTTGCAGCATCCCTTCTTTGCTCATTTTGGACACAAAATAGGTCGATGGCACCACCAAATCATAAGCGCCATTCTGATAGGTCTTCAGCTTGGCATACATGCTTTCGTTGGATTCGTAGGTGGAGTAAATCACCTTGATACCCGTTTCCTTGGTGAACTGTTCGAGTAAACCAGGTGGCACGTACTCCGTCCAGTTGTAGAAATAGAGCGTCTTGTTATCCTTCGCATTGGCGGCATTCAGGCTGAGCGCCATGGCGCACGCGGCCAGCAGGTAGGGCAATTTTTTCACAATAAACCTCCTTAACGTCCCAAAGGTTGGAATGATGATTTTCTGGTGCGATCCCGCAGTATTAACTGACTGCTAAGCACCAGCACTAACGATAACAACAGCAAAATAGTGGCCAGCGCGTTGACTTCCGGTGAGACACCCACTTTGACCATGGAATAGATTTTCAGCGGTAAGATTTCATAAGAAGGCCCCGTGACAAAGGACGATACCACCACATCGTCCATGGACAGGGTGAAGCTCAGCAACCAGCCAGCGGCAACGGCAGGCATCGCAAGGGGCAGAATAATCTTGCGTAGTATGATGATTTCACTGGCCCCGAGATCGCGCGCGGCTTCCAACATTCGAATATCAAAGCCTTTCAAGCGCGAATATACCGTGACCACCACAAACGGCAGGCAGAATGTAATGTGCGAAAACAGCAGCGACCAGAACCCGAGCGAAATCCCGAGCAGCATAAACAGGACCAGCAGGGAGATAGCCATGACGATATCTGGCGACATCATCACCACAAACAGCATGCCGCTGACAAAGGGTTTACCGCGAAAGTGATAACGGTAAAGCGCCACGGCGGTGAGCGAGCCGATCGCCGTGGCAAACGTGGCGGAAAATACCGCCATGGTCAGTGAATGGCTGGCAGCCTGAAGCAGGCTGTCGTTGTTTAACAGCAGGCGATACCACTCAAGGGTGAATCCCTGCCAGTTAATGCCAAAACGCGCCTGATTGAATGAATTCACAATCAGAATCAGGATCGGAATATACAGATAGGCGTAGATCAGGCTCATAAAGCCGCCGCGCAATAAACGTCCCATCATTCCAGGTCCACCTTTTTATTCAACAAACGGGCTGCGCGGTAGTACACAAACAGCATCAGGCCCATCACCAACGTCAGACAAATGCTGGTGGCCGCGCCAAAGGGCCAATCGCGAATATTCAGGAACTGGCTCTTTATCACGTTACCAATCAGCAGGTTTTTCGCACCGCCCATCAGATCAGCAACGAAAAACAGCCCCATCGCGGGCAGCAGTACCAGCAAGCAGCCCGCAATGATGCCGGGCATGGTCAGCGGGATCACAATGCGGATAAATGACTGCCACTTATTGGCCCCCAGATCCCGCGCCGCTTCCAGATACGCGTTGTCGAGTTTTTCAATGCTGGAGTAGAGTGGTAACACCATGAATGGCAGCAGAATATAGACCAGGCCTAGCACCACCGCCTGCGAGGTATACATAATGCGCAGCGGATCGTCGATAATCCCAGTCCATAACAGAAACTCGTTCAGATAGCCCCGTGTGCTCAGGAAAATTTTCAATCCGTAGATACGAATCAACGAGTTGGTCCAAAACGGGACAATCAGCAGAAACAGCAGCAGCGGGCGTACCTTTTCCGGCAGTCGCGCCAGAATGAAGGCAAAAGGGTAGCCAATCAGCAGGCAGCATAGCGTAGCAATGACCGCCATATTTAATGAATGCAGCAGCACCGAGGCGTACAAGGGATCGCTCAGCCGCGTATAGTTTTCCAGCGTGAACACCATGGTGATCAAATTGGCATCATCGCGCGTCAAAAAGCTGGTGCCAATGATCATCAAGTTAGGGATGAACACAAACAGCATTAGCCAGGCAACGATGATAGTAATGATGATATTTTGAAAACGTTTACGCGGTGGCTTCATCGTGCAGCACGACCTCCCAGCTCTCTACCCAAGTGATAGCCACCTTTTGGTTGAGCGAGTGGTCGACATCGGGGTCATCTTCATTGAAGAACTCGCTAACCATCACCATTTTTCCGTTCTCCAACTCAATCGTGGAGTCCAGCGTCATGCCCTTATAGTTACGTTCACGCACATAACCGATCATGCCTTCGACTGCGCTGTCGTCATTAATTTCCTCTACGCGCAAATCTTCGGGGCGTAGCAGGACTTTTAATGACTGCCCTGTGCTCACCGGAAAGTTGACGGTGATGGGGCAGGCGCGGCCTTCAACCATCGCCTGTACGCGATTCCCCTGTTCGGAGGCGATCACTGTGGCATCAAAAATGTTGATTTCACCAATAAAGCTGGCAACAAATAAATTGCAGGGCTCTTCGTAGATTTCTCGCGGCGTACCGTCTTGTTCGATTTTGCCATCGCGCATCACCACGATGCGATCTGACATGGTGAGCGCTTCTTCCTGATCGTGCGTAACAAAGATGAAGGTAATACCCAGCTTACGTTGCAGCGCTTTCAGTTCGTTTTGCATCTGCTTACGCAATTTGTAATCCAGGGCAGAAAGCGATTCATCCAGCAATAATACCTTGGGCTTGTTCACCACGGCGCGGGCAATCGCGACACGCTGCTGCTGCCCGCCGGACAGTTGATGCGGGCGACGCGTTGCAAACTCGTCCAATTGAACCATTTTCAAGGCGTCCATGACGCGAGGTGCAATCTCGGAAGACGGTGTTTTCTGCATTTTCAGCCCAAAGGCGACATTGTCAAACACGCTAAGGTGGGGAAATAGCGCATAGCTCTGAAATACCGTGTTGACGTAGCGCTGTTCGGCGGGCTGATGAGTAATGTCCTGCTGCTCAAGTAAAATGGCACCAGTATCGACATTTTCCAATCCGGCAATCAAACGCAGTACCGTGGTTTTTCCACAGCCGGAGGGGCCAAGAATGGTCAAGAACTCACCGTGATTAATGGTGAGATCGAAATGGGAGATGATGTCTTTGCCATCAAATCCTTTACGTACATCGCGCAGTTCAACAACTGGCACGGATGCGGAAGAACGGTTTTCATTCATGGTGGTCTGACTCAGTTTCCATCGTTGGCGCATGCATAGTGTGTAAAGCGCTGCATGACCAGGGTTATCACCTTTGCGTGTATAGCATTGTTTGGAGGGGCATTCTACGGGAAACCCCAGTGTACGCCAACTTATACGCGCACGCTTGCGACGAAGAAAGCGCGTTAATCATGGTATGAGCGATTGTGGTGTAACGCCTAGGCGGTGGGATAAAGAATTGTGAATATTATGTGTTTTTGGTGTTGGTTAAATGAAGCTGTAGAGCGAACAAAATAGCCGCGTAACGTCCTGGTTTCATGAATCCAATGATTTGTCCTTCCGCAAAAGGCGGTTTTGAGGCATTCGGTGGCTAAGATGGTAAAAACTGACCTGACGCAATATTTGCCGGGAAAGCCATCAGCATAATATCCGTCAGGGCTCAGGGGGCTGAAATATGGAAAAATTACTCGATCGTTTTTTAAATTATGTCACTTTTGATACGCAGTCGAAGCCGGGTGTAAGGCATGTGCCGAGCACTGAGGGCCAACTTAAATTGGCGCGTGCCTTACAGCAGGAACTGATAACGCTCGGATTCGATCAGGTTACCCTGAGCGAGCATGGCTGCGTCATGGCGACGCTGGCCTCTAATGTGGCATGGCAAGTGCCTACCATCGGTTTTATTTCTCATATGGATACCTCGCCGGATTACAGTGGGAAAAATGTGAACCCTCAGATCCTGGAAGATTACCGCGGTGGCGATATAGCACTCGGTATCGGGGATGAAATATTATCACCCGTGATGTTCCCGGTTCTGCATCAACTGCTGGGTAACACCCTCATTACGACGGACGGCAAAACCCTGCTGGGTGCCGACGATAAAGCCGGCATTGCGGAAATCATTACGGCGATGGTGCGGTTAAAACACCAGCAAACGCCACACGGCACGGTGCGTATCGCGTTCACCCCGGATGAAGAAATTGGTAAAGGTGCGCAATTCTTTGATGTTGCTGCCTTTGGTGCGCAGTGGGCTTATACCGTCGATGGCGGTGGTGTTGGCGAACTCGAATTTGAAAACTTTAATGCGGCATCCGTTGGTATCAAGATTGTAGGTAATAACGTTCATCCTGGCAGTGCCAAAGGGGTGATGGTCAATGCGTTAGCACTGGCCGCACGTTACCATCAGGAAGTCCCTGCACAGGAAGTACCGGAGCAGACCGACGGCTACCAAGGTTTCTATCATCTGCACAGCATGAAAGGGACGGTAGAACGTGCTGAAATGCACTATATTGTGCGTGATTTTGAAAAGCATGGCTTTGAACTACGTAAAAAGACGCTGTTTGATATTGCTGAAAAAGTGGGGCTTGGGCTACCACCTGATTGCTATATAGAGGTGACCATTACCGATACCTACTACAATATGCGTGAACAGGTTGAACAGCATCCGCATGTGATCAGTTTGGCGCAGCAAGCGATGCGCGATTGCGACATTGAACCTTGTCTCAAGCCTATTCGAGGTGGCACAGATGGCGCTCATCTTTCCTTCCAAGGGTTGCCTTGCCCTAATTTGTTTACCGGTGGCTATAATTTCCATGGCAAACATGAATTCATCACGTTGGAAGGTATGGAAAAGGCTGTGTCGGTGATTATGCGCATTGCTGAGTTGACGGCATTGCGCGCAAAAGCGTTATAACGCTATTAAATAGAGCGTGTTGCTTTGATGCTGGGAATTACTCCCAGCATCATGTTTAGTTATCACAACATACTTTATCACATCGAATTTGTGCATTCCTGATGGTTCGTTTTCAATTGCATGGAACCATTTTCATAGGAAAATGAAGTGAGAATGCTTGATACTATACGATCACCAATGTTGTTTCTTTCTTTAATGAGAGATAGCTCCATAGGGGGCTCTTTAATGCAGTCATAAAGATTGGGTAAGATAGTGATCCGCAAAGCAGCAGTAAGCAATTGTGTTTTATTGAACATTGACGTTGTGCTATCGTCTGCACTCTGATAAGTATCAGAATAAAAACCCAGGATAATTAAAAAGAGTTTTTTCTCAATAGGTTCCATTGTGTTGATTCTTTCATGGAGAATTTCAGCTGTTTCGTTTGGTTCTTTCATCATTTTTAAGAGTGTTTTTTCATCAATTGGATTGATTTTTGAAAAAATATGTTTTAGAACATGGACCAAAGTATCTCTATGTGTTTTATCAATGTCGAGAGCGCACTCTTTAAGATTAGCTAATGCAGTGTAATTTTCATCTTTTTTTCCTGGTGTTCTGAATAAGCCATCACATTCGGTACTTCTTGTTTGATAATTATCTTTACTGTAGGAACGTTTCAATTTTTCGACTATCTTGTTAATTGTTTCTTCCAGATATTTTTGTTCTTGAGTACTTTCATCAAGAGATGATTTTCTCGACAACTGACGATAAAGAAAGGATGTGTTTCGCTGAAATGTGTTAGATTGCGCAGAATGACAGTGTGCATTTAGTGGTATTGAATGCTCAGTGCTGCTGGGTTGGACAGGTTTAGGCACGTCATTTTGCAATTTGGTTTCTAAAGAATCTACATCTAAGAGAATGTAAGAAAGTAACGATTCCGTTGCCGCATCCATTTTGCTTGAATCAAGCTTACCTTCAGGAGTAAAGCTGATTTCATCCTCAGTTAACAGGTCACGTTCAATAGCTAATTGTATTCTGCAAAATTGTGAAAAAATTTCAGTGTCGATCGTTTTGCAATACGTCTCTCCCCGTTGTGTTGCAACAATGAGTGTTGTCATTTGTTTTTCTTTGGTGCTTTTATTATTGCATTCGAAAATGATCTTGTTGTTTAAATACTCAAATTCAATATGATGTGGAATATGATAGGAGTTATTTCTATTATGTGTTTTTTGGACCTCATGTAATAGATTAGACGTGAAGCCTGTGGTGAACTTTTTGTAATCATCATCCTTGTTTTTTTTTAGAAAACCGAGGGTGATTATATCTATGATTTTGTCCAAGAAGCAATTTAGGCAAGAGGGCGTTAGCGCCATATTCCCGCTTACATGGTTTTGAATGTATTGGGTGACATGATCCGTACCTGATGTGATATGCATTGAATTATTCATAACGCTCCCTTCAGTTATAAATAAAGCTAAATTGGTTATTTTATTATAGGGTTGTAAGCTTGGTGATGAATACACTGTTCACCTTGTATTGCGGTAGGTATATTACAGCTTTAAGGTTTTTTATTATTGTGGTTGAATTTTAGTTAGATATTGATACAAAAGTAATAAACGTGCTGTTGATGGAATAAATGTGAGATTTATATTGATACCGATCATTAAAAGTGACCGGTATCATAAGAGGATGACAGTATTATTTAATCCATAAAATACCAATAGCCGCTGTTAATGAACACCGTCAATTTTGCCAGGAAGGAGGGATCTTCCAGTGCTTCACCCAACACACTGCCTTCAAATGTCAGTTGCTCTGACAGGGTGAGTGCAGCGCTATGATGTGGAGTATCAAGGCACTCACCGTTGACAAAGCACTGACCTGCCACGCAGAGTACGCGCAATCCGTTTAATCGACGCAACGCAGCCCCTTGCTGAAGTAATTCGTAAACTTCACCGGGTTGATACGGCGGTTCCGGCGGAGCAATATCCAGCTCATGACGTGATTGCGTAATAAACTCACCAAACCAACGCTGGAAGTGTTCCGGTTGTTGCACCAGATCAAGCATCATTTTTTGCAGTGCATCCAGCTCCTGCGGCAATACCGTGGCTGGGTGTTCACGTTCAGGGATATCGGGATCGCTGTAACGATAGCTCCCCAACTCACGGGCCAGTACATAATCGGCAAAACCGCTGACCAGTTCACGCCCATTCGGTGAACGAAAGCCGACCGAGTAGTTGAGCGCGTTTTCCAATGAATAGCCTTCATGAGGAAAACCTGGAGGAATATAGAGGATATCCCCTGGCGTCATCAGCTCATCAATAATTGGCTCGAATGGATCCACCTGCAACAGATCAGGATGCGGGCAGTGCTGCTTCATGGGGATCTTTTCCCCAACGCGCCAGCGGCGCTGACCGGTTCCCTGAATGATGAAAACGTCATACTGGTCGATATGCGGTCCTACGCCGCCGCCCGGTACGGAGAATGAGATCATTAAATCATCGGTACGCCAGTCGGGGATATGACGAAACGGGCGCATCAATGCTGCTGAGGCGTCATGCCAATGGTCAACGGCCTGCACCAGCAAGGACCAGTTGTGTTCACCTAAGTGGTCAAAGCTGTCGAAAGGGCCGTGGCTAACTTGCCATTGACCTGCATCGTGGCTGACTAAACGGCTGTCAACTTCGTTTTCCATTGCCAGCCCGGCAAGTTCATCGGGCGATATGGGATCGATGAAATCGGTAAAACCCTGTTTGATCACCACAGGGCGTTTTTGCCAGTAATTCGCCATGAAAGATGGCCAATCGAGATTCAGTTGATAATCCATACCATGTGTTCCAACAAAGGGGGGCGGTAAGAGTATAACCATTTCAGCGTCGGAGTTGCAGCACAGAGCGGCTATACGGTGACAACAAGCCGAGGTTAATCAGGATGCGGATGCTGGCGGCCGAAAATGGTTTCAACACGGGCACCGCCAAGGACACTATCAGTGATGATAATTTCCCCTTCGTATTGCTCGATAATATCCAGCGCAACGGAGAGTCCAATGCCCTGACCGGGGCGCAGCGTATCTGCCCGCTGACCACGTTGGAAAATCATTTCACGTTGGCTGCGCAGTATGCCGGGACCATCATCGTCGATCAGCAAATGCAGACGATGGTCCGAATACTGTGCGCTCACTTCAACAAACTCAAGGCTGTATTTGCAGGCGTTGTCGAGCACGTTACCCAGCACTTCCATAAAGTCGTTTTTCTCGCCAACAAAGGTCAATTCCGGGGAAATATCCAATGTGATGACGACGCCTTTACGCTGATATACTTTGTTTAATGCGGAACACAGGCCATCAAGTAATGCCGGAACGGAGTGCACCTCACGCAGCAGCAGATTGTGCTCGTAACGCATGCTTGCGCGGTGCAGATAGTAGCCTATCTGTTGTGAGATACGGCTGATTTGCGCCAGCATCACCGGTTCTGCCTGCTCGATATGCACTTCTTTATCCGTGCGCAGCGCGCGTAATGTGGTTTGTAGCACGGCAAGAGGCGTTTTTAAGCTATGCGTCAGATCAGTAAGCGCCGTGCGGTATTTTTGATAGCGCTTGCGTTCATTGTTGAGCAGAATGTTGAGGTTGCGCACCAGACTGTAAAGCTCGCGCGGTGGGTTCTCATCAAGCTGTTCGCGGGTGCCATTTTCCAAATCAGCAACCTGTTCCGCCAGTGTCTTGATCGGGTGCAAGCTCCAGTGGGCCGCAAGCCAGAGTAGCGGCAGTACCAACAGTAAATTAGCGATAAAAACATAGCTAAACCATTCCCAGACCATATCTGCCTGTTGCAGTTCCTGGGGAATTTTATCAATCACAACAATGGTTAACGCGGGCAGACTTTCCGTAGCCGGGTAGGTATTCACGGCGATGGAGTGGGTGAACGGTGTTTCTTCCACCTTGCTGCTAAAGTGGGTCAGTTTACTGAGTACCTGGGCATCGCCTTTGAGTACCGCACTGCTGGTCTGGGTGTTGGTATCCAGTTCGTGGTAATCGGTTTTTGTCAGCCACTCGGATTTGATCAGCGCTTCCAGCTCAGGCACTTCGCGTTCGCGCCAGAGAATTTTACCGTCTTGATTGTAAATCAGGACCAATGTGGGATAGCTGGTGTCCATGTCAGACGGCATGGTGACGCTAAGCCGCTGGTCTTTCCACTGCGCCAGACGGTAAAACAAGTTACTTTCACCGCGCAACAAACGGAATGACGTTTTATCGAAACTTACGCTGTAACCAATAATAGCGACAGCCCCATAAGACAGCGACAGGGCCAGCACTATAGCGACAGCAGCAAGCAGAAAACGAACACGTAAGGAGAATGGCAGTCTTTTTACTCGCATAGCTATGAAGAGGCGATCAAATCAAAACGATAGCCTTGGCCTCGTACGGTAGTGATGACATCGGCATCATACACCAGTTGCAATTTTTTGCGCAGACGTCCCATCAACACATCAATCGTGTGGCTTTCACGCAATTCTGCATCAGGGTAAAGTTGCAGCATGAGTGACTCCTTGCTGACCACCTTACCGTTGTTACGAATCAGCGTTTCAATAATCGTGTATTCAAATGCCGTGAGTTTAATTGGCGTACCCGCCACCATTAATTCACGACGTGATAGATCGATTTCGAACGGTGGTAAACTGATTAGCTGTGATGCCAGGCCGCTATTACGTCGCATCAGCGCTTGCATTCGGGCAACGACTTCCTCAAGATGAAAGGGTTTCGTCACATAGTCATCAGCACCGGCTTCAAGCACGGCGACTTTATCCTGCCAGCTTTCTCGCGCCGTCAACACTAAAATGGGCAACTTCACTTGCTGATTGCGCCAACGGCGAATCAACGTCATACCATCTTCAACGGGCAATCCCAAGTCCAGAATAGCGATGTCGGGGGCATGTTCATGCAGGAAATAATCTGCTTCTTTAGCATCGGCAGCCGCATCAACCTGATGGCCCATTTCTTTCATCTGAACGGTGAGGTGATGGCGCAGCAACACATTATCTTCAACAACCAGTACGCGCATGACTTTATCCTTCATTGAACGAGACGATCCAGGCTATGCCTCCAAATTCTAACAAAAAAGCAGAATTGAGCATTGGCGGTGGCGATGTGAATTATCCACAATCGCAGTAAACTAAATGTAAACAAACGTCGAGGGAATGGAGAAAAAGCCTAACGTGAACCAATAATCAATCGCAAAAAGGACACGAGGGGCAGTTACCCCTCGTGCTCTCATATTACTTTAATGTGTCTACCAGCATTACCGCGTGACCAATGTAGGTCGCCGGAGTCATCGCTTTGAGGCGTCTTTTTTCTTCTTCTGGCAGCGCGAGACCGTCGATAAAGGCCTGAATGCCTGCACCGTCAACGCGTTTTCCACGTGTCAGCTCTTTCAGTTTCTCGTATGGCTTTTCAATGCCATAACGGCGCATGACCGTTTGGATCGGTTCTGCTAGCACTTCCCAGTTGTGATCCAGTTCATCCAGTAGTCTGTCGCGGTTCACTTCCAGTTTGCTGATGCCCTTCAGTGTCGCTTGATAAGCGATTAGCGCATAACCGATACCCACGCCTAAATTACGAAGTACGGTGGAATCGGTTAAATCACGCTGCCAGCGCGACACGGGCAATTTGGTTGCTAAATGGCCCAGCACGGCATTGGCTAGCCCCAGATTGCCTTCGGAGTTTTCGAAGTCGATCGGGTTCACCTTGTGTGGCATCGTGGAAGAACCAATTTCACCGGCGATGGTTTTCTGCTTGAAGTGATTCAGTGCAATATAACCCCAAATATCCCGATCGAAATCGATCAAAATGGTATTGAAGCGGGCTATGCAGTCAAACAGTTCCGCGATGTAGTCGTGCGGTTCGATCTGCGTGGTGAAGGGATTCCACTGGATACCCAACGATGTGACGAAGCTTTCGCTGAATGCGTGCCAGTCCAGCGTCGGATAAGCGGCCAAATGCGCGTTGTAGTTGCCCACTGCACCATTGATTTTGCCAAGAATTTCGACCTGTTGCAGTTGGCGATATTGGCGCTCCATGCGGTAAACCACGTTAGCGAACTCTTTGCCGATGGTCGACGGCGTTGCGGGTTGGCCGTGGGTGCGGCAGAGCAGGGGAATATCGCGATACTGCTGTGCCAATACCTTAAGCGCATCGATAATTTGACGCCAGAACGGCAGAATGACATCACGGCGTGCACAATCCAGCATCAACGCGTGAGACAGGTTGTTAATATCTTCTGACGTACAGGCGAAATGGATAAATTCATTGACCGCGTGCAGGCTGGGCACTGCCGCGACTTTTTCCTTCAGAAAATACTCTACCGCTTTCACATCATGATTGGTCGTGCGTTCAATGGTTTTGATACGCGCGGCGTCAGTTTCATTGAATTCTGAGACAATTTTATCAAGGAAAGCGTTTGCGTCGGCGTCAAATGCAGGAACTTCCTTGATTTCTGCACTGGCTGCCAATTTTTGCAGCCAGCGGACTTCAACCTGCACACGAAATTTCAGCAAACCAAATTCACTGAAAATAGCGCGTAACGTGCTGACTTTATCACCGTAACGACCATCAATCGGGGACACGGCGGTCAGTGAGGATAATTCCATCGCAAGCAACTCCTGGGGTGTATTTATCAAAGTATAGGTTTAACAACACATAAATTAAAAACGATAACATCAGCAACGTTTAGGCGTTGTGATGATGTACGGGCGGCCGCAGCGTCGTTTCTTTATGTCGCCAGCGGCACCCATGGATTAACAACGGGCCAGTATCTGTTTGGCTTCTTTCACCAAACGAGCGCGAGAAAACATCAGTTGCAAACGCCCACCGCCGACCTGTTGCCACAGCACGGCCGCACGGATACCCGCCAGCAGTGCAGCGCGAACTTTGGCCTGCACCTGCGCGTTTTTCAGCACTTCCGGGGAACCTGTCACCTGAATTCGTGGGCCCAGTGCACTGATGACATCAACATAAATCCCTGCCAGCGCGCTAATAATCGTCTCTGACATCAACTCGAAATGTTCAAGCTGGCGTGACAGTTGGCTAATCCGGTTACCCAATTCGTCGAGCGCGGCGCTATTACCGCTTAACTTGCGCTCAAGAGCAATCAAACTAAACGCATAGCGTGATAATTCTGCACCTACACCTTTGGCGCTGCTGTTTAAAATACCCAGCAAGGTTTCCAATCCGACCTTAACATTACGCTCATCGCCACCGAATACCGCCACGGTAGAACCTGGATTCATATCCAACAGACTGTTGAGCGAGGTTTGCAGTACGTCATTATCACAGTGACCATTGTGTGCCAACTGTTGAACCAGAAGGGCAGATTGGCAAACGCCCGCCAGAGCCAGCGTGATGTCCTGATAATTTTTAGCCACAGGTTACTCCTGTACTCGTTCTTCGATGATTCCGCCGCCAAGACAAACCTCACCCTGATAAAACACCGCAGATTGACCCGGTGTGACGGCAGCAACCGGCGCATCAAAACGAACGCTGATACGTTCGCTATCCAGTGGGGTCACCGTACAGGGAATGTCATCCTGACGATATCGCGTTTTCACGACACAGCGGAAAGGTTCAAGGCGCGTTTGGCGATCGACCCAATGCAACTGTTGTGCGATAAGCCCTTGTGACATTAGGCGTGGGTGATTGTGTCCTTGCGCAACATACAGAATATTGTTCGCGACATCTTTATCAACCACATACCAGGGATCTTCACTGCCCTCTTTGACACCGCCGATGCCAAGACCTTTGCGCTGTCCCAGAGTGTGGTACATCAAGCCCTGATGCTGCCCCATCGGTTTGCCGTCATCGACGGACAAGATAGGTCCCGGTTGTGCAGGCAAGTAACGCGCCAGAAAATCTCGGAATTTGCGTTCACCGATAAAACAGATACCGGTGGAATCTTTCTTCTGTGCGGTTGCCAGACCAAGGCGTTCTGCGATACGGCGCACTTCAGGTTTTTCCAGTTCACCCACCGGAAACAGGCTTTGCGAGATTTGCTGGTGGTTGAGCGTGTAAAGAAAATAACTCTGATCTTTGTTGCCGTCTTTTCCGCGCAACAAACGCGTGGCGCAGCCGCTGTCATGGCGGCGAACATAGTGGCCAGTAGCGATATAATCAGCCCCTAAGTCTTCAGCGGCAAACTCCAAAAACGCTTTGAATTTTATCTCTTTGTTACACAGAATATCGGGGTTGGGCGTGCGACCTGCACGGTATTCCGCCAGAAAATGTTCAAACACATTATCCCAATATTCCGCAGCAAAATTGACGGTGTGTAGCACAATACCCAATTTGTCGCATACGGCTTGCGCATCGGCCAGATCGGTAGCGGCAGAGCAATACTCCGTGTCATCGTCTTCCTCCCAGTTCTTCATGAACAGGCCTTCAACCTGATAGCCCTGTTGCTGTAACAGGTAGGCGGAAACGGAAGAATCGACACCGCCGGACATCCCGACAATGATTTTTTTCTGGCTGTTATCTGACATGGGCGTCTCACGAACTGAAGTGTTGACGCGCGGCTCAAAGGACCTCAACGCGTCAGCATGAAAAACAAGCGGCATATTTTATCATGATGTTGTCAGGGCTGCATGGCTAATCCTGCGCATTGGGTATTTCAAAAGGCCAGTTAAAGGCTCCCAACAGGCTGAGCGGATAGCGTTCTGTCGTCTGATAACAGCGAATACTTTCTGCCACCAACGGCGATCGCAACTGCGTGGAATGCAGAATTTCCTCGGCGGTGAGCCAGTGACAGCAACTGATATCGTTGTCATGCGGGGTAGTTGGAAGTCTTGCTGGGAGATCAATGGCAAAGCAAAAACGCAGAAACGGGGTTTGATCGGGAGCAATCCACTGGTGAAGCCGCAGAAAAGACTGCGGCACTGCGCTGATGCCGGTTTCTTCCCACAGTTCGCGTCGAGCCGCCTGAATCAACGTTTCGTTAGCCTCAAGGTGCCCTGCGGGCTGGTTCCAGGTCGCTTTACCGCGAATCTCTTCTTCAACGATTAAAAAATGGTTTTCAGCCTGTACCACACAGGCCACGGTAACATGCGGTTTAAACATCGAGAATCTCTCTCCAGGTGCCAGGCGGTAAATGGTCCAGTGTCTGATTGGCCATACCGTAGCGTATCAGGCGTAGGGTTGGATAGCCTATGTGCGCTGTCATGCGACGAACCTGACGGTTTCGTCCCTCATGCAGGGTGATTTTCAGCCAACTGTCTGAAACGGTTTTTCTTTCGCGAATCGGTGGCACGCGTGCCCACAGCCACTCAGGGGGCTCAACAATTTCTGCGCCTGCGGGCAATGTCATGCCATCTTTCAACGGCAAGCCACGGCGAAATGGCTGCAAATCGGCCTCTGTCGGGGTGCCTTCAACCTGAACATAATAGATTTTCGCGGTTTTTTTCCCCGGTTGAGTGAGTCGGGCTTGCAGTTTTCCGTCATTAGTGAGAATCATTAGACCCTCGCTATCACGATCCAACCGTCCTGCGGCATAAATATCAGGAAAAGGGATATAGTCTTTCAGGGTGGTGCGGCCTGCTTCATCAGTAAATTGTGGAAGCACGTCAAACGGTTTGTTGAACAGAACGATGCGGCGCGGCGCAGTGGATACCGCACCTTTACGCGAAGTTTGCGAGCTGAATCGCTTAAGGTTGTGATTTTTAACCGAGAATTTATTCATCATCTTTATAGCCGAGAGTTACAAAGGCATTATACTCGAAATGGTTTGCGATTGGCGCGGGCAAAATATTCAAGTAGTATTGACGCGCATCTTACAAATCATTAACAAAATTGCGCTCGAAGGAGAGGTTAATGGAAAGCAAAGTAGTCGTACCAACAGACGGACAAAAAATCACTGTTGATGCCCAAGGTAAGCTGAACGTTCCTAATAATCCGATCATCCCCTTTATCGAAGGCGACGGTATCGGCGTGGATGTGACTCCTGCGATGATCAATGTTGTTAATGCCGCAGTGAAAAAGGCTTATGACGGCAAACGCGCTATCTCATGGATGGAAATCTACACCGGTGAAAAATCTACCCAAGTGTATGGCAACGATGTGTGGTTGCCGGAAGAGACGCTGGATTTGATTCGTGACTACCGTGTTGCCATCAAAGGCCCGTTGACGACGCCTGTCGGCGGCGGTATCCGTTCTCTGAACGTTGCTCTACGTCAACAACTGGATCTCTATATCTGCCTGCGTCCGGTTCGTTATTACGAAGGCACACCAAGCCCGGTTAAACAGCCTGAGCTGACTGACATGGTGATCTTCCGTGAAAACTCCGAAGACATTTATGCGGGTATTGAGTGGAAAGCCGGTACAGCGGAAGCGGACAAGGTGATTAAATTCCTGCGAGAAGAGATGGGGGTGAGTAAAATCCGCTTCCCGCAACAGTGCGGTATTGGTATCAAGCCGTGCTCTGAAGAGGGAACAAAGCGTCTGGTGCGTGCCGCCATTGAGTACGCTATCGTCAACGATCGTGAATCTGTGACGTTGGTCCACAAGGGCAACATCATGAAATTCACCGAAGGTGCGTTTAAAGACTGGGGTTACCAGTTGGCACGTGACGAATTCGGCGGTGAACTGATCGACGGTGGACCGTGGGTTAAAATCAAGAACCCGAACAGTGGCAAAGACATTATCATCAAAGATGTGATTGCCGATGCGTTCCTGCAACAGATTCTGCTGCGTCCAGCGGAGTACGACGTTATCGCCTGTATGAACCTGAACGGTGACTACATTTCCGATGCGCTGGCTGCTCAGGTCGGCGGTATTGGCATCGCGCCCGGTGCCAACATTGGTGATGAATGCGCGCTTTTTGAAGCGACTCACGGTACAGCACCGAAATATGCCGGTCAGGATAAAGTGAACCCCGGTTCAGTCATTCTTTCCGCTGAAATGATGCTGCGCCACATGCACTGGTTCGAAGCGGCCGACCTGATTGTTAAAGGTATGGAAGGCGCGATCAAGAACAAGACGGTGACCTACGATTTCGAACGTCAGCTGGAAGGTGCTAAGCTGCGGAAATGTAGTGAGTTTGCTCAAGACATCATCGATAACATGTAATCAACTTGTTGCGATAAAGATCGGCGGGGGCGTGTTGCTTCCGCTGATTTTTAACATCGAAAAAATCATTCAGTAAAATCCCAGTAAAATTCCTCAGTAAAATAGATTAAAAAATCACCGCGCCAGTAATCGCCTTTCAACCCGACTTCACCTGAATTGTTAACCAATCTTTACCGCGATCGTCGTTGTATGCATCGGTCTGATGCTGCGATTTATGCCCCAGCAAATGCCGGGTATCGACATCACCTTGTTCCCGATATAGCCGCTCGGACAACGAACGCTGCTCATGAAAGGTGGGCGGCGTACCGTTCTCCCAATGCAACCCGGTTTTATCTCTGGCCTTACTAAAGCGCATGGTCAGCGTGCGCGGTGTGACGCCATCGCCGCGCTTGGCCTGCGAGGTGGTATGGAAAAAATGAACCAGATAAGGGCTGACAACGTAATCACGGCAGCGCTTCACAATATCCTCCAGGCTCCAGCCGATAGCCTTACAGCGCAACGAAAGGGGAATTGCCAGCCGCGTGCCGGTTTTCTCCTGCACGATATGCAGATGGTCATCCCAGATATCCGCGAATTTCATGTTAGCGATATCGCCCAGGCGCTGCCCAGTGACCAGCGCCAGCAGCATGGCATTGCCCATATAGTGATGCTTGGCGTCGGCCACCGTGAAGATAGCCTGCCATTCCTCCAGATCCAGCCGCTGGCGCAGCACCTTTTTGCGTGGCTGCTTGGTCGCCAGCGCCGGGTTATAGCCGGATGGCACTTCGCCCGCATGCTGTGCCTCTTTGAAAACATCGATCAGCACCGAACGGACGACCTGCGCCATCCGTGGCTGCCCGTTTGCTTTGTAATCATCAAGAATTTCGGCGATATCTTTGGCACCCACCTCAGCCAGCATCTTCATACCGGCGTGCTGGTTGAGCAGGGCGATAGGCTTATTGCGCTGTTTGTAGGTGTTGGGACGGATATCGCCGGATTTCAGCCGTTCATCCTGAATGGCTTTGTATCTCTCCAGCCAACCACTAACGGTGATGCCCTGACCAGCGATAGCCAGTGAACGTTCACGAATCACGGATACCTGATTGGCCTGTTGCGCACTGATACGCAGATTGGCTTCTATCGCAATGGCGGTGGCCTCGGTTTCATCCGTTCCCAGACCATGCCGCTTGCCTGTTAACGGATGCTTGTATTGCCAATAGATCCGCTTGGTGCGCGGATCGGCAAAACAAAAGAGATTGGGTACGTTGATATTGTGCTTTCGAGGTCTACCGGCCATCTGATAGGATCCTTTTTAATACCGGGTTATCATTACGGTTAATGGTAGGCGTGGCGATCAGCCCGACGAAACGTGCATCTTTCTCCACCATCCATTTGCGCCCGACTTTTTTCGGCGGTGGTGCAATCATGTTGTGCTTGGCGTAGTGGTTCAATGTGTTATTCGACGGTGCGGCATCACCGAACTCGTCAAGCGCCCATTGCTTGAGCGGTAACATACGTGGCATTGGTCAATCCTCGGATAACAGGCGTGCGAATGACACGCCCGTAGTTTGGTCGTTTGGTGTGGGGGTGGGTAGGGGCTTTGGTTTAAGTAGACTTTAGAGTATTGGTCTAAAGTTGCTATTCTATTTGATACTTAGACCGAATTTATAAGTTTTTTACATACACATATAGCATCTTCTATAAAATTTATTACGTCAATTTCAGCGTAACTATTATCGCCTGTCATTTCTTTGAGATTAGTTGTTACATTAGTCATGACAGATGGCTTATTAATCGTATGTGCTAGTGTGGTTGGGAATGACATTATTCCACACTCATCGCCAATAGAATATTTATGACTCATTGCGATACATATATTTTTTGTCCATGGTGTGTTGAGTGGGCCTGTAGTACTTATACCCGCTGATGTAAGTCTTTTTCTATGCTTTGTTGTGTTATTGTATTTAAATAATTCCCACACATAAGAACCGCTTTTTTTTATTGGATGAGTTGAAAGTAATAAGTTTTTATCTTCTTCTGATCTGTCTAATGTTATCTTTTTGATTTTATTATTCAGTTTTTCACAGTTTTCTCCTGTTGGGAAATCTATTTTCCAAAGTTCTTCACTGTTTACTCCGTTTCTCTTTGCAATATAAATAGCTATGTAATTATAACTGCTTCTAATGTGATTTATTATGTCAGATAGTTTAAAGTCTATCTGTATAGGAATCTCTTTTGTTACTTTTATCTTCAATAAACTTTTTCTAGGATCTTTTTTATCAAGTTGTAAAACAGTATGTACTGGTGCTGATAATATATAATCTCCGATCAGATTTTTTAGCTCGGGTTTTAAGGTGTTTTCTACATATGAAATGGTTGCTTTTGCATCATCTAATTCACTCATTTTGATACCGTATAGTTAGATGGAATTATGACTAAAGATTTTTTGACTGAGAATAACTGTACTTTATCTATCATTGTGTATAACAAAAAATTGAAATTAAAAAAATGTATGTTATTAGATGAAATGTAGTATAAATACTAAACTGTTATAACAGCAACCAATTTCGTTATCAATTTTGAACCTTGTGAGAATAAGGAAAGCACCAGCAGAGAAAATCAGATAGGTTGAAGATAGTCTAATGCTTCGTTTACCGATCTCGCAAATTTTCTGGTTAGAAAAAACTCATCCCTGAGTGGGTCATACTGGGGTTAGAATGCTCAATAAAGCTGTAGAAATAGACTGAAGATTCACGCCTCCTTACCCAATCGCGCCAAAATCTCCCCTTTCGCTGGCAGTGGCAATTGCTGCGCCAACTGCCACTGCTTACGCTGAGTCTGGGTGTTATGGGCCAACAGCTTGCGGATATCGCCAATCGGAATGCTGGTGTCTTTGGCAATCAGGTTTTCGTTGATGCCGCGGCGGTGCAGTTGGTACACGGCCAGCATGATGGTTGATGAGTAACAACGCCGTGCGCCAATACGCGGCGCGCTGGTCATTTGTCGTGGCAGTGCGTTGCCGACATAGATCGGTTTGGGCTCTGGCCCGTAGGGAATACCCGTGCGTATCGATGAACGCGCACGCATGCGATGCAAAATCACTGGCAGCCAGTTGCAGTGGTCGTCTTCCGGCGTGTAGAGCACGCCTAATTGCAGTTCTTCCATCTCAGGCGGCCTCGCTGCGTTTTTGTTGCTGTTCCCAGTCTTTCACCAGTCCCATGCATTTGGCATGTACCTGGCGCGCGGTCGCGATCCCGAATCCTTTGACGCGTTCGACCAGCATTTCTGGCGTGCGGCGCACCACGTCAAACAGCGAGTGGATGCCTGCGGCACTGAGCAGATCCAAATGCTGTTCTTTGAGTGGCAGGGTGCCAGTCAATACAGATTCAGCCCATTCGGCGCGCTGAACCAGATGCGGGTGGGTAGGTTCCAGAAGTTCACGAATACGTGCCGTGACTGCTTCGTTAAGACCCTCCGGCCACGCATCTTTGAAATACTCAATGGTGGGATAAACGGGAATGGCCCAATCAGTGACCGATACGATCATGCAAATGCCGATGGTGGTGCGGATCTCCAGATGCCAGTCGATATCGTTGAGGATTTTTACATCATAGTCCGGCGAATAGAGCTGCAATCCCCATTGGAAGGTGGAGAAGTAGAACTGTACGCCGTTGGGCGCTTGCCAGCATCGCGGGACGGCATCGCCATCAGTGCGTTGCAAACGAGCTTGCATGTCGGCGACGTGCTGGTTTAACTCGTTATTGAGTTGCACCATAGTGGAAATCTTGCTGCTCTTGTCGGCCAGTTCTTTTTTCAGACGACGGATTTCGGTCAACTGCTGATCGCGCAGTTTACGGCTATCATCCAGCTCAGTTTTCTTCTGAACCAGTTGTGCTTTCATTCGCTCCGGGTTAAGTGATTTCAGTTGTTTGTGCTCGTTAGCCAGCATGCTGTTCTCGGTTAATGCCAACTTGTACTTTGCGGTGATACCGTCTCGCTGCGCGGTGGCTTCAGCCGCTGTCAGCTCGGCATTTTCGATACGTTCCTCAACCTGCGTTAAGGCCAACGCTTTGGTGGTTAGCGCGCTTTCTGCGGCTTCCAGCCGATCCAGCAGCGCATTGTATTCATCAGTCTCCCGGTTGATTTGCTCAATACACAGGGTCTGTGCTTGGTTTAGCAGTACGCCAGCACTCTCAACGGAACGCTGGGCGATGCCCGTGGTTTGCGATATTGCCAGATCAAGCTGCGCCCGAACGGGGCGCAGGGATGACTCCAACACGTCGGCGGCGGTTGTTGTGGTGGTCATAAAGTGTTTCCTGAAAATGAGAATTAACGGATGGAGAACGCGCGGATTTGGTTGTTAGCCACGGCGGATAAGAGTTTCTTGGCGGTGCCTTTGGCAATTTTGATTTCAGCCTTGGCGAGATCGACCAATAACAACTCCAGTAGCGCGTTAAGGTCAGGCTGCGCTGTGGAGGCTAAGGGTTTTTCTCCTAATTTTTCCGGCCATGAGATTGTGCCTGCCGGATATAACGGCACACGTGCTGTTTGCGGTGCGGCATCTGGTACGGTCACCTGCTGTGCCTGTGCCTGTAACCGTTCCTCATCATTGCGTTTTTGCTGCGTGATTCGTTGATCGATCAGTAACTTCAGGTGTTCGCTGTCGTTGCCGATGATGTGATTCAGATCGGCAAACAGACTGCGATACTCAGCGGGAACTGTGTCGAACAGCGCGAGATTTTGCTGATATTTTGCCGCCAACTGGTTGGCCTCGATTTTTACGCGCGCCAGCTCATCATTTGCAGCACTGTGCAGCGAAACCAGCGTTTTCTTACCCTTGATGGCACTGACGAAATCCGCTGGGATGCTGGGCAAACGCACGGTGACCAACTCGGCATTGAGTGCGGCAATGTGTTGTTCCAGTTCGAGCTTCACTTTACTGATGATTTCTGCGCGGATCTCGTCCTTGCGAGATTTGACCAAGCGGGTGAGTTCCAGACGTTTACCGCGCATTTCTTCGCGTAGCGTATCGATGGTACGAAACAGGCGGTCGATCTGCTCGGTTTGGGACAGAGCTTGCTGCTTGATCAGGTCCAGTTCTTTTTCTGCTTTTTCGCAGAATTTGACCGTCTCTTCGGCATCGGCGAAATCCTGATCGGTGGTCAACGAGGTGTTGATGGCACGGATAAAGGCCAGTGCCTGACCTTCATAGACCGCGAGGTTGGATTGCTTCACCGTACCTTCGATTTCAACCAGTAGAGCAGGGAGACGCGTGATCGCTTTGGCCTGGGGCAACTCAGCAATCACAGGGGCCGCGTAGTTTTGCAAATCGGCTTCGAATTGCTGCCAACCCGCGAGAAGGGCATCAGTGCGGCCAGCTACTGCGCAGTATTCCATCCAAACGAAATTATCTTCCGTGCCATCGGATACCACGAAGATAACGCGCTGTGCACCGCTAACCAGCAACTGCTGTTCCAACTGCCAGTAGTATTCCGGCGGCAGATCCTGATTACGCACATGCTCAGCCAGCGTTGCATTCCACATTTTGTGCTCGAACAACGTTTCTTCGGTCATGGTGATGCCGTCGAACGAGGCCAGCAGACGATCGTCATCATCCACGGCGGTGGCGGGGAATAGTTCATCGCCGATCATGCTTTCCACGATAGTGCGCGCCGAGGCCTCCTGCGCATGCCCTTTATCAAACAGATGGGTTTGCACCCAATCGCTAACCTCGCGTTCGCTGCCAGTAGCTTTCATGCGCAGCAACTCATCCCGGCGCATTTTGCTGGAAGCTGCCATCATCACCGGCGCTTCGCTGGCGGTGAAATGTTTGGCACGCAGCGCGTGCCAGGAATCTGTTCCTTGCTGGGTATTAACGATGACCATTGATCGGCTCCAAATCACGGATGGCGAGGATTTGTTCTTCTGAAAGGGTGTATTTGCTGCTGGCGGTGGCGATGATCTGCTGTGCGGTTTTCTTGCCGCTCTCCATCAGTTTCTGCCAGGCTTCTAGGTTGGCGATAAAACGCTCCTGCGGGTAATAGGCAATCGCTGGCGGCTCAGGAGTGGCTGTGGCTTTAGGCGTGACATCTTTTATCTCGCTAAAATCCAGCTCTTTGCCTTCCATTTCTTCGGCTGTAGGCTGCTGCCCGATCTCCGGCCAGCCTTTGCGTAAGGCCTGACTCTCAGAGCACTTACCTAATTGTCCGTAGGGGCGCTTTTTCCACATGGCATTAGGTGCCTTACTGTCACGCCCGGCGGTGGCGTAATTTTCCAGCCAATACTCTTTCGCGCTGAACTCCACGATAGTGCCATCGGCGAGTCGCTTGAAAACGGTGTACTTGCACCAAGCAGGGAAGGTGATCTCGACGCCATCCAAGGTTTGGGTAACGTCCGGGCCATATTCTGGCTCTTTAGCACCTGCGTAACTGCCGGAACGATCGGCCTGAATGCGGTATAAGCCAACGCCGGGCATCACTACATCGCGCCATTCGTTTTTGCCCGTCTGCGAATCTTTGACGTTCATCGGTACCAGGTGAACCGGCTTCATCAGCGGATCCAGATTGCGTGCGCGGCAATAGCTCACCGCCATCACAACGGAATCGTCTTTGGCTCCGGGATAGATGCTGTTTTTCAGCGCGTTCCAGGTGGGCTCATCAATGCCCAGATTTACCACGGACGGCGGCAGCGCCGATGTGGCTAAGGTGTTGCTGGTGGTCATGGTCAGTCCTTATTACAGAATCAGTGACAGGGCAGAAAATGCGGCAAGCACGACAAAGAGCGGGAACATCAAGCCGTGTTTCTGATGCGGATAGTGGCGAATATTGTGGCTACCAACGCGATGTTGGTATTGGATGTGTTTAACGGAACCTGTTGGCATGGTATTCTCCTTAGCGATCGGGTTGGTCCCCGATCAGCTAACCGGTGGCCTTTATGGTCATTGGTCAGTCCTCAAAGGTTGTGCGGTTTGGTCGCTGCACAACCGGGATAGCCCCGGCGCAAGCTGGGGCTTTTCTCTTTCAGGCGCTTATGCTTAAACCTGATAACTCCATCGCGCGCTCAATCACGGCGACACGCCGGAATATTTCTTCCTGTATGGCGAATAGGTAACTTTCGGTTTTAGGGGCTGCTACCAGCGTATCCAACGGGCGATTATCGGTGCCCGCCACGTAGCAACGCTTACGGACGATGTTTTTCAGGTCGCCAGTAAGCCCAGATGCGCGACGCAGATAGGCAATGCGCTCCTCCAGTTTTTGCCGCTCCTCCGGGCTTTTTGCCAATGTGGTTTCGTACTCCTCCAAAATCTCCTCAACCATGCGCTGATAGTTGCTGTCGTTCATACATGCCTCATTGTCAGTGGCTTCACGCCTGCGCCCGCCGAAACGGACGCAGGGAGAAAAGCCGCTTATTGTTGTTCTTCGTTGATGCGCTGATAGGGGAAGCGATCGGTATGCGGTTTGATGTTGCGGTAGAAGTGTGAGCCGACTGATTCAGCACCAGAGAACGCGGCGAAGTCCTCGGCGTTCACATTGCTGTAGTGGTACAGACTGCCCGGTGTGTTATTGCGACCGTTAAAACGGATAGCCAACGTATTGGTTACTGCGTCGTGGCCGATGCTGTGGATCTGGGATGATTTAACGGGGGTCATGCTGATGGTCATTGGTGAGTCCTCAGTGGATAGAAATAAAAAGGCCACCCGAAGGTGGCCGGCGGATGCCCTGGTGAGGCGTAATTTAGGCGAAAAAAAAGCCCACCGAAGTGAGCTTGATTTTGAATATTCAGTACACGCCGCGCGGGATAGTGCTGCTGCCGCGCATCTTCTGGTGACCAACGGCGGTATAACCAACATAACGGTCTGGGTCTGTGCCTTCAGGCGTTTGTTTTGCTGGACGACGTGGTGTCTTGGGCAAATCCGGCATCGGTTTGCAACGGACCGAAATTAACACTGCTTTAGCGACACGATCGCTTTTACGCTGGGTGATGCGTTGAATGTTTTCAACACATTGGCGCAGGTTCGCGGAACGGCGTTTTTTACGTGGTTTGGTCATTGGTCAGTCCTCGGTAGTCAGTCTGTTACCGGGATATTTAGGCACGCCCGGCCGTGCTATCCTTGCTGTCACCACAACAAGTAAGGATTCGATTTGATACCCAGAATATCTGGCGCTGTTTCAAGCCTTACTGGCATCTGCGAAGCAACGCATTATTGAACTGGAAGATGAGAAAAAACAGCGTGAGCAATGGGATGCAGAGAAATCCTGCTACCTTCTTTGTGAAGTTGTTCCGGGCACATATGTCTATCGAGTAGATAGTTTGAAGAAGCCAGACGCACCCCTTCATTACATATGTCCCGCCTGCTATGAGAAATCGGTAAAATCGATCCTTCAAATGGAAGGGGCTACGACGGTTCAAGATACGCATTTTTGCCCGACCTGTAAGGTTGAATTTCGTTTTCCCAGCACTGCAAAATCTGATGAATATTACCGAGTGCCGGGTTCCCACAGTGGATGGTGATCTGATTTATCACCGCTGCGCCCTCGCAAAGACGCATGGGTGATAAGCATGGTTTAGCCGTAGCCGTCGCACCGGTACATGCAGACCGTTGGTGTGTGCAACTTAACCTGACTGTTAAAGAGCGGTCCCGGTTGGGATGCACTCATTAAAAACTATAGTTGTTTTTGTGTCAACATCTTTGGTTGTTTTAATGTTGATGTAATGGTTGTGATAGGCATGGATGAAGGTATGAAGTTAGAAAATTCATAAATTGCAATAAGAGTAAATTGCATTTACGGATAGGTATCTGGAATGGGGTTGGGGAAAGATGAAGAGAAAGTATCAGTGCTTGCTTGTAGTGGTTCATACTTGTTCTGGCACTTTAGCTGCTTTGGGCTAAACCTAATCTGACAGTCGACTTTACTTTGTGCTAGGAACGGACGTTATTAGTCATAAAAACGAGTCGCTATTTATTTTTAAAAGTCAAGTGAAATATCATATTGATTTTAGCATTAACTCATTGCCAAGGGAAAGTTTCGTGGCTATATTAAAATAAATTTTTTCAATAAACTCATAGTGTTAGATTTCACAATCTGAATTATCTATTAAGTTTCATAAGGGGATTTTATGAAAATAATTACACTATACAATCATAAAGGTGGGGTTTCAAAAACCACTACAACCTTCAATATATGTAGTTATCTTGCAAATTCAGGGAAGAAAATACTCGTTATTGATGCAGACCCCCAATGCAATCTCACGGAAATTGCTATGGCTGCAACAATAAAAACACTTGATGAAGAATCAGAACGGGAACAAAAAGTTAAGGACTTGCCCGGTACTGATATTTTAGAAATTCTTAATCAAAGAATAAAAGGTGACTCAGCTTTCATCGACTTAGATAAAGTTGAGGTATGTAATATAATAGAAAATCTGGATCTCATTAGAGGTTCTGTTGATTTATCTTCTATTGAAGATGACTTGGCTGAAGCACATGTTCAAAGATTGAGTCAAAGAACAAACCTTATGAGAACCTATGTTGCTATAGGTGATTTCATTGTAAGATTAGCAGAGAAAAATAAATACGATTACGTTTTTATCGACGTTGGTCCAAGTTCTGGCGCTCTCACCCGTTCATTTTTCTTGGCATGCGATGCATTCTTCATTCCTGTAGCCCCAGACAGATTCAATGTACAGGCCATATCCACCCTTAGTCATATTATTAAGCGTTGGATTAATGAACACCAACAGGCTGTTAATTCCTATTCGGAAATTGGACTACCTGTTAGGCCCGGTAGCCCAGCTTTTCTAGGATGCATTGTTCAAGCATTTAAAAAATTTGCAGGCGTTGCTAAACCGGGCTACCAAATGTGGATGGATAGAATCCCTTTGGAAATAGAGAACAAAATAAAGCCTATCATAGAAGAAAGAAAATATTTACCTGAATTCGAAGATAAGTCATCAAAAAATACAGTTATTATTGAAATACCTGACTTCAACCAGCTAGCACCATTAATGCAGGAGGTCGGAAAGGCTGTGTTTAATATTTCACAACAGGATACTGCATTAATAACAAAAAGTGGAGAGCCATGGCGTGGTAACAATTGGTCATCGGCTGTAGAGAGAATGGATTCTTATAGAGAATTATTTATAAAAGCATCAGATGCGATAGTTAATTATGAATCAAAGGGGGTTTAGGTGGAAATTAAAACCTACTTTGTTGCATTTATAGATATATTAGGGTTCAAGGGCATTGTTGAAAAGGAAAAGTTGTCGGGTTATAGTGGCGAACACTTAGAAAAGCTACTTGAGTGCCACTTGGAATGTGAAAAGATTTTCAGAAATTATGGGTTGGATATAATCCAATTCTCTGATTCTATTGTGATATCTAAACTTTATGAAAAAGATTCTTTTCATGAGTTTATATCATCTGTTTCCACGTATCAAAAATTTCTAATGCGACAAGGTTTTTTATGCCGCGGAGGTGTTGCAGTAAATAAACATTATAGTTTATCGTCTTTTGTTTTTAGTCCAGCATTAATCGACGCTTACAGGGTAGAAAGCGAAAAGGCTATTTACCCTAGGGTTGTTGTATCTGAAGATGTCATGGATTTGGTGTTCCCAGAAAAAAAATACCCGCCTACCTTATGCAAAGAATATGATGGTCTTTTTTTTATTAATTTTTTGCATGGCGAAAATATTTCCACGATTGAAAACGTTATTTATCAGATAGTAACAGATTGTTTAAATAGCAAAAATCATTCAGTAATACAAAAGGGTATATGGCTAGCAAATTATTCTGACTATGCATTAAGAACATCTTTATCGCCTCAACGGTTTGATGCTGCATCGTAATGTTACCCTTGGTCTTTTTGTCAATAAAGTAGCAAGATCGAAGTGCTAAGGTATAAATTAAATTAGTGGGTGATAACCACTTTCGAACATTTAACAAGTTTGTAATATCTGATTACTGGTAACTGGTTTGAACAGGACAGTTACCAAGTCAGATATTTAAATACTTTCTTAGGTAGCTCCGCATTAAATATAAAATTGAGCGGTTGTATATATTCAGTGTAGGAGAAATATATTAGGCATCTGGCTGCGCTGCCCGCTCATAGCTGTCTGTCCCATCTGCAGATATCTTAGTGCCCAGACTATGTTAAGACTATTGAGATCTTTGGGCCTAAGCAATCACGCCAGCACATTAAGTCATTCGCACAATCACTATTTGGATTATCTGAAATCTAAATCAACACCGAATACCAAAACACCCGTCCAATGATCTCAACGTCCGACTCATAGGCTTCCTCATCTGCATCGCGGTTGAAGCTGTGTATCACCAGAAGGCCGCCAGGTTTGCGGTAAATCTGCTTGATGCGCTTCAATTTGTCATTGCCGCTGCCATCCTGGGCTATAGCGTAAAGTTTGCCATCAACAATGCGCTTATTTGTTGTGTCCACCGCCACGGTGGTGCCATCAGGAATGATGGGTTCCATGCTATCACCGGTAACAGGGAAGCACAGTACGCCGGAACCGTCCGTATTTGCACCGACTTTACGCAGCGTGGATTTGGAAAAACGCAGCATAAAACCGTTGTGATCCTCACTTTGAATACGCCCATCTCCGCAAGCGAATTCAATATCCTTTAAAAAGGGCACTTCTACCTCATCCTCTGATAGCGCAGTCTTACTGTCCCACGATGCCACCGAACCCCACTGTGATTCATGTGGGATATTGGATTCTGGCGCGCGCATGGGTTCTTCACCCGTGGCAAGCCATTCTGGGCGAACGTTGAGAATGTTGGCCAATTCAACCAGTCGTGTCGTTTGCGCCGCTTTCCCGGTTTCAATCTTCTGGATGGCGGCTTGCGATACACCGATTTTTTCACCGAGTGCCTTTTGGCTGATCCCCAGTGATGTTCTGGCGCTTTTTAGTCTTTCTGCGAGTGTCGTTTTCATACCCTCAATTTACAACTACGGTTGTCATTCATCAAACGAATATAGTTTTGACAAAATAAAAACTATAGTTGTAATATTTGTCAAAATAGACGGAGGTTCCATGAATGAAGTAATCAAAACCGCCATCGCCGTTGTTGGATCACAACGTAAATTGGGCCAAGCCTGCGGGTTAACGCAGGCCGCTGTCCAAAAGTGGTTATACAACAAGGCGAAGGTGGCACCCGAAAATGTACAAGCGGTTGTTACCGCAACCAACGGCGTGGTGCAGGGCTATCAGTTGCGGCCCGATCTACCACACCTGTTTCCGCACCCTGACCAAGTGCCGGAAATAACTGAAAAACAGTAAAACTGAGGACCGACCAATGACCACAATACATCGACCTGCCGGTGACACGGCAGGGGCTGCGATCGCCTCTGGCGTGCGCAAAGAGTTACTTTCCCGCAAGCGAGTAGGCAAAAACGGCCTGCCGTTCCACGTTGTGCGCGAGGACCAGA
Source organism: uncultured Symbiopectobacterium sp. (assembly GCA_964293225.1). Classification (GTDB taxonomy): domain Bacteria; phylum Pseudomonadota; class Gammaproteobacteria; order Enterobacterales; family Enterobacteriaceae; genus Symbiopectobacterium. Next base: position 137,239 of record CAXYYB010000005.1, on the reverse strand, counting down.
TCAAAACCCGTTGGACTGAAAGCGAAGCGGCTACCATCAAAAGCGTGGCTGGCGCCATGTCGTCCAATCCTGCCGTTGAAACTAACACCGCCGCAATCCGTGGCTTCCTGGCGATGTTCGCTGAATCCCCTGAAATGCTCGCCCATGTGCATCGTGAACTGACTGCCGCCGGATTACCGATCCCCGATTGGTTGCCGCCGTTGCCGGGGAGGGCATCACGATGAAACAAGCACAAGAAACCCACATTAGCACCACGCAAAGCGTAGACCTGATCGCCAGCATCGTTGGCGGCAAGTTGGATATTGCCGGGGAAGAAGCTCGGCGTCTGGCAATCACAGGGGCTTTGTCCCAGGTGACGCGAGCATTTTATTCGCGTCAGCAAGTGACCGGGGAAACGATAGCGGCGGTGAATCATGGAAATAACCAAACAACTTGACCGCCGCTACCGGGATAGAAACGGCGTGATTGTGCATGTCATCGGGTATGAACCTGCAACCAAGCGGGTGATTTTTATGCGCCCCGGATATGAGCATCCATGTGCGCGCCCGCTGTGGCAGGTACAGCAGCATTTCACGAGGCTTGATGTATGAGTAGCAAGTTATTGGGCCACGTATGGGAGGCCTGTGCGGCCTCCGGCATCAAAGGGACCAAGTTGATGATCATGGCGCGGCTGGCGGATTACTCGAACGACGAGGGGGTGAGTTATCCCGGCGTGGAAACCATCGCCCGTCAATTAGGGGCAGGGGAAAGCACTATCCGCGGCGCCATTGCCGAACTGGAAAATGAGGGCTGGCTGCTGCGCGAGAACAGACGCAAAGGTAATCGCAACTGTTCGAACCTGTATTACCTGAATGCTGAGCGGCTGGAGGAGATTGCCTTACGCGAAATCGCCAAGGTGAAAGCGGCAAGGCTGGCGAAACGGAAGGCCATTTCTCATCCTCCAGAATCTGGCGGTTCAGAATCTGACCCTCTGAAATCTGGAGGTTCAAACGATTCTCACCCGCCAGAATCTGGCAAAAAAGAGTGTTTTGACCCTCCAGAATCTGGAGGGGATCCACAAGTAAAACAAGATCTATCAGATAAAGATCTATCGTCACGGAATTCTGACGAATCTCATGACGGTGACGCGAAAGCCATTCCTGATGAATTCCTGAAACGTCACCCAGATGCGGCGGTGTGCACGCCAGCGGGTAAAGCCTGGGGGACGGCTGAAGATTTACGGGCCGCACGCTGGATGCATGAAAAAATCCTGACTGTCGATGCCTCAGCGAAAATACCGAACTGGCCTGAATGGGCCAATACCATCCGCTTGATGCGACAGCAGGACAGACTGACACACCGAGAAATCTGCGAAGCCTTCCGTTGGGCAAATGCGCATGAGTTCTGGCAAAGCAACATCCTGAGCCCCGGCAAGCTGCGCGCGCAGTGGGGCACGTTGAAAATCCAGAGAACAAACCAGATCGGTAAGACTGGCCGCGAAGAATTGGATTGGAACAACACCGATTGGGCTGACGGGCTGGGAGGGCTGATATGAAATCAATTCAGTCAATCCAACGCCATGTTGGCAATCGCAGCGGTGCTGCGCTGGCAGCGATGACGGCACCGCAGCAAAACCCAATCTGCTTTGAACCAGATGCCAATGTTCGCCAGCTATTCAACGGCCTGTTTCAGCAACTGCGGGTGATCTTCCCGGCGGTGAATGCGCATATCAAGACGCAAGCCGAGCTGGACGAGCTGCGCCAGCAATGGACACGGGCATTTGCAGAGAACGGCATCAATACAGTAGCGCTGATCCAGATGGGATTGCAACGTGCGCGCCTGAGTGAGAGCCCATTCCTGCCATCGCCCGGCCAGTTTATTGCCTGGTGCCGAGAAGGTAGCAGCCAACTGGCAGGGCTGCCGGATATTGAGGCAGTGATGGAGGAATTTAATCGCTATAGCGCCCAGCGCGGATTCTACGCAACACCAGAAGACTTTCCCTGGTCGGCACCGATCATGTTCTGGTTGGTGACGGATATGCGCCGCGCCATGCTCCAGTACAACCACACTGCTGGTGAACTGCGCAAAGTGGCGGAGCGCCTGTTGAAACAATGGGAAAAGAAAATCCTTGCGGGGCAGCCTATCCCAGTCCCCAAAACACAACTTGCCGATTTACGGCGACCGCCAACCATCGGGGCCGAGCAGGGCATCGCTACGGCAAAAACCGAGGCGAGAGGACAGGAATTTTTAACCGCGATCCGGGCGCGTAACTCCCGAGGAAACACCACGACCAATGAGGACTAACCAATGACCATGAGCTTCAAAAATGCGCTGATTTATCGCCTGACCCGCGATATCGCATTCAACACATTGCCGGAACAGTTGGCGGCATTTGCGTTTACGCCCTGTGGCAGCCAGGACAGAGCTAAAACCGGTTGGGTATCGCCACTGGGGGAAGGTTATAGCGAGTTAATCCATCAGGCCAACGGACAGATCCTCCTCACGTTGCAGCGTGAAGACAAAATTCTGCCCGCTCCAGTGATTGCCCGCGAACTGGCTGCCAGGGTGGGAAAACGGGAAGCTGCCCAACATCGTAAGCTGAAAAAAACTGAGAAGGACACGCTGAAAGACGACGTGATCCAGACGCTGCTACCGCGCGCGTTCAGTAAATACCATACCACCCAGATCTGGATTAACGCAGGGGCCGGGTTGATCGTTGTAGATGCGGCCAGTGCCAAGAAAGCCGAAGATGCGCTGGCGCTGCTGCGCAAATCTATCGGCTCGCTGCCAGTCATGCCGTTGGTGATGGAAAGCCCGATCGAGATGACGATTACCGAGTGGGTACGTAACGGCAAGGCACCGGCTGGTTTTGCATTGCAGGACGAAGCGGAACTGAAAGCGGTGCTGGAAGAAGGCGGCATTCTGCGCAGTAAGCATCAGGATCTGGTCACCAATGAAATAGCCGCGCATCTGGCGGCGGGTAAGTTGGTCACCAAACTGGCGCTTGAATGGCGCGAACGCATCAACTTTGTGTTGGCCGATGACGGTAGCCTGAAAAAGCTGAAATTCTCTGATGTATTGCTCGAGCAGAATGACGATATCGATCGCGAAGATGCCATTGCGCGTTTTGATGCGGATTTTGTGCTGCTGGCGGGAGAACTCGCTGCACTGATTACCGATTTGGTTGCGGCGCTGGGTGGGGAGAGTCAAAGAACTTCCACTGTGTCGGCTGAACCTAATCCGCAAAACGAAGATGAGCAGTGCGATGATCCCCTTTACGCAGAAGCTGCGCAGTTTGTGCAATCCACTGGTCGCACGACGATATCAGGGCTACAGCGTCATTTTCGCATCGGTTATAACCGGGCAGCACGATTGATCGAGGCAATGGAGGCGCAAGGGATTGTTTCTGCGCCTACGCATGATGGTGTGCGGAATGTACTGATCGGAGAGGCTCAACAATGAGTTTACCGATACAGGTGGTGAGTTTTTCCGGTGGACGTTCTTCTGGTCGCCTTGTCTACAAAATGGAAAAGCGTCGGAAAGCGGGTGAGGATGTGCGTTACATATTTACCGATACCGGTGCGGAACATCCAAAAACGTATGAGTTTATACGCAATATCGTGAAGCATTGGGGGATAGACCTAATTTGCCTGCGCCTTGTGATAAACCCTGAGCTGGGTAAGGCGAACGGTTATAAGGTCATAGGCGTCGATGAGATTGGCCCAGATTTACAACCATTCCGTGATGCTTGTTCAAAATATGGCACACCTTACGTTGGTGGGCGGTTCTGCACCCGGACAATGAAGATCGAGCCGTTTCAACGATATTGCAAAGACCATTTCCCCGAGCATGAAAAATGGTTAGGCATCCGCATTGATGAACCAAAGAGATTGAAGCCGAAAGAAGGTGTGCATTACTTGGCCGATATCTGTGACATGGAGAAAAAAGACATCCTTGGCTGGTGGAAACAGCAGCCTTTCGATCTGGATTTACCAGAACACTTGGGTAACTGCGTATTTTGCATTGAAAAAGGGATTAATAAGATTGCTCTCGCTGCCCGCGATGAGCCTCAGCTAGCCACTGAATTCTGGCAACTCATTACCGACCCTTCGGTTAGGGTTGTCGATCGTCGCCAGCAAGCTAACAAAATCATGTACAGAGGTAATCACTCGCTTGAGTCGGTTATTGCATTGTACGCAGATAAAAGCCGTGAAGATATTGCAGCCACAATTAGGGGCAATGGAGGCAATGAATCGGGCTCATGCACAGAATCATGTGAAGCGTTTGCATGTGGTTTTGATGATGAACCACTGCTGGTGGATGAAATAGAAACCGCTCCGGTAAACGAATACGTAGCCAGCCTGAATGCATACAAAGCAGCACTAGCCCACGAGTTAAAAAAGGTTGGCGACCAGTGGCGTACTCCCGATCCGCTGTTCTGGGGCATCAATGCCATGTTTGGTCCGCTGGTATTGGACCTGTTCAGCGACGGTGAAAATGCCAAATGTCCCGCGTATTACACCGCTGAAGATAACGCACTGGCGCAAGACTGGTCCGCGCGTCTGGCTGAGTTGAACGGGGCAGCATTTGCCAATCCACCGTATTCCCGCGCCAAACAGCATGAAGGGCAGTACATCACCGGCATGCGCCATATCATCGATCACGCCATGGCAATGCGCGAACGCGGTGGGCGCTACGTATTTTTCATCAAATCAGCCACCTCAGAAGTATGGTGGCCTGAGTTGGCAGACCATATTGCGTTTATCCGTGGGCGCATCAGCTTCGAGTTGCCGACATGGTTCAAGCCCAAAGACGCTACCCAGATAGCAAGCAGCGCAGGTTTCGGTGCCGCAATCGCGGTATTCGATAAGACCTGGCGTGGTCCAGCGATGAGCTATATCGAGCGCGATCAGCTATTAGCCCAGGGTGAAGCGTTCATAGCGCAAATCCGCAAAGAGGCGGCGAAACTGGCACCACAGCAGCAACCCATCATCATTCCAGAAACGAACAATACAGTGTGGCCCGCAGAGGTTAATTTACTGTTTGAGCAGGTGCCAACAGCCACAGTGCTTCCAGCCCATTTGCAACACAAACTACGCAGCCACATCAACCACCTCAAACTTGAGGGCGTCCCTGATAGCACCATTATCACGACCGCAGAAGCGCTAACCGCCGCAATGGGAGCAGCAGCATGAAGGAAATTATCGTTGATAACTTTGCCGGTGGCGGCGGTGCTTCCACTGGAATTGAAATGGCTATCGGTCGCAGTGTTGATATTGCGATTAACCACGACCCGAACGCGATCGCCATGCACACGACCAATCACCCGGATACGCTGCACTACTGTGAATCGGTATTTGATATTGATCCGGTCGCTGCGACCGCTGGCCGTCCGGTTGGTCTGGCATGGTTTAGCCCCGATTGTCGTCATTTTTCCAAAGCTAAGGGCAGCAAGCCGGTTAAAAAAGAGATTCGCGGTTTGGCGTGGATCGTGTTGCGCTGGGCGCTGGCAGTAAGACCGCGCGTGATGATGCTGGAGAATGTCGAAGAGTTTAAAACATGGGGGCCATTGATTACCGAACCTTCGAAGCCTGACTTGCCGAAAAAGCTAATGTCTACGTTCGTTGGCCCTGTTTATCCAGAGCGCAGCTATCCCGATCCAGCCCGTTCCGGGGAAACGTTCGAAGCGTTCTGTGGCATGCTGTCTGGTGGTATTCCGGTAGACCATCCTGCACTTGCCGAAGCATGTGAATTCTTGGGGATTGAGCCAGAAAGCGAACAGGGTAAGCAACTGGTGCGCGGTCTTGGTTATAAAGTCGATTACCGCGAGTTACGTGCCTGCGACTATGGGGCACCGACGATCCGTAAACGTTTTTTCATGGTGATGCGTTGCGACGGGAAAGCCGTCACATGGCCGGAGGCTACGCACGGGGATCCGAAATCACCAGCGGTTCAGGCTGGCAAGTTGAAACCGTGGCGCACAGCTGCTGAATGCATCGACTGGTCAATCCCATGCTCGAGCATCTTTGAACGTTCCCGCCCACTGGCCGAAAACACATTGAAACGCATTGCGCGCGGTATTCAACGGTTCGTGCTGGATAATCCGCCGCCGTTTATCGTGAAGTGCAACCACACCAGTACAAAGACGAAATACGATTGTTTCCGTGGGCAGCCGCTTGATGAACCTTTGCAGACGATCACCAAGACGCACGGCTATGCATTGGTGAGCCCGCATATCACAAAGTTTCGTACTGGTGCCATAGGGCAGGAAGTTTCCGAACCAATGCCCACGGTGACCGCTGGAACGTCAGTGCGACCCGGTGGAAACGGGCATGCACTCGGCATGGTAGAAGCAACGTTAACGCCGTTCATCGCAGGTGCTGGTGGTCCGAAATACTCAGCCAAACCTCGCAGCGTTGAGCAACCCATGCATACGCTGGTCAATACAAACCATGCATGCGTTGTGGCACCTGTTATTGCACGTATTGGTCAGACTGGTTTTGGCGGCGACCGCATGGCCTACGATGCAACAAACCCGCTCACAACGGTGACGAGTAAAGCAGAACACCTGCTGGTGGCCCCGGTAATTGCTCGCCAGTTTGGTAATAGCGTAGGCCATGGTGCTGACGAGCCAAACGGCACGATCACCGCTGGTGGTGGAGGCAAAAGCCAGCTTGTATCCGCATTCCTGGCTAAACACTTTGGCGGAAATTATAGCGGTGCTGGAGTGGCGATGGATGAACCCACCCACACGGTGACAACAACTGATCATCATGCTGTGGTTGCCGCCCATTTACTGGTGAATAACACCGGGCACCCTGGCGGTAGTGTCGATGCGCCAGCGCACACGATTACGACCGGAAATCATCACGCCCTCGTTACATCAAACCTCATCAAAATGCGCGGTACGAACACGGGGCAGCCAACAGATACACCACTGCAAACCGTTACGGCTGGCGGCAATCATTTTGGCGAAGTGCGCACCTTTTTACTCAAATACTACGGCAATGAGAAGGAAGGGGTAGATATCAATGGTCCTATGCACACCGTTGTCAGCCGCGATCGCTTCGGACTGGTAACAGTTGAGGGCATCGATTATCAGATTGTCGATATCGGCATGCGCATGCTGCAACCGCATGAGCTATACGCTGCCCAGGGTTTCCCCGAGTGGTACATCATTGACCAGGACTATCGCGGCAAGAAATACGCCAAGGATAAGCAGGTAGCCCGTTGTGGTAATGCCGTGCCGCCGCCGTTCGCTGATGCTCTGGTGCGTGCCAACTTGCCTGAAATGTGTGTTGAACGTCAGGAGGTTGCTGCATGATTGCAACGTCGCGCGCTAAATCTACCAAAAAACATAAAACAGAGGCGCTGGGCGTCCTGCTACCTGGTGGCGGTATTAAATATTGTACCGATCATGATCGCGACGTAATGAAAGGGGTGCCTATTGGCACTCCGATCTCGCTAACGCCACTCGGTGATCGGCGTAATATCAAACATCACCGTAAATTCTGGGCGTTGCTCGATCTTGGCTTTTCCTATTGGGAGCCTGATTGGGCATTTGTCAGCGCGCCAGAAGAGTGGATTGCTCACCGTGTTGCCAAACGCCTGGCACAAGTAGCGGGCGATCCTGCGCTCTATAGCAACGTGACGAAAGAAATCGCGGATCAGGTATTGGGGGAGGTTGCTGGCGAACGTCAGCGCCGCTTCGATGTTGAAGCGGTCAAAACCAAGGATGCTTATCTGAATCACGTCATGATCAAAGCGAACTTCTATGACCTGGCACCTAATCCTGATGGCGGCACGCTCAAGCAGCGCTGGAGTATTGCCTTTGTCAACATGGGGCAAGAAAAATTCGACAAGGTGTATCGCGGCGCATTTGGTGTGATCTGGAATGAGACGCTAAGCCAGCACTTTTCCGATCAATATGAAATGGAACAAGCTGTTAGCCAACTGATGGGGTTTTGATTATGATAAGAAAATCTCCTGCATTCAGAAGCAAAGCATTACGTGAGTCTGCCCGAGGGCAGGCTTGCACCTTGCAGATCCCAGGCATCTGTAATGGGAACCCAGAAACTACAGTGCTGTGCCATCTTCCCAGCCCGACACATGGCATGGGGTATAAAGGGGATGACTTCTGGGCGGTTTATGGCTGTTCGTCGTGTCATGATGTGATTGATGGTCGGATGCAATATGACTGGCGGGTGGGGGAGAGGGAAGAGGTTTTGCTTCAGGCGCTGTATTTGACAATTAAGTTTAAATTAAACCAATTTTTAATATAAGAGATAGGGTTTTATCATGAGTGAGATAGGGATGTTTGATAAAGATAATATAATTCAATTAGAACAGGTAATGCGTGAAAAATATCCGGTAGTTGAGGGTTTGAATTTTCATTCTTATTTCAACAAGGAGTTTGATGATTTTATTGAGAGTAAAGTATTACAAGCATGGCTTACGTTTAAACATTATCGCAATAATAATTCCGTTAGCTTTGATAAGAGAGTTAAGTCCTCAATAAAAAAGTTCCAAGGAAAAATTTTTGATGAGGATTCACTCAATGGAGATGATAGTTTACGAAAACTTCTTTTTAGGCTTTACTGGGTGTTGATTGAATATTCGATTTGGAATGACTCTAATTTTTCTGATTTTATAAATGAAAGTGTTTTTAATAAAATAGAAGATTTATTGCCAAATAACGGAAGTTATTCGTTTAGGGGGATGAAAGAACGAGTTTTCAATAATATGGTTTACGATTTTTTAAATGAAGGTAAACTGAAGGAAGTATATGATCTTGTTGAGAAGAATAATGAAATAATTTCAGATTTGAAAAAAAAGAATTTATTTGTAAATAAATTAGAAAAACATGTTGGGGCGCTGAAAAAGGAACTGGATAGAATAGAGCCAGAATATCAGGGGCGATTGCTTACTAAATCTTTTTTCTTAATGTTAAATGGGGTGAATAAACGGCTTTTTTGGTCTAAAGCTAAATACAATCTACTGACTTTTATAAGTGTGATAATACCAATTTTGGTAATATGTTTTCACGTTTATGTTTCTACTCTTCCTTCTGAAAATATACTTCATAAAATTAATTTAAATAACGAAAACTTTGACTTTGGTTATTTTTTATCATATGTAGTGCCATTTTTATCTCTGGAAATCATGTTGTTTTATTTCGTTAGGTTATCATACCGTGACATGAACATGCTCAATGCACAAAGACTTCAAGTTGAGCATCGCCTAGCGGTAAGCCGTTTTATTCGCAGTTATGCGAGACAAAAAACAGGATTTTTTGAGAAATATATTAATGATACATGCAAAGATGAAATTAATAATAATGGGGATTTAGGTAAATTTATAGGTTATCCTGACGGTTTTGAAAACTTAATTTTTAGCCCCATCCAGGCTGATGCTGAAAATATCCCATCAGCACTTGATAGTGTCAATTCTATTGCTGAGCTAGTTGGTAAAGTTATGTCCGCTAAGAAATAGTTATGTTGCCAAATTCAATCAACGCTCGATGTGCTGTTGACACCAAAGCTAAACTTGAAACCTGTAACGGTACTGTACGCAAAGTCTATCATCAAGCTGAACTTGAGGAGCAAGCCGCACTGATTGAGTGGGCGGATAAGACTGTGATCGATGGTATCAAGATTGGGGATTATCTGCTGCATATCCCAAACGAGGGAAAACGTTGGCCAAAAGCAGCGCGCGATGCAAAACGGCTTGGTGTTCGCGCTGGTGTGCCAGATCTGTTTCTGGCACTTCCTCGTGGTGAGTATGCTGGATTGTGGATTGAGATGAAAGTGAAGGATGGTAAACTGACGAAACTGCAAGAAGTTTGGCTTAATCGATTGGATTATGCAGGGTATCGCGCGGTTTGTTGTTATGGATTTAAACAGGCCATTGATGTCATAAACACATATTTAGCATTGAGAGGGTGGCATGAGCCAAATCGAAATTGAGCAAGACGGCATTGTTTATGCAGCGGAATATTTTTGCGATGATAATGAGGTGTCTGTCATCGGTAATGAAAAAATTGAAGTAATAATTTTGAATGGTATGCGAGAAATAAATGCTGCTAAAACAGGACTGCGCAATTTAATTAGGCAGGGAAAGGCCTTTTCTAAGGAAGAGCTAGATTAACATATGGCTTCTTGTAACTTATTAGTTTGTTAATACAATCAGTCTTGAGACCATCATTCAGGACTGACCAAATGACCATAGCCATAGAACAACTTATCAAGATGCACGATCCGCGCTGTATGAGCATTGAATCACTGAACGTAGGGCGCGGACAAGGTATTCTCTCCAAAGATCAGATCGTTGGAGCGTTTGCTTCTGCACAGCACCAGCATGCAGTTGGCTTTGATCTGCTGATGGCGAAATATCGCCACGACATTCAGGCAGAGCAACGAATCAGGGATGCTATAGCCGTATGGGTGCGCAACAAATCAAGCAGACCGCTCAGTATGCAGGTATGCCAACTATCGCTATTGATGGTGCTGGAGCGTAATTTACCGGCGCAGATCGACGATGTGGTCAAACTCTTGCGTCGCTACAGCGCCAAAGCAGGGCAAACGCGCAAAAATACCGATGGCTTGAGAACCGAGATTAAGCAACTGGAAAGGCAACGTTGCCGGGATCGAGCCACTGATGAGGAATACCAGCGCGTTGGTGAGCAGATAGAAGACCTTGCCGCCCGGATTGAAGCAGAGCGTGCAGTGTTGCGTAACTGGTCGCAACAGCATGCAATACACAGTAATGTATGCCCGCGTTGTAACGGAACGGGCAAAACATTGCGGCCAGCAATAGCTATATGCAACGAATGTGGCGGTGGCGGGCGTATCACGGCGACATTCGAACATCTGCGTAAATCGTTGGCGATCACAGGGGCTGTGATACCTGTTGGCGAATGGCCGCAGTATCTGGGGCTAGTTAAGCAGTGCATGCGCTGGCTGTATATTGAAGAGTCGGCTGCAACGCGCGTTCTCGGAAAGCAATTTCATAGCGAAATAGAGGCGTGATATGGATATTTATGGTACAGCAGCGGTCGCTGTTGTTAAAAATTACAGGTTAGGGAACGATCTCCGGCAGTGCTGGGAATATGAAGTGGGACTCCTCACGAATAAAAAATCAAATATAAAAAAAGTATGTCCAAGGACCGTGTTTTTGAGCCTGTGTGAGACTGGGTACGTGAAGGGGATACCTAAAGGAAAATACGCCAGAGGTCATGAAAATAAAGATTATGCTATTGTTGGTGCTAAAATATCATTAGCTCATACTGAAAAAATTTATCAGCCAGAAGACCTATGGCTGATGATTAAGGAAAGTTTTCCTTCTAGGCCGGATAAATATAACCAACAAATGCATGTCGTTTTGGCATTAAAAGAAGCAGGATTTCTACAGGAACCCAATTGACCTAACCCCCTGATACGCGCTACATTCCAGAAAGATACCGGAGTATGCCTTAAAAGCTGCTCCGGTTTTTTTATTGGTCAGTCCTCAAGCCGCATGGTTCGCCCAGCGGCTTTTCTATTTCCCGTAAATCACTCACAGCGCCACGGCAGAGCCGGAGGTGAGGTTATGCGTATGTCAAATATTACAACGGGCATCTCCTATGGTGCTTCGGGTGCTACCGGCAGCTACTGGATGCTTCAGTTACTTGATGCCGTTTCCCCAAACCAGTGGACAGCCATTGGTGTGGTGGGGAGTTTGCTGTTTGGTTTACTCACGTTTCTGACCAATCTGTATTTCAAGGTCAAGGAAGATCGCCGCAACGAAGCGCGGGGTGAGTGAGCATGAGCAAACGCAAAATTGCCGCCGGTGTGGTTTGTTCCGTCAGCGTGATTATTAGCATTGTGCTGAGTAATGCCGATCACTATAAATCGATGGCGGGAAACAGTTTGCGTTTCAGCCAGGATGCTATGGAAGTGATGGGGAATGCGGAGAGTTGCCGACGCGATCCGTATCTTTGTCCGGCTAACATCATCACCCAGGGTATCGGCCATACCGGAAAAGGTACTGGCATGGTGTCGCAAGTCAGCGATCAGCAAATTGCACAGTGGTTTGCCGAAGACCAGATCGATGCGCAAAACTGTATTGAGCAGAACGTTGAACGCAAATTGGGTAAGTTGGTGCCGCAAGGTGTTTTCGATGGCATAGGGAGCTTTGTGTTTAATGTTGGCTGCCCGAAATTCCTGAAGTCCACGATGTACCGCTATCTGATCGGTGAGTCATATGCCGCCGCTTGCAACCAACTATCTCTCTGGGTTTATGCCGGAAAAGAGGTTTTGGCAGGGCTGGTGACTCGACGTGAAAAAGAGAAAGTGCTTTGCCTGCGCACCTAATAAATACCCAAACGGGTGTTAATCGTTCAAGAAACGTCCTGATTCAATAACGCTGCGTGAAATCTGGATAGTCCGTTCTCACCAATCCCTTCACTTTTTAACAGAGAAACCATGTTAACCACGAAAATCAAAGCGCTTCTATTAGGTGGCGCGTTGGCTGCTGCGTTCAGCGCAGGTTGGTACGTGCAGGGATTGCGCTGGAATGTGGATATCGCACAGCGGGATAAGAAGCTGTCTGAGGATATCAGCACAGGGCAGCAGGCAATCATCGCGGGCCAGGCACTGCAATTTCAGCGTTACAACGAAATCGCCAGACAGGCCAATCAGTACGCCATCAACATCAAAGGGCAGTCAGATGAAAAGCAGATTGTTTACAGGACAATCATCAAGCGTGATCCGGCTGGCCGCCAGTGCGTGCCTGATGATGTCGCTGGTCGGTTGCTCGAGTTCGCGCACCGTTTACGTACCAGCGCCATGCACGGCGATACCGGCAAGCCTGACACAACCAGTGTTAGCGCCATTACCACCGCCTGCCGACTGACATACGCGCAGGCTGTTTACTGGATTGATCCGCTGCTAACTGCGATTGACCAGGCCAATAGCCAACTGGCAGGAATACGCAGCATCGATCATCTGCGTCAAAACTCAACGCAGGATAAGCCATGACGCCTTGTCTTATTTTATTCGTTCTCCTGTCGCTATGGCTCTTGCGACTACCGGAGAAACCGAACTGGCGAGAAGTTGGTTCAACTATCTCATCGCTGGCGCTCATCACTGAACGCCCGGCACGCAGTAAGGGGCTACGTTGAGATAAGAGCCCGCATTCAACCAAATCGCCTCGCAACAGCGGGGCTTTTTTTCGCCACAATAAAAGGTAATCCCATGACACAAGTCACCGATCAACACATTGAGAAAGAGATTAAAGGCAAAGGTTTAACAGCGCCTCGGGTTACGCTTGAGCACATCGATAGCATCATCAGCGAATGTCATTACTTCACAGCCTATGACGGCATCCGCGCGGCAAATATGGGCGTTGGTGATGCGTGGATAGCGCACAAATCTACCGACCTTCTCACCTTCTGTGTGCTGGTTCTGAAAAACGGCTTTACCGTCACTGGCGAATCAGCCTGTGCCTCGCCTGAAAACTTCGATCCTGAGATTGGTCGTCAAATTGCTCGCCAGAACGCGGTTAACAAAATCTGGCAGTTGGAAGGGTATTTGCTGAAGCAGAGCCTTTATGAGCAATCACTGTCGGAGCCACTGCCGGATGACGTTGAGTCCACCACTTTGCAACGTGACCAGCGCGTGAACGTCAACGGCATTCCGTTTTTCCTGATGGGAGATGTAAAGGCTGCTACAGGTAAAGGTAATGTTGCTCTGGCATTTGAACCACAACCTGATTGTGGCGAGTAAGGCATTCCAGAACCACTTCCCAGAGGTGGTTCGATAATGCTTACTTAGTAGGACGTTATGGCAAAGTACGATTGGAAAAAGCTGCTGGCCGATTATGCTGCTGCATATTCAGCAACGGGAATCTCCCCAGCGGATTGGTGTGCTCAAAATGAGGTGCCGTATAGTTCTGCGAAGCGTTACATCACGATAAAGGCTGCAACTGATTTTATTGGGCAGAATTCGCAAATTCGCAGTTCGCAAAAAAAAGATTCGCAGATTCGCAAAGAGAAAAGCGCGAATCGCAAAAGCGAGAAAAAGCCCGATAGTTCCAGCGATGAAGACGATGATGGATCGGCAAACGCAGAACACCATAGCGATTCTGATTCTTCACCTGCAACGGAAAGGCACGGCAGGGATTCAGCAGGCCGCTTTACCGAGGGAAATCCTGGTAATACGAATGTGCCTACAAACGCATTTCCTCGTGGTCACCAATTCAGTCGCAAGCATTCCGCCTACGCCAAATATCTGGACGCTGATGAGCTGTTCGATGCTGCCAGAGAATCTGATCTGCGCGATGAACTGATTTTCACCCGCGCCCGTGCGCTGTCAGTCACCAAAACATTAAACAAAATCATGGAGGATTTGCAGAACGCCGAATCGGTCGAGGCGCGCATTGAGCTGTACGACAAATTCATCAAAGCCGAAGCGGGGCTTGATCGGAATATTGCGCGCATTGAGTCGATCGAAAACAGCCTGAGCAAGTTGCAACTGGATGCGGTGAACGTTCCACGTCTGAGTGCAGATACGCTGCGCATTAAAGCGTCCACCGCCAAACTGAAAGCCGAGACTCAGAAACTCACCGCTGAAAATCAGGGTGTGGAAACACCGCTTTCTAACGTTGTAGGTGAAGTGCGCGGGAGCGTTAAGAATGGTCTGCTATGAGTATTGAACAGGAAATGACAGAACAGGAGCAACTTGCCTTTATCAAAGCGCATCTTGCTGATCCATGGTGGCGGCTCAACAATCTGTACAAAATCGAGAATGAGAAGGGACAACTGGTAACCTTCCGCATGCGTCCTGCACAGTTGCGTTTGTTTAAGGCGATGCATTATCGGAATATCATTCTCAAAGCACGCCAACTCGGGTTCTCAACCGCGATCGATATCTATCTACTCGACCAGGCGTTGTTTGATAACAACCTCAAGTGCGGGATCATTGCGCAGGATAAGCAAGCCGCCGGCGAAATTTTCCGTACTAAAATCGCGGTGCCACTCGATAATCTGCCGGTTTGGTTGCGTGGCACGTTCAAAATCTCCGAACGGCGCAGTGGTGCCAACGGTGGCTATATCCTGTTTTCTCATGGTTCCAGCATTCAGGTAGCAACATCATTTCGCTCCGGTACTGTCCAACGTCTGCATATTTCTGAGCACGGCAAGATATGCGCTAAGTATCCGGCAAAGGCCAAAGAGGTGCGCACAGGCACACTCAATGCGATTCACGATGGCTGTATCACCTTTATCGAGTCCACGGCGGAAGGTGTCGGCGGTGATTTCCACACCATGAGTACGCGCGCATTGGAGCTGGCGCAGTCGGGTATCGCGTTGACCCCGCAGGATTACAAGTTTCATTTCTACCCGTGGTTCGATGACCCGAAATATGTCGCATCCGTACCTGCCGGTGGTCTACGACTCAGCAAATATCATCAGGACTATTTCACCTCTATCGAAACGGTTAACGGTGTCACCCTCACCGACGAGCAAAAGCAGTGGTATATCCGCAAAGAAATTGAGCAGGGCGAGGAGATGAAGCAGGAGTTTCCTTCTACGCCGCAAGAAGCATTTCTGACCTCGGGCCGTCGCGTGTTCCCAGCTATCAACGTGATGAATGCTGAGTCCGGCTGCCGACCGCCGCGCATTGTTTACGATATGGATCCGGTTACCGGCAAACGTGAGAAAGTGCAGGCGTTACGTGCTGGCGGTCAAGACGAGCTGCAACGCACGTTGCTGAATCACCTGCTGGTGTGGGAACTGCCAGACGCGGATGAGGATTACGCCATCGGCGCGGATATCGCTGAAGGTCTGGAAAATGGCGACCGATCATCGTTTGATGTGATTAAGCGCTCTACCGGTGAACAGGTGGCGCACTGGTTCGGGCATCTGGATGCGGAGCTGTTCGCACAACTGCTGGCGCATGTCGGCAAATGGTACAACACCGCCTACATCGGGCCTGAGCGAAACAACCACGGCCATGCGGTATTGCAGAAACTGCGCGACATTTACCCGCAGCGCGCCATCTATGCCGAGCAGTATCTTGATCGCGATAACGATGACGAGACACCGAAACTCGGTTGGCTCACGACGAAACAAAGCAAGCCAGTTGTTACCGAAGGGCTGAAAACGCTATTGCGTGAAAAGGCTAGCGGCATCCGCTGGATCGGCACCATCAACGAACTCAACACCTACGTCTATGACGCCAAGGGCAGCATGGGTGCACAAACTGGCTGCTTTGATGACCAGGTGATGAGCTATGCCATTGCCCAAGAGATGCGCGCCCGTATGCCAGCGCGCCCCAAACTGAAACCTATCGATCGTTCGAAACCCACTCACTGGATGTCACACTGATGAATACAGCCGCTATTGATGCTGAGGCCCGCCCACAGCAGCAGGATAACCGCGATCGCTTTACCCAGCGCCAACTGTTAGATATCTCATCGGACATTGACGCCCAACCGGACTGGCGTACCACAGCGAATAAATCCTGCGCGTATTACGATGGCGATCAGCTTGAACCAGAGTTGGTGGCAAAGCTGCGCGAACGCGGCCAACCTCTGACCATGCATAACCTGATTGCGCCGACGATTGACGGTGTGCTCGGCATGGAGGCCAAGACGCGCACCGATTTGATGGTGATTGCAGACGATCCTGATGAAGAAATGGAGCAATTGGCCGACGCAGTGAATGCCGAGTTTTCCGATGTGTGCCGCCTGGCGAACATGAGCAAAGCGCGTTCCGATGCTTATGCCGATCAGATTAAAGCGGGGCTGGGATGGGTTGAGGTGCGTCGCAACGGTGATCTGTTTGGTTCACGCTATAAAGTCGGTACCGTACATCGCAATGAAGTGTTTTGGGACTGGCACAGCCGTGAGGCTGACCTGAGTGATTGCCGCTGGCTGATGCGTAAGCGCTGGCTGGATGTGGATGAAGTGAAAGCCACCTTTCCTAACATGGCTGAGGTGATTGATTACTCGATCAATGAGTGGCGCGGCTTTGTGGATACTGACATTGCCGAGGGCGAAGAGTCGGCACTGATCAGCGCCTATGAGGAATACCAGCAATGGAGCCGCAAGGAAACGGAATGGGTATCGGCCAACCGTAAGCGCGTGATGTTGCAGGTGGTCTATTACCGCACCTATCAGCGTGTGCCTGTGCTGGAACTGGCGAACGGTCGCGTTATCCAGTACGACAAGAACAATGTGATGCACGCAGTGGCGTTGGCTACGGGGCGTATCACCGTGGTGATGTCGCGTGTCAGTCGTATTCGTGAAGCGTGGTTTGTCGGGCCACACTTTCTCGGTGACCGTTCCTGCACCGCGCCGCAGGGCATGTTCCCGCTGGTGCCGTTCTGGGGGTATCGCAAAGACAAGTCCGGCGCGCCTTACGGTCTGGCATGTCGCGCCATTCCCGCGCAGGATGAAGTGAATTTCCGACGTATCAAACTGACCTGGCTATTACAGGCCAAGCGCATCATCAAGGATGAAGACGCGACCAACATGTCGGATAAGCAGTTGGTGGAAGAAGCCGAGCGCCCGGACGGGGTGATTAACCTTAACCCTAAGCGTCAGAATAAAACCACGGCATCTGATGCGCTCAATATCCAGCAGGATTTTCAGGTAGCGCAGCAGCAATTCCAGGTGATGCAGGAAAGCATGAAGCTGATTCAGGACGGTATGGGCGTCTATTCAGCATTTCTCGGGCAGGATTCCAGCGCGGCTTCCGGTGTGGCGATCAGTAATCTGGTAGAGCAGGGTGCTACCACGCTGGCGGAGATCAACGACAACTATCAGTTTGCCTGCCAGCAGGTGGGCCAGTTATTGCTGTCATACTTACTCGAGGACTTAACCCGTCGGCGTAACTACAGCATCGTGGTAAACCGTGATGATCCGCGCCGTCGCAAGCAAGTCACCATCAATCAGGAATCCGATGGCGGTATGACCAATGATGTTTCCCGTCTGCGTGCACATATTGCCTTGGCACCGATTCAACAGACGCCGGCCTACAAATCGCAACTGGCAGAACGCATGTCGCAGGTGATCACCGGCTTGCCACCGCAGGTGCAAGCAACGGTGCTGGATATGTGGGTGGAATTGCTGGACGTGCCGCGTAAGGCGGAATTTATTGAGCGGATCCGCAGCGCGTTGGGTACGCCAAAAGCGCCGGATGAAATGACGCCGGAAGAGCAGCAGGCCGCGCAGCAGCAACAGCAGGTACAAGCCCAGCAGCAGGAACTGGCGATGCGCGAGATTGCGGGCAAGGTGGCGAAGCTGGAGGCAGAAGCACAGCGTATCGGAGCTGCGGCACAGCGAGAACAGGTGCTGGCAAACAGCCAACGCTTTGACGATGCCAAGACCCAAGCCGAAACCGGCCGTATTCTTCAGGATATGGAGAACATGAACAAAGAGGTTGATGTCTTGAAAGCTCAAATGATGCAGAACATCCAGGCGCAGATTGATGGGATTGCTGGATAACATCGTATTGCCTTGAAAAGTAATACGCGCTACATTTCCCAAAGATACCGGAGTATGCCTTAAAAAAGCTGCTCCGGTTTTTTTATGCCACAAGTTCAGCGCCCGCCAATACCGGTGGGCGTTTTTGTTTGTGCCGATAAGCGTTTTGGCAACAGATCGCTTATTCGCATGGGCAGCGATACGCCTTAACACCCTTCGGATCTATCCGACAAATAGACATGCAGGAGTCAACAGTGGAATTGAATTTAACCGGTAATGAAACAGCGGAAGAACTGGAAGCGATGTTAGAGCGCATCGGTGATATTGATATCGAAGGGCAGGCAGCACCGGGTGATGCATCGTTATCTGTCGATGTACCGCCGGTATTGGCAACTGTAACAACACAACAAAATACGGGCGATAGCAGCAATATCACGCCGACGCCGGGCGTGGTTGTGGATCAACAGCAGTCTACCGATCCGAATCCTGTACTTGATGCGACACAAACCGAACCGGGCAAAAGCATTCTCAGCCGCGATGGCAAACACGTTATCCCGTATGACGTGTTGGAAGCCGAACGTGCAGAGAAGCGCCGCTTGTCGGATGCCAATCAACGCACGGCAGCCGAACTGGCTGAAACCAAGCGCCAGCTTGAAGTGTTCACGCGTCAGATTAACCTGGCAGGTTTACAACCCGCACAGTTACCGGAAAAAGCGCAGATCACACCGGAGCAAATCGCCGCGTTGCGTGACAGTTTTCCCGAAGTGGCGAACGTCATCGATGTGTTATCGCAGAAGGTTGATCACCTGCAATCAGCACAGCCCGTGGCCGCGCCAGCAACGCAGACCGAGGAAAATCCAGCAATGGCCGCGCTGGACGCCACGCCTGATCTGAAAGCCTGGCAAAGCCAAGACCCGGACCGCTTCACGCTGGCAGTGCATATCGATGAAGCACTGAAAAATGACCCTGCATGGAAAGACAAACCATTAACTGAGCGCTTCGGTGAAGTGGTGAAGCGTACCCGCGCCGCCTATGGTGAAGCTGATGAGCGTGCACCTCAGCAGCCAGCACAGGCTCCAGCGGTACAGCAGCAATCCGCCGACGCTATCCAGCAAAAAGCCGCAGCGGTTGTGGCACAAGCCTCGGCTGCAACACAATTACCTGCATCACCTTCAGATGTCGGCCAGACGCCTACACAATCGGCATCGCTGATTGAACAAGCTGCCAACGCCAGCCCGGAACAACTGCAAGCGCTGTTTTCGGGCATGACGGATGCGCAGATTGACGCGTTGCTGGAACAGGCCATCTGAGCCTAAACCTCAACTATCCAACCCGCCATTGTGCGGGTTTTTCATTTTTAGGGAGTCAACATGACAACGATTACCGCTGCCCAAGCGAATAAGCTGATGCAGGTCGCGCTGTTTACCGCAGCCAACCGCAACCGTTCATTCGTCAACATTCTGACCGAGCAGCAGGAAGCCCCCAAAGCGGTCACGCCTGATCAAAAAGGCGTGAAGCAAACCAGCTATACCGCGCCGGTGGTACGTATTACCGATCTGCAAAAACAGAAAGGTGACGAAGTGGATATGCAGATCGTCCACAAACTGTCTAAGCGTCCGACCATGGGCGATGAAAAATTGGCAGGTCGTGGTGAGAACCTCGCATTCGCTGACTTCTCGCTCAAGATCAATCAGGGCCGTCACCTGGTAGATGCAGGCGGTAAGATGAGCGAGCAACGTTTCAAGCACAACCTGAATAAAACGGCGCGCACGCTGCTGGGCACCTACTTCAACGACTTGCAAGACCAGTGCGCCACCGTACATCTGGCGGGTGCTCGCGGTGATTTCATTGCCGACGATACTATCCTGCCGTTGGCAGGGCATCGGGAGTTCGGCAAAATCATGATCAACGATGTGCTGCCGCCGACCTACGACCGTCATTTCTATGCCGGTGACGCAACCAGCTTCGAAGGGCTGGATGCTGCCGACCTGTTCACGCTGGGCGTGGTTGATAACCTTTCGCTGTATATCGATGAAATGGCACACCCCATTCAGCCGATCAAAATGTCGAAAGACGAGATGGCGAACGAAGACCCGTACTACGTGTTGAATGTCACTCCGCGCCAGTGGAATGACTGGTACACCTCAACCTCCGGTAAAGACTGGCAAGCGATGCTGTCGCGCGCCATTCAGCGCTCCAAGGGCTTTGACCACCCGTTGTTCAAAGGTGAGTGCGCTATGTGGCGTAACATCCTGGTGCGCAAGTACACCGGCATGCCGGTTCGCTTCAACTCCGGCTCTCTGGTTGCTGTTTCCAGCAATGACCTTGCGGCAACGGTAGCGATGAAGGAAGCGAAAACCACCATCGACCGTGCATTGCTGCTGGGCGGCCAGGCGCTGGCGAATGCCTATGGTTCAGGCGAAGGCGGTGGTCACTTTGGTTATAACGAGGAAAAAGTAGACCACGGCAATGGCACCGAAGTGTCTATTCGCTGGATCAACGGTCTCAAGAAGATTCGCTTCCAGCAGAAGGACGGCCGTATCAACGACCACGGAGTGATCGTTGTTGACTCGGCGATCTCTACCGGTCGCTAATCCCATTCCATCAGCAGGCTACGGCCTGCTTTTTTCATTTCAGGAGAACCTCTATATGGCAACGATTCAGGCACCGTCCATGCGTGACGCCGTTTATCAGGGGCCACAGGGCAATTTATCGATTGCAGAAGGGCGCATCACACTCAATGCCGCTGCGGTAGGCGATGTCATTGAATTGCTTGATATGCCGATCGGCATGCGTATCTGTGGCGTAGATGTCATCAGCGATGCGTTGGGGGCCAACACCACGGTAGCCATCAAAAGCGGTGATCAATCGCTGGTTGCGGCGGCGAGCCACGCTGCTGCCGTGGCGAAATCTGTTCCTGTCGTACCGTACAGCACGGTAGCCGACGGGGAGAAGATCACCGCCACGATTGCTGGTGGCGCAGCGACAGGCAATCTCATCGTGTTAGTCAAATATACAGCGGTGGGTTACTAACCCTTCGCTATCAACGCAATGTCACCCGCCGTAATGGCGGGTTTCTTTTTTCAGGAACTATATCTATGGCTGAATCCATTTCGATTGTGTATATCGGCGACAAGGATAAAAAGCGTGACACCATCACCGGCAGTCGCCTTGTCTTTCCCCGCCTTATTCCCGTTGATGTCGATAGTGCAATGGCGCATCAGTTGCTTGCCTTCCCGACAGTATGGGTGCGAAAAGAGCATGCGGAAGCCGCGTTACAACAAAGCGCAGAGGCTGATGCAGTGAAAGCGCAGCTTGCACAAGATGCATTGGCAAATCAGTTGGCAGCAGACGCCGCCAATAGCTGGGTGGTAAAGGTTGGCAATGATGATGTTGATCTGGCAAAACTGACCTCGGCACAACTGGCCACGCTGGTGGAAGCGGAAGATCTGGATCTGAAACAGGGCGCACAGGAAAAGGTTGATGATTTCCGTGCTCGCGTTCGTTCCGCTATCAATGGCGAGGCGACTGCCTGATGGCTGAGCTTGACGCGTTTCTCCCTGCGATCCGCAAACATATCACCGGCCCGCTCGATATCATGATGCGACAATCGGTGCGTGAGGCGGCGATTACCTTCTGTCGTGAATCGTTGCTATGCCGCGATACCCTTGCGCTAACAGATGTGGTGCCGGGCGTCACGCACGCACTGACGGAAAGCCAACTGGTGAAATGCGTCAAGCGATTGCGGGTGACAGATATCAGCAATCCCGATGATGTGAACGATCTGTCCGCCGGTGTTGATTTCACCGTGATTTCTGCCAACCATCTGGCGTTTGCTCGGGAATACGCGCACGTCACTGTTTTATTCGCACTGGAACCACGGCGTGATGCGCAAACGCTGCCTGATGTGCTGGCCGATGACTATACCGATGTGATTGCCGCCGGCGCGTTGGAGGATTTATATCTGATGCCGGGCAAGCCCTGGAGCGATCCTCAACGTGCTGCTTATTTTCGCACGCTATTCACTGATGGTTATCGCCGGGCTTACCGCGATGCGCTCGATAACTCACCTATTACCGGATTTCAAAATCCGGTACGCCGACATGAATTCTACTGATGACCACAATCAATGATGTTATTGGCCTTGCCAATGCCCAACTGGTTGATACGCACTGGCTCCGTTGGTCCAAATCAGAACTGCTGGATTACTTCAATAGCGCGCTCAATGCCATCATCATTATTCGGCCCGATGCCGGGGCAACGATTGAGACATTCGATTGCGTGACTGGAACGCGGCAGAGTTTGCCAGAAGGCGCACTGCGTTTACTGGATGTGATCCGTGTTGTCGATGGGCGCGCAATTCAGCCGATCTCTCGTGAGGTACTCGACTACCAATTCCCTGATTGGCATACGCTGGCGGGGCCCGTTGAGCGTTACGTCTACGATGAACAAACTCCCCGTGTTTTTCACCTTTTCCCTGGCGCAGTGTCCGGCACATCGTTGGAGGTCTGCATGTCTCGGTTGCCAGTAGCAGCCACTATTGCGGATTTGAAACCGGGTGTTAATCGCCCATTCCCTTTGGATGAACTGTATATCAATCCTGTGTTGGAGTGGATTCTGTTCCGCGCTTTCGGCAAAGACAGTGAAAACGGTAATTACGCCATGTTGTCGTCGCAGCATTACCAGACCTTTGTTGATCTGCTGGGCGTGAAGTCGCAGACCGATCAGGCTGCAGGGCAGAAAAAACAAATGCAATCCAACGGAGGGGCTCCGGCGTGAGTATATTGATCAGCGGTATTTTGGTTAACCCGGCAGGTGTTCCTGTCGCGGGTGCCGAGATCACTTTTACGGCATTGACCACAAGCGAGTCCGTTTTAAATGGATTCTCTGCCTCAATTATCACTAATGATAATGGTGAATATGCCATACCTCTGGAATATTGCGTTTATTCCATTTCAATCCAAAGTGACGGGCATAATACTGTTTATGGCGCGGTTTCTATTACAGAGAAATCGACACCCGCAACGATCAATGAATTATTAAAACTGGCCGCGATGGAGCAAACCGTCACGCCAGCGATCATTGTCTATTTCCGTGAAATTCAGGCTGATGTCGCTGAGAAATTGGCAGCAGTGAAAGCACTGAATAGCAATGCAGAAGCGGCAGCAAGTAGCGCCGTTGCTGCAAAAAATGAAGCGGCACAGTATGCGCAGAGCGTTAGCCTTGCAGTTTCTCAAGCTCAACAAGCTAGCCTAGCTGCGAGCAATGCGGCCAGTATTGCCGAAACGGCGGCGGAAAATGCCACGGAGACGCTTTCCTATTACCAACAGCAATTGGTGGGTTGGCAGCAAATCTTAACGGGTAGTGGCGATGTTACCTTAACAGCGCCAGACGGCCAGACCGTCACTGTTCGCTCGCAAAAGGCATGGGATGATGCGCTGAATGGGAAGGTAACAGGGGTTAAACAGGGGAATTCCACCGATTCTACGTTTGGTAGAATTCTGGTGATTGGGGATTCCGGTTCTTTCGGTTTGGGTGGTTCAGCTCAGAGCGTAATAACTCAGAAAGGTATGCTGTTTTCCTATTCAACAACCACCAGAGCATTAGCTGAGATTGGATTAAATCTAGTCGGCGGCGGCATTCAGTCTGGTTACAACACCAACCGAAGGGCGCAAATATTTGTAGATAGCGGCGGTGTTATGCGCGCACGCTGGAGTTTATCGGAAGATGCATTTGATACTACAACTCCATGGCGTACCGTATGGGATAGCGCAAATCTTATAAAGCAAACAGGACCGTTTGACGCAACGGTGGGAGCTTTGGCCCTTAATACAGCTTGGGGGTGGGGGGGCAATGGTCAGGCAATTTCTTACGATGAACCAACGCTTTTAAGTTGGTATAAAAACACATCAATCGGAAGTCGAATTTACCGCAATGAGCAAGGAAGCAACCAATACGATAAGCGTTATTCACCAACCATACTACTCCGTACTGGCGATACGTTTGCAGCGTTGTCAATTGGCTTTTCTCCATCAATCGGAAGTGAATCTTTTGGCGTCAGGGCTGTTGCTGGAAATCAAACGGCGCAAGTAGTTCATAATTTTTGGACAGACAAAACCCTTGCCAACCCGGCAACTCTTGATGCCGCACAGTCATTTACAGGTAAAAAAACCTTTAGCTCAGGAATTGAGGATAGTGTTACTCAGATAGGTAAAAGGGTTTTATCTTCTAGATTGGTACTAACCTCTTCGACAAGGGGCCAGCTATTAAGTGCGGTTCAAGGGCAAGTGATTCTAGTTGCATCACAAAATGACGGTTCAGACCCAGCATATTTGCCGGACACCAATTTTGCCGCTGGTGATGGGTATAGCTACACTGTAATAAGTAGACATAACGCTGACGCGAATATTGCTGTATTCCTTGTTACCAATCTAACGGCAACCAAAGCATGGTTTTTTAGGATTTACAATTCAGGCAATACAAGGGAATGGTCGGAGATTATATTAAGCGGACCCACTCAAAATATAAACGGCAATAAAACATTTCAATCATTTTCTGTCATAGCAGGCTCAGGTAATACCGGAATTGAGATTGGCAGACTTAATGCCGCAAGCTCATCATTCATCGATTTTCATACTAGCGGTAACAATAACGATTATGACGTAAGGCTATTAGCTGGCGGCGGAGCGGCTGCAATTGGTAAAGGCACACTAAATATCAGTGCGGAAAACTTACAATGGAACGGCAACGCTGTAATTGACGCTGCAACCGCACAAACATTAAGCGGGACTAAAAAGTTCACGGCCATGCCAATTATTCAGCAGAATAACGCGACCCTTGGCCTTGAGTCGTTGCAGGTATCAGAGTCAACCGTTGGGCGTTGGGTTCAATTAGTTAATGGCGGGGCGACTTTAAGATTTTATATTAGGGCTGGGAGCGGCGGCGCACCGATAGCTACTGGTGATCGATTTATTACAATCCCAACAGCAGCAACCGGTAATGTGCTGGTTACTGGAAATAACGCCGTAGCCGACTCCAACGGCTTCTGGAAATCCGCCTCCCCGGTGGTGAAGCTGTTTGCCGATGGCACCAGCGAACTTACCAGCGAGGCCGAAGGCATCACCACCGAACGCCTGAGCGAAGGGGTGTACCGCATTTCCGGCTGTTTGGGCCTGAATGCTGATCTTGCCTGGGGCGGTATAGAGGGAGGTATCAGTTGCCCGAAATGCCGGAACGGTCTTGAGCGTGTCTGGAACGATTATGACGTTGAGTCTGACGGCTCTATCGTCATTCGCACCTATCACAGGCCACACCCGGACGCGCCTGTATTCGCTCGCAATGAGATAGAGGGATACGCCAACGGAGACCCGATCGATATCCCGCGTGACACCTTCATATCGGTGCGCGTACAGATGCCAGAACGTGAGGAGCCAAAACCGAAGGTGATGCACAGTAATGTTTACTGCAACACAGTGTCTTGATTAATTCATTACCATACTGTAATTCAAATTATTTGAATTATGATAACAATTTTCTCTGATATTCACTTCTGAGTGATGGGGCTATGATTCATTCCATCAAAGGCAAACAGCCTTTTCATCAAACATCGAACAGAAGGATTTACATCATGAACGTTATCAAAAAATTTGCCGCAGTTGTCGCTCTTGGTCTGGTTTCTTTCGGTAGCTTTGCTGCACAGGAAGTTGGCACTGTTCAAGTTAGCGGTGCAGAAACCCTGAGCGCATTAGAAACTCAGGTGGCTGCAAAAGCTGAAGCAGCAGGTGCATCTTCTTATAAGATTATTTCTGCGACTGGTAACGATCAACTGCGTGGCACAGCAATCCTGTACAAATGATTTCATGATTGCTGATGGACCAGCCAGGAAGGGGAGCGAAAGCTCCCTTTTTTGCCTCGGCAGCGTGGCTCCTTAATAACCTGCTGATATTGCTTCTACCCGTAATACGCGCTAAATTCCCCAAAGATACCCAGCCTCGCCTTAAACAGCGGGGCTTTTTTGTTTCTGCCCTCCGAGAACTCCATGGCGACCATCGATATCACTACGATGCGCGGCACAATGCCACGCGTTGTCGATCACCTATTGCCGGAAGCCAATGCTACTCTGGCGCTGGATTGCCACTTCCGGCATGGCGTCATCACACCGATGCAAGGCGATAGCGATCGGCAACACCCCTTTGCTTTCAAACCTCAAACCATTTTCCACTACCGTGATGATTTCTGGTTTGCATGGGATAAGACTGTTGATGCCATTCGCAGCCCCGTGGCTAATGATGACTATGGACGGATCTATTACACGGATGGCGACTTTCCTAAAGTGACCAGCGCACAAATAGCCACTGTCGGAAATGGGAATTACCCTGCGGCATTTTTCCGACTCGGGATACCTGCGCCGGCCAATGCTATCGTGATTGGTGCCATCACACCGCCGGAGGATGTGGAAGAGGATGATCCTACCGATGATGAAACCCGTTACTACACGGAAACCTACGTCACTGCATACGGTGAAGAAGGGCCACCGGGGCCAGCCTCTGCCGAACTGACGATTGCCTATTCAGGCAGTTCGGTCGAGTTACATTTGCAGCCGCCTGGGCAGCAGAACAGCAATATCACTAAGCGGCGTATTTATCGATCTGCGACCAGTAGCCAATCGGCAGATTTCTTACTGGTAGCCGAGTTGGATATTGCCATGGGGACATTTGTTGATGAGCTATCCGATGCGAAATTAAGCGCATCACTGGAAACCTACGATTTCTATATGCCGCCGGACGGCATGATCGGCTTGTGCATGATGTCGAACGGTATTGCCGCAGGATTTAAAGGTAACCAGGTGATGTTCAGTGAGGCTTACTTGCCCTATGCCTGGAAGGACAGTAATAAACAAACGACGCAGGATGAAGTGGTAGCCATTGCCGCAGTGGGTACTACGTTGGTGGTGGGGACGAAGGGCATTCCCTATATTTTTTCAGGCATTTCGCCGTCAAACATTACGTCAACCCATTCACTTATCGCGCTCTCCTGCGTTTCGCGCCAGTCGATGGTGACCATGGACGGTTTTGCGCTTTATGCCTCACCCAATGGATTGGTCTCGATCAGCGCATCAGGCGCAGCGCAAATTGCCACGGCAAGCATTATTGAAGCCAAACAGTGGCGTTCTGTATTTAACCCAACTTCTATCCGTGCCTGGCGAGTAGAAAATGAATATCTGGCGCTGTATGACACGGATGATGGTGTGGCTGGTTTTATTTTTGATCCGGCCAGTATGGATATTCGCCATATTACAGCCAACTTCGATTGCGCTTATAACGATGAATCGGGCGATACGCTTTACATCACCAAGGGGAAAGCACTGTATACGCTGGGGGATGGTGAACCGTTGAATTGTCGTTGGCGCTCTAAAGCCTACCTGGCGCCGTCAAATGCGGCCTTTTCTTGTCTGCGCATCATGTCCGATGCCCCAGCAGCGGTTGGTATCATTCTGTACGCGGATAAAAAAGCAGTACTGAGTCTGCCGCCGGGCAGTTTGCGTGATTCTATTGTGAAATTGCCGCCTTTGCGTGGCAAACGTTGGCAGGCTGAAGTGTATGGCAGCGCGCAAGTTGACCGTATCACGCTCACCACCTCGATGTCGGAGATGCCTGCATGAGCGCAAAATTTAGAGCGGGTAATGATCAGTCGTCTCTTTTCGAGAATATGGAGACGTTGACCGGCCAGCGCGGTGATGGACGCAATCGCGCTGTTACGTATGGTGAACTCGCGGAGCTTGGCTTGGCGAATATTCGCCGTTTAGGTGGCGGAAAAGTAACGCTGACGCCGGGAAACGGTAACGGTGGCGGTGCTTCAAACGGCGGTGGGGTACAGAAACCAACCAAGCCTACCAATTTCAAAGCCACCGGTGGTTTCGCCTATGTGCTGCTTGAGTGGGATATGCCTAATTACCGGGGCCGTGCGCTGACAGAAATTTATCGCTCACCGGAAGATAATCTGGCGAATGCGGTGCTGATTGCCAGTACTGCCGCTGGCGTGTATGGCGACCCTGTGGACCCGAGTTGGAAGGGGTATTACTGGATACGCCATGTTAATTCGCTCGCGGAGCCTGGTCCTTATAATGACTCTAAAGGCACCTATGCCGAAACGCATCCCGATCCTGCTGCAATTATTGAAGTCATTACAGAGCAACTGAATGCCTCTCCGTTAATTCAGAAGTTGGGTGAAGATCTGCAAGCGTCCATCAAGGAGACAGATAAAAAAATCAGTGATGCTAGGTCCGAGTTAAACGAGGCTGTTGGTGATTTAAATAATTCTGTAGACGAGTTAAATCATGCCGTTGGTGAGGCAAAAATCAAAATTAATGAAACCAACGATAATCTGTCGGCTGTCATCAAAGAAGAAGAAAATGCACGAATCGACGGGGACAGCGCGATCACTCGGCGCGTTACCGGGCTTATCGCGGATTTTAACGATACCAGCCAAACACTCAGCGGTAGCATCAGTGAACTCGAACGTTCAACAGCCAGTGCCGACCAAGCGTTATCGGAGCGTATTAGCTCGATGGACGTGGCGTATAAAAAGGCAGACCAAACACTCAGCGGTAGCATCAGTGAACTCGAGCGTTCAACAGCCAGCGCAGACCAGGCGTTATCAGAACGTATTGGTTCAATTGATGCAGCCTACAAAAAAGCCGATCAGACAGTCACCGCAAGTATTACCGCATTAGATAAAACAGTTACAGATAAAACGCAGGCGCTGAGTCAACAGATTGCTCAAGTGGAAAGTGGCTACAAAGAGGCCGATACATCCCTCACTGCAAAAGTGACGCAAGAGTCCGAAGCGCGTTCGGCAGCCGATACAGCGATCGGGAAACGTGTTGATACCGTAAGTGCCAGTCTTGATAAAAATATCGCCGCAGTGGAAACCCACACTCAAGCCCTTGCTACGCTCGACAATGTAAAATCCATGTGGACAGTCAAGGCTCAAGCCGGAAACATCACAGCGGGGATTGGGATTGTCGCGGCGAAGGACAGTAGCGGTAATACCATTAGCCAGGTAGCGGTAGCGGCCAATCAGTTTTTTATTTACGATCCTAATAACCCTAACGATAAGACTACCTATGCGATTCCGTTTGCGGTATCAGACGGAAAAGTTGTGATTGATGAAGCAGTGATGCGTACAGCAGTGATTAAAATACTTGCTGCACAGACTATCGTTGCGGATACAGTGAAAGCGGGAATTGAGATTGTTTCACCTTATATAAAGACGGCTCGAATTGAGAGCGGTGGTTTTACCGTAGATCCGTTGGGGAATGCCACCTTTGGTCAATTAGTAAGCATTCTGGCATCTGGGCAGATTTCTATCAAATCTAATGCCAATGGTCGGGGGCTCAACTTTACCAATAACAGTTTTGTTATTACCGATGAGAATGGAATAAACAGAATTGAGATAAGGGCATAGCGGATGCCGGTATTCCTTATCAGAGATAAAAATGGCAATGTCATTCTTGATTTAACCAAAAGTGTGACAAAGACATTAGGCTATTTTACTGTGGAACCAAGCTCAACAAAAACAGTGACAGTCAGTGATTTGTTCGGTGGGAAGTTATGGGTTTCAGTATCACCGGAGCAAATACAACTTGATATCGGGGTATGGAGTACACCGCCAAGTGTGGTGATAAGCGGCAAACAAATCACTGTCACCACTGTAAGGGATGTGCGTTGTTTTTGCGTGTACGGGATTTGCTGATATGGCGTTTATTCGGATCACTAATGATGATGGGTACACGCTTCTTGACTCCGAGGTGTTCAATTTAACCCTGGCGAGAAAGGGTACGATATCCTCACTGGTATGGAACTACGACCTGGGGGGATGGGGGGCAACGATAACGTATACCGCGAGATCTGAGATTATCCCTGTTCTTGCGTTATCGTGTTCAAATCACTACCTCTCAGTGATATCGACAAGACGAGTCGGCAATACTTACACCTATGTTGTGATCGCGATAGGAGCACTCGGTAACAACCCTACATTCTTGGGAAACTATTATCTCTTTGACGGTGGCGTTTTTACAACCACAGGCATTGGCCCGTTAATATTGAGAAATGCGCAGGGATATGTGACCTACGACAGTAATGAAAAATATTTAACGATCCAAAAAATGATTGATTACCCGAGTTATGGTAATGTCAACCCCACGTTGGAAAACCAATATCCGGCTGACATTGTCAATTACATGACCGCAGGGCGAGAATATGCGGCTGTCACGAATAAAATAAGTTATTTATATACACAAACCTATAATGGGGAACTTGATTTATACTGGCTTTATGATGGAATAAAGATCAGTGGCAATGTGGTTTATCGCGGTGTTGATATGTTCGCCTCATCTAACTATGAATCGGGTGGTGCGGATTTGGCAAGAAACAGCACGCATTCGCAATATATGATCGTGGACGTTACTGGATTTTAACAATAGGGAATGCAATGATAAAAGTCTCTCTGGCGATTATTTCTTTACTACTAGTTTCCTCGTGTGCGGAGGTGAAGCAACCCTCGTGCTGGGCAAAGATAGAGATTGGTAAGCGTGTGTATGACCAACCTGTCTACGAGATGCGAAAGGGTTTCTATGAAAATGAATATCTTGTGGGGGATGCGTTTAAATACACGTGGTTGGAGCGTTCACAGTTTAATAATCTGTCCGAATGTGATGTGAAATTTGGTAAGTAATTCCCGGTGATGAATGGCTAAACCTATCGAAGCCCTGATTGATAAAATCAGTCAGGATGTAAAACACCCAAACCTTATCTCTCAAACCCAAGACGCCTGCCGTAAAAAGCAGGCGTTTTGCTTTGGTGCGGATCGCGCGCGGTTAGTACTCCAACCGATGAGTAAAGATGGCATTCCTTATGTGTTCATTTGGCTCGCCGCCAGTACGGAACCGGATAGCATTGCTCGCTATTTACACGAAGTGAAGACCTTAACGCGGCTGATTGGGGGGCGGTGGATTGAGTTTTATACCGCAAGACAAGGCTTTATACGGTTGGCGGCGCGTTTAGGTTGGGATCGCCTACCGAATGAAGACGGATTGATGAAATTTAAGATACCAATGTGAGGTGAGGAATGGGGGGCAAGGGCGGTAGCACAGAAGTAAAAGAAACGTCTCAACAGCATGCGGCGGCTGATGTTGCACGGCAACAGTGGGATTTGTATCAGAACGAACTAAAGCCTTATGAAAACCTGTTTATGGAAAAGGCAGAGGGGCTCAACGATACGCAGAAATACGATGGCATTGCCGGGGACGTCAATCTTGGCTATCAGCAGGAGTTTGGCAAAGCGCGGAGACAAGCCGCTGATGGTCTGGCATCGGCGGGTGTTGACCCCAGTAGCGGTAAATTTCAATCGACCATGAACGATCTGTCGACTGACCAAGTGGCTGGCACTATTGATGCGACCAACCGCGCACAGACCGATCAGCAGAATAAGTATGTTGCTGGCCTACAAGACATTCAGTCTATGGGCTCAGGTCAGAAGGCAGAAGCGCTACAGGGTTATCAGAACATTGCTGCTGCATCGCAGCAAAAAGCAATTGCAGACGCGCAAACATCCTTAGCGAAAAACCAGGCGACACAGGGTGTGGTCGGCGCATTGGGTGGCGTTGCTGCTCGAACCTATGGGTTATCGAGCATATCAAACAAAGCCCCCGCGCAGGCAGGAGGCAATTCCGGCGGTGTATTTGGTGTTTCTGATACGCCATTCATGAGCACTAACTACAGAAGCCTATAGGGAGTTATTTATGGGGTATGCCTCAGATACCTTCGCGGATATCACGCGAAAGCAATATGCAGATTGGATGGAACGCTATTACCCCAAATTGCAGAATTTGATGGCGTTATCAACGAGTGGGGAATTGATGAATAACCAGTTGGCGCGTGCGGATGCAACGCAACAGCAGGCGCTTAATACGGCAACAGTCGGAGCCGCGAATCAACAGGCCCGTTATGGCGCAACCCAGCAAACCAACCAAGAGGATAACAGTCAGGGGCTTAAATCCGTACTGGCGACTGCTGGGGCCAAAAACGGCATTCGTGATGCTGAAACGGATCGGCAAATGAGCATTTTAACCGGGGGCTCCACTGGACTACGCGAACTCCTCAATATCGGGAGCGATACATAATGGGCTATGGATTGATCGATGTTGCTGCACAAACACGCCAGCAGGCGCTGCAAGGTATGCAACAAGCGGCAGATCTTGAACTGGGGCGTGAAAGCGCCAATGAACAACTTAAGGCTGCGAAGAAACAAGGCGAAATGCAGATGGTCGGCATGGGGGCCGGGGCGGGCGCGGCTATTGGTGCTGGTTACGGTGCCGCAGCCGGCGCTGGTACCGCGGCAGGTGCGGGAGCGGCCGCAGGCGCAAGTGCTGCTGGTGCTGCTGCGGGGGCCGGAACTGCTGCCGCTGGTGGTGCCAGTGCAGGAGCGGCTACAGGGGCAACGGCAGGTTCGTGGGGTGGCCCTATAGGCATGGGTATTGGTGCCGCCATTGGACTATTGGCGAGCAGACTTTTTTAAGAGGACGTTATGGCAGATTTAAGAGGGTTGGCAGATGGGTTTATGGCTGGGTTCAATACAGCCGACGGTGCGCTACAACGACGTGATGAATCAGAGTTGCGCCGGATGCAATTGCAGCAAAGCCAGCAAAATGCAGATCGTAGTTTTGGTTTGGCCCAGGCACAGTTTGACTACCGTAAGGACTCGGATACTCAGGATCGACAACGGCAGCAGGAACGCGATGCAAAAGGTGATCAACGTTGGCAATCTGAGTTTGAACAGAGCCAAAAAAATGCTGACCGAACCTATGGTATTCAGGCTGCCGGTTTGAGTATGCGGCGCGAAGAATTGGCCTATCAACGTTCTGAGCAAAAGCGCCTACAGCGTATGCAGGACGAAAAACCGGTGGCGCAAGCACTCTACGACCGACTAAAAACGAATAATGGTCAGTGGGATGAGGAAGCATTACGTATCGCCAGCCAAATTTCTGATGATAATCCCCTGAGTCCTAAACGCTTCTTTGGCCCTGACAAAGTTCAGGCCGTGCGTGAAATGAATAAAATCGTGCCGCAGGTGCTGAATGGTTCTGTTGATTATAATGACCCGTCGGTGGTGAACATTGCGGATAAGGTTTTGGCTCCCTACATCAAACGTGGTGTTGGCGAGAAAGATTCCACCACAGGAAAGACGATTCAAGACAAAGCACTTTCTCATATCGGCTTGACTGAAGACGGTAAAGGCATCTTCCTTTCACTCAAAACCAAATATTCCGATGGTTCCGTATCCGAAACGAAACCGATGACGCGTTTTGCCTCTTCGGATCCGCAGGACAACGTTGTTGTTATCCCTCTGGAAAAGGTGATGGAACAATTCAGGGGATATGGGCAGATGGTGGGAGCAATAAACAGTGATCCGGCTACGGCCCAATTTATGAACCGCTTGGTTAATCCCACTCCCAAGCAGGAAAACGCCGAGGCCAAGGAGTACCGCACGCAGGTGATCGACTCACAGAAGAAACGCGCGTCGGCGATTGCTAAAGATCCAGACAATGCGGCAGCAATTAATGCACAGTTTGACCAGGTAGATGATTCGATAGCGCAGGCATATGGGCAGCCGCGTAAATCCAATACCGCTGGTGTTAGCACGCAGCTGGATCAATGGGCGGCCGGCGATCCGGCAAAAGTGGCGTTCGCGAAACAGGTCGCGGCATCTTATGCGCCGGGGAATAATGTGTCGAAAGAGCATCTGGATGCCAAATATGCGGAAGTGACTCATGGACAAGCCAAGCAGCAAAACAGTCAGGTTGCGCAGCAACTGCGGGAGCGAGGTAAGACAGAACCTACGCATCCGCCGTATTACATCGCAAGATGATTTAAAATTTCATGCTTATAAATCTAATCTTATAGTGTTTTTAAACTGATTAATGTTGTTTGTTTGGTTTTTTATAAACTAGTTGGTGGTGAGATAGATAAGGTAAGAATGATAAATTTTCATCTCACCACTTTAATTTGATGATATGGAATGATAATCGGTGCCAATTCAATCGATAGATGTCGTTTTAAATATATATATTTATAATTATTTGCATGATTTTGCACACAGCTACAGCCAAGTCGGCATAGACTGACTAGCATAAAATGTTTCGCCAAGGGAAGTCTCAAGTGGCCTTTAGCTGCTTTTGTCACAAAGGGTGAAAAATGACAGCCGAAATAGCAGTTTATAATAAAACAGCAGTTGCGTTGGCTGCTGACTCAGCGGTTACAATATCTGGGGCTGGTAAGCATAAAATTTATAATGGTGCGGAAAAGTTGTTTTCTTTAAGTAAACATCATCCTATTGGCCTTATGGTATATGGTAGTGGCGATCTTTGTTCCGCTCCGTGGGAATTAGTCATCAAGGCGTATCGAAGTCAGTTAAACTCAGATTCTTTTGATACTCTTGAGGATTATGTTTTTGATTTTTTTAAATACTTAGAAAATGATGTAAATATTGTTTCTGATGGTATGCGAGAAGAGTACCAATTTACTTTCTTATCCGATGGGGTTTTCCAACAACTACTCGAAGCCTTTCATAAGGAAAAAGATGTTGGTTATTGGTCAACATTTAATATTATTACCCACTTTGAAGGCCTAGAGGAGTTCTGTATTGAATTACTTGAAGTATTGTCAGGCGCTGAATTTTTAGATGGCTTTAGTGAAGATGATCTGGATGTTGCGATTGAATCATGTGATAAATTTTCTCCTTTTATAATAAAGAAACATCTGGAGGTTGATGATGAAACAACGATCCCTCCGAGTTTAGTAAAAGTGATTAATTCCATTTTTGCCACAATTCTTTGCAAGAAAAGTGATATAGGCAATATTACAGGGATTGTTATTGCCGGGTATGGCGATAAAGACTACTATCCCAAGGTAATCTCTTACGATGTATGTGGCTTTGCCAATGGTAAGTTAAGGAAATCGCATAACAAAGCTAAGTGCAGTGACGGCGGCATCAGCGGAGTAACACCGTTTGCTCAGGATGATGAAGTTTCAGCATTTATGCAAGGATGTAGTGGACAATTGATAGAAAGCTTACATACTCATTACAAGAAAGCCATCGTTGCCTTTTTAGAGGGAATTGATTCAGTTATCAGTGAAGAAATACCCAGTGACAAGTGCGAAATGTTTCAAAATAAGGTCGTTGGTGTAGCAAAAAAGACGCTGAGTGAAATTGATAATGAGATCAGCAACTATATGCATGAGAACTATGTAAGAAAAGTTATTGAAATGGTCAGATTTCTACCCAAGCAAGACTTGGCGTATATGGCCGAATCTTTAGTGAATTTGACGGCCTTTAAGCGTAAGGTATCTGAAGACAGCGAAACTGTCGGTGGGCCAATTGATGTTGCGGTGATTTCAAAAGCAGATGGGTTTATTTGGGTTCGGCGCAAACATTATTTTGATAAAGATTTAAACCACCATTTTTTTGCTAGGAGCTAAAGCGAGAAGGAGAAGTTTATGACATTAAAACAGATGTTTAGTGGTAAAAAAGCAAAAACTATTGATGATTTTTTCAATGGGGAAGATAAGAAAAAGCACCCTGATAAGGTAAATTTTTTCTCAAAGTTGAGGCAAGAAAGGGCTTCTACAAAACAAAGTCAACCTGTTGATTTATAAAATATTGCAGCAAATTTATTTCAATTTAAACGCATAGTGCGCTAAATTACCCAAAGATACCAAGCCTCGCCTTAAACAGCGGGGCTTTTTTTATGCCTAAATTCTGGAGCCCGTCATGGCCTACGATCCGCAACAACAACGCCCCGAGCAGCAAATCACTAACGGTAATCGGCAGGGGCTGAACATCCAGCAGCCCGGCGAGCTATCCGACTTCGATCGCCAATTCTTCGCCCCGGAGAACTGGAACAAAGCGCCAGTAGAAGCCAAGGTAACGCTGGGCGATATCGGCAAGTCTGCGATTGCCGCGCCGCTGGATATGATTGCTGCTGGTGGTCAGATTTTTAAAGCGGGTAACCAACTCATCGAAGATAAAGCAGCAGCGCAAGCTGGGGAGAATCCCAATCCTTTCGGCATTGATGAGCAGACGATGAAAGTCATGCAAGACAACGCTGGAAATCCACTGTCCCGAGTAGGGAGTGCGGTTATTGAAGGTGTTGGCAATCTTGCTGGGCAAGCATCAAAGGCAATCAAAGATACCTATAGCGAGGGCGCAAAGCAGGCGGCATCACAAGATTTTGTAAAAGTCGAACATGATAAAGAGGGAAATTTCACAGGTATCAGTGCTGGCGATGGTCTTTTTGATAAAGACACCTGGCTGATTAATGCTGTACCCACCGTTGCGCAGTTGATTGCCGGCGGGGCGATGTCAAAAGTGGGTGCAGCCGCCGCGCGTGAAATGGCTGAACAGGCTACGTTCAATCGACTGAGCAAGTCCATGCCAGAAGCGGTAGCCCGCCAACTGGCGAAAGAAACCGCCGATCGCGCGGCGGCCGTCGCAGGTAAAACGGCCTTTGTGGGTACGATGGCGACCACGGCACAGGGCCAGGGCGGCATTGATATGCGGGATGAGATCAACGCGCTGCCATTCAACGAACTGATGAACAGCACGTCATTCCAGAAAGCCTTTGCCGCTATTGATACCGATCCGAACAATGCCAATCTGGACGATACGCAGAAACTGACTATGGCCCGCAGTCAGGTAGCAGAGCAGGCCGCCGCATCAGTAACGTCCGATCCGCGCCTGCTGGCGATCAACATTGCCGCATCCTCTTTGGGTGACCATACACTGTTATCGCTACTGACGAAAAAAGGGGCTGCAAGTGGTTTAACATCCGGCATTGTGACAGGGGCTACCGCTGAAGGTGCGACGGAATTTGCGCAAGGCGTAGGGCAACGCTATGCCCAGAACGAACAACTGATCGATACTGCTGGGCAGAAAATTGATCCGATGAAGGATGTGCTGGAGGTCGGCGCCAATAATGCCGTGGTCGGCGCAGGCATGGGCAGTGCGTTCGGTGCCGTTGGCGGGATGCGTGGGCGACGGGCCGAAGCGCAGCATGCGCCTACAGCGGATCCTGCTGTGCAGACTGATTCTGTACCGGGTAGTGAACCGTTGGCGGAGAACGCTGAACCAACCGCTGCGCCGAGTGCTCCAGTTGCGCCCAGTCCGCAGGCAACAGAAAACGCCGCCGGTATACCTGCCAGCCAACTCGATGACTTCCGCGACACACCTGCCTATCTGCGTCAGGATCCGCGCATTCAGAGCTTTGCCGACGATAGTGAGGTGCAACAAGCGTTAGCCGAATCGCCATCTGCACCCACTGCTGATGAGCTGATTCGTCAGCAGATCGAAAATGGAGAGCAAGGCTATTCACCGCAAGAACTGGAGACGCTGGCACAGGCTGAACAGATTATTGCTGCACGTCGGCCACGGCTGCCAGCACCCGGGCAAACTTCTGTGATTGCCATGCCGGGTGATCTGCATGTGCCAATGAGCGACGAAACACAAGCGGGAGCAGGGCCACAGTTTGATGCCGGGCAGCAGGTGCGCGGGCAACAATTCATTCCCGCCGAACGGTCGCAGCAGTCTATGAATGAAGTGGGCCGTGCCAGCCAGACCTATGATAGTGAAACGGTGCCGACCCATGCTATTGAAGATAAGAACATTATTTTCGCAGGCGCGCCGACGATTGATGAAGGGCAGACTGCGCAGCAGCCGCAGTTTACTGCCGGGGAAACGCGCACCCAGCGGCAGACGCGGGAATTTAGTGATGCCATGGGTGTTAACGAGCGGGCTGTATTACCCGATCAGCGCCATCGGGTTGCTGGTGTCCCGGTTGATGCAACTACGGAGGCCTATGCACGCGGTGAACCAGTGGGGGCATTGAAGTTTTACCAACGCGATCGCCCATTCAGCAATGAGCGTGTCGCTAAGCATTCCAAATGGGGCAAGATGCCAGGGGCCAAAGTCGAAAAAGTTGAAGGTGGCTATGGGGTACGTCTGCCAGCATCTGAAACGTCGCAAAACAAAATCACGGATTTCGGTGAGGAGTTACGTGGTGCCGCTAAACACCGCTGGGGGCAATTCTCTCAGGCCATGGACACGACTTTTAACCGCGATGAAGTGAGTGCGCAACCACTATCCAAAGTATTTCCTCACCCTGAATACAGCAAAATGGCTGAAGCAGGGATCGGTAACGATGTGCTGGCGTCGCTGGCGGTATTACGGGCGCATATCCCCAATAAACCAACTAACGCCTACCGGGCTGCGAATTGGGCCGATAACGTGCTGAACATGAAATCGCTGGCGAATGGCATTATCAACGGCGATATGAAAATGGATGATTTCAAAAACCACATGCGCGCCAGAACGCATTTGTCGCGCGTGGCCGACACCATTGATTTGGTATCGCAGTTCGCGCCGGATCAAATGAAAGAGGCGGCTAAATATCGGATCGGTTCCGGGCATTACACTGTCTATAACGGGAAGCCGTATCCAAACGGTAAAACATTCTATGAGTTGAGAACGATAGGCAACAAGCCTATTCGTGATATGTACGCTGAGAGCGTGGAAGCACTGCTGCCCAAGGCAAAAGCCTACATTGAACAGCAGATCGGTGCCGCTGAGGAGAATGGTAGCGGTAAGCAGTCGAAGATTGAGGTTTTCCGTCGCCGGGCCGATGGGCAGGTTTTTCTGGGTTATAAGGGCAGTACGCAGGTATTACCGCTTAAGGCTGGCTTTAAAGACAGCGCTGAAGCGCGCGACTATCTGAAAAATAACCGCGCGGAACTGGAAGAGAAGTTGGAGAAGCTGCGCAAAGTTTCTCGGGATGAACAACGTGGCACAGAGAACCAGAAACGTAGCGGGCCAGCACGCCGGCAGAGTGATGTAACCCCAGATCAGTTTGGTGACACCTTCGGTTTTCGTGGCGTCCAGTTTGGCAATTATGTTGAAGATGCACGCCGCCAGACAGATTTGAATGATGCCTTCGATGCGTTAACTGATATGGCCGAGGTGCTTGGCGTACCGGAAAAAGCCTTGTCACTGAATGGTGAACTTGGACTGGCGTTTGGCGCGCGAGGGCGCGGTGGTGCCAAAGCGCATTATGAGCCTGGTCAGGTGGTTATCAACCTCACTAAAGGCAAGGGGGCGGGTTCATTGGCGCATGAATGGTTCCATGCCCTGGATAACTATTTTGGTCAGGCCGATCAGCATGGTTACGACAACAAGGGCGCCGGTGACAACTTCATAACCCGATCTCAGCGGCGTGATCGGGTGTTTCAGAATGGGAAAATGGTGCCCGCTACACACCCGGTTCGCCAGGAGGTCTACCGTGCATTCAAGGATACCCTGCAAGCTATAAACAACAGCGGCATGGTTGAACGCGCGCAAACACTGGATAGCACCCGCAGTAAGCCTTACTGGTCTACGGTAGTAGAACTTTCTGCGCGTGCCTTTGAGCGCTATGTGCAGGATAAAACGCAATCGAAGGGCATCAGCAATGACTATCTGGTTAACGTTCGTAAATCGAATGAGCATGCTGATCCGCAAACCTATGCTTACCCTACGGAAGCCGAGCTGTCCGGTGGTATTCGAGCCGCATTTGATAATCTGTTCCGAACGCTTAAGACGAAACCGACAGAGAAGGGCATCGCCTTCTACTCCCGCGCCAGCGCCCCCAAAAATGGGGGCGTTGTCGTTTCTGGGGCTGATATCGGCGATGGCAATATTATCCACGATGGCAGTTTCAGCAAAGATGGCAGTAAACCGGCAACAGGCATGTTACGTGACCGCGTACAGTTGGCGGCTGACGGCTTTGTCTCAAATCTGAACGGCGCTGCAAAAATCAAAGTGAAGGCGGTGCAAACGCAAGCTGAAGCGGCGGCGATGATGCCCAACGGCATTCCGGCGGAGTTTGGCATTGTGCATGCTATCTATCAGCCCGAACTGAGTCGGGTGATCGTCATTGCTGACAATATTGCTAACCCACGCGAACTGCGCGCCAAATTGCGGCATGAAGTTATCGCGCATCATGGTCTGGCATCGGTGATCGGCGATGTGGAATATGACCGCATCATGCGCGTTCTTCATCAGACACGTAACAGCCAGAATAAAACCATTCAGGAAGTTTGGCGGCAGGTTGAGCGTTCCTACGGCAATGAATCGCTGGAGGAACAAGCCAATGAGTTTCTTGCTCATATGGCAGAACGCGCGGAGCCTGGTGGGCTGGGTGCGGCTTGGGATCGGTTCGTCTCCATGCTGACCGCTGCGCTGCGTCGTGTGGGTATCATCAGCCCACACACTGATGTTACGCCTGCTGAGATACGCAGCATTTTGCACACTATTACCGGCCGATTCAAAAAGACGGCGATGTACGCCAACGAACAGCCGGGTACTCGAGAGTTTGAGGATACTTTCTCACGCACCGATGCGCTGTATTCCAAAGCGGAAGATACCGATCCGCTTAGGCCATTACCAGAAGAGGCGGAGCGCTACCGATCTGAATTGGACAAAGCCATGCGGTCGCTACGGTCTGGAGACATGACTATTACCATGGGTAGAACTCCGCCGGTGCTGCGTGCGCTGGGCGCACCCAATTTAAATATGGTGATTTCGCGTGACACAGTGCGTAAGGCGACTAACGGTGTGAAGCACGATGTTCCTATAGCGGTTATTGAACGATTGCCGGAACTGATGCATGACCCGCTGGCAGTGTACCGTTCGTCCACTCAAACTGATGCCGTGGTGGCGCTGCTGGAGGCTCAGGATGCTAACGGTAACCCGGTAGTTTCCGCAGTCCATATGAATGCCAGGAAACAGAACTTAGTGGTCAATAGAATCGCGTCGGTTTATGGCACCGTTGGGGGGATGACAAAAGTTCAAGGGATGGAAGATGCGGGGTTGGCACTTTATCGACGGACAAAAGAAAACCCCAATCAGCCTCATTCAGCCGGACTCCAATTGTCCGGGGAGAGCACTAACCAGGGTTCAGATCCTGCCAGTCGCCGATACTCACAGAGGCTTCAATTGCCCAAGGAGGGCGACCCCGCAGAATCAGGACAAAATATACTCTCATCCGCCGATATCCGCAAGAATAAGGCCCTCTACTCACGCGCTGGCAACCCGGCAATGGATGCCGAAACCAGCCGTAAAATGGGCTTTAACGTCGAAAAAGGTTGGTTTGAAAAGCCGCGTGACTTCTGGCAAATGGCGACCGACAAAGACAAGACGGCGCTTAAACAGTGGTGGCATGACACCTCGCGCAAACTCAATACTCGCACTTTTGATGGTCTGGCACCGCTGAAATATGCCGAGGACGCGGCGGGGGATTTTGACGCCACTGCGTCGGGCTACACTGCCGCGCGTATGGCGGCTGGAGCAGGATCTGTCTCCTCTGTTGTGTGGGAACATGGGCTGGTGCGCTATAACAAAAAAGAGGGTGTCACCGAGCGTATTTCAGGCACCGGCAAGGCCGATTCGCTGATGGGCATTTTTGATGCGCTGGGCAGCCAGCGTGAAAACTTTCTCAAGTGGATCGCAGGTCACCGCTCTGAACGACTGATGGCAGAAGGGCGCGAAAACAACTTCACGGCGGATGAAATCGCCTACATGAAAACCTTAGATCGGGGTAACGAGAAGTTATTCACTGAGCAGAAACGCAAGTATGACGCGTTTATCAAGTCGATTCTCGATCTGCAACAGGACATGGGCCTGATTGATCCCGAAAGCCGGGCAACCTGGGAAGATGCCTGGTATCTGCCTTATTTCCGTGAAGCAGAGAACGGTGAAACGCATGGCCCGTGGACCACGCGCGGCGTCGCCAACCAGAGCAGTACGGTACGCAAGCTGAAAGGCAGCGAACTGACTATCAAAGACCCGATCGAAAACTTGTTCAACTATGTGGCGAAATCCGTTGATGCCTCGATGAAGAATGAGGCGATGCGTCGTTCGGTGGTGAATCTGGCGGATACCGGCGCGCTGGAGGTGATCGAAAAT
This sequence comes from uncultured Symbiopectobacterium sp., assembly GCA_964293225.1. Taxonomy (GTDB): domain Bacteria; phylum Pseudomonadota; class Gammaproteobacteria; order Enterobacterales; family Enterobacteriaceae; genus Symbiopectobacterium. The sequence continues at coordinate 94,744 of CAXYYB010000005.1, read as the reverse complement.
CCGAACAAGATGGATTACGGGCGCATCGGTAAGAACGTGGTGAAGGTCTACATCGACGGTCAAGAGCAACTGGTGCAGGTGAACGATCCCGATCTGTTCCGTGCCTTTACCATGATTGATATGGAGCGTAGCAACTCGCTGTTTATGCGGGCGGCACGCCAGGCCAAACGTGTGCTGACCATCGGCACTACGGCGATGCCTGATTTTATCCTGCGTAACTTTATGCGCGACTCACTCCACTCCTGGGCTATCAACAAAGACGGTTTCCGTGCAGGGATCTCGTCATGGCAAGGTTTGAAAAAGGCATTGGCGGTGGATGATACGCTGGTGGACATGATGGCGGCGGGGGCCACGTTTGGCGGCGGTTACCTCAATGTCTACGATCCGGCGGGTTCGGCGGCCAATATCCGCAAAGTGCTGCGCCGCAAAGGGTATAGCGATAGCCAGATGCGCGAATTTGAATCGACGCTGGTACGCAGCAGCAAGGATGTGTTGGAGAAACTGGAGACTGGCTGGGAGAAATACCGGCAGGTGAGTGAAGGGGCGGAGAATGCCAACCGCGTCGCCACTTATGATGCGGCGCTGAAATCCGGCAAAAGTAAGGCTCAGGCAGCGTTTGAAGCGCGCGATTTGATGGACTTCAGCATGATGGGCTCGAGCAAACTGATTATCGGCCTGACCGATGTGGTGCCGTTCCTCAATGCGCGGTTGCAGGGGATGAGTAAGTTGGGCAGGGCGATAAAAGAGGATCCGAGAGAGGTATTGAAACGCGGTGGCTATATCGCTGGGTTGTCTTTAGCGCTATTGGCGCTCAATTGGGATGATAAACGCTATGAAGAACTGCCTGATTGGGACAAAGACGCTTACTGGCATTTCTGGGCGGGCGAACAACATATCCGTTTCCCGAAACCGTTCGAAATTGGCCTGATGTTCGGAACGATGCCGGAGCGTTTCGTGCGTATGTTGGGCGGCGAGGATACGCCGGGTAAATTTGGCAAGATGGTGGCACGTAATTTCTTTGAAACCATGGCGTTCAACCCAATCCCACAGGTAGTGAAGCCGATTGCTGAAGCCTATGTGAATTATGACTTCTTCCGTGGTGGTCCGATTGAAAACATGGCGGACAGCAACCTGATTGCCGAAGCGCGCTACAACGATCAGACCAGCCTGCTGATGCGTGGTATCGGGCAGGCAACGGGGCTATCACCCAAGATGCTCGATCATATCGTGCAGGGTTATACCGGCACGCTGGGCGCTTACGTGCTCGGTGCCGGTAACATTGTTGCGCGGCAATTCACCGATGCCGGGGAAACACCTGCGTTGCGGTTGGATGAACTGCCAGTGATTAAATCTTTTCTGCGCGGCGCTGATCCGGCTAAGTCTACCCAGTTTGCCGACGATTTCTATCGCATGATGAGCCAGGCCAACCAGATTAACCGCACGATTAATGCTTACCGAGAGCAGGGGCGTAGTGATGATGCGCGTGCGTTACAAGAAGACAATCGCGGGTTACTGTCCAAACGCCAGGCGCTGACACGAACCCAGAAGGCGATACGCCAGTTGAATGACCGTATCGAGATGGTGCGTATTGACCGCACGTTGAATGCAGAAGAGAAGCGGGAACGTATCGATCGCATGATGGGGCAGCGCAATAAGCTGTATCAACAGGCAGTGGAGCGAGTGCATCCGTACTTCGATTGAATCCCTAACTTAAAAGCGAAAGCCCCGGCGTGCCGCAAACACCCGGGGCTTTCTACTTTCTACACCTTGAACACACAAGGGAGAACCTGTGGTTGATTTTAGCAAGCTAATACAGGGGTTGCGAGTCATGGGCGAAAAATTACCCAATTGGAAATTCCTTTTAATCTGGGCTGTCTTTTTTCTGTTCGGTCTATCCAGTCTGATAAACGCTGTTCGTTGGTGGTAGCAAATATTACTTAAGCCAGTTTCGTATGCACATCACCAACGTCAGAAACGCGATAAAGCCAATAATCCCCAGAATAATGCTTCCCTCACTGTTCAAATCCATACGACATTTCCCGGTGATCACCAACGCGGCGATCCCAAACGGCACGGCAAAAAACGGATGCACGGTCATCATAACCGCAGCGAGAATCAGGCAAATAATGAAAGCAGTGGATGACATGTTATCGGCTCGTGAGAAGTGTTAAAGGGTGAAAAGTAATCAATTTGAAGGGAAAAACGTTCAGTAAAATACAAAGTAGAGCACTGTTTTATATGGATAAATTTTTTTGCGACGTTGCCCTTAAATAATGCGCTATTTTGTATTTTTCATTAAATAAATCATGTGGTTATCTGTTCACTTTCGGGCTACTGCTGCGCCACATGCACTGGTTCGAAGCGGCCGACCTGATTGTTAAGGGTATGGAAGGCGCAATCAAGAACAAGACTGTGACCTACGATTTCGAACGTCAGCTGGAAGGCGCTAAGCTGCGGAAATGTAGCGAGTTTGCTCAGGACATTATCGACAATATGTAATCCACCGTTAAGCGTGGATTAACAATAGGGGCCAATTTCGGCCCCTTACTTTTTGCTCTGAAAATCTTTCCCCAAAATTCTCCCCAAAACCGTTCCCCAAGCTGTACAAAAATCAGGCTGTTTTGTTGCCGGCAATCACCTGCATCATGAGATTGAGAACCGCATTGCACGTGCATCCAGCATGGATGTCAGTAATAGAGTCATCGAATTCAGGTAAGATATCCATGATGGCGGTTTGTTTTAAATGATCACTGGATCACGTTGACAACACCACCCGCTCATTTGTGATACCCACAAGGATTAAACAAAGATGCATTTATTGAAACTTTGTTTAATAACACCTGTGTAATATTCCCATCCATTATCAGTTATGGTGACAATAGTGAGAGGGGAAATTGTTGCGCCTAATAATTCTTAGACTCGGTATGGACTCGTTAATGTGTTGAGAAACACAATTAAAGAGATTCTTTGTATGCAGGATACGCCGATTTAGGTGTGGTCTTCAGCAATATATTGCGTTTATACACACCACTCGGTGTTCACAGAAACGTAAAGAATTCTGAGATAACCAGAGTCATATAATGATATTGCTACTTTGTAAGCGGATAGTGTCGTTTTTTTAATTAATGTAGTGCATGCACACTATTTGTATTTTTAAAAAAAGTCAGTCAGCGAGAAAAAATGAACAAGATATTAATTACTGGTGTTACAGGGTTTGTCGGTGGAGCTACACTGGAAAATATTATTAACAATAATCTTAGCTGTGATTTACTTCTTCTTGTTCGTGCTGATTCTTATGGTGATGCTGTCAGACGCGTTCATGAGAATATGCGAAAGTTCAATATTAGTGAGAATAAATTATCAAAAATAACGGAAGGTAATATATTATTAGGGGATCTTGGTAAGCCTGATTTGTATTTAGATGATCCTCGGTTAGATAGCATAACGCATGTGATTAACTGTGCCGCCATTGCGTCATTTGGTAAGAACCCGATGATTTGGAAGGTTAACGTTGATGGTACTCTCGCTTTAGCCCAAAGAATGGCGAAGGTGAAGGGATTACAGCGGTTTCTGCATGTGGGTACGGCTATGTCTTGCACGCCAGAGCCCAATACACTTGTTGCTGAAGACACTCATTTTATTGAAAGTAAGAACCATTTTGTTGAATATACGCACTCGAAGTTGATGGCTGAAAAGCTAATGCGAAAGCATTGCCCAGAAATGCCACTTTTATTTGCTCGCCCCTCTATCGTTGTTGGTCACACCAAACACGGTTGCAAACCGTCCAGCAGTATTTTCTGGGTTTTCAATATGGGGTTGATGTTACAGAAATTCATGTGTTCGATGAAAGATCGTATTGATGTTATCCCGGTGGATTATTGTGCTGAAGCGATCATCATGCTCCTTAACAGCGATCTGCCTAATGGAGAAATCGTTCATATTTCGGCAGGGGATGAACATTGCGTTCAGTTTAAAGAAATTGATAATGCAATAGCTGATGCTATGCAGCGGCAGCCAGTTGGCGATAAATACGCCAAGGTCAGTTATGATGTTTTGTTAACAATGCGTCGAGATTTGAAAAAAATCTTTGGTCCCTGCAATGAGCGGATCATGCTCAAAGCCATGTATTTATATGGGCAATTTGCCGAGTTAAATGTTCGATTTGATAATCATAAGTTATTAAGTTTAGGGATGCCAAAACCACCAAGGTTTACTGATTATATTGGTTTGTGTGTGCATAGCACTCGTCATTTATCTATACCACAACAGATGATGGTCGATTTTAAATAAAATAACGAAAAATCATTCAGAATATAAAATCACAGAATCAGTACTACCTAAATCAGCCCAGCGGTAATCGCTGGGCTGATTTGGATTTAAAGAAAGGGATTATATTGTGGGCAAGGATAACCGTCCGCCCGTAGAGCCGTCTACTGATGCTCTGCTACCACCATCCCAGATAGCTGCCAGCGCCTACAACGATAGCCACAACAATCATTATCATTGTGATTTTACTCATTGGTATTTCTCCTTATGTCCTTGGCAGTATCACTATATATACAGTGATTTCTCACCTTGCGGCCGTGTTTTAAAACGTCGGTGAACCCAGAGATACTGTTCAGGTGCGCGCAATATTTCGCGTTCTATGACCTTGTTGATGTAGGTTGCTGCGGCAGATTCATCGTCTTTTGGGTAGTCCAGTAATTCAGGCTCAATGATTAGCGTATAGCCAGTAAGGTCTGGTTTTCTGATAAGCGTAATGGTCAGCATAGCCGCACCGGACAGACGGGAAAGGACATAAGTTCCGTTGGTGGTTGCTACATCACTGACGGCAAAGAAGGGCGCAAAAGTACTGCCTTTCGGACCGTAATCTTGATCGGGAGCAAACCAGACCGCTTCTCCCTGGCGTAAGGCTGCGACCATAGCCTTCAGATTTCGGCGGTCGATCATCGCTTTGTTGGAACGCATTCTGCCTTTGGTCTGCACCCATTCCAACAGGCGATTATTGTGTGGGCGATACATCGCCATCATCGGTTGGCATTGGCCCATGGCACGACCACCCAGCTCCAGCGACATAAAGTGCACGCCAACCACCATTACACCGCGTTTGTTCTCTTGTGCGCGCTGGAGGTTTTGTAAACCTTGCACGTCAAACAGCTTACGAATGCGCTCGTTGGGCCAAAACCAGGCAATCCCGGTTTCGACCAGTGCCATGCCCAATGACGCAAAGTTGCCGGCAATAAGCCTTTCTTGCTCTTCGTCGTTTAACGTCGGGAAGCAGAGCTTAAGATTCCTGCGCGCGATGGTTTCTCTTCGTTTAAGAAAAGGTCGCGACAATCGACCACAGAGGGCACCCAGGCGAATCAGCACGGGGTAGGGTAGTTGGACCAAGAGGAAAAGTACCGTAACACCGAACCAGGTTAGCCAGTAACGAGGGTGGAAAAAGGTAGGACAAAAACGAACGCTCGAACTCATGATGTTCCTATATGCAGTATACAAAAAGAAAGGGATGTATCGCATAAAGAAACAGACTTTCTGTAAGCGGCACACTGGGACGAAAACCCTGATACCTGGGGGATGTTCTTACTCCAGTAAGCTGCCTGACCTAAAGGTTTCAGGAAACGGCGCACTCCTCCTTCATACCCGCTATATGATAGAGGTAAGGTATTCCGCTTATCCAGCGATTTCATTCATCATTTTGTCAATTTGCATATTCTTTACGAATCTCTTCGATGGCGCTCTGATTTTATTGATGTTGTGCCTTGCAAGGTCAGGTAGCGTAATCGGGTAAGGGGGCTGTCATGTGGAACAACGCGCTAGAAAATTTGATCTCCATAGCTTTTTCACAAAATATCGTTGCTTTTAAAATGAAACAATGTTTCGTTTTTGTGGTGCGTGTGGTATTTTATGACTCTAGGACTGGATATGATTACGTTGTTCTAACGCAGTAGCCTCACAGTAAGCGCCGCGCTTCTGGTTGATCGGTATCAGATGACGGAAGTATGAAGGGGCGATTACAGAGATGCGATGATGTGAATCATATCGCTCTTAATCTCTTCGCTAAATCGATATGGGAATGGTTAAATGAGTAATTATCAGCAGCAGTTTTCTCTTGAAGGTAAAGTTGCCCTGGTCACAGGGGCCTCTTACGGTATTGGTTTTGCCATTGCCAGCGCATTGGGCGAAGCTGGGGCGACAATCGTTTTTAACGATATCAAACAAGATGCGATCGAAAAAGGCCTGGCCGCTTATAAAGACGCTGGTCTGAAAGCGCACGGTTATGTCTTTGACGTAACTGATGAAGTTGCGGTAAACGCAACGGTTAAGAAAATCGAAGAAGAAGTGGGTGTGATTGATATTCTGGTCAACAATGCCGGTATCATTCAACGTACTCCGATGCTTGAAATGGAAGTATCTGATTTCCGTAAAGTGATCGATGTTGACTTGAACGCGCCTTTCATTGTTTCCAAGGCTGTTTTGCCGTCCATGATCAAAAAAGGTCACGGCAAAATCATCAACATCTGTTCCATGATGAGCGAACTGGGTCGTGAAACTGTCGCAGGATATGCTGCGGCAAAAGGCGGCCTGAAAATGTTGACCAAAAATATCTGTTCTGAATTTGGTGAAGCCAACATTCAGTGTAACGGTATTGGCCCTGGCTACATCGCTACGCCACAAACTGCACCGTTGCGTGAAATTCAGGCTGATGGCTCTCGTCATCCATTTGACCAGTTCATCATTGCAAAAACGCCTGCTGCACGCTGGGGAACGACCGACGACCTGAAAGGGCCTGCTGTATTCTTGGCATCCAACGCCTCTGATTTCGTGAACGGCCACATTCTGTACGTTGACGGCGGCATTTTGGCTTACATCGGTAAGCAGCCGTAATTGTTGTTTACCAGGCTTTTGCCTGGTAAGTAACAGCGTTAACGAACAAACGGGAGCTTAGCTCCCGTTTGTCTTTGTTACCCGGCATGATTGTCACTGAAAAAACGCCTACGGCTCGACTAGACCATTCGGCGGCATAAAAATTTCCCTTTTATCACCCCATCGAAAAACCGGCCTTTCGAAACCACTGCATCGGAAATGTATTTTTTATAAATTCTTTCCGGAACATCCTGGTATTGATAGATCTCACCGTTATGAAAGGCGATTTCCAATATGCGTGTAGTAGGATCGTAACCGATCGCGTGAATTCTGGAGGATGTGACTGAATGCCGCAACACCACGTATGTCCTCTATACCTGTCAGCAAAGACAAACTATACGGCATTTAGGAACGTGGTATCCAGCGTTACCTGCATATCCCGTGATAGGAAAATTGACTGCTCATTTTGTGATCTGCTGCAATGTTTTTCTGTGTCACTTACAACATGTTTTGCACAGGGTGTTGTATATTTTTAATACAGCATGGTGCTGACCACAAGGGAGGATCTGTTGGTATGATTAATTTTGAAAAGATGATTCTCGAATACAGTGACAAGTATGCAGATTTTGCTGCATCGACAGTCGCCTTTATGGAAAGCCAGAAGCGCGCAATATGTGCAGAAACCATTGCCCAGAAAATCCCACCGGAAAAAAGAGCTTATTTTGAAGCTCGGTTGGAGCATTACCGGAGCATCTATAAAGCGCAGACGCTGGTTGAGTGATGTGAGGATTGCAGCGGCACCCTGCTTTCCTTAATGTCTTACATCGCTCTCTTTGCTAAGGAAATACCATTCAGGGATGAAGTCGTTCATGGTTTGTCAGTAAGCTATCCATCCGCAACGTAAAAATTATCATCCTTATTCGCGCGTAATCGCTGTCACGGTTGAATTGGGCGTTTCATAGTAGTTAATCGCGTTAGGGGTCAGTAACGTTACCGTTCAATAAGCGGAGGCGTTATTTTATGAGCGTTAATCTTTTTTTCGGCATCAGGCAACAGAAGTATCACGTTAATAATCATTTGAATAGTCGTGCTAAAACGAAGGGGACGGTAACCTCCGGTAACCAAAAACTGTGGGCGAATCATATAAAATCCGCAGAGCAAATCAATGAGAAGCCGACAGCACACATTGCGTCTGATAAGAAAAAAACCTTTACAGGCAAAGTGGCACAGTATTTTAAACAGTATCTGGCAGCAAGGTTCTCGAATGTTAAACGTCAACGTGACGTCGTCATGCCCTCCCGCACAACAGAAACGTTGGGCGTTTTAGAAAAGCATTTTATCAGCGCAGCTACCAGTGCAATGTTGGCATTGGGGCGCGATCCTTCGTCATTACTGGATCAAACACATCAGAAACTGCATGTGGAAAACAGAGCGCTCACCAAGCAGGATTTACAGAGAGCGAAAACCCTAAAGCCGCTATTGATAGACGGATTGATGAGAGAGTTTATTAATCAAGGGTTTACGAAAAAAGAAGCAAAAATACAGGCCAAGCAAGCCTTTGCGGCTGGTTTGCGCGAGGTACTAAATGCCCAGAAATGGGAAACGATCGATACACGTTTTCAACATAACAATGTGCACTACCAGTGTACGCTCACGCCTGCCGCGCAGATGAAGCAGGGGGAATATGGTGTTTTCCTCACCCCCTACAACGACCAGGGTATCGTTTCCTCTTCCTCGCAAGAAACCGCCCATGTCACGAATTTATGGCTATCAGAATTCAGTGCCTTGGGTGAAAAGGGGACAAAACAAAGGCTATTTACCGGGATCCGTCACGGTATCTTGTCTCCGTTCGGTTTGGCAAAAAATTCGGATGCGCGCTATTTTGGTGCACAAACGCGCGCTATGGAGGTGGTGACTGCTGCGCTGTTTGCTCGCCCTGAGTTGCTGCGCGACGCTGAGCAAGGGAAAACGGTGGCGCTGAATCTGGCATCAACATCATTGGTTACCGGAGGGCGTGGGGATGAAAAAGATATGATGGATGACCAGATGCAGGCATGGGCGCTATTGAGTCAACAGCAGCCGTTGCAGGTCCCGTTAAGGGATGCACAGGGTAATATTTATCATGCCTCGATAAATCTGAACGTTGCGGCATTTAACTTTGGTGTAAACGTGCCTGCGCTCATAGGGAATATCGGGTGGAAACAGGCAGATGGCTATAACGAAGTAGCGATGAAAACGCTGGTTGGCAATGATTTAAGCGTAACTGCGCCACCAAAAGGCTGGGTGGGCGACTATTTATCTCAACATCCGTCGGCAGAGAATGCACAAAAAGTTCGAACGCTAAGTCAGCAGTTAAAAGCCATTTGGGCCAATAAAACACACCATCGTGATGATGGGGAACCTTACAAAGCCGCCCTGCGTGTTGCCTTGCTCGCCAATGAAATTGGTGTAATGCCTTGCTGGAACTGCAAGAGTGGTAAAGACAGAACCGGTATGCTGGATGCGGAAATTAAACGTGAAACAGTGAAAATGCATCAACATGATACTGGCGTGATGAAACAAACCTTGAATGTTAGTTTACCGGGAAGTTCTCTGAACAGCGCGGAACAACAGCTGTTACAGACCATTTTGCTGCACGGTGGCAATAAAGAGGTGCAACAGTATAACACTGGCGCTCCTGGGAATAAGGTAGCTAGGTCATTGCCAACATTTCTGACATTGTCTACGCGCCAACGAATCGGGGATGAGGATGCCTTTAATAATACCCGAGGATTATCTGAGTTAGTGTAGCAATGCCAAAAATGTTGCACTGATGTAGTTGAAATGCGCCAAATAAACGGCAATAACATTGCTATTTATAAGGTGTTTTGTGTGCAATTTTAATAAGGTAGACCGACTGTAAAAACGTGAATAAACTTTGATCTAAATCACAATCGACGAACTCGCTTTTTGGTGTTATGAAAATCCCGTTGTATGGGAAATAGCCCCATTAATATAAACTGATTCGAGTAAGGTATAACGTTACGTTATGCTGCGGAGGAAATATGTCGGTTATTCGCACATGCCTTAACCTGTTTGGTGGTGATACGGTAATTGTACGGTGTTCTAATACGTTTGATATTCATATGAGCGATTCTACACCGGAATTGCATACCACACCGGAGGTGGTGCAAAACAACAGTATTAGCATTAGTGCTGAAGATGAGGTCTATTTTACCGTACCTTATACTGGTGAGTGGAACTTAACCATTAATGCAAAGAATGATACGCCAGAGCATTCTATTAGCTATTTCCCCGCATAATAGTGGCGTTACTCAGGGATGAGATAAATAAAATAGCGAATATCTTCTATTTATGGCGCAATATATCGGTTAACGCTGATAGTGATGTAGCGCCTAAGAAATAGATTGTGTGCTATTTACTGTCGGTGATGATGTTTGGCGTTGATTGTATTATTACAGTGTTGGTTACACCGCAATGCAGCTATCTCACCCAGCCCACATTCACATCCGCTTATATTCTTAAGCGCCCTCTCCATGCCGCGGCAATAGCGCTATTTCCTCGGCAAAGGTAAGACCAATACCTTGAGTCACAGGTCGTGCTGTGATGATAATCACGCCCCACGGTTACCAATGTTGCCAAGGACATGCAATATTCCTTAATTTTAATGCCTGATGCACCCAAGCAAATAAAATGCAGCCATATTATTAACGCTTGAACAGGTTTTTACGCATTTCTGCTACGCTTGAAGACAAGGTTTCGGCAATAAAAGTGTAACGACGGGCCGGGTGACCAGTGAGTAGAGCGTGGCTTGAACACTGGACGGTGCAGGATTCCCCGTATCCTTGTGTGTTGGACGTACGTCATTCATCTGCACCTGTAATCCAGGCACGGCATCATTATCTTAACGTTATGAACATTGGTAGCGTAGAGGGCATTGTATGAGCCAGGCACCAAGACCAAAAGATGAGGCAAAACGCTTGGCTGCCCTGAGCGAATACGGCATCGACCATGGTCTTTGCGATCCCGGCTTGAATAATTTGCTTAATTTAGCGGCGAATGTGTTTAACGTCCCCATCGTGCTGGTGTCTTTGATCGAAGAACAACGTCAGTTACTGGCTGCCGGTTTGGGGATATCAGTGTGCGAAACGTCGCGTGAAGCCTCTTTCTGTGCGCATGCTATTTTACGGCGTAAGATCATGGTTATTCCCGATGCCAGGCTTGATACGCGCTTTAAAGATAATCCCATGGTTGTCGGCTCGCCCCATATCCGTTTCTATGCGGGGATACCGTTACGCACGCTATCAGGTTATGCTATTGGGACATTATGCATCATTGACCTTAAACCCCGGCGTATGCTGAGCGCCCGAGATGAACATAACATGCAGGATTTAGCCGCACTGGTAATGGACAGACTGGAAATGCGGCGACTTGAATTGGCGCGAAACGCCAGTCAGGTTCGCTTTGAGAATATTGCCAACACCTCACCAGATTCAATTATCTGTGTGAATGATAAGGGAATTATCACATTTTGGAATGCATCAGCGGAGAAAATGCTCGAATATTCTCGTGCGCAAATTACTGGCAATAACATTGATACTATTGTTCCCAAGGCGTTTATCGAAAAATTCAACGCCGTGGTGAGTGACAAAGAAGCTCTCATCAAAGGTGTCACCGTTGAACTGAACGTTCAAAGCCGTAGCGGTGCCCTGATTCCGGTAGAACTTTCTGTTTCCATGTGGGCAGATGACTTTACCGTGAGCTATGGGGCCATTCTGCGTGATATCACTGAGCGGCGACGCAACGAAGAGCGCTTGTTTTTGTTAGCGCACATGGATCCGCTAACAGGGTTAGCAAACCGAACGCTGTTGACCTCCAGTTTGGAGCAGGCGTTGAAAGATGAACCGGCCATTTGTGTCATGATGGTCGATCTGGACGGATTCAAAGATGTGAACGACAGCCTTGGGCACGCTCGGGGTGATGAAATACTGGCCAGCGTCGCGAAGAAGATACAATCTAGCGTCCGTGCAGGGGATCTCGTGGCGCGGATGGGCGGCGACGAATTTGCGGTATTGCTGCCCGGCGTAAGCGATTACAAACTCGCCGCTGAGACAGCGGAGCGCATTATCCAGGAAATATCGCAGGCGATGATCGTGGAAGAACACCAGATCAACATCAGCGCCAGCGTAGGCACAGTGCTTTATCCTATGCATGGTATTACTGCGCAGGATTTGCTGACCAGCGCCGATTTAGCGCTCTATCAGGCGAAAGCGGAGGGGCGCAACTGCCACCGCTTTTTCACGCGTGAAATGCGTGAGATCTTTCAAGCCAAACATGCATTTCAATTGGAGTTTATCCGCGCCTACGAACAGAGTGAATTTGAGGTTTTCTATCAACCTCAAGTCAATTTGATCACCAATGAAATTATTGGTGCCGAAGCATTATTACGCTGGCGCCATCCGCAAAAAGGGCTGCTGGGACCCGGCGCGTTTTTGGCGGCGTTGGAACGTGGCCCTTGGGCTGAGCGTATCGGTGACTGGGTGGTTGAAACGGCCTGTCGTCAAGCGGCGGAGTGGTGTAACGCAGGAACCAAAAATTTTCGTATCAGTATTAATTTATTCAGCGCCCAGTTCCGTTCGGGCACTCTGGCGCAAAAGATCGAACAGGTGCTGGCGCGCACCGGGCTTAATGCGGGTTCGCTGGAGTTGGAAATTACAGAAAACATCATCTTGCGCTATGACGAAAACATGTTGCAGCCGCTGAAAGTGCTGCGGGATGCGGGGATTGGTATTGCTTTTGATGATTATGGTACGGGCTACGCGTCGTTGAGCATGTTGAAAAATTATCCGGTAACCCGGCTTAAAATCGATCAAACCTTTGTGCGCGCCATGTGCGATTCGCCGCCGGATGCGGCAATCGTGCGCGCTATTCTTTATCTGGGCAAAAGTTTTGGCCTTAACGTCATTGCTGAAGGCGTGGAGACCATGGAACAATGTGAGCGCTTGCGCAATAAAGGCTGCGAAGAGGCGCAGGGGTACCTGTTTGGTCATCCCATGATGGCAGACGATTTCACCCAGCAGTTACGCGCACAGATGGCTTCTTAATCCCGCTAACCCAGTTCCTATCCGTTATTGAGTCCACCACTTACAAACAAAAAATGGAATATAGATCACATTTTTTCTATAGTGGTAGACTTGTGCTGCGTTTGATGTGGGATGAGTTGTGCACGAAATCTTCGAAATGTTACTGGCGGTGTTCGAGCGCGCTGCGTTAATGCTGATTTGCCTGTTTTTTTTAACGCGAACCCGGCAATTTCGTCAATTATTGCAAAAAGAAGATCACTCGTTACGCGAACGTGCAGCGGTCACCGCTATCTTTTCCCTGTTTGCGCTGTTTGGCACCTATTCGGGCATCAACGTTGAAGGCTCTCTGGTCAATGTCAGGGTGATTGCCGTGATGTCGGGCGGCATTCTGTTTGGCCCTTGGGTGGGTATCGCGACCGGCACCATTGCCGGTGTGCACCGCTATCTGATCGATATCAACGGTATCACCTCCGTTCCGTGTCTGATTACCAGTATTATCGCGGGAATGACGGCGGGCTATATCAATCGCAAGGTGAAGAAAGAGAAACAGTGGAGCATCGGTATTTTGGGCGGCATGATGTGTGAGTCGCTGACGATGCTGCTCGTGGTGCTTTGGGCAACGCCTACCGCGCTGGGATTGGATATCGTGTCCAAGATTGCGGTGCCGATGATTGCTGGATCTGTTTGTATCGGGCTGATTGTGTTGCTGGTGCAGAGTGTGGCGAATGAAAAAGAGGTGATCGCCGCGCGACAAGCGAAACTGGCGTTGGATATCGCCCATAAAACGCTACCCTATTTCCGTAATATCAATAGTCATTCACTGGCGGCGATCTGTCGTATTATTCGCACCGAAATCAATGCCGATGCGGTTGCCATGACGAATACACAGCATATTCTGGCCTATGTTGGCGTCGGGGAAGAAAAATACAACATTGGTCATGACATTATTAGTCCTATGACGCAGCAAGTGATTCACGATGGCAAAATCATCATTAAAAATAATGATGAACAGCACCTGACGCCAGAAATCCATTCGATGATTGTCATTCCGTTACTCGAGTATGGACAGGTGACGGGGACGCTAAAAATCTATTATCGCCATGCCCATAGAATTACTTACTCATTGCAGGTGATGGCCGTCGGTTTGTCGCAACTGATGTCAACCCAAATTGAAGTTTCTCGCACCGAGCAACTGCGTGATATGGCTAATAAGGCTGAACTGAGAGCCTTACAAAGTAAAATTAACCCCCATTTTCTCTTTAATGCGTTGAATGCTATTTCATCGTCGATCCGTATTAATCCCGATACAGCGCGTCAGCTGGTGATCAATTTGTCACGCTATCTGCGCTACAACCTTGAGTTGAACGATGACGCGTTGATTGATGTGAAAAAAGAGCTGTACCAGATTCGTGATTATATTGCCATTGAGCAGGCGCGTTTTGGCGCCAAGCTCACGGTGATTTACGACATTGATGACGATCTGGCCTATCAAATTCCTAGCCTGTTGATTCAGCCTCTGGTGGAGAATGCCATTGTGCACGGTATTCAGCCCTGCCGTGGCAAGGGCACCGTAGTGATAGCGGTAAAAGATCTGGGAGAGCGATTGCGCGTGGCTGTCACTGACACCGGGCATGGTATCGATCAGCAAACGATTGAGCGCGTGGCGCGCAATGAAATACCCGGTAATAAAATCGGTCTGCTTAACGTGCATCACCGTGTGCGATTGCTTTATGGCGATGGCCTGCATATCCGTAGAGTAGAGCCGGGAACAGAAATTGTCTTTTATATCCCTCGTGCGGCTGACGCTGCGGGTAGGGTGCCGGAAAATAATGTGATGTCCACGCTGGTCGCAGGAGATAAGCGGTGAAAGCCATTATTGTTGAAGATGAGTTCCTGGCGCAGGAAGAACTTAATTATCTGATTCGCCAGCACAGCGACATTGAGATTGTGGCGACGTTTGACGACGGCATGGATGTGCTTAAATACCTGCAACAAAACGACGTTGATGCCATCTTTCTTGATATCAACATTCCATCGCTCAATGGGGTCTTCCTCGCGCAAAATATCAGCAAGTTTGCGCAAAAACCGTACATTATCTTTATCACGGCGTATAAGGAACACGCGGTTGAAGCCTTTGAAGTGGATGCGTTTGACTATATTCTCAAACCGTATCATGAGGCGCGTATCGTCACCATGCTGCAAAAGTTGGAAAATGCCTGGCAGTTGCGGCAATCCGGCCCTGCGCCGGAAAATAACAGCGCCGCGAATACTTCGCGCATTGGCCAACACACCATCAACTTGATGAAAGATGAGCGCATTATCGTCACTGACATCAATCAAATCTATTATGCCGCTGCGCAGGAAAAAGTGACGTTGGTCTATACCCGGCGTGAAACCTTTATCATGCCAATGAACATCACCGAGTTTTGTAGCCGATTACCGGAAGCGGTGTTTTTTCGCTGCCACCGTTCATACTGCGTCAACCTGACAAAAATTCGCGAAATCGTTCCCTGGTTCAATAACACGTATATCCTGCGGTTGCACGAGTTGGAATTTGAAGTGCCCGTGAGCCGCAGTAAGGTAAAGACCTTCCGTGCATTGATGCGCCTGTAACGGCATTTCATTCCGTTCTGACGGCATCTCATTCCTGATACGATCTTTTCACGTCACGCCCCTTGTAGACTGGCCGCAACACGTAAGCGGGTGGTCTAAGGTGACTGCACCATAGCCCATTTTGCTTACCTTCTTTGATGTTCCCTCCGGGAACCGTTTTACTAAGAGGTCGGCCTATGAATGCCAAACCAACACGTCGCATCCAGATCGTACTGGGTACGATCATCGCGCAAATGGGGCTGGGGACTATTTACACTTGGAGTTTGTTTAACCAGCCGCTGGTCGACATTTACGGGTGGTCGCTCAGTGCCGTGGCAACGACGTTTTCCATTACCAGTTTCAGTCTGGCGTTTGCAACGCTGTTTGCTGGCAAATTGCAGGAGCGCATTGGCATTCGGCGTTTAACGCTATGCGCCGGTATCGTGTTGGGTCTGGGATTAATGGCCAGTTCAGGGGTGACCTCCTTGATAGGGATGTACTTGCTGATGGGCGTTGTGGTTGGCTTTGCTGATGGCACCGCGTATATCACCACGCTGTCCAACCTGATCAAATGGTTCCCTGAACGCAAAGGGCTGATTGCCGGTGTTTCTGTCGGGGCATTTGGCTCCGGCAGCCTGGTATTTAAATACATCAACAGCTTTCTGATCGCAGAAGTAGGGGCATCTCATGCCTTTTTCTACTGGGGGCTGATGGCGATGGTCATGATTGGGCTGGGTAGCGCCTTGCTGAAAGAGCCCCCAACGCAGGCGGCTAATGGAAAAACGGCAATTACTTACGGTACGCGGGATTTTACCCTGGGTGAAATGTTGGGAACCAAAGAAGCCTATCTGCTGTTTGTGATTTTCTTTACTGCGTGCATGAGTGGCTTGTACCTGATTGGCGTAGTAAAAGACATCGGCGTGGAAATGGCGGGCATGGACAGACAAATGGCGGCTAACGCCGTGTCAGCCATCGCTATTTTCAACACGGTAGGGCGTATTGTGCTGGGAGCTATGTCAGATAAAGTCGGCCGCCTGCGTGTAGTCAGCGGAACGCTGCTGGTTACTGCACTGGCAGTGACGATTATGGCCTTTCTGCCATTGTCGCCCGTGCTGTTTTTTATTTGTGTCAGCGCCATTGCTTTCAGTTTTGGCGGCAATATCACTGTGTTTCCGGCCATTGTCGGCGACTTCTTCGGTCTGAAACATCACAGTAAAAACTATGGTGTCATTTATCAGGGATTTGGTATCGGTGCGTTGTCCGGTTCTTTCATCGCGGCACGACTGGGCGGTTTTCACGCTACCTTTATTGCGATCGCCGTACTGTCAGCGCTGTCGCTGCTGATTGCGCTGTGGATCAAACCGCCCAAGCATATCCGCACGCAACCCGATATGCCTGCGACAGTAGCTCATGCCCGCGGATAATACGCTGTACTAACGGCATAAATACCTTATTATGAAGAGCCCCTGGGTTTTTACCCGGGGGCTTTTTTATGGCGTGGTTTCACGGGTATGATTCCGGTGCGAGTACAGGCCGAACGGTTGTGTGGCGTGTCGCTACGGGCCAGGTTATTGCAAAATGTAAAGTTATGTCGTTTTAGCCATAGGAAGATTAAGAATGCTTGAAAACGGCGTGATAACCCATACCATCATGTTGTGAGTGATGTTAATCCCTTAAGAGAGGAAATCAGACTGTTATGATGCGTATTGCGCTTTTCCTGATCACCAACCTGGCGGTGATGTTGGTATTCGGGCTGGTTCTCAGCCTGACGGGAATTCGGTCCAGCAGTGTCCAGGGGCTTATGATCATGGCTGGCCTGTTTGGCTTTGGTGGTGCGTTCGTTTCACTGCTGATGTCCAAATGGATGGCGCTACGCTCGGTGGGCGGTGAAGTGATCGAACAACCGCGTAATGAAACCGAACGTTGGTTACTTGAAACCGTGCGGGTACAATCTCAGCAGGCTGGTATTGCGATGCCGCAGGTCGCTATTTATCACGCACCCGATATCAACGCCTTTGCGACGGGCGCACGGCGTGATGCGTCGCTGGTGGCGGTGAGCACCGGTTTGCTGCAAAACATGAGCCGTGACGAAGCCGAGGCGGTCATTGCCCATGAAATCAGTCACGTGGCGAACGGTGATATGGTCACAATGACGCTGATTCAAGGCATTGTGAATACTTTTGTTATCTTCATCTCGCGCCTGATCGCGCAGGTGGCATCCGGTTTCCTTTCTGGCAACCGCGACGAGGGGGAAAGCGGCAACGGTAATCCGTTGGTCTATTTTGCCGTGGCAACGGTGCTGGAACTGGTGTTTGGTATTCTTGCCAGCATCATTACCATGTGGTTCTCCCGCTACCGCGAGTTCCATGCGGATGCCGGATCGGCAAAACTGGTGGGCCGTGAAAAGATGATTGCCGCTTTACAGCGTTTGAAAACCAGCTACGAACCGCAGGAAGAAGGCAGCATGATGGCATTTTGCATCAATGGCAAATCGAAATCTTTCAGTGAGTTATTTATGTCGCACCCGCCGTTGGATAAGCGCATTGAAGCGCTGCGCAGCGGCGCTTATCTGAAATAAAACTTCCGAAAAAACAAACCATTCCACAACAGGGAGCCCATTGCGGGCTCCCTGTCTGCTATAACGTGTTATCCTCTACACTTCTGTCTTGATAGCATAAATTCCTTTTTTACTGGGAAAACAGGGGATGAAAATCAGGAGAATGTTTCATAAAATAAAACCGTGATCACGGAAAAATGAAACATTGTTTCTATAATGCTGGTATTACAGATCTATCGCATCAGGGTGGCGGTGAGTCGCAAGACTTGTGTCAACTGCTGGTGCTAGCCGTATTCTTTTCGATATGTTCTAAGGATTTACGATGGCCAAAGGCAAAAAGATTCCCCTCTCGTTTCATACCTATCAAGACGCAGCAACCGGCACCGAAGTGGTGCGTTTAACGCCTCCCGATGTTATTTGCCATCGCAACTATTTCTACCAGAAGTGCTTCTCCAATGATGGAAGCAAACTGTTGTTTGGCGGCGCGTTTGATGGCCCTTGGAACTACTACCTGCTGGATCTGAACACGCAGGAAGCGACACAGCTGACGGAAGGCAAGGGCGACAACACCTTTGGTGGTTTCATGTCCCCTGAAGACGATGCGCTGTATTATGTGAAGAACACCCGTAACCTGATGCGTGTCGATCTGAACACGTTGGAAGAAACGACGATTTATCAAGTACCGGATGAGTGGGTAGGTTACGGTACTTGGGTTGCCAACTCCGATTGCACCAAGATGGTGGGGATCGAAATCAAGAAAGAAGATTGGCAGCCGCTGACCGACTGGAAAAAATTCCAGGAGTTCTATTTCACCAATCCGTGCTGCCGCCTGATCCGTATCGATCTGAAAACCGGCGAAGCGCAGACGATTCTGCAAGAAAAACGCTGGCTGGGTCACCCGATTTATCGTCCTGGCGATGACAACACCGTCGCGTTCTGTCATGAAGGTCCACATGACTTGGTTGATGCCCGTATGTGGTTTATCAACGAAGACGGCAGCAACATGCGTAAAGTCAAAGAGCATGCGGAAGGTGAGAGCTGCACGCACGAATTTTGGGTGCCGGATGGTTCTGCCATGATCTATGTGTCTTATCTGAAAGATGACACCAATCGTTATATCCGCAGCATCAACCCAGTTACCTTGGAAGATACGCAACTGCGCGTTATGCCGCCATGTTCTCACCTGATGAGTAACTATGACGGCACGCTCCTGGTGGGTGACGGTTCCGATGCACCGGTCGATGTACAAGATGACGGTGGTTACAAAATCGAAAACGATCCGTTCCTGTATGTGTTTAATCTGCAAACCGGCAAAGAGCACCGCGTTGCACAGCACAACACCTCGTGGAAAGTGTTGGAAGGCGATCGCCAGGTCACGCACCCGCATCCCTCCTTTACACCGGATAATAAACGCATCCTGTTTACCTCGGATGTGGATGGCAAACCAGCCCTTTATCTTGCCGCCGTACCTGATTCAGTTTGGAAGTAAACTCAAAACCCCATCCCGGTAACGGAATGGGGTTTCTTCTATTCGTCACGGTGAACTCGGTGACGAATAGAAGAAACCCTGAATATCTCGCGTTGCAGTAAGGCCGTCAGCGAGCGAGAACCGATAAGCTTCGAGAGATAAGTGATTCGGGTCAGTGAGTGTCGCTAACGCCAGCGTAGCGTGAAGTGTAATGGGTATAATAACTTTAATAATAAGCAAGTCCCTTGATTATCGTTATTGTTTCATTGCCATAATCAGCGTGTTCCCTTTATACTAAAACCATCGTTCTATTTTTTTTAAAACAAAAAAAACTGAGTAGGGTACCCAAAAAAATGGCTATTGCAGATTTAGATAAACAGCCCGATTCCGTGTCGTCCGTCTTGAAAGTTTTTGGTATTTTGCAGGCATTAGGTGAGGAAAGAGAGATCGGTATTACGGAACTCTCCCAGCGCGTCATGATGTCTAAAAGTACAGTGTACCGTTTTTTGCAAACGATGAAGTCCTTGGGATATGTCGCGCAAGAAGGCGAATCCGAGAAGTATTCGTTAACGCTTAAGTTGTTCGAACTGGGCGCCAAGGCGTTGCAAAACGTAGATTTGATTCGTAGTGCTGATATTCAGATGCGCGAATTGTCCGCGCTGACGAAAGAAACTATCCACCTCGGTGCGTTGGATGAAGATGGTATCGTTTATATTCACAAGATCGATTCCATGTACAACCTGCGTATGTATTCTCGCATTGGTCGCCGCAACCCGCTGCACAGTACCGCCATTGGTAAAGTGTTGCTGGGATGGCGCGATCGTGACGAAGTGGTTGAAATTCTGAGCAAAGTGGAATTTACCCGTAGCACGCCGCATACGGTAGGTAGCGCTGAGGAGCTGTTGCCTTTGCTTGATACCGTACGTGTGCAAGGGTATGGGGAAGATAAGGAAGAACAGGAAGAAGGCTTGCGCTGCATTGCTGTGCCCGTCTTTGACCGTTTCGGCGTGGTGATTGCCGGATTGAGTATTTCATTCCCCATCATTCGCTTTGCAGAAGAGAGCATGCACGAATATGTTGCCATGTTGCATCACGCAGCAAAAAATATTTCCGAACAGATGGGTTATCACGACTATCCGTTCTGAACCGTATTTCGCTGAACAAACGATTGCTTTCCAAAAAGCCTGCCTGACGGTGGGTTTTTTAACATCTAGAGGATGAGAATAATGGCAGAGCATGTGAACCGTTATGGGCAGCCTGTCGGTGAAGCGCTTCCTTTATGGGCAGCGCGGGCGTTCCCTAGCCGTATCACGCTCACCGGGCGTTTTTGTCGGGTTGAACCCTTGAGTGTGGCGCAGCACCTCGATGCGCTTTATGCAGTATACGCCGCAGCGCCAGATAGCCGCGACTGGACCTATATGTTTGTCGGCCCGTTTCGTGACAAAGAGGAGTACCGTACTTATCTGACTGCGGTAGAACGGCAGCAGGATACCCAATGCTATGTGGTTATCGACACACGCACCGATAATGCGGTAGGCACGTTTTCGTTGATGCGTGTTGATGTGAACAATGGCGTTATCGAAGTCGGTTCTGTCGCTTTTTCCTCTACCTTAAAACGCACACCGCTTGCGACAGAAGCGCATTTTTTGCTGATGAGCTATGTCTTCGAACAACTGCGCTATCGTCGCTACGAGTGGAAGTGCGATAGCCTGAATGCGCCTTCGCGCCGTGCCGCCTTACGCTTGGGTTTTACCTTTGAGGGCATTTTCCGTCAGGCTGTCATTTATAAAGGACGGACACGCGATACTGCCTGGTTTTCGCTGTTGGATACCGAATGGCCGCAACACAAGCTGGATTTTCTCGATTGGCTGGCACAGGGTAACTTTGATACAGAAGGAAAACAGATCCAATCGCTCGCTGCTATCAGGCAGTCTCGGCTGAAAGAGGATTTATGAGCAGGATGTAATAGTCGCGGGCGACTACGAAGTGATAGTATGGCCCGGATATGCTTGGGTTGAGAGTATGAGTTGGGGTTGTTGTGAATATTTTACAGATTGTTTTTATCATGTTGATGGTACTGTTTGCCGCGCTGATATGGTTTTTCGTCAATCGTGCCAGTGTCCGCGCCAATGAAAAGATCCGCCTGCTGCAAGACATTTTGGAACAGCAACGTCTTCAAACTGCGTTGCTCCAATCGCTAGCGCCTGCCACTGCGGCTATCACGCCGTCTGAGCCTGAAGCCGTGTTGGTCCCGTCGGCTGGACCCACGCCAGAATTTGATGCATTCAACGTGATTCCCGAACGTTAAGACTGATTGCAATGGCTTGGGCGCTCGTCTGCATTGCTTCTACATAACGCACGCCAGCAACCTGACGGCGTGCGTACAATAATCAAAACAGCAAATGGAAAAGTGAATACAACATGGCGGTAGAGAGTGAGCTGGAGTTAAAACGGGGATTGAAGAATCGCCATATTCAATTAATCGCCTTAGGCGGTGCGATAGGGACGGGGCTGTTTTTAGGGATATCTCAGACCATACAGATGGCGGGTCCTTCTGTGCTGTTGGGGTACGGTGTCGCAGGCATTATTGCTTTCCTGATCATGCGCCAGTTGGGCGAAATGGTGGTTGAAGAGCCGGTTGCTGGGTCGTTCAGCCACTTTGCCTATAAATATTGGGGCTGCTTTGCCGGTTTCCTCGCTGGTTGGAACTACTGGGCCATGTTTATCCTGGTAGGCATGGCTGAACTCACTGCTGTTGGAATCTATATTCAATATTGGTGGCCTGATGTACCCACGTGGGTATCGGCGGCGGTATTTTTTGTCCTGATTAATGCCATCAACCTGGTGAACGTAAAGGTGTATGGTGAAACCGAATTTTGGTTCGCCATCATCAAAGTCCTGGCGATCCTTGGCATGATTGGGTTTGGTGCTTGGTTATTGCTAAGCGGGCAGGGCGGCGCGCAGGCGACGGTACGCAACCTGTGGCAGCATGGCGGCTTTTTCCCGCACGGCATCAATAGCTTGGTGATGGCGATGGCGGTGATCATGTTCTCTTTCGGTGGACTGGAGCTGGTCGGAATCACAGCTGCTGAGGCCGCCGATCCAAAGCGTTCCATCCCGCAAGCGACTAATCAGGTCGTTTACCGCATTCTGATCTTTTATATTGGCTCGCTCGGCATTCTGCTGTCGCTCTACCCGTGGCAGAACGTGGTAAGCGGCGGTAGCCCGTTTGTGATGATTTTCCATGCGCTGGACAGTAACGCCATCGCCAATGTGTTGAATCTGGTGGTATTGACTGCTGCGCTGTCGGTATACAACAGTGGGGTCTACTGCAACAGCCGCATGTTGTTTGGCCTCGCGATGCAGGGGAACGCGCCGCGTTGGTTATCTCGCGTCAATGGGCGCGGTGTTCCGGCTAGGTCCATTGCGCTTTCTGCGCTGGCGACCTCGGTGGGTGTGCTGATTAACTATGTGATGCCCGGCAAGGCGTTTGAGCTTCTGATGGCGCTGGTAGTATCAACGCTGGTGATTAACTGGATCATGATTTGTGTGGCGCATCTGCGTTTTCGTCGTGCGATGGACCAGCGTGGCGTAGTGACCCATTTCAAGGCGATTTTCTACCCATATGGCAACTACCTGTGCTTGCTTTTTCTTGCCGCCATTCTGGTCATCATGCTCATGACACCGGGTATCCGAATTTCTGTACTGTTAATCCCGGTTTGGGTGGGCGTTATCTGGTTGGGATTTTACCTGTCTCTGCGTCGTAAGGCGGCAGAAATGCTGGCGAATGGCGTGAAAGAATAGCGGAATTAAGCGGGTTTTTGCCTCATCGCCGGGGTCATTATGTCGATACCGGCGATGAAGTGCAGTGAGGTATTATTCGACTTTTGCTACGTCGATCTTTCCTGCTTTCGTATTGGCAACGGCCGCATTTGCCAGCACGATGAAATCTTCGCTAGAGTGCGTGGCACCGGTCACGCCATCCACACCTTCAGGATTTTGCTTCTCTACCAATCCTTGAGCCAGTTTGACCGTATACTCGTTAGGATTAGTACCGCTTGCTGCCTTCATCTTCTTATTGTATTCCACATCCGTGGTTTTCAGATGGCCGTCTTTTTGGCTGTTGTAGTCAAATTTCACGGCGGCAATTTTCCCGTCTTTGTAAGTCACTTCGACAAACGGTTTCCACCCTTTATCATCGAAATTAACAGTTTCAGCGCGGTATGTCCCGTCTTTGATGGCACCATCGGCAGCGTGAACACCCACAGCGAAAAGGCTAGCCACAACAAGGGGTATGAACTTCATTTTCATGGTTTCATCCTCGGTATTTTTATCAATGTATTTGTGCGTAAATGTATAAAGTAATCTGTCTGTTGGGGCCAATTTCAGGCACCAATAGCGAACGGAGATTACCGCTGACTTTAGTTAAATAAAGTGTTCTGCTTAACAAAATAGCGCTATTGCCATGATAATTGTAGGGATATTTGTGACCGGTAAGACAAACGGGTATGGGTGAGAGAGAAAAATGCGCGGGTTTACGGCACTAGCCGACGCGGCAAGTGACTGGTTCATCCCTGCTAATGGTGGTAGCATAAAGTTCGTCATCTATCCCACACCTCGTGGGATTTTGATTTTGTGCCAGGTGTACCAATTTAACGACGGTTGGTTAGATGGTTACACAATGTTTTGAAACATAAATGAATTCATTTTCGCACGTGATCTTTCGTGTGGGTCACCACTGTGAATAAGGGAACTAGAATGCCTGTTATTACGCTTCCTGATGGAAGTCAGCGTCAATACGATCGTGCCGTTTCTCCTTTTGATGTGGCACTGGATATTGGCCCGGGTCTGGCGAAAGCCTGTATCGCGGGCCGCGTTAACGGTGAACTGGTGGATGCTAGCGATCTGATCGACGCCGATGCGCAATTGGCGATTATTACCGCTAAGGATCAAGAGGGGCTGGAGATCTTACGCCACTCTTGTGCGCATCTGTTGGGACACGCCATCAAGCAGCTGTGGCCGGATACCAAAATGGCGATCGGCCCGGTCATCGATAATGGTTTTTACTATGACGTTGATCTAGATCGCACGCTGACGCAGGAAGATATCGATCTGCTCGAAAAGCGCATGCATGAACTGGCTGACAAAGATTACGACGTTATCAAGAAAAAGGTCAGTTGGCAGGAAGCGCGTGATGTGTTCGCGGCGCGTGGCGAGACCTATAAGGTCGCCATTCTGGATGAGAACATCAGCCACGACGATCGTCCTGGTCTGTATCATCACGAAGAATACATCGACATGTGTCGTGGTCCGCACGTGCCCAATATGCGTTTCTGTCATCATTTCAAATTGCAGAAAATCTCGGGTGCTTACTGGCGCGGTGACAGCAAAAACAAAATGTTGCAGCGTATCTACGGCACGGCCTGGGCAGACAAAAAACAGCTGGGTGCCTATTTGCAGCGTCTGGAAGAAGCCGCCAAACGCGATCACCGTAAAATTGGTAAACAGCTCGACCTGTATCATATGCAGGAAGAAGCGCCGGGTATGGTGTTCTGGCACAACGATGGTTGGACGGTATTCCGTGAACTGGAAGCATTTGTGCGCATGAAGCTCAAAGAGTACCAGTATCAGGAAGTGAAGGGCCCCTTTATGATGGACCGCGTGCTGTGGGAAAAAACCGGGCACTGGGAAAACTATAAAGAAGCCATGTTCACGACCTCTTCAGAGAACCGGGAATATTGCATCAAGCCGATGAACTGCCCAGGGCATGTGCAGATTTTTAATCAGGGGTTGAAATCGTACCGCGATTTGCCGCTGCGTATGGCCGAATTCGGCAGCTGCCACCGTAACGAACCGTCAGGCTCCCTGCACGGGTTGATGCGCGTGCGTGGGTTTACGCAGGATGATGCCCATATCTTCTGTACCGAGGAACAGGTTCGTGCAGAAGTGAATAGCTGTATCAAGATGGTGTACGACATGTACAGCACCTTCGGCTTTGAAAAAATCGTCGTTAAGCTCTCCACCCGCCCTGAAAAGCGCATCGGTAGCGATGAGATGTGGGATCGCGCTGAGCACGATTTAGCGGCTGCGCTGACAGAGAACGGGATTCCGTTTGATTATCAGCCGGGTGAAGGGGCGTTCTATGGTCCAAAAATTGAATTTACTTTGCACGATTGTTTGGATCGCGCCTGGCAATGTGGTACGGTGCAGCTCGACTTTTCACTGCCGGGCCGTTTAAACGCCTCTTATGTCGGCGAAAGCAACGAGCGTCAGGTGCCGGTGATGATTCACCGCGCGATATTGGGATCCATGGAGCGCTTCATCGGCATTCTCACCGAGGAGTTCGCGGGATTCTTCCCAACCTGGTTGGCACCGGTGCAAGCTGTGGTGATGAATATCACCGATGGGCAGTCCGAATATGTCAGTGAATTGACGCGAAAACTGCAAGATGCAGGTATTCGTGTAAAAGCGGACTTGAGAAATGAGAAAATAGGCTTTAAAATCCGCGAGCACACTTTACGACGTGTTCCCTATATGCTTGTTTGCGGTGATAAAGAGGTGGAAGCGGGCAAAGTGGCCGTTCGCACCCGTCGCGGTAAAGATTTGGGAAGCATCGACGTTAACGAAGTGATCAAGCAGCTGCAACAAGAAATTCGCAGCCGTAGTCTTCATCAGTTGGAGGAATAAGGTATAAAAGGCGGAAAACGAGTTCAACCGGCGCGTCCTAATCGCATCAATAGAGAAATTCGCGCGCAAGAGGTACGTCTAACAGGCGTCGATGGCGAGCAGATTGGCATTGTCAGTCTGAATGAAGCGTTAGAGAAAGCCGAGGAAGCAGGTGTTGATTTAGTTGAAATCAGTCCTAACGCCGAGCCGCCGGTTTGCCGAATCATGGATTACGGCAAGTTCCTCTACGAGAAGAGTAAGGCCACCAAGGAACAAAAGAAGAAGCAAAAAGTTATCCAGGTTAAGGAAATCAAATTCCGTCCTGGTACCGATGATGGCGACTATCAGGTCAAACTACGCAACCTGGTTCGCTTTCTGGAAGACGGTGACAAGGCCAAAATCACCCTGCGTTTTCGCGGACGTGAAATGGCGCACCAACAGATTGGTATCGAAGTGCTTAACCGCGTTCGTGACGATCTGAGTGAACTGGCAGTGGTCGAATCCTTCCCAACGAAGATCGAAGGCCGCCAGATGATCATGGTGCTCGCACCGAAGAAGAAACAGTAAGGCATTCAAGTAATAGAACCCGTGCGGTGTCCGCATCGCGCGGGTTTTGTTCGCCTTAGCTGATTCATTATATCAACAATGCGAAGTGGAAATTAACATGCCAAAGATCAAAACAGTACGTGGCGCCGCTAAACGCTTTAAAAAGACCGCCAAAGGTGGTTTTAAGCGTAAGCATGCTAACCTGCGTCATATTCTGACCAAAAAAGCGACTAAACGTAAACGTCATCTGCGTCCGAAGGGTATGGTCTCCAAAGGAGATCTGGGCCTGGTTGTCGCATGTCTGCCGTACGCATAAGTAACCTTTTTGAATCAAGAATAAGACTTTAGGAGAGAGCATATGGCTCGCGTAAAACGTGGTGTGGTTGCTCGTGCACGTCACAAGAAAATTCTGAAACAAGCGAAAGGTTACTACGGTGCCCGTTCGCGCGTTTATCGTGTTGCCTTCCAGGCAGTAATCAAAGCTGGTCAGTACGCTTACCGCGACCGTCGTCAACGTAAACGTCAATTCCGCCAGCTGTGGATTGCACGTATCAATGCAGCAGCTCGCCAAAATGGCTTGTCTTACAGCAAATTCATCAACGGCCTGAAAAAAGCTTCTGTTGAAATCGACCGTAAGATCCTGGCTGATATCGCCGTATTCGACAAAGTGGCATTCTCTGCACTGGTTGAAAAAGCGAAAGCAGCCCTGGCGTAAGCCAGTAGAGAGAGGGAGCTTTGCTCCCTCTTTTCGTTTTAAGAGATATCAGTGTGTCCGTGATGGTACATTGAGCGATATCCATAACGGTTGTGATTGACTTTTGATTCGCGCCGATTTCCAATAAGACAGTATTGTTTGTAGTAACATTTTTACTCTGAACGTGTCCGCCGGTAATCATATTGGCGATAAACATCGACACTGGTGACGCGCAAGCGTATTGACATTAAGGTAACGCAAGTATGACTACTGCTATTTTCCGTTTCTTTTTTTACTTTAGCACCTGATCTCAGGAGGCTTTGCGCGTAAGAAAAGAAACGAAAAATAGCGCTTGAAGCCTCCCGCCGGGAGGCTTTTTTGTTTGCGTTTGGTTCTAATCATGATAACTGGCCATACAGGCAGAAGAAGAGGAATGCAATGCCACATCTCGCAGAGCTGGTAGCGAATGCCAGAACAGCCATAGACGCGGCTCAGGATATTGCGACGCTGGATAATGTGCGTGTCGAATACCTGGGCAAAAAAGGGCATTTGACCCTGCAAATGACATCGCTACGCGATTTGCCCGCAGACGAACGTCCTGCGGCGGGTGCGGTTATCAACCAGGCGAAGCAGGATGTGCAAGACGCGCTGAACGTTCGTAAACACACGTTGGAATCAGCGGTGCTGAATGCCCGTCTGGCAGAAGAAACCATCGATGTTTCCCTGCCGGGTCGCACCATGGAAAATGGTGGGTTACATCCAGTCACGCGCACTATCGATCGTATCGAAACCTTCTTCGGTGAATTGGGTTTCTCAGTAGCCACCGGGCCGGAAATCGAAGATGCCTATTACAACTTCGATGCGTTGAATATTCCAGGGCACCACCCCGCGCGCGCCGATCATGACACCTTCTGGTTTGATGCTACGCGTTTGCTGCGCACCCAAACCTCCGGGGTGCAAATTCGCACCATGGAAAAACAGCAGCCGCCAATCCGCATTATTGCGCCAGGCCGCGTCTATCGTAATGACTACGACCAAACCCACACGCCGATGTTCCATCAAATGGAAGGGCTGATAGTGGATAAAAACATCAGCTTTACCAACCTGAAAGGCACGCTGCACGATTTCCTGCGTAACTTCTTCGAAGAAGATTTGCAGGTACGTTTCCGTCCGTCCTATTTCCCGTTTACTGAACCGTCCGCCGAAGTGGATGTGATGGGTAAAAACGGCAAATGGCTTGAAGTGCTGGGTTGCGGCATGGTGCACCCTAACGTATTGCGTAACGTTGGCATCGACCCGGAAGTGTACTCCGGTTTCGCGTTTGGTATGGGGATGGAGCGTTTGACCATGTTGCGCTATGGCGTAACCGATTTACGCGCATTCTTCGAAAACGATCTTCGCTTCCTCAAACAGTTTAAGTAAGGCGGGTACAGCATTATGAAATTCAGTGAACATTGGCTGCGCGAGTGGGTTAACCCGGCGATCAGCAGTGACGAACTGTCAGAACAGATTACCATGGCCGGCCTGGAAGTGGATGGCGTTGAGGCGGTTGCAGGGGCATTTCATGGTGTGGTGGTAGGCGAAGTCGTTGAATGCGGCCAGCATCCCAATGCCGATAAGCTGCGTGTCACCAAAGTTAACGTAGGCGGTGAGCGTCTGCTGGATATTGTGTGTGGCGCACCCAACTGCCGTCAGGGGCTGCGCGTTGCTGTTGCAACCATCGGTGCCGTGCTGCCGGGCGATTTCAAAATCAAGGCCGCCAAGCTGCGCGGTGAACCTTCTGAAGGGATGCTGTGCTCATTCTCCGAATTGGGCATTTCTGAAGACCACAGCGGCATTATTGAACTTCCACAGGATGCACCGATCGGTACCGATATTCGTGCCTATCTGGGGCTGGATGATAACGCCATCGAAATCAGCGTGACGCCTAACCGCGCCGACTGCTTGAGTATCATTGGTGTGGCCCGTGATGTTGCGGTGCTGAATCAGCTGCCGCTGACGGCACCGGACATTACGCCGGTTGCGGCAACGATTTCTGATACTTTCCCAATCCGCGTAGAAGCGCCTGAGGCTTGCCCACGCTATCTGGGGCGCGTAGTCAAAGGTATTGATGTGAAGGCGGCAACGCCGCTGTGGATGCGTGAAAAACTGCGTCGTTGCGGTATCCGTTCTATTGATGCCGTGGTGGATGTGACCAACTACGTGCTGCTGGAACTGGGGCAGCCGATGCACGCTTTCGATCTGGATCGCCTGAATGGCGGTATCGTGGTGCGTCTGGCGCAGGAAGGTGAAACCCTGACGCTGCTGGACGGGAATGAAGCCACGTTGAATGCTGATACATTAGTGATTGCCGATCACAACAACGCGCTGGCAATGGGCGGCATTTTCGGCGGCGAACACTCCGGTGTTAACGGTGAAACCCGTAATGTGTTACTTGAGTGTGCCTATTTCAATCCGCTGGCGATCACCGGGCGTGCCCGCCGTCACGGCTTGCATACCGATGCCTCGCACCGTTACGAACGCGGTGTTGATCCTGCGTTACAGTACAAAGCGATGGAACGTGCGACCCAACTGCTGCTGAGTATTTGCGGTGGCGATGCCGGGCCGGTGATTGATGTGACCAATGACGCTCATTTACCTGCCCGTGCAACCATTACGCTGCGCAGAGAAAAACTGGACCGTTTGATTGGGCATGTCGTCCCTGATGAACAGGTGAGCGATATCCTGACTCGCCTCGGTTGCAGCGTGACACGCACTGACACAGGCTGGAGTGCGGTAGCACCGAGCTGGCGCTTTGACATGGAGATTGAAGAGGATTTGGTGGAAGAAGTTGCCCGTGTTTACGGCTACAACAATATTCCCAATATCCCGACCCATGCACCGTTAACCATGACTGCGCACCGTGAAGCGGCGCTTTCGCTCAAGCGTGTGAAAACGCTGTTGGTTGACCGTGGTTATCAGGAAGCGATCACCTACAGCTTTGTCGATCCTAAAGTGCAATCGCTGATTCATCCTGGTGAAGAAGCGCTGATTCTGCCAAGCCCGATTTCCACCGACATGTCAGCGATGCGTCTGTCGCTGTGGAGCGGTTTGCTCGGGGCGGTGGTGTATAACCAAAACCGCCAGCAGAGCCGCCTGCGTCTCTTTGAAAGCGGTTTAAGATTCGTTCCTGATAGTCAGGATAAACTCGGTATTCGTCAGGATGTTATGTTAGCTGGCGTGATTACCGGGAATCGCTATGATGAACATTGGGATCTGGCGCGTCAGACGGTTGACTTCTATGATCTTAAAGGTGATTTGGAAGCGCTGCTGTCACTGACGGGTAAACTTTCGGAAATTGAGTTCAAAGCTGAATCACACCCGGCGTTGCACCCGGGCCAGAGCGCAGCAATTTATCTGGCAGGTGAAGCGGTTGGTTTCATTGGCGTAATTCATCCAGAGCTGGAACGTAAACTGGATCTGAATGGTCGTACTGTGGTGTTTGAACTGAGCTGGAATAAGGTCGCAGACCGCGTGGTTCCTGATGCGCGCGAGATTTCTCGCTATCCGTCGAACCGTCGCGACATCGCGGTTGTGGTAGCAGAAAACGTTTCGGCAGGCGAAGTTTTGTCAGAATGTAAGAAAGTTGGCGCAAATCAGTTAGTTGGCGTAAACTTGTTTGACGTGTATCGAGGCAAGGGCGTGGAAGAAGGGTATAAGAGCCTGGCGATCAGTCTGGTATTGCAAGATACCTCTCGTACACTGGCAGAAGAGGATATTGCCGCTACCGTATCACAATGCGTAGAGGCACTAAAACAGCGATTCCAAGCATCCTTGAGGGATTGAACCTATGGCGCTTACTAAAGCTGAAATGTCAGAATACCTGTTTGAAAAGCTCGGGCTGAGTAAACGGGATGCCAAAGAACTCGTCGAACTTTTTTTTGAAGAAGTTCGTCGGGCTCTGGAAAATGGTGAGCAGGTAAAGTTATCGGGGTTTGGTAATTTCGATCTGCGCGACAAGAACCAACGGCCGGGACGTAACCCTAAAACGGGTGAAGATATTCCGATTACGGCGCGCCGGGTGGTCACCTTCCGTCCGGGGCAAAAGCTCAAAAGCAGAGTCGAGAACGCCTCTCCCAAAGAGTAGTTCTTACATGCCATTCACAAAAAGGCCGCGTCAGCGGCCTTTTTTTATGGCGCGATCCGGGCTCGCGGTCTGCGGTTGAGGCTCCTGTGTCGTGGGAGCCTGCCGTGGCGTATGTGCTGGCACGGGGCGGTGGTCATCAATTAAATGGCGTATTGCCAGAATAGGGTGGTGCAACAACATTCTTGGCCCCGACCAACGCATAATGGCCCGAATCTGTTCACGTTTGGCCGGTTGATAGCAATGAATGGGGCAATGCTTACAGGCGGGTTTCTCTTCGCTGAACTGGCAGCGCTCAAGGCGATTGGTGGCATAAGCAGAAAGCTGCTGATAGCGATCGGCATTCTCCACGTCAGCCGGATGGTGCTTTTCATACAGATCTATCATCAGCAGAACGGTACGCAGTTCTCGCAGACGATATTTTCCCATTGGTTTTCGTGCCACGGTTCGTCTCTTATCCCGTTACCTTTATTGGTGTATTTTAAATGCAATTTATTGGTTAGGAAACGATGAGTGTCAAAAAAGCGGGGAAAAAAGGGGGTAGTCAGGAAAACGGCGAGAGACAACGCTCTCGCCTGAAGATGACGGCATAGCGATGAAGCGGTTATACCTGACCAAACTGGGCCTGATGCAGACGGGCATAGCTGCCGCTGTTATCAAGCAGAGCCTGATGGCTACCTTGCTCAATAATCCGTCCCTCATCCACTACCACGATACGATCGGCGTTCTGAATCGTCGCCAGACGGTGTGCAATCACCAGCGTAGTGCGTCCGCTTGATAGCTCGCTCAGTGATTGCTGAATCGCCTGTTCCGTTGCCGTGTCCAGCGCCGAAGTGGCCTCGTCCAAAATCAGAATCGGTGGGTTTTTAAGGAAAATCCGCGCTATGGATAAACGCTGTTTTTGCCCCCCGGAGAGTTTCACCCCACGTTCACCGACAACGGTATTCAATCCGTCTGGCAAGGTGGCAATCAGTTCGTCAAGCTTGGCGCGCTGAGCGGCGTGCATCACTTCTTCATCGCTTGCCCCCAGTTTACCGTAAGCGATGTTTTCCCGGATGGTGCCACCAAACAAAAAGACATCTTGCTGCACGATGCCGATCTGATGGCGCAAGGACGCTTGCGTCATGTTTCGGATATCAATCCCATCGATGGTAATAGCGCCCGCGTTTATGTCGTAAAAACGGGGTAACAGAGAACACAACGTGGTTTTCCCTGCGCCCGATGGACCAACGAATGCCACGGTTTCTCCTGCCTGGATAGCGAGGGTTATGCCATGCAGCGTCGCTCTTTCCGGCGTGTAGCCAAAGCTAACGTTTTCGAAGCGGATATCACCTTTCAGGTGCGTTACCGCACGGGCATCGGGGGCATCCTTGATATCAGGTACCGTATCGATCAATTGGGTGAATCGCTTAAACCCGGCAATACCCTTCGGATAGCTCTCCAATACGGAGGTTATCTTGGCAACTGGACGGAAGAACACTTCAATCAGCAGCAGGAAACCAATAAAGCCACCGTAGGAGAGTTCACCTTGAATCACATACCATATACCCGCCAGCATGATGATCAGTTGAATCAAGCGTGTGCTGAGATAGCTCAGCGTCAGGCTCGCGGTCATGATGCGGTAGGCTTGCAGTTTTATGGTGCGATAGTTCTCATTGTCCTGCGCGAACAGCGCTTTTTCATGAGACTCATTGGCAAACGCCTTAACCACACGGATACCGCCAATGCTCTCTTCGATGCGCGCATTAAAGTTACCGACTTGGCCGAACAGACGTCGCCAGGTATCGGTCATCTGCGCACCGTAGCGGCTGACCAGATAGGTCATGAACGGCACAATGACCACGGTGATCATCGCCAAAGGCAGATGTACGGTAGCCATCAGGATAAAGGCACCTATGAAGGTCATAATGGCGAGGAACAAATCTTCTGGACCGTGGTGGGCCACTTCGCCAACTTCTTCAAGATCTTTGGTCACATGGGTGATGATATGCCCGGTTTTCATATTATCGAAATAGCGGAACGGCAGGTTTTGCAGATGCTCAAAAGCCTGACGGCGCATATCGGTTTCGATCCCGACGCCCAGCGCATGCCCCCAATAGTTGACGATCGCCATCAGCGCAGTGTTGAGCAAATAGACCAGCAGCAAAGCCACAGAGGCGAGTAAAATGAGTGACCAATCTTGAGCCGGTAACAGCTTGTCGATGAACGCCTTGATGGCCATCGGGAAACCCAGTTCGAGCAAACCGGCGATGATGGCGCAGCCAAAATCAAGAACAAACAGCCCCTTGTAAGGGGCGTAGTAAGCAAAAAAACGCTTTAACATACAATACGATGAAATAAGTTAAATAAATGTGAAACGCACTATAACAGGTATTGTCTGCTGAAGGGAGCACGATAAGTCCCTACTGTTTTTGTGTTTCCCGCGTTGCCCACCAACAGACCAATGAACCCAGCGTAATCATGGCGACACCCTGCCAAAAGGCCACATCGGGCACCGTATGCAGCCAAAGGGCGGCCAGCAGCGTTGAGAACACCGGCGTGAAATAAGATGCGGTGGCCAGCAATGTCATGTTGCCGTGCTGAATACCGGTATTCCAGGCGGAATAGGCAACAGCTGTCGATGCGCCCATAAACAGCAGTTCCAGTCCGGTGGTGAGTGAAAACGCCATCGGCGGACGCGATGAGGCCGCGTATTGCATCCACAGCACAACGCTAACCGCGAGGAAGAACACGGTATTGCCGCTTTTTCCCCGCGCGAGACGTTTGGTGATATTGCAATACAGCGCCCAGGAAATGGCCGCAGCAAAGGCCAGTCCGTAGGCCAGCGGGTTGGTCAGAATGTTTTGCCACATCACGAAGGGTGACCAGTGGCTTTCGCCCTTCATCATCCAGACGATGCCCACCAGCGCCAGTGCCACCCCGATCCATAGCCCAAGACTGCTTTTTTGTTGATTGATAAAAACCGCGAACAAGAGCGTGAGGCTGGGCCAAAGGTAATTGATCATGCCCATCTCCATTGCCTGAACACGATTCGCGGCAAAGCCGATGGAGAGTGACAAAAAGATTTCGTAACAGACGAAAAGCAATCCACCGCCCAATAAATAGCCTTTGGAAAAACCGCGCAGAGACGGGAATCCAGAGAACAGCACCAGGCAGAGCGTACAGGTGCTGTATATCATCGCCGCCCCGCCGACAGGGCCGAGGGCCTCGGTTAAACTGCGTAACAGACCGACAGAGGTACTCCAGAGCAAAATCGCTAACAGGCCTGCCAGCGTGGCGCGTTGTGGGGTCATATCCATGTTGATTATCATTGTTCCAAAAGCAAACGGATGCCGTTTTCGGCATCCGTGCAGCATCTACAGACAGCCTATCAGTGCCAGAAATCGTCAAATACAGTAACCGGAGGACGGCGCTTGTGTTCGGTCTTTTTATACCAGTTTTCGATAATGGCCGCGCGACCAGCCTCGAGCGTTTTCCCTTCCAGATAGTCATCAATCTCGTTATAGGTGACACCAAGGGCGGTTTCATCGGGTAAAGAAGGGCGATTGTCTTCCAGATCGGCCGTAGGGGCTTTGGTGTACAGGTGCTGCGGGCAGCCGAGTACCTTCAGTAGCGCTTTTCCTTGCCGTTTATTTAAACGAAAAATAGGATTGATATCTGTGCCGCCGTCACCGTATTTGGTAAAGAACCCCGTGACGGCCTCTGCGGCGTGGTCCGTGCCGACCACCAGACCCGCATTCATGCCCGCAATGCTGTATTGCGCCTTCATGCGTTCGCGCGCCTTTTCATTGCCTTTGACAAAATCGGACAGTGTCACGCCGATGGCTGCCAGAGTGGCTTCACTCGCTTCGACAGCGGGCTTGATATTCACTGTTAATACGCGGTCCGGCTGAATGAAGGCGATGGCATCCTGGCAATCGGCTTCATCCGCCTGAATGCCATACGGTAAGCGCACAGCAATAAACTGATAACGTGTATCGCCGGTTTCGCTACGCAGTTCATTGATGGCTGTCTGGCACAGTTTGCCGGTCAGCGTAGAATCTTGCCCACCGCTGATCCCCAGTACTAACGAACGGATGAAGGGATTGGCTTTAAGATAATTCTTTAAAAAATCAACGCTGATACGGATCTCGGCATCGGGATCGACAGTAGGTTTAACACCCAGTGCCTGGATGATCTCTTGCTGCAATGACATGGTGGCCCCCTTCCTGAACCTGTTGATACTGCGAAATAATTAGCTTGATGGTTAGAGTGTAAAGCTAATCGTCGTGAAGAAAAAGGACAAGCAGTGCGCGCGTATTATTACTTTTCTTGGCGTAAAAAGAGCCTGGTGAGACAAAAAAGGGAGGCGAATGCCGATTTGAAAAATTGCCGCGCGCCATCTAGCCTTGTCAGTGACCCATTAATGAATGAGGTAATAACATGAAAAATAATCAACTACTGATATGTCTTGGTGCTGTGGGGGCTCTCCTTCTTTCTGGGTGTTCAGCCTACAATCGTGCAGAAAGTAGTTTTACCGAGCCGGTGGTTAAAGAAGTGAAGACCGGACAGACCAAACAGCAGGTGCTGCAAATTGCTGGCGCACCCGCGTCAGAAGTACGGTTGAAAAATGCCAGAGGCACCTGCTTTAACTATCTGTTGAAAAACCGTGATGGCACGGCACAGAACTATTTTGTGAGTTTCAACGATCGTGGGCAAGTGCTGAACAAGGGCTTCCAAAGCTGCGAAGCTTATGACACCAATCCCCAACGGTAATCGCGCTTTGTGCGTATAACCGTCTGCGTAAACGAAAAACCGGCAGGGTAGACCTGCCGGTTTTTTTATGACGGAATGCACTCACCTGAGTATCAGGTGTGGGACGCGTTCAAGACTGACTCGTCATCGGCCGCAAAACGCGCCTTGTCAGTTTGTTTCAGTAACTGGCTGGTCACAGTACCCGCGGTCATTGAACCGCTCACATTGAGTGCGGTACGCCCCATATCGATTAAGGGTTCGATAGAGATCAGCAGAGCGACCAGCGTTACCGGCAAGCCCATGGCGGGCAACACGATCAGTGCAGCGAAGGTCGCGCCGCCGCCTACGCCCGCGACGCCAGCAGAGCTAATGGTCACGATGCCCACCAGCGTGGCAATCCACACTGGGTCCAGCGGGTTGATACCGACGGTGGGAGCAACCATCACCGCGAGCATGGCAGGATAAAGCCCGGCACAGCCGTTTTGCCCAATCGTCGTGCCAAAGGAGGCCGCGAAACTGGCGATGGATTCCGGCACGCCGATGCGGCGCGTTTGTGCCTCTATGCTGAGCGGAATGGTGGCTGCGCTGGAACGGCTGGTAAACGCAAAGCTCAGCACCGGGGCAATTTTGCGAAAGAAACGCAGTGGGTTGATACCCGTTGAGGCTAACAACACCCCATGAACCACAAACATGATGCCAAGACCAAGGTAGGAGGCGACGACAAAGCTACCCAGTTTGATAATATCCTGCAAATTTGACGTCGCGACCATTTTGGTCATCAGCGCCAACACACCGTAGGGGGTTAGCTTCATCACCAGGCGAACCAGCTTCATCACCCAGGATTGCAGCGTATCAATCGCCGCCAAAACGCGTTCACCCTTGGCCGCATCATCGCGATGCAGTTGCAGCGCCGCAATACCGAGCAGAGCGGCAAAGATCACCGTACTGATAATTGACGTGGGGTTCGCGCCAGTAAGCTCCGCAAAGGGGTTTTTCGGGATGAAAGATAAAATCAACTGCGGCACATTCAGGTCGGACACTTTGCCCGCATAATTACTCTCAATGGCGCTGAGACGCGCGGTTTCCTGCACCCCTTGCACCAGCCCTGAAGCGGTAAGGCCAAACAGCAGGGTAACCAACACACCAATCAGCGCGGCGATCAGAGTGGTTAACAGCAGAGTGCCCAGGGTAAGTACGCTGATTTTTCCTAATGATGATGCATTGTGCAGCTTGGCAACCGAATTCAGGATTGAAACGAAAACCAGCGGCATAACTATCATTTGTAACAGCTGAACGTAACCGTTACCCACGATGTTAAACCAGGCCACGGAAGCCTTGATGACCGGATTATTGTCACCATACACCAGATGCAGCGCGAAGCCGAACAGCACGCCGATAACCAGACCAAGCAGCACTTTTTTCGCCAGACTCCACGTCGGGTTACGGCTTGCATAAGCGAGCAGGGCGATCAACGCCAAAAAAACGATAATATTAGCCAATAGCGCAACGGACATACCGTCTCCTCCCTAAAAATGAAAACGGGCGCTAGGATAACAGCTCCTTATGGCTTGCGTTATATCAATCCTGCGTATCTTGTACGTAAATGGCATAGCGTCTACGGCCTCAACGAGAAGCGCTAGCGCAGCAACTGGCTGAATTGACTGCGGGCAGAATCATACCAGCGACAGGCCTGCTCGTAGCCGTAACAAGCACCTGCACGCGGTGAGTGGTACAGCGAAAAGCCAATCAGCGCCAGACAGAGTACTCGCTCGAGTTGGTTGCCTTTCTGGCTGTTGAGCAGCGGTAGGCGAAAACGCCAGCGGCAGGGCCACAGTAAGGGCACGCCAGCCGAGGTCAACATATCGGCCATGATATGGCTGAGATAGCCAATCAGCATCGCGTGGTAGGCATCGGTCGGGATTGGCCAATCGGCAGGCAATTGCAGACGGATAAAACAGATGACGGCCACAATGGCCAGCAAACTGTGGGTGAAACCACGGTGCCCAAAGGCGCGGGCGACAGGCCCGGAAATCCAGCGTAATCGTTGCCCTAATACAGATTTGGGGTGATCGATATCTGGCAGCAATGCGGTTAGCAGCGCACCTGGAATGATATGCCACCAGTCTCCGTTCGCCAGCGCTGGCGTGAGTTCTGCGTTTTTGGCAAAAATAGCGCAGGCAACGGAGAATAGCAGATGTCCTTCCGCAGTCATGGGGTTTCTCAGTGAACTGTTATTTTATCCAGTATAGAGAAATATTCCCCGCTGCGGAAGTTGTGACGGCGTAACTATTTATGTCTTACGGTTATTTCTTGCTGCTGGCGCTATCAACGGGCAATGCACTGATCCAGGCATCAACCAGCTGCGGCCAGACGGCGACCGGCAACCCCGTGGTGCCGCGAATGCCAAAACCGTGTTTGCCCTTTTCAAACAGGTGCATTTCCACCGGAATATGTTTTGCCTTTAGCGCAGAAAACATCACCATGCTGTTCTCAACGGAGACAGACGGATCGTCCACGGCATGTACCAAAAATGTTGGCGGGGTCTGCGTACTCACATGCTGATCCGGCGAGTAGCGCACAATACCCGCTTCGTCAGGATGCTTCCCCAGCAACTGTTTGCGTGAGCCCGTGTGGCCGATATCATCGCGCATAGAAATCACTGGATACATCAGTACCATAAAGTCAGGGCGCGCACTCAGGCGGTCGATATCATCCTGCGGTGGCGTTACCGCACGGTCAAATTGGGTGCCGAGGCTGGCTGCCACGTGCCCGCCGGCGGAGAAACCCATCACACCGATGCGTTGCGGATTGAGCTTCCAGTTGGCAGCCTGTGCCCGCAATGTGCGCAACGCACGCTGCGCATCTGCCAGTGGCGCATCAGCACCTTCTTTGTGGCCCTCTCCCGGCATGCGGTAGGTCATTACGAACAGGGTATAACCCTGCGCGTTGAAATAGGGGGCCAGATCGCTGCCTTCTTTATCCAGCACCACGCGTTGATAAGAGCCACCTGGGGTGACCAAAATCCCCACCCCATTGGGTTTTTCTGGTGCATACACGGTGATTTCCGGGGCTCTTATTCCGGTGGCTGCGCGATCGCGCAGTGTCGGGTCCTTGCTGCGTTCAACCACCTCGGGTTTGGCCGATGAAGTTGTTGCTCCCGGCGCTTCACCCTGCGGCCAAACAGAAAAAGTGGTGTTGGCAAAACTGATCCCAGACATTGACACTAATAATGCTCCAGCAATAAGAGAACGTGAAATCATAGTATATATCCACAAGAAGTTAATGAGAGGAACCGAGGGGTAGCATGGAGAGTTTGAGCGGAAAAAAACAGGGTGTTCATCACATCGGAGAGAAAACGAACACCCTAAAAACCACAAAATATATATCAAGAAATAACGTTCATACACGAAGAGGGTAATTCAGACACAGAATACATAAACTAAAGCTAACTATCGCAATGCTAAAATTACTGCGGTACGGCTAACTGCTGAGACGTAAAAAAGGGATATTCGGGAACGCAATCACACACTGTTAACCTGAATATCCCTGTACTGCTTTTGCTTAACGTTTAATCGTTAATCACGATTAGAAGCTATATTGAACACCTACACGGAAACGGGTCTGGCGGTGATCGTTAGTACCGCTGTCTGCTACGTTACCAATCGCGGTATACGGCTTCCAGTTTTTATCCCACTTGTAGGACAGTTTTACATCGTGCTCCAATTTCCAGGTTTCTTTGTCAGATTGGAAATTCTGGTATTGGTTGGATTTTTTATAATCCATTTCGTAATCAACCTGCCAGTCCTTCAGGAATTTATAGGAAAGCACGCCGGTGATATTATAACCAGACTCGGAAGTTTGTTTTCCTTTAACGCCGATGTTGCCACTGTTACGTTTGTAGTAAGGACGATAGCGCAGTGAATAAGACAGGTCGTTGGTAATGTTCACTTTACCGCGCAGGTAAGGGCGATAGTTGTTGGAGTCAGAGCTTGAATCTAAAGAGAAACCAGGCTCGAGCGACCATGTTTTGTCGAAGTTGTGTACATAGCTGGCAACAACTTCAGTACCATTGCTGACAGGTTCGCTGAACGGACGGTTTGGCGTGGTGTCTTTACCACTTTGTTTCCATTTGGCTTCAACAGAAAGGCCAAAACCATTGGCAAAGCGATTGGATACGGACAAACGGTCTTTATGACCAGCGCTTGGGGTATCCATCATTTCATGACGATAATCAATTGTGACTGCCATTGCGTTGACGCTAACGAGCGAAGCCACGGCCAGAGCTAATAATTTTAATTTCATTTTATTATTTCCCATCGAGTAATAACATTTATGCTAAAAGACGCATTTGTGCTTATTGGAACAAGTTCTATTTTATTTATTCTCAAATTCTATTTTGTGATCCGGATCGGTTTGAGTAACAAAAAGTAAAATAGGGTTTCAAAATGTGAACTTGATCGGCGGGGAAATAAAGTGTGTTTCAATTAAAATGAAAAAATCCCTGTCATTCAGGATGACAGGGATTTAAGGTGTTTATTACATAAACACTATTACTTCATTGCACGTTTCAAAATACGTTCAGACTGACGCTGGAAGTATTTAGACGCTTCATCAACCGTTTTCTGACCGTAGTCGATAGACTGGATGGTATCACCAAACAGGGCTACGATTTGCGGGTCATCGAAGTACGGAGACACACCGATTTCGTGCGGTAATGTCAATGCCTGATTCAAACCGGCAACGGCGTTGGAATCATCTTTGATCACGCCATCGCTACGCAGTTGTGCTACAGCTGCTTTGCTCAACGGTACGCCACGTTCCAGACCCAGCGCTTGAACACCTTCTTTGCTGTTCAGCAGGAAGTTGATCAGCATTGCCGCTTCTTTCGGGTGTTTAGACGATTTACCGATAGAGAGCATCTGAGCCGGTTTGAAGAACAGACCTGCATCTTTAGCACCTGGCAGCATCGGGTAGTTACCCAGGGTCAGCTTGGCAGGCGGTTGCAGGTTATCAGAGTACTTGGTAATGGTGGAGTTCCACATGTAAGTACCAGCCCATTCGCCTGTGATCCACGGCTTCATTTCATACATGTTGCTCTTGCCGAAAGAAGCGTAGTACTTCAGGTCCGGCATAACGTGGCTATCAACCAGTTTTTTGTACATGCCGAAGAAGTCAGCCCACTGCGCATCGTTGTACGCGAATTTCTGGTTTTTCACGTCGATAGCCGGGATGCCGTACTTCTGAACCATGTAAGAGTTCAGCAGTGCCAGCGTATCTTGGTGCTCCAGAATAACAGGGTAGTACTGGCTGCCCAGTTTTTCTTTGAACACTTTACCGGCGTTCAACAGCTCATCCCAGGTTTTCGGGTATTCCAGGCCCGCTTTTGCCCACGTGTCAGTGTTGAAGTAGAACACACGTGCAGTCACAGAGATCGGAATGCCGTTCAGCTTGCCGTCGACGGTGGTGTTGTTCAGTTCTTTCTGTTCGAACTGCGCCAGGTCGATAACCCCTTTCTGTTTGTTCAGATCGTAGAAACCGTCACCGTTTTTGGAGAAAATCGGCAGCCAGTTCCAGTTGGTCTGCATCACGTCAGGCTCGGTGTTACCGGCGATCTGTGTGGTCAAACGTGCCAGGTGGCCGTCCCAACCGGTGTATTCTGCTTTAACGGTGATGTTCGGATTTGCCTTTTGGAAATCTTCAATCGCTTTCAACGTCTGCTGGTGACGGCCGTTGCCGCCCCACCAGGACATACGCAGTTCAACGTTATCCGCTGCGAAAGATTGATGCGCCAGCAATGCCAGAGATGAGGCTATCAACGTGTGTAGGATCGCTTTTTTCATCGGTAACTACTCCTGTTAAAGAGAGATATTTTGTTCTGTTTTTGCATCAAAGATATGGCACTTATCCATATCAAACTTAAAGAACACCTGACGGTTCAGGCCATTCTTAATAATCAATCGAGCTTCCTCAGAAGGAATACGACTGGTTATCTCAAAGCCATCAACCTTTATGTACATAAAGAATTCATGACCCATGTTCTCAACGCGCACCAGTTCGCCGACAGAGTGGTTGTCTTCAAACGGTGTATCGGAAACAGAGACATATTCAGGGCGAACGCCGAAGAAGATATCCTGTGTCAGGTGAGAGCGAACTTTATCCTGCTGTGCCGCATTCAGGGGCAGGGTGTAACCCCCTACGTGCAGAGCAATCTGACCGTTAGTGTCGACCAGTTTGCCCGGTTTGATGTTCATTTCTGGTGCGCCGATAAAGCCTGCCACGAACATGTTTTTCGGATAGTGGTACAGGTTATCCGGCGTATCCACCTGCATGATGTGACCCAGTTTCATTACGCAGATACGGTCGCCCATGGTCATGGCTTCAGTCTGGTCGTGGGTAACGTAGACGCTGGTTGCCGGTTTGCCGCTTTTCTTCAGCTGTTTGTGCAGGTCAGAAATACGGATACGCATGGAGGCACGCAGTTTGGCATCCAGGTTTGACAACGGTTCGTCAAACAGGAACACGTCCGGTTTTTTCACGATAGCACGGCCTACGGCCACACGCTGTGCCTGACCACCGGACAGTTGACGCGGCAGACGATCCATCAGGTCTTCCAGCTCCAGAATTTTGGCTGCTTCGTTAACCTGTTCTTCAATCTTCTCTTTCGGCAATTTTGCCAGTTTCAGACCGAATGCCAGGTTCTCGCGCACCGTCATGTGCGGATAGAGTGCATAGTTCTGGAACACCATCGCGATACCACGATCTTTCGGCACCAGGTTGTTAACGATGCGCTCACCGATGCGAACTTCACCGCCACTGATGGTTTCCAGACCCGCCAGCATACGCAGGGTAGTGGACTTGGCACAGCCAGACGGCCCAACGATAACCATGAACTCACCGTCTTTGATGGTCAGATCGATACCGTGAACTGCTTTAAAACCGTTGGAATATACTTTTTCCAGTTTGTTGAAAACTACTTCAGCCATGATAAATCCTCTATTAACCTTTAATTCCGCTGCTGGTCACGCCCTGAACAAAGTAGCGCTGTGCCAAGAAGAAAATGATGATGGATGGCAGGATCGAAATACTTGCCATTGCTAAGATTTCGTTCCAAGGTGCGCCTTCTGTTACGTCGATGGACATTTTCAGAGCCAACGCAATCGGGTATTTATCCACGCTGTAGACATAGATCAGCGGGCCGATAAAGTCGTTCATAGACCACATGAACTGGAACAATGCGACAGAGATGATGGCCGGTTTCAGAATCGGCGTAACCACGTACCACAGCACCTGCCAGGAGTTACAGCCGTCAATCTGTGCTGCTTCTTCCATATCACGCGGTACACCGCGCAGGAACTGAATCAACATGAAGACGAAGAACCCTTGGGTTGCAAATGCGCAAGGCAGATACAACGGCATGTAGCTGTTCAGCATGCCCATTTCACGGAACATGATGTACTGAGGAATCAACAGTACGGTGCTGGGCAGCAACATGGTAGCGATCAGAGTCGCAAACCAGAAGTTTTTCCAAGGAATCTCGAAGCGGGCAAAGCCGTAAGCCACGATAACCGAGGAGATAATGGTCAGGATCACTTTCGGGATTACAAATTTGAACGTGTTCAACATGTAATGACCGAAGTTGTATTCCGTACCGGTTTTCCAGCCGTTAACAAAACCGTCACTGGTGGCGTGCTCAGGCCACAGTCCCAGCGTGGTAAAGATTTCATGGTTCGGTTTGAACGATGCAGAGAACATCCACGCCAGTGGATAAAGCATCAACAGACCGACGAACAGCAAAATCGTGTAACGAATTGCCGCACTGATTTTCTCTTTACGTAAGGTACGACGAACTTCTGCTTCTGCGAGGGCTTGCGCCGATGACAGATTGGAATGGATATCAGCCATTTTTTCCTCCTTTATCGGCGGAGTAGAACACCCAGTATTTAGACGATTTAAACGAGATTGACGCGAACACAGCAACGACCAGGAACA
The DNA here is from genome assembly GCA_964293225.1 of uncultured Symbiopectobacterium sp. Taxonomy (GTDB): domain Bacteria; phylum Pseudomonadota; class Gammaproteobacteria; order Enterobacterales; family Enterobacteriaceae; genus Symbiopectobacterium. Next base: position 50,425 of record CAXYYB010000005.1, on the reverse strand, counting down.
GTACCCATGCCAACGCTGCACCGTAACCCATATCGAAATACTTGAACGCCGTATCGTAGATATAGAGCGAGAACAGGTAGGTGTAGTGGGTCGGGCCACCGCCGGTAATGACGTACGGTGCGGTAAACTCCTGGAACGCCTGCGTGGTCTGCATGATGAAGTTGAAGAAAATAACCGGCGTAATCAACGGTACCGTTACTTTCAGGAACATCTGCCATTTAGACGCACCATCGATCATCGCAGCTTCATACTGGGACTGCGGTACGTTCTGCAACGCGGCAAGGAAGATAACCATCGCGGAACCGAACTGCCATACGCGCAACAGCGTGACTGACATCAGCGCCAGCGAAGGCTCACCCAGCCAGTTGATGGCGTCGAAACCGAATACGGCCAGGAAGCTGTTCAACAGACCGTCGATGGCGAACAGGGCACGCCACAACACGGCAATGGCTACGCTACTACCGAGAATAGACGGTACATAGTAAGCAGTACGGAAGAAACCGATACCACGCAATTTGAAATTGAGCACAAATGCAATCAGCAGTGCGAAAATCAATTTCAACGGAATGGTCAGGAATACATAGGCAAAGGTAACCCACAGAGATTTCCAGAAGAGGTCATCTTCCAGGAACATCCGGTGATAGTTATCCAAACCCGTAAACTCAGGTGGATTCATCAGGTCATATTCAGTAAAACTGAGCACAAACGATGAAATAAAGGGGAAAGCGGTAAAAACTATCAACCCTATTATATAAGGGGAGATATAGGCTAGCCCCAGCCTTTTGTTTTCATTCATAATGCTTACCTACTTAGTAATTGAGAACCATTAAAATAAAAATCAATGTGTTAATAACTCTGGATAAATTAATTCCACGTCATAAACAATTCTGTTTTCCCCATTAAAGCGAAAATCACCGTGGACGTATCCACCCTGCGTCAAAAGTGCCGGTACCGCGTCACGTTTACCGTGACAAGCAGCAACAAACGTCAGTAATGCCAGCGGAAGAGGATCATCCAAGCGTAAATAACGATGTTGTACCGAACGAACAAACAAACCATCATGAAAATGCTGTTTGAATAAGGTTTCCGCTACGCGCCAGGCGCGTTCTGCCCATACGGTGGACTGCGTTTTTTCCGCAAGTTCCGTCAAAGCAACCAGCAGGAAAGGCGTAGCGCTATTTTCCAGACCATCTTGTTCGCCGCGCGTTGCCATGGTCTCAATCAGGGCGTACAGCTCATCGTCATCGCTTAAGCGATAAGCACGCACCAGCGGCAGTAAATAATCACCTTCGAGGGCGAAGGGGGCTAAGGTGGTGCCTTTCTTGCCGTAATAACCATCACGCGGGAAAACGAAGCCGGTCATATCCTGGCCGTTGTTCCACATGGGGCGCAGCGTGTTGCTGACCACGTCATAGGCGTACTGGTAGTAATTTTTTAACCCTGAAATCACCCAGGCTAGGATGTCGCTATCGGGCTGCTGGCGAAGAATATCCAACATCGCCAACGGGTTATCAATTAATAACGGGCGCATGTCACGGAAAAGAACATTGGCCTCTTTGGCGATAACGCCAAATTCAGGACCAAACTGACGCTGCGCGCGGTCGCCAAACCAGGATTGCGTTTGGTTATCATCTTCTGGCACCGGTTGGCGTTGCAGCGGTGAACTGAACTGATACACCGGCATCCCTGTCTCTGGATTACGCGCCAACACGTACTGGCGATATAAATGTTTGCCCCACGCTGCCGCTGACGTATCGCCGGTAAAGCCAGCATAAGCGAAGGCGGCGTAAATCAGGTCGGTGCCTGCGTTGACGAAGGTCAATCCTTTGGTCAGCGGCAGTTCTGGCCAGAGAGCAGGGTCAACCACATCGCGGCGCGCGTGCTCAAAAACCTGCGGATCGCGCGTTTTGGCGTAATCACCGTGGCGACCAAGATCCAACTGCTGCCAATCTTCAACATGGGCATTCCAAAAGCCCTGTAAATAGTTCAACGTTTTTTCTGCGTCGACACGGTGCAACAGCGCGTAATAGGGCAGATGGTGTTTTAATTCGTGCACCATGGCTTTGGATTCAGGCCCTTCACTGCCCAACGTATCCAAGTTGATAAAACGGTGTCCGCCCCAATAGAACAGACCGCTGTTATCATCGACATAGTGTGTTAAGAAATAGTGCGTGTAATCCGTCGCCTGCTGTTCATAACAAGCATCGCCGGTAATCACGCTCATGGCGCTTAATGTTCTTAACCAGTTTTGTTGGCTGGCGAAATTCGCGATAGGCGCATCATGGCCATCCGGGAATTTCCATACTACGGGTTCCTGCGTGGCGATGTCGAAGCCATCTGCCCGCAGAGGCGAAGGGTTTTTATGACTTTGGGCGGCCTGAGATACGCGAGCGACATGACTAGCCAAGGCGGCTAACCATTCGTTGAGTGTCGTTTCTGGGCTGGTGCGTAAAGTCGTAAAAATACTCATCGAGAACCTTCTTATCGAACTGCGTTGCAGTTCCTTATAAATAGAAACACTGTTTCGATTGATTATATTGCGCTATTTGCCCACTCGTCATGCACGCAATCTCGAAAGTGTGATCAAAGTCGGAACGTTGTTTTGATTTTTTTTAAGAAGGCGGTTTTAGCAAGGTCTACGCCGTCTTGTTTTAACTAACTAATTGAAATATATATTAAAGAAAACGCATTGTTGGAACGTATCGCGTTATCTGTTAAAAAAATGTGTGAGATTGTCAGCGTGCTATCGGCCAGAATTGCTACCGTATTGCTTTCATTGGTGAAACCAGAGAAGTGTAGTAAAGAACCGAGATGCCGCTAGCCACGTCTGCATGCTGCTACTGGTTCTTGGTACGCAACCTTTGCGCTTGCCCCTTGTCGGTAGAACGAAAGCGCCGGGCAAAACAAGACAGGATGCGTGGCAGTGACAACCTGACCTGTTCCGGTGCGCGCCCGACACTTTCATGTTTGGAGAAGCATGAAGCTGATGATATAGTAATTCAATAAAAGTGAAATATTGTTTTATTTATTTCTTGAAGGCCGTCATGCTTTTACACCTTTTCAGTTTCGTTCGTAACGAATGTTACTAAAATGGCGCAATCCGTATGCTGTGCCTACCCGCATCCCGTTGGGAACTAGGCCATAACAATGAATAGGAAGGAGTGACCATGAAACGCTACTTTATTGATGATGAAACCCCGTGGGAAGAACTGGGCGGCGGTATTAAACGCAAAATCATGACCTGGACTGATAACCTGATGATGGTGTTGGTGCATTTTGATAAAGGCGCTATCGGCACGCCGCATAAGCACGATATCCACGATCAGATCGCCTACGTTGCTGCGGGCAGCTTTGAAGTGGTGATTGAAGGCGAAAAACACATTCTGAAAGCGGGCGATGCCTATCTGGCCGTTAAGAATGAAATGCACGGTGTGGTGTCATTAGAAGATGGCAGCATCCTGATAGATACCTTCAATCCGAAACGCGCTGATTTCCTCTAAGCGCAGCCGCTTTAACGCGTGCTAAACCGGCCAGACGCTTGGCCGGTTTATGCGTCCTGCCAGACCCGTTAGTTTCCTGTCAAATCTTCCCGCGTTAACGCTTGCAGTGAATTCAACGTTTTGTCAGCCAGTACCCAGCGCGGATCCCGAGCATGCGCAGTGCTGGGTACCACGATGGAGCGCATACGCGCGGCTTTGGTGGCAATCATGCCGTTGACAGAGTCTTCCAGTGTGACACAACGCAGCGGTGAAATATCCAACGCCTGCGCCGCGTTTAAATAGACCTGCGGGTGCGGTTTACTGAAAGGCAGCGATTCCGCAGAGGCTAGCGTATCGAAATAGTGCGTCAAACCGAAGGTGTGTAGCACGTGTTGCAGCATAAACAGAGGAGAGGCGGAAGCCAGTCCGATGCGAAAACCCTGTTCACGGCACAATTGTAATGCGTGCTCCACGCCGGGCAGGAGCGGGCGGCGTTCATCCACCAGTTCAAGGGTGCGGGCGATAATACGTTTGGCGACCTCACTGCGGCTGGGGGTCTTCCAGGGGGCGTACTGATACCACAGGTCAACCACCAGGTCGATACGCAAGCCTAACAAATCGGGCAGGGTATCGCGCACTGAGGTATCGACCCCTAATGCCGCAATCACTTCTACCTCAGCCTGCTCCCATAAAGGTTCTGAATCGATCAGCAAGCCGTCCATATCAAACAAGGCGGCACGAGGCGCGTTGGCTACAGACATCTACGTCTCCTGTCAGGTAAAAAACCGTTATTTGGCTGAAGGGGCCGTTTTCAGTCGGTTTATCTCAGCCCTGTGACTCGCAGGCTACCACAGTTTTCCATGTCATGGGACGTTGTGTCGTGCTGCCTGCACTGCCTATAAACGGTTATTATGGTTATAATGCAACGGGATATGCCAGCGGCTTCTGTTTCGGCGTTGCCTGCCCACTATCCCGGTGTCGATCGCGCCGGGTTAAGGCTATTTTATCGCGTCATTTATAAGGGGAACTCATGACGTACCAACAGGCGGGTCTTATTGCGATTATAAAACGCATTGCAGGATGGATCCTTTTTATCCCGGCTCTGCTCTCAACTTGCATTTCGCTGGCGAACTATGTCTATCAATATACGCAAAAAAAGCAGGGCATTGACGCGGTACTTCTGGATTTCCTGCACCTTATGGTCGATATGACGCGCTTTAACACGCCGTTTCTTAATCTTTTTTGGTACAACTCGCCGATGCCGGATTTCTCCCGGCCCTTCGCCGTGGCCAGTATCATGTTCTGGATTATCTATCTGCTGATTTTTGTCGGGCTGGCGCTACAAGTGAGCGGCGCGCGCATGTCACGGCAGGCGCGGGCGGTGCGTGAGGGCATTGAGGATCAGGTGATTCTGGAGAAAATGAAGGGGAATGAGGGGCGTACCCGTGAAGAACTGGCATCACGGGCAGAAGTACCGCACCACACGATATTTCTGCAATATTTTCCGCTTTATATCATGCCGATCGTTACCGCCGTTGCCGGTTATCTGGTTTTGCGCCTGCTGGGTGTTCCGGTGTGACAACCGTTGCTGCCCTTGCGCCATGATGTGCAAGGGCGGCGTGATTTACGTGGTCAACTGCTGCTCAATAGCGTGTTGTGCCGCAGTAATGTGCTGCCCGCCAAACAGATTTGCGCGGTTTAGCAGATAATAGATTTGGTAGAGCGGCTGGCGTTCGATAAAGCCTTTATCCAGCGGCCAGACGTTTTGATAACCGTCATAGATTTGCGGCGGCAGTGAGGGAGTGAGGGGTAACATCGCCAAATCGCACTCTCTGTCGCCCCAATAGCTGGCAGGATCGAACAGGAAACTGCCATCGTGATAACTGGCACAGTTATCGGGCCAAAGATCGCCATGTAGCAGCGAGGGTTGCGGTTGATGCCCGGCCAGACGCGATTCTACCTGCATGATCAACGAATCGATATCACCGAAGTACATCCCTTTTTCGGCAGCCAACTGTAACTGCCAGCCAATACGCTGTTCGGCGAAGAACGTGGCCCAACGCCGCTGCCAGCTATTAGGCTGTGGCGTGGTTGAGAGGTCATTGTCAAAATCCAAACCAAACTGTGGCTGGTCACTCCATTGATGCAGATGTGCCAGTTGCTCGCCGAGACACCAGGCACTGTGTGCATCCAGCGGTTTGGGGGCGAGGTATTCCATCAGCAGAAAGCTGTGGTCCCGTGAACTGCCGACGCCATACACGGCAGGGACTCGCACCGTACGACTGCGGGCCAGCAGCGCGAGCTGATCGGCTTCAGCGGTGAATTTGGGCAACATCTCACGGATATCGCTCTTAACGAAAACATCATACTTCCCGTATTTCACCTGCCAGACGGTGTGCATCTCGCCAGCTTCACACGCCTGGTACTCGAAGATATCAGCGGTTCCAAGATGCTCATCCAATAGCTTGCCGATTGCTTGCCACATAGCGCCACCCCCGTTGATGATGTTACGTAGAGATTGTTACCTTAGCGTATTCCTTATCAGTAAACCTGAAGCTGCCGCACAGCATGGGCAACCGCCCGCTGCGTCTGAAACCTTGAGCAGTATAGCCTGAATCGTCAGCTGCGGGCTAAAAAAAGCACTATCGGGTCAAGACAATGCGGTTTGCGCGGTACGCTGACGCCGGGTACGAACCTGATGAACGGCCAAGGCCAGCGCGAAGAACAGCGCTTGCACCAACACAATACAGGGCCCCGTGGCGCCATCCAGATAAAAGCTGATCAGCGTACCGGTCACGCAGGAAAACACCGATACGCAGGTGGCGACGATCAGCATCCTATCGAAGGTTTTACACACCATAAACGCGACGATACCGGGAGCAATCAGCATGGCGATGACCAGAATAACCCCAACGGCTTGCAGCGAGGCAACAATCGTCATCGCCAGCAGGCAAAGTAAACCGTAGTGGAGCCATTTGACCGGCAGGCCAATCACGCGGGCATGGTGTGGATCAAAGCAATACAGCATCAGGTCGCGGCGCTTAAGCATCACAATCGTCAGCGTAACACCGGCAATCAGCAGGATTTGCGTCAACTCTTGTGCGGTGATCCCTAACACATTGCCAAAAAGAATATGCGACAGATGTTGGTCGGTATCGACACGAGCAAACATGACCAACCCGAGGGCAAACATGCCAGAGAATACGATACCCATTACGGTATCTTCTTTGACGCGGCTATGTTCTTTCAGATAACCGGTGGCAAGCGCGCACAGCAAGCCAGAGGCAAAGGCACCTACCGCAAAGGGAATACCGAGCAAAAATGCCACAACAATGCCGGGCAGTACGGCATGGGAGATAGCATCCCCCATTAACGACCAGCCTTTAAGCACCAGATAGCAGGAGAGTACCGCGCACACAACGCCCGTGACGACGGCAGCCAGCAGCGCGCGTTGCATGAACGGATAGGCAAGCGGCTCCAGAATCCAATCAACCAGCAGATTCATTGCAGGTCTCCTTCTGCCGCGCGGTGGCGCGCGCGCCGTGTTGCCAGCAAGCCATGTTTCGGGGCAAACAGAAATGCCAGCAGAAAAATCAGCGTTTGCAACGTGACAATGACACCGCCCGTTGCGCCATCAAGATAAAAACTGAGATAGGCACCCAACGCGCTGCTGATGGCACCGAGTGCAATGGCAATCACAATCAGTCGGCCAAAACGGTCGGTTAACAGGTAAGCGGTAGCCCCCGGCGTGATCACCATAGCAATCACCAGAATAGCGCCTACCGTTTGCAGTGCGGCCACGGTGCAGGCGCTGAGCAGGGTGAAGAATAAAATTTTGAGCTTCAGCGGCGACAAACCAATGGATCGGGCGTGGTTCTCATCAAAAAACACCGCCAGCAGATCTTTCCACAGCACGCACATGATGATGAAGGTGATACCGATGATAATTTCGACCTGAAGCACGTCCTCATCGGCAATGCCGAGGATATTGCCAAATATAATCGACTGCACGTTAACCGAGGTGGGGTTGAGGGAGATGATCAGCAACCCGGCGGCAAAAAAAGTGGAGAAGATAAAGCCTATAATGGCGTCTTCACGCAAACGTGTGATGTGACGGATAAGCGTCATTGCCAAGGCGGCCAGCATCCCAGTAAAAAAAGCGCCCGCTGCATACGGCAACCCCAGTGCGTAGGCACCGGCGACGCCAGGCACCACCGAGTGGGAGAGGGCATCCCCCATTAGCGACCAGCCTTTGAGCATCAGGTAAGCGGAAAGAAAGGCACAGACACCGCCCACGATGGCGCTTACCCAAATCGCCTTCACCATGTAGTTGTAATGGAACGGTTGCAACAAAAGTTCAAACATCTACGTTAGTTATCCTCTGGCCGGGAGCGGAATGCCGGTGTGTCGCTGGGGGTTGAACCGTAGAAGACGGCAGGGCGTTCGTCATCGGTCAATACGGTGACGGTTCGGGCATCGTCGTCATCGTGCAGGTGCTCTCCACCGAGATTAATGTGGCGCAGTACGCCGCCAAAGGTTTTCTCCAGATTACTCTGGGTAAACGTGGTTGCAGTGGGACCGGCCGCCAGCACGGTGCGGTTGACCAGAATTACGTTGTCGCAAAATTCAGGCACACTGCCGAGGTTGTGGGTCGCCACCAAAATCAAATGTCCCTCGTCGCGCAGGGTGCGCAACAGATCGATAATGGCGTTTTCGGTTTTCACATCAACGCCGGTAAAGGGTTCATCCAGCAGCAGCACACACCCTTGTTGTGCCAGTGCGCGCGCCAGGAACACCCGTTTTTTTTGGCCGCCGGAGAGTTCACCGATTTGCCGTTGACTGAGTGCACTTATGCCGACGCGCGCCATAGCATCGTTTATCACGTCGCGATCTTGCTGGCGCGGGATGCGTAAAAAATTCATTTTGCCATAGCGCCCCATCATCACCACGTCGGAAACCAGAACGGGAAAATTCCAGTCAACCTCTTCCGTTTGTGGCACATAGGCGATGAGATTTTTTTTCAACGCCTCACTAATGGCTTCACCGTTAAGACGTACCTGGCCGGAGGAGGGCTTCACCAGCCCCATAATGCTCTTGAAGAGGGTGGATTTACCGCTGCCGTTGACCCCGACCAGTGCGCAGATCGTACCGCCGCCCAGTGAAAAAGAGGCGTTTCGAATCGCTTGATGGCCGTTGCTGTACGTCACGGAGACATCGTCGACGGTGAGGGCTAATTCAGGTATATGACTCATTGATTGAATCCTTCGGCGATGGTGTTCACAGTGGTTTGCAGCAGATCCAGATAGGTGGGAACCGGCCCCTTTTCATTAGACAATGAGTCAACATACAGCACGCCGCCATATTTCGCGCCGGTTTCTTTACTGACCTGCTTGGCGGGTTTATCTGAAATGGTGCTTTCGCTGAACACCACGGGGATATGTTTTTCACGCACAGTGTCGATCACGCGCCGCACTTGCTGGGGGGAACCCTGCTCATCGGCATTGATCGGCCACAGATAGACTTCATTGAACTGATAATCGGTGGTGAGGTAGCTAAAGGCCCCTTCACTGGTGACGAGCCAGCGTTGTGCTTCTGGAATTCGAGCTAAACGCTCACGCAGGGGGGCATCCAGTGCGGTGATTTTTTCCGCATAGGCCTTTGCGTTGCGGTTATAGATCTCCGCGTTATCCGGGTCGTATTGCACCAGCCCCTTACGGATGTTTTCGACATAAATTAAGGCGTTGCTGGGGGACATCCAGGCATGTGGGTTTGGGTTGCCGTTATAAGCCCCTTCACGGATGGGCAATGGCGTTATCCCTTCCGTGACCGTAATGGCCGGAACATCTTTGATGTTTTCAAAGAAGCGGCTAAACCAGCGCTCCAGATTCAAACCGTTCCACAATATGAGATCGGCAGATTGTGCCTTGACGATATCCCGCGGTGTGGGCTGATAGTCATGGATCTCTGCGCCCGGCTTGGTGATCGATTCCACGCTAGCCGCCTCTCCCGCAATGTTCTGCGCGATATCCTGAATGATGGTGAAGGTGGTCACCACCTTGAGTTTGTCTTTGGCATTCGCGGGTGAGGCGAGAGTGAATGCGGCGAGGAGTGCCAGAGGGAGGGTAAGATTTACAATCCGAGAAGGGGTGAAGGCCTGAAAGAGACGCATAGACATATCCTTACAAGTCGCGATGGTTAATTTTTAAATGAAAATAATTCTCAATCGTATTTAAGTCAAGTGCCTCTTGCGATAACTGCGACGCTGATACCCTGTGTTTATCCATTGCCGTGTGCTTATGCGCGATCCTTGCATATCCTGAATGTCGTCCTGTTGTAAAATCGTGATTCTGGTTAACAAATCTTACTTAACGTAACGAATGAAGTCTAACTGTTGCTGCGGTGTTTATGGTGTTTTTTCTTTGGCTGCTAAATGATGTATGGCGGCACATCATGCATAAAAAAAATCGTTGATCGGCCGATATACCAGAAAGTGTGCAATGGAAGTATGCGATGTTGGGAGGGTATTCGCAATGGGAGCAAAATCAGAAAGGCGCTGGAAGATGGCCAGCATCATTCTCTTGGTGGTACTGGCGTTATTAGTTGGCGTGATGGTTCAAGGGTATTAATGGATCCTAGAGGGAGGCGTATGTGTCAGGTGACGCATTTTCCTCCCTGTAGAATAATAATAAGGAAGCATTCCTTTTATTTTCTTATCGTAAATAAGTTCTAAATTTATAACATTTTGCTATGGTAAACGCGCTTTAACGGTAGCAAGGATTCTCAGGAAGTTACATTTTATTTATTAATAAATAAAACCAAGCATATTCAGTAGGTTATTAGTGTTCTGTTTGTGATGCCAACGGCGGGTTTCATGTCGCAGTTACAGGGGGGGAAGCCTTATTTTGTGCGGCAGCTCTGTGACTGAAAAAAAATGGCTTGCCATCGTTTTCAGAGTGTGTAATAACGCATCTGGGTGAAACGAGGTACAGTTCTGTATATGAGTGGCATTTTCAGTAAGGAAGTTAATGATACAACCGTTAGCGTTGCGCACTACTTCTCTGCCGATCTTTATCTTGGTGCCTCAAAGCAGTAACGACTTTGGTTTGTCTGTATAACGCCTTTGGGCGGTTTAAACAATTAAAGGAAATGTGTAAAATGGCAAAGATTAAAGGTCAGGTTAAGTGGTTCAATGAGTCCAAAGGTTTTGGTTTCATTACGCCTGCTGACGGCAGCAAAGACGTGTTTGTTCACTTCTCTGCAATCCAAGGTACCGGTTTTAAAACGCTGGCCGAAGGCCAGAGCGTAGAGTTCGAAATTCAAGACGGCCAGAAAGGTCCTTCTGCTGTTAACGTAACCGCGCTGTAATTACCGTTTCCGGTGCAAAACCCGCCATGGTGCGGGTTTTTTGTTGTCTGCCATTTCCCTTGCCACCTATCCGCTCGTGTTGTTATCGCTCTGTAGGAAAATATGTCCATGTTCTATCAATGCCCGCTCTGCCATCAGCCGTTACTGGCTAACGATCGTCAATGGTCATGCGGTGCGCACCATTTCGATCGTGCCAGAGAAGGGTACGTCAATCTGTTACCGGTGCAGTTTAAGCGTTCGAAAATGCCCGGTGATAATGCAGAGATGATGCGTGCTCGTCGCCTTTTTCTAGATGTCGGCCATTATGAACCACTGCAAGCCGCATTGCTGCAACATATCCATCGGGTGCTTGCTTCACAGGCGCAGGCGTTGTTGGATATCGGCTGTGGTGAAGGGTATTACACCGGGGCATTGGCGGACGCGTTACCGGCAGTGCAGGTTTTTGGTCTGGATATCTCTAAGGCGGCCATTCAGCGGGCCGCAAAACGCTATACGTCGGTTGAATTTTGCGTTGCCTCAAGCCGGCATTTACCGTTCGGGGATGCGACGCTGGATGGAATACTGAAAATTTATGCGCCTTGCGACGGAGAAGAGTTGGCGAGAACCGTAAAAGCGCAAGGGTGGGTAATTACTGTTTCTCCCGGCCCGCGCCATTTGTATCAGCTTAAGGCACAGGTCTATGATGCTGTCATGCTGCATCCGGTAAAAGCGGAGGTGCTGCCGGGATTTACGCTGCAAGAAGAACACTCGCTGGCATACGGAATGTCATTATCCGGTGATGAGGCAGCGGCGTTATTACAAATGACGCCCTTTGCCTGGCGCGCGTCGCAAGCGGTCAAGCAGCAACTGTTGGATACCGAGCACTTTGCCTGTGAGACGGACTTCATCATCCGCTGTCATCAGCGAAATGCTGACTAAACGCATTAAAAAAGGGAGCGCAGGCTCCCTTTTTTAACGGTTTCACCCTCAGGCAACGCTGAACAGGTGCTCGTAGAGAATGTTGCTGCCAATACCCACCAACACCACACCGCCAAAGATCTCAGCTTTTTTTCCCATCAGCGGGCCGATATAGCGGCCAATCATCATGCCGAGCGTCACCATAATCATGGTGGCACAGCCGATAACCATCGCGGTATGGAAGATATTGACCTGCAAGAAGGCCAGACCTACACCGATGGCCATTGCATCGAGGCTGGTGGCGATGGCGGTACAAACCAGAGCAAACAACGTGTGACGACGCACTGGCTCATTGTCTTCGTTGGGCGAGCTGCCCATGCCTTGCATAATCATGCGACCACCCAGGATGAGCAGCAGCGTGAAAGCAACCCAATGATCCCACTCAATGATATATTGACTGGCGAAGAAACCCAGCGCCCAACCGATAAGGGGGGTAATGGCTTCAATCAGCCCAAAGATTAATCCGGTACGGACCGCATCACGAAAGCGGGGTTTGTGCAAGACGGCACCTTTACCAATAGACGCTGCAAAGGCGTCCATCGACATGCCAAAAGCAAGAATAAGCGTAGCAGAAAGATTCATAGCAATAGCCTCGGCTGGGCGGTTCTCCATATCCACATGTCGCCTTCCCAACCTAAATAGGGGACATGTGTCTATGGTCTCGCCTGCATCACTGCCGCCCGCACCACGTTTTTACTATGTCTGCTATCGTACATACGCTTCTGCATGACGCATGCACTGACAACCTTTCGACATAAAACGAGTATGTTGATACGGGCATTTCTGAATCAGATATTCAGAAATTGGCTACTCCCCAAATGACGGCGCAACCTTATCATAATATTTACGCGTGAAACAACCGATAAAAAGCAGGGATTTCATTATTATCGTTTTAAATGTAATTGATAATTATTTTCATTATCATGTGGAATGTTAAATTTACAAAATAATAACAGTATTAACAGGGTTAAATATGAGCAGTCATTGTGTGGGAACTCGCTGAAAACACGCAATGTATAAAAAAAGCGATTTGTTTATATCATTGATTTTCAATCATAAATTTATATATTTTTTCAAGATCATCTAATTGTTGCACGTTGATCAGTAAGCGACGCTTTTCCAATTCGACCACAAGTACACCATCTTCGGATAAATTCATGTTACGAATGCGGGTATAAGGAATAAAGATGTTGGCATAGATAAAACCGGTCGCCTTGAATAGTAGTTTTGGTCGGCGAATATAAGAGAGATATATCGATATTGCCACCAGGGATATTAATAACGTTGTGGTTAATACCGTACCGTTATGAGCGATATTTTGATAGATAAGGATGCCGATAAGACCGACGAAAATCAGTGTGTCGAGCCGATTGGTGCGACGCAACGGCACCAGCAAACGGGAGCCTCCCTGACGCAGTGGTTGGATAAATTCATCAAAGATGGCATACGCCAACATAAGCGCAATAACGACAATCAGCACAATATCCGTTGTTGACATAGCATTCTCCTGCGTTGTTGCGTTGAGCTAACCGCGATGTGGAGCAAAAAATAAAGGACGCGGCGTGAGTCACGGCGCGTCCGCTAGTTTATCACAGGCTGGTTGACGATGAGTGGTGCACGCACCGCCCATCGTCATTGCCAAGGGCTGTTGCTATTAAACGCCCAGCAGCCCAATCCAGTAGCCAAAAATACCAATGGCAAAGAAACCGATAATCAACCACAGGGCATTCACTTTTCGCCGTAACAACCACATACAGCCGAAGGTCAGCAGCAGCGGTACTAAGCCAGGCATCAATTGATCAAGGATCGATTGCACCGTGGTGACCGTGGTCTCACCGTTCTGATTGGTGACGCGCGAAACTACCATCGGGATGTTTACATGGGTCCATTTGTTAACTAAAGCTCCCATGACAAACAGGCCGAGGATAGATGCCCCCTCGGTCATCTTTTGCAGGAAGCCGCCGCCCATATCACTGACGATATCGATGCCTTTACGGTAACCGTAAGCCACGCCGTAGTAACGCACCAACAGACGTACCATGTTAAACAGCACGAAGAACAAGATAGGGCCGAGCAGACTGCCACTCATCGCGATACCCGCACCCAGTGCGGCAAATACCGGACGGGCGGTTCCCCAGAAAATCGGGTCGCCGACACCGGCCAACGGACCCATCAGACCGACTTTCAGACCGTTGATCGCACCGTCATCAATCGGGGCACCGTTGGCACGCTGTTCTTCCATCGCCATGGTGACGCCCAGTACTGGCGCTGCCACGAAAGGTTGTGTGTTAAAAAACTCCAGATGGCGTTTGATCGCCTGTTTACGCTCTTCCGAGTTTTCTGGATACAGACGACGAATGACAGGTACCATGGAAAAACAGAACCCCAGCGCCTGCATACGTTCGAAGTTCCACGATCCCTGAAACAGGTTGGAGCGAATAAACACCGCACGAATATCGCTGGGCGTCAGTTTTTTCTCTTGTGTTGAATCAACCATTTCTTTCACCCCTGTTAGTCCAGTTCGTTATCAAGATCGTTGCTGCCCGATGCGCTGGCGGGTTGCCCCTGCGCCTTGTTGTATTTCGGGCTTAACTGGATGTACATGATCGCCATGACAATACCGATAACCCCCAGCGCAACCAGGTTGAACTGGGTGAAGGCGGCAGTAACGAAGCCAAGATAGAAGAATGGCATCAGATAGCCAGCGCGCATCATGTTGATAACCATCGCATAACCAACGACAACGATCATACCCCCTGCGATATTCAGCCCGTTGGTCACCACTTCAGGGATGGAATTCAGCAGGGTGTGAACCGCTTCCGTACCGACGGACACAGCCACAATCAGCGCCGGAATGGCGATACGCATCGCCTGCAACAGCAGGGCAGAAACGTGAATCCAACTGATGGCGTTTAAATTACCGCGTTCCGCCGCGCTGTCAGCTGCGTGCTGGAAGGCCACGGTGATGGTACGAACGATAATGGTCAATACCTGGCCTGCGGCGGCAAGCGGGATAGCCAGCGCAATACCGGCCCCTACGCCCTGACCACCGGCGATAACCAGAATGGTAGAGATGATGGATGCGAGTGCAGCATCAGGTGCTACGGCAGCACCGATATTCATCCATCCCAGCGCGATCATTTCCAGGGTACCGCCGATGATAATCCCGGTTTGCAAATCACCCAGCACGGCGCCAATCAACGTACAGGCGACCAGCGGGCGGTGAAACTGGAATTCATCGAGAATAGACCCCATCCCCGAGACGCATGAGACGAGAAATATCAGCACAAGTTGAAGTGTTGTTATCTCCATTGTACTTCTCCTATGAGAAAACTGTCTGAGTAAATATGGTCAAAATAAACATAGTCGAGACACAGCATTAACGTGCCACAATGCGGCAATGCTGTTGTCGTTAGCTATTCACCTTGGCAATCAGATCCATCATTTTAAGTTTAGAATCGGTGGAGACCTTTCTGACTTCCAACTCGATGCCGCGTGCATCCAACGCCTTGAAGGCTTCGATATCTTTATCATCAATGGAGACGGCGTTATTCACCTGGGTTTTACCCTGACGATACGCCATACCGCCGATATTCACGGAGGTAATTTCCACGCCATTCTCGACCAGACGCTGCACATCGGTAGGATTGGTGAACAACAACATCACGCGGTCGTTGGCGTATTTCGGATTTTCATACACACGGATCGCTTTGGCGACGTCCACCACGTGGGCAGTGACACCGGGAGGCGCAACCTGTGTCAGCAGCGTTTTGCGTACGCTATCAGCGGCAACTTCATCACTGATAACGATAATGCGGCTGACATTGGTCTCCTTGGTCCAGCGGGTCGCAACCTGACCGTGAATCAGGCGGTCATCGATACGCGCGAGGCCAATCTTCATATGCCCGCCGGGGCCAACCTGTGCGGGGGCGACGGCTTTGGCCACCGGTTTGGCTGCTGGCGCAGGCTCAGCGGCTTTCAGTGCTTTCACACCCGCACGGCCCGCTTCAAGCGCGATGGCGATCAGTTCCTCGAAGGAAGGGTTATCATCACGTGCCATAAACGTTTCTGCCAGCATTGGGATATTCACCCCGGCAATCACGTCATGGTTGGCTTTGTCCGTGACCAGACGGCTGGCGGCATTAAACGGGCTGCCGCCCCAGGTATCAACAAGAAACAACACGCCAAGCGACGTATCCAACGTTTCGAGCTTAGCCTGATATTTCTCAATTAACGTTTCCGCATTTTCACCAGGAACGAAATCAATCCAGGCAACGTTACTTTGTTCACCCAGAATCATCTCTGCTGTTTTGAGCAGCGGCCCGGCGGTGGATCCGTGAGTGCACAACATGATTGCAATACTCACTTGCTACCTCCTCATTCTATTTAAGGTACTCAATGCATCCGGTTAAGGGATAAGGCGGTTAACCGAAGTGATATCAGTATGAACGCAAGTTTTTACTCAAGAATCATAAAAGAATAAAAAGGTTGCGCTGTAGCGTTATATGCTATGAAACGATTCAGGCTCCCTATTATGGGTGTAATGTCCGATTTATTTTACCCACTGAAAAAATAAATAGTGTGACGTTGCTTACGTATTTGCTGGTTAAAACGTCGTTTGTTATGTGATTGAGAACAATATCACGGGCATGTTAAGAAACATTGCGTATCGGCGTTTTTGGGTAGCAAAGAAATCTTTGTAAAAATTCGAAACAACCTGCTAGAGTAGCTTTCTGTTTAATTGCTTAGGAGCACAGGGTTTCGACCCACTCTATATGGACCGTCACCGACAATCCTTTCTTACCCAGCCGGCCTGCGCCGGTGCTGTTTCTGGGGCTGGCCTGATAGGTCACCCACTTATCGATAGCCGCCAGGGCGGTATTCATTCTCTTGCTGTTTCCCCTATGCTGCGCCATATCACACCAACGGTGTTGATGCTGTCTGCTTGCGCCATTTCTGGAGTCTGACATGGAATTTTTGCTAGATCCCTCAATCTGGGCGGGCCTGTTGACGCTGGTAGTCTTGGAAATCGTTCTGGGCATCGATAACCTGGTGTTTATCGCCATTCTGGCGGATAAGTTACCGCCAAAGCAGCGCGACAAGGCCCGTGTCATTGGTCTTTCGCTGGCGCTCTTGATGCGCCTGGGGCTGCTGTCTCTGATTTCATGGATGGTGAAACTGACCAACCCACTGATCACTATCGCCGGTTACGGTTTCTCCGCGCGCGATATGATCTTGCTGGCGGGGGGGCTATTTTTGCTGTTCAAAGCCACCACGGAGCTGCATGAACGGCTGGAAAATCGGCCGCATGAGCATAATGGACCCAAAGTTCACGCCAGTTTCTGGGCGGTTGTCGCACAGATTGTGGTGCTGGATGCCGTCTTCTCTCTGGATGCGGTGATTACGGCTGTCGGTATGGTTAACCATATCGGGGTAATGATGACGGCGGTGGTGATTGCAATGGTGGTGATGTTGCTGGCATCCAAGCCACTCATGAACTTCGTCAATGCCCACCCGACAGTGGTGGTGCTCTGCCTTAGCTTCTTGCTGATGATCGGTTTGAGTTTGATGGCGGAAGGTTTCGGTTTCCATATTCCGAAAGGTTACCTGTACGCCGCGATCGGTTTCTCGATTCTGATCGAGCTGTTTAACCAGATTGCACGCCGCAATTTTATTAAGCACCAGTCTCGCCGCCCGATGCGTGAGCGAACTGCCGAAGCGATCCTACGTTTGATGGGGGCGCGTAAAGCCTCGGACGATGAAGAAGCCAAACCGGCGTCGCCCGCGATGGAAACCTTCGCCGCAGAAGAGCGTTATATGATCAGCGGTGTCTTGACGCTGGCATCGCGCTCGCTGCGCAGTGTGATGACACCGCGCACTGAGATCTCCTGGGTAGACTGTGAACGTTCGATTGACGATATCCGCGTGCAACTGTTGGATACACCGCACAGCCTGTTCCCCGTTTGCCGCGGTTCGCTGGACGAGTTGGTCGGTGTGGTGCGGGCTAAAGAATTGCTGGTGGCGTTGGATAACGGTGTGGATGTGGAAAGTTTTGCCGCCGCCACGCCGCCGCTAGTGGTGCCGGATACGCTGGATGCCATCAATTTGCTACCGGTATTGCGCCGTGCCAAGGGCAGTCTGGTTGTCGTCACCAACGAGTTTGGTGTGGTGCAGGGGCTGGTGACGCCGCTGGATATTCTGGAAGCGATTGCTGGTGAATTCCCTGATGAAGATGAAACGCCGGATATTGTGGTCGAAGAGGGCGGCTGGTTGGTGAAAGGCGGTACCGATTTGCACACGTTGCAACAGGTGCTGGACAGCCATGAACTGGTCGATCCGAAAGAAGAATATGCGTCGTTGGCGGGGCTGTTGTTGGCACACAGCAATGAAATTCCCAAGGTGGGCGAGGTGATAGAACTGCATCACTTCCGCTTTGAGGTTATGGCCGTATCGGAATACCGTATCGAACTGGTGCGGGTGACGCGTTTGGCCGATCCTTATGCGGATGAAGAAGAGTAATCCTCCTAGCGCACACTAAAAAACCCCTCGATTGAGGGGTTTTACTTTTAGAGCATTAATTTCAACCACTCACTCGCTGTTAATCACACTGCACTTTCACGGCCAAACCGCCGCGCGAGGTTTCGCGGTACTTTGCGTTCATGTCTTTGCCGGTTTCGTACATGGTTTCAATCACTTTATCGAGCGATACGCGCGGTTCGCTGGTGCGGCGCATGGCCATGCGGGTTGCATTGATGGCTTTCACCGAGGCGATGGCATTACGCTCAATGCACGGCACCTGAACCTGGCCCGCGACAGGATCGCAAGTCAGACCCAGGTTGTGCTCCATACCAATTTCAGCCGCGACGCATACTTGCTCCGGGCTGGCACCGAGTAATTCAGCCAGGCCTGCTGCTGCCATAGAACAGGCAACGCCGACCTCCCCCTGACAGCCAACTTCCGCACCGGAGATCGAGGCATTCATTTTGTACAGTATGCCAATCGCCCCAGAGGCGAGGAAATAACGCAGGGCAATGTCAGTGGTGATCGGCTCAATAAAATGATCGTAATAAGCCAATACCGCCGGAACGATCCCGCACGCCCCGTTGGTCGGCGCGGTGACAACGCGGCCGCCAGCGGCGTTTTCTTCATTCACGGCGAGTGCAAACATGTTAACCCAATCGACCACATCCATCGGGTCGTTGGAGTGCTTGCCTGCGGCACCCAGAATACGACGCAGCGCCGAGGCGCGACGCGGTACACGCAGCGGGCCGGGCAACACCCCTTCAGTATTGATACCGCGCTCGATGCAGGCATGCATGGTTTGCCATACATCCGCAAAGTAGCGCTCAATCTCATCCCGGCTGTGTAGCGCCAACTCATTACGCATCACCAACCCGGAAAGGGATAGGCCGTGCTGTTTACAGTGCGCCAGCATCTCTTTTGCCGAATGGAAGGGAAATGGCACCTGAACGTCACCGGCGCTGCTTTGACCAAAGTGGGCCTCATCAACGATAAATCCACCGCCGGTAGAGTAATAGGTGTTGCGATACAGAGGAAGATCGCCGCCAAACGCGGTGATCGTCATGCCATTCTCGTGCAGGGAGAGATTTTCACTGCGAAAATTCATGCCGCCGTGTAGCGGAAAATCCACTTCATGCTGACCGTTTGCCAGCAGCAAGCGCTCGCGCTGTTCCACGTCGCGGATAAATCCCGGAATGGCATCGATGGCGATGGTATCGGGCATGTTGCCCGCCAGCCCCATAATAATGGCGATATCGGTATGGTGTCCTTTCCCGGTCAGGGAGAGCGAGCCATAGACGTCAACGGCGATGCGGGTTACATCGCTAAGCTTACCCAGCTCAATCAAATCATCGACAAATTGCTTACCGGCTTTCATCGGTCCAACCGTATGAGAGCTTGAAGGGCCAATACCGATCTTGAACATGTCGAAAACGCTTATCACGCGAAAGCTCCTCAAAAGCGCAGATTTAGAATAATACTCCTTAGATCGCGCTATTGTAGTGGGGTTTATATGGTGGGATTAAGCTTTTCACATGAAAAAAACTTATGCGCCGAGTGAAGATAACTTATAGCAGATCCGCGTCACACTGGGGGTTGGTAAGAATAATCAGGGGAAAAGAAATACCCCTATTTATGTATGGTTAATGTCCGCTTAGAGGGGCATCAGAATAAAATGCTACATTTCAGACGGTTGAGGCAGAGACTTGAAGTGCAAGCTGACGAATGATGGCAGCAGTCAGCCCCCAGACAAACTGTTGCTGATACCAGGAGAGATAGACGCGATGCGTTTGACGCTGCCGCTCAATATCCAGCGGATAGTAGCGCGCCAGCGAAAACGCATCGGTCAACGGCATTTCAAACAGTTCAGCTACCTCATCGGCATTGGGGGCGACGCGAATATTTGCCGGTAACAGCCCAATTACGGGCGTGACCTGAAAGCCGCTGACACTGTCCAGCGGCGGCAGGGTGCCTAACACCGTCACAACCTCAGGGGCAATGGACACTTCCTCTTGGGCTTCGCGCAATGCCGTGGCGATCAGGCTGGCGTCGCTGCTGTCTGCGGCACCGCCGGGGAAGGCTACTTGCCCGGCATGCTTGCGCAGCGTACTGGCACGCCGGGTGAGCAATAACGTCGGGGCGTCGGCGTGGCACACAATCGGCACCAGCACAGCCGCTTTACGCACTTGATGCACCGGTTTGGCCTGTGGTGCCTGCTGCAACTGAAAGCGCGTGACGAAGTTCGCTAAATCGTCAGTCAGCGGGGGAAAGGGAAAGGTTACTGGCTGAATGAGTGTACTCATAACCTGTGCGCCGCGTTGAGTAGAGGAAGGATTCGACCCAGTTTATCCAAGGTTTCCTGGTATTCCGCCTGCTCCTGGCTGTCTGCCACGATACCACCGCCCGCCCAGCAGTGAAGCTGCCCCTGTTCTGCAATCAGTGTGCGAATGGTAATGCTGGTGTCCATGGTGCCACAGACGCTGATATAGCCAATGCTGCCACAATAAGCGTTGCGGCGATGCGGTTCCAGCTCTTCGATAATCTCCATGGCGCGAATTTTGGGCGCACCAGTGATAGAGCCACCGGGAAAACAGGCGCGCAGCAAATCCGTGGCATGGCTGTTTTCGGGTAGTCGTGCTTCAATGGTGCTGACCAGATGGTGCACTGCCGGAAACGGCTCAACGTGAAACAGCGCAGGCACCCGCACGCTGCCAGGCACGGCAACGCGACCAATATCATTACGCAGCAGGTCGACAATCATGAGATTCTCTGCCCGATCTTTTTGCGAGGCAGCAAGCGCCGTAGCGCGACGCGCATCTTCCTGAGGATCGGCTGCGCGCGGTAACGTCCCCTTGATGGGGCGCGTTTCAATACGTTGGTCTTGTAACTGCAAGAAACGCTCTGGGGATACGCTGATGACGCAATGTTCAGGCAAACGGATAAACGCAGAAAACGGGGCTCGATTGGCAGCAGAGAGCGAGAGGAAAGCCTGCCATTCGTCACCCTGATAACCTGCGCTGAAGCGCTGTGCCAGGTTGACCTGATAGCAATCCCCCGCGCGCAGATAGGCTTGGATGCGTTGGAAACGAACGCCGTACGCTTCCCGTGTCATATTGGAGTGCCACGGAGTAGTCAGTTGGAAATCGCCAAGAGAAGTCACATCTGGCGGTGCAGATAACCAGGCCCGCCGCGCTTCATGATTACCATGAGTCACCAGCGTAAGCGTCTGCTGCTGGTGATCGGCGATCAGCGCCCAGTTGTAGATGCCTACCGCCATGTCCGGCAGGTGGATATCTTGCTTGGCCTGCGACGGTAGCGTTTCGACGCGTCGTCCGAGATCGTAACCAAACAGTCCGAGCGCACCGCCCTGAAAAGGCATATCGGGATGCGTGTGCGCGGCAATCCCGGCCCGCGCCATTGCCTGGCGCACCAACAAGAAGGGGTCTTGTGTGGAGAGCTCGGTGCTGTCCGCGCGTGCGATACGCGTCTCATCGCCGTGAGTGGTCAATGTTGCCACCGGATCGGCCACCATAATATCGAAACGGTTGTGCTGATGATCGGCAAAACCAGAGTGCAGCAGCATGGCCCATGGCTGATGAGCGAAGCGGGCAAACAGATGCAGCAGGGCATCCGGCTGATAAGGCAGTCTGTGAAAATCAGGTAAACGAGAATCCATCGGTGTTATGTCATCGTGCAGGTGCTGATTAATATTGTCGTTAGCGTTATGATGCGTGTTTATAGGCCACGCCAGTGCGTCAGCCTAGCACAATTCGCCCATGGCGTATAAGGAAGCTGATTGAATGTTTAATGATATGCCCCCCTTAACTCACTCGCAGCAGCAAGACGCGGTTGAACGTATTCAATCGCTGATGGCGGAAGGTATGAGCAGCGGAGAGGCCATCGCACTGGTTGCCGCTGACTTACGGCGGCAACATCGAAGTGACGCGGTCACTTATGATGAAAGTGACGAAGAGGAATAAGCCCTAACGCAGGCGCTTAGCGATGGTCATGAACGTATTCTGCGATACGCTACAGCGCGGCGATGGCCTTGATTTCCACTTTATATTTCGGGTTCATCAGACGCGCTTCTACGGTACAGCGTACCGGTGCCTGACCTGCCACTATCCAAGCATCCCAGGCGGCATTCATAGCGCTAAAGTCTGCTGCATTGGCAAGGAAAATCGTCACATCCAACAGACGCGTTTTGTCTGAACCGTTTTCACTCAAGATGGCATCAAGCTGTGCCAGGGCGCTTTCGGTTTGCGCCTGGGCATCGGCATCCAGATTTTCAGGCACGCTGATGTAGTAAAGGGTGCCGTTATGAATCACCGCATCGGACCAGCGGGCTTCTGGTCGAATTCTGATAATGTCTGTCATGGGTTGTCTCCC
Organism: uncultured Symbiopectobacterium sp.; assembly: GCA_964293225.1. Classification (GTDB taxonomy): domain Bacteria; phylum Pseudomonadota; class Gammaproteobacteria; order Enterobacterales; family Enterobacteriaceae; genus Symbiopectobacterium. The sequence continues at coordinate 27,716 of CAXYYB010000005.1, read as the reverse complement.
TGTATCAATCCTAAAAGGTAAAAAGCGTTGTGCAGCCTACCATGATTCTGCGGCCTGAGGCGATGCGATCGCGATGCAGGGTGGCTGCCGGGGCAGACACAGGGCATAATTGGGTAATAGCTTCACCGCATTCCTTCCGGTTTGGGTTGTGGCAATCGGGCAGTGACAAATAGAGAGCGTGTGTGACAAAACATTCCGTACAGGACGATTTTTCTCCCGAAGGCACCCTGGCGCGAGCCATTGACGGTTTTAAACCGCGTGAACCGCAGCGTGATATGGCTGCTGCGGTAGAGCGTGCCATTGTCGAACAACACGCGCTGGTGGTGGAAGCGGGCACCGGAACCGGCAAAACCTATGCTTATCTGGTGCCGGCGCTGCGTTCCGAACGCAAGGTCATTGTCTCCACCGGTTCGAAAGCCCTTCAGGATCAGCTTTTTGCGCGTGATTTGCCGCGCATCGCTACCGCCTTGGGTTACACCGGACAGGTCGCGTTGCTCAAAGGCCGCTCGAACTATCTGTGTATCGAGCGGCTGGAGCAGCAATCACTGGCTGGCGGCGATCTGAGCGGTGAAGCGCTGAGCGAACTGGTGCGTTTGCGGGGATGGTCATCGGCCACGGTGGACGGTGATATCAGCACCTGCACCGACGTGGCGGAGGATAGTGCGGTGTGGCCGTTAGTCACCAGCACCAATGATAACTGTCTGGGGAGCGATTGCCCGCATTATAAAGAATGCTTCGTGGTCAAAGCGCGGCGTAAGGCGATGGAGTCCGATGTGGTGGTGGTTAACCATCACCTCTATCTGGCCGATATGGTGGTCAAAGAGAGCGGATTTGCGGAGTTGATCCCCGACAGCGATGTGGTGATTTTCGACGAAGCACACCAGATCCCCGATATCGCCAGCCACTACTTTGGTCAGCAACTCACCAGTCGCCAACTGCTCGATCTGGCGAAAGATATCATTATCGCGTATCGCACCGAAGTGCGCGATGCAGCCCAACTGCAAAAATCCGCCGATCGCTTATCGCAAAGCACACAGGATTTTCGGCTGGCGCTGGGTGAGCCCGGCTTTCGCGGCAACCTGCGTGATGTGCTGGCGCAACCCTCACTGCAACGCGCGTTGCTGTTGCTCGATGATGCGCTTGAACTCTGCTATGACGTTGCCAAACTGTCGCTCGGGCGCTCGGCGCTGCTGGATGCCGCTTTTGAGCGTGCGACCCTGTATCGCGCCCGTCTCAAACGGCTACAGGATGTGCAACAGGCCGGTTACAGCTATTGGTATGAATGCAATGCACGGCATTTTGTGTTGGCGCTGACGCCGCTCTCCGTGGCGGACCGTTTTCGTGAGCTGATGCAAGAGAAGAAGGCTGCCTGGATCTTTACCTCGGCGACGCTGTCGGTTAACGACCGGGTCGAGCATTTTACCGAGCGCCTGGGATTGGACCATGCGCAATCCATGTTGCTGCCGAGCCCGTTTGATTATGCGCAGCAGACGCTGCTCTGCGTGCCACGTTTTCTGCCGGAATTGCAGCAACGGGGAGCGGCACAACGGTTAGCCACGCAGTTGCGTCCTCTCATTGAGGCGAATCGCGGGCGTTGCTTTATGTTGTGTACCTCACACCAAATGATGCGCGATCTGGCGGCAGAGTTTCGCGCCTCACTGACATTGCCGGTGTTGCTTCAGGGCGAAACCAGCAAGGCGCAGCTGTTAGCGCAGTTTGTTTCTGCGGGGAATGCGTTGCTGGTCGCCACCAGCAGCTTCTGGGAAGGGGTGGATGTGCGCGGTGATGCACTCTCTTGTGTGATTATCGACAAACTGCCGTTTACCTCGCCAGATGACCCGCTGCTGAAAGCGCGTATTGAAGATTGCCGCCTGCGCGGCGGCGATCCGTTTGACGAGGTACAACTGCCCGATGCGGTCATCACCCTGAAACAAGGGGTGGGGCGTTTGATTCGCGATGTGGACGATCGCGGCGTTATCGTTATCTGTGATAACCGTTTGGTGATGCGCCCTTACGGCAAAACCTTTCTGCAAAGCCTGCCGCCCGCCGCCCGCACGCGCGACTTGGCACAAGCGATACGCTTTCTTTCCTGTACCGAGGCTGAGTGATGTCCCGGCGTAATTCCGTTCGCGGTGTGCTATGCTACGCCGCGTTATTTTGTTTCCCTGCCTGAGGTCGGCATGTCTACGCGAATTTTAGCGCTCGATACTGCGACGGAAGCCTGTTCCGTTGCGCTCTGGAATGATGGTCAAGTTTTCTCCCTGTATGAAGTATGTCCCCGTGAGCATACCCAACGCGTGTTGCCGATGGTGCAACAGGTGCTGTCTGAAACCGGTGTGGCGTTGAACAGTTTGGATGCGCTGGCATTTGGTCAAGGTCCCGGCAGCTTTACCGGTGTGCGAATCGGTATTGGTATTGCTCAGGGGCTGGCATTAGGCGCAGATTTGCCGATGCTGGGTATCTCCACGCTCGCCACGATGGCGCAGGGGGCCTGGCGCCGCACAGGGGCAACGCGCGTGTTGGCGGCGATTGACGCCCGCATGGGGGAGGTCTATTGGGCCGAGTATCAGCGTGATGTTGACGGTAACTGGCAGGGCGATGACCATGAAGCCGTGCTGACGCCACAACAGGTATTGGAGCGCACGCTGCTATTGCGCGGTGAGTGGGCGACCGTTGGAACCGGCTGGGAGGCGTATCCAACGCTGGCTGCCCACACGGAGATCGCTCTGACGCCGGGCGATATGCTGCTGCCGCAGGCGCAGGATATGCTGCCGCTGGCCTGCCATCAGTGGCAGTCGGGTAAGGCGGTCGCCGTCGCCGATGCCTTGCCGCGCTATCTGCGCAACAATGTCACCTGGAAAAAATTACCCGGTCGCGCCTGATAACCGCGCAACTTATTGCATTACTGCCTACTCTAAGGAGTAGGTAATGGCAAAGGGATCAATATTATGGCGATTTCTTCTTGGTCAAAGCAGGTGACGTTTGCGGCGCTGGCATTGTTGCTGGCAGGCTGTTCCTCGATTCCTGAATCCATCCAGAGCCGTTCGGAAAGGCCGTTCGACCGTTTGTCGCAAATCACGGTGATGCCGCAGATGGCCTTGGGCCAGGAAGCGCGTCTCGGCGGTCGCGTTGTCGCCGTACATAATGAAAATGATAAAACCCGTCTGGTGATTGTCAGCCTGCCGCTGGATCGCTGGGCGCGGCCTCAGTTGGAGAGCGTTTCGGAAGGGCGATTTATTGCCAACGTCAACGGTTTCCTTGAACCCCTTGATTTTCAGGGCCGACTGGTGACGGTAGTGGGGGCGGTGGCGGAAATGGAGCAAGGGCAGATAGGCAGCAGACCTTATCACTTTGTGGTTATCAATGTGACGGGTTATCAACGCTGGAATGAAACGCAGCAGGTTGTCTTGCCGCCCGGCGCGGCCGATCCCTGGGGATGGGATTGGCGTTACCGGCGTGGTTGGGGCTTTGGCAATGATTGGGGCCCGGCACGTATCGAGACCATCGTGACGCAATAACGCAATAAATGACGGTTTCTCTCTTTTAGAAATACAGAGAACAACGAGGCGACGCAGGTCGCCTCATTTTTTTGATACATATGATTAACAACAAGGCGTGATCAAACTCTCAACCTCGATATTGTCTCAGCAGCAACTGGTAAGCTGAGTTAAAATAATGTTAATTAAACGAGCGGTGGGGGAATCATCATGCCACTAAAAAAATACCTTGGGAGTGATACCTTGGAGAAAATCTGGTTAACGCGTTATCCGGCAAACGTGCCCGCCGATATTAATCCGGATAGCTACACGTCGTTGGTCGATCTGTTTGAAAGTGCGGTTTCCCGCTATGCCGACCTGCCCGCGTTCATTAACATGGGCGAGGTGATGACCTTCCGCAAGCTGGAAGAGCGTAGCCGCGCGTTTGCCGCCTATTTGCAAAATCAACTCCAACTGCAAAAGGGCGATCGCGTAGCACTGATGATGCCGAATCTGTTGCAATACCCGGTCGCGTTGTTTGGCATTTTGCGCGCCGGATTGGTGGTGGTTAACGTCAATCCGCTTTACACCCCGCGCGAACTGGAGCACCAGTTGAAAGACAGTGGTGCAACCGCCATTGTGATTGTTTCCAACTTTGCGCACACGCTGGAAAAAGTGGTGTATAACACCGACGTTAAGCATGTGATCCTGACGCGAATGGGCGATCAGCTCTCCACCGCGAAAGGGACGCTGGTCAACTTTGTGGTTAAATACATCAAGCGTTTGGTGCCGAAATACCATCTGCCGGATGCCATCTCATTTCGCAGTGCGCTGCAACAAGGGCGGCGTCTTCAGTACATCAAACCACACATCGTGAATGCCGATCTGGCATTTTTGCAATACACCGGCGGCACCACCGGGTTGTCGAAAGGGGCGATGCTGACGCATCGCAATATGCAGGCGAATCTGGCACAGGCGAAAGCCGCTTACGGTCCGGTGTTGCAAGAGCGACATGAATTGGTGGTCACCATGCTGCCGCTCTACCACATCTTTGCGCTCACGGTAAACTGTCTGTTGTTTGTTGAACTGGGTGGGCAGAACCTGCTGATCACTAATCCGCGTGATATCCCGGCGGTGGTGAAAGAACTCGGTAAATACCCGTTTACCGCGGTCACTGGCGTTAACACCTTGTTTAACGCGTTGCTGAATAACAAGGCCTTTCACGAACTGGATTTTTCTACGCTACGTTTGTCAGTGGGCGGTGGCGCCTCGGTGCAGCAATCGGTGGCGGAGCGGTGGGAAAAGTTGACGGGAAAACACCTGCTGGAAGGCTATGGCCTGACGGAAAGCTCACCGCTGGTGGCGGGCAACCCCTATGATTTAAAACACTACAGCGGCAGCATCGGTTTGCCGGTACCGTCTACCGATGTGCGCATCCTTGATGATGAGGGGCACGATGTCGCGCTTGGCGAGTCGGGTGAACTGTGGGTGAAAGGGCCGCAGGTGATGCTGGGATACTGGCAGCAACCTGCTGCGACGCAAGAGGTGCTGAAAGAGGGCTGGCTAGCGACGGGTGATATTGTCGTGGCTGATGAAGAAGGGTTTCTGCGCGTGATTGACCGCAAAAAAGACATGATTTTAGTATCCGGGTTTAACGTTTATCCGACAGAAATCGAAGAAGTGATTGCGCGCCATCCCAAAGTGTCCGAGGCTGCGGTGATAGGTGTCGAAAGCGAACTGAGCGGTGAAGCGGTAAAAGCCTACGTGGTGGCCCGTGACAGCAGCCTGAGTAAAGATGAGTTGATCACCCATTGCCGCCGTAATCTGACCGCCTACAAAGTGCCAAAACTGGTCGAGTTCGTGGATGAATTGCCGAAATCCAACGTAGGAAAAATTCTACGTCGCGAGTTGCGCGCCGACAATAGCAAACAAAAGTCACCCGATGAGGGGGCCGCAAAGGTTTCCTGATTTATCAATAAAACGTCTGCCAGATCGCAGCAGGACAGGCTATCATAGCAAAAGGTTAACAACGCCGGTTATACCGGCGTTGTTTTTGCAGTAGCCGTCAGTTAAAAAACAAGAGAATACGTTTTGAATTATCAGTTAATCAGCGACAACAATGGCCTGGAGCAAGTTTGTCAGCAGGCGCGTCAGCACAGGCAGGTCGCGCTGGATACCGAATTTGTCCGCACTCGCACCTATTATCCGCAATTGGGACTTATTCAACTCTTTGACGGTGAAACTCTCTCTCTGATTGATCCTCTCACTATCAGCGTCTGGCAGCCGTTTGTGGCGTTGTTGCAGGATGCACAGGTGACCAAGTTCCTGCACGCCAGCAGTGAAGATCTTGAGGTGTTTCTTAATGCGTTCGGTGTATTGCCGCATCCGTTTATTGATACACAGATTTTGGCTGCCTTTCTCGGTAAGCCCTTGTCGTATGGGTTTGCTGCATTAGTGGCGGATTATCAAGGCGTGACGCTGGATAAGACCGAATCGCGTACTGACTGGTTGGCGCGTCCGTTGACTGAGAAACAGTGCAATTATGCTGCTGCTGATGTCTTCTATCTGTTGCCAATGGCTGAGAAGATTGTGGCCGAAACGCGCGAAGCTGGATGGCTGGATGCGGCGTTGGATGAGTGCCGGTTACTGTGTCAACGTAAACAGGATATCCTCGCGCCGGAACTGGCCTATCGTGAATTTGGTAACGTCTGGCAACTGCGTGGCAAGCAACTGGCTTGCCTGCAACTGCTTGCTCAGTGGCGTCTGAATCTGGCGCGCCAACGCGACAGTTCGGTCAACTTTGTGGTGCGGGAAGAAAATTTGCTTCAGGTGGCGCGTTGCATGCCGTCCTCGTTGGGCGAGTTGAGCGCATTGGGGCTGAGTGGCCCGGAAATCCGTTACCACGGCAAAACCCTGCTCGATATTGTCGCCCAGGCCAATGCGCTGCCGGAATCCCAGTATCCTGCGCCGATCGTCAATCTGATCGACTACCCGGGCTATAAGCGCGTGTTCAAGGACATCAAAAATCTGGTAACACAAGTGAGCGAACGTAGCGGACTTTCTGCTGAGTTACTGGCGTCACGGCGTCAGATTAACCGCCTGTTGAATTGGCATTGGAAGTTGTTTGCGCAGGAAGGCACGGTACCTGAAATGTTGAACGGTTGGCGAGCCGATCTGTTTGATGCCCCATTGCGTGAGTTACTGACTCGCGAAGGGCAATAGTAGAATAACCCCCACATGGTGCGGGGGTTATTTAATTCCTTGGACTCATTTAGCAGGTTCTTCCGGTTCTGGCAGGGTGACGTTAAGTTCAAGTACGGAGATATCATCCCCTTTTTGCTCCAACTGAACCGTCACCATTTCCGGGTCGATCTGTACGTATTTACAGATCACCGCCAAAATATCCCGCTTTAACTGTGGCAAATAATGTGGCTCACTGTCACCACGGCGGCGTTCCGCAACGATAATTTGCAGCCGCTCCTTGGCGATATTCGCGGTGTTTTTTTTGCGGGACAGAAAGAAGTCGAGTAAGGCCATAATTTATCCCCCAAAAAGGCGTTTAAGAAAACTCTTTTTCTCTTCCTCAATGAAACGGTAGGGACGATCTTCACCCAGCAAGCGATCGACGGTGTCAGCGTAGGCTTTGCCTGCGTCAGAAGTGATATCAAGTATCACAGGTTCCCCCTGGTTTGATGCACGCAGTACGGACTGATCTTCGGGGATAACGCCAACCAGCGGAATACGAAGGATCTCCAGTACATCTTCCATGCTTAACATATCACCGCGGCTAACGCGGCCTGGGTTGTAACGGGTGAGCAGCAGGTGCTCTTTAATCGCATCCTGGCCGCGTTCGGCCCGGCGCGATTTGGACGCGAGGATACCGAGAATGCGGTCAGAGTCGCGTACCGACGACACTTCCGGGTTAGTAGTAATAATGGCTTCGTCGGCAAAATAGAGCGCCATCAATGCACCGGTTTCAATCCCTGCCGGAGAGTCACAGATGATAAAATCAAACTCCATTTCTGCCAGCGTATCCAACACTTTTTCCACGCCTTCGTGCGTTAGCGCATCTTTGTCACGGGTTTGTGATGCAGGCAGTATATAAAGGTTTTCCGTACGCTTGTCCTTGATCAATGCCTGATTCAGCGTGGCATCGCCTTGAATCACATTGACGAAATCGTAGACCACACGGCGCTCGCATCCCATGATGAGATCAAGGTTACGCAACCCAATATCGAAGTCGATAACAACCGTCTTTTTACCTTTCTGGGCTAAACCGGTAGCAATGGCCGCGCTTGAAGTAGTCTTGCCAACGCCCCCTTTACCCGATGTAACAACAATAATGCGTGCCATAAATAGTTCCTTGTTAAAGGGCTTAGTCTAGAGGTTGTATGGTTAAATCGTTTGCGAGTTGGTCGAGCTTCAAACGCACGGCCTTCCCGAAATGGGCCGCTGGGATCTTATCACTGAGCCAGTAGCGCCCAGCGATGGATACCAGTTCGGCAGCAAGATGCGTACAGAATATTTGGCTCTGCACATCACCCGAGACGCCCGCCAGCGCGCGACCTCGCATCATGCCGTAAATATGGATATTGCCATCGGCGATCACTTCTGCACCAGCGCTGACGCTGCTCAGTACGATTAAGTCGCCCTCTCTGGCATAAATCTGCTGACCGGAACGAACCGGTGTGGTAATCACTTTGGTTTTGGCGATTGCTGGTGCAACGGGAATAGGCTCAGGTACCCGACGCGGTGACTTGCCTTCATTCAGCAGCGGCAATCCCGCCTTGATAATGGCTTTTTTAAGTACTTCGTCCTGACAACCGCTCACACCCACCACGTGTAACCCCGTAGAAATAATAGCGTGCTGGATAGATAACCAGTCTATTTCATCCGTCAGGGCGGCAACATTAATAACCACAGGCGCATTTTTTAAAAATGCGGGAGCCTGCTCGATCTTTTCCTGTAATGCTTTAATAATTACCTCGGGTTGCGACTCATACAAATGAACAACCGATAAGGTAAAATTGCTGCCTTTTAACTCAATTGGCGTTTGTGACATCTATCCTGACTCAGTTTCAGCCTGTTAAATCCCTGGATTTGCATGGCAACATGATATTCCAGAGTGCTGTAAGCATGTTATAGTCCCAATTATATACAGGCAAGATGACATTCCCATCTAATCGAGTAAAAAAATGTTTTGTGTGATCTATCGAAGCGCCAAACGCGATCAAACCTATCTCTATATTGATAAAAAAGACGATTTTTCCCGCGTACCGGAAGCGCTGATGAAAAGCTTTGGCACACCGCAGTTGGTGATGCTATTACCGCTTGATGGTAGCAAGAAATTAGCCTCAGCCGACATTGAAAAAGTAAAGCAGGCGCTCAAAGAAGAAGGCTTTTATCTGCAAATGCCGCCGCCTCCGGAGAATTTGTTATCCGGTCATCACAACGTCAGCAAATAACGTGGTGCCGTGTTTGGGATAACAAATTCGGTTTTTTCTTAACCATTTTTCCCTACTAATTGCGTAAACCAGGCGTCGTGTTGATGCGTAACGGCGCTTAAAAAGTATGATCTGGCGTTGACTTCTTTACTTAAATTTTTCCGCATTACTGTCTACAGGCTTGTTTTATCGGCGCAGAGACGTATAAATAAACCCCTGACGTAAATGGATACCCACCGGTTTACCTAATGTACTGGGTATCTGAGCGTGATTTTCAACTGACAGGGCAGGAGATATCCATGTACCAACACAGAGACTGGCAGGGCGCACTGCTCGATTTCCCGGTAAATAAAGTGGTTTGCGTCGGCAGTAACTATGCAGACCACATCAAAGAAATGGGAAACTCGGTCGCCCCTGAACCTGTGCTATTTATCAAACCAGAGAGCGCACTGTGCGATCTGCGCCAACCGGTGGCTATTCCGAAAAACCTGGGTTCGGTGCATCACGAAGTTGAACTGGCGGTGCTGATTGGCACGCCGCTTAAGCAGGCCAATGAAGAGCGCGTGGCGCGTGCCATTGCGGGTTATGGCGTTGCACTGGATTTGACGCTGCGTGACATTCAGTCCGAGTGCAAAAAATCCGGTCGTCCTTGGGAAAAGGCCAAAGGGTTTGATGGCGCTTGCCCTATTTCCGGGTTTATTCCTGTCGCCGAGTTTGGCGATCCGCAACAAACGGATTTAGGCGTGAAAGTGAATGATGAAATCCGCCAACAGGGCAACACGCGCGATATGATCACGCCGATTCTGCCATTGATTGCTTATATGAGTCGCTTTTTCACGCTGCGCGCGGGGGATGTGATCCTGACGGGAACCCCGGCAGGCGTTGGCCCGATTGTGTCTGGCGATATGCTGACCATTACTATCAACGATCGCAGTCTCTCCACGCGGATCATCTGATCTTTCTCTGACCCGTTCCCACTGGGAACGGGTAAAGCACTTGCTTCACCTCGCTAAATCCGTTATACCCCTCCTGCACGTTGCAGGTGTGGTTGGCGGGGCGTTTGTGCGTTGCCAGATAATATAAAGATTGATGAGATACTGTGCATGAGCGAACGCAATTTTTGGCAGCAAAAAACCTTGTCTGAAATGTCCGATCACGAGTGGGAGTCCCTGTGTGATGGCTGTGGTCAGTGTTGTTTGCATAAACTCATTGATGAAGATACGGAAGAACTCTACTTCACCAACGTCGCCTGTAATCAGTTAAACATCAAAACCTGCCAATGCCGTAACTATGAGCGGCGATTTGAGTATGAGCCGGATTGCATCAAACTGACGCGCGAAAACCTGCTCTCTTTCGATTGGTTGCCAGCGACCTGCGCCTATCGCCTGATCCACGAAGGAAAAGATCTGCCCGGCTGGCATCCGCTGCGAGCGGGCAACAAAGCGCTGATGCACAGTGAACGCATCTCTGTGCGTCACATTGCGGTGCGTGAAACAGAGGTTGTCGATTGGCAGGACCATATCCTGAATAAACCAGTGTGGGCTAGGTAACTATTGTAGGACGACGTTTTTTATGGATTTTTTCGTTGAGAGATGACGATGCATAAAAGAACGTCGAACAGCGGTGCTGGTAGCACATTGGGTAGTTCACTTTGTGTCATCTAAATATAGTCACTCAATGCGCTACCGTTAAGGGCAGGGTGATTTTTTCCACTATCGCCTGCCCTCGGACGTGCTTAATGCGGATATAAGGGTACGCATCCCGACGCGCTAATATCGCCAGTGTAGCGTTAATTAATCCTGGTAAACTAGCTGTTATGCGCGGGCGTTAACTACATTCTTAGTTTATGTCATTAACGGTAAATGAGGCGTGATGCTTTGGTTAGAGCAAGGGGTATATCTACGAATTCAGAAGTTGGACAACGGCCCTCGGCCGCTGCCGCTGCAAAACGGATTTTCGGCGGGGACGGCGTACCGTGTGCTGGGGTGTTTTAATCCTTCTGAAACTTCAGATGCCTATTACATACTGGCAAACGATCGCGATGAGATAGGGTTTATTTGCAATCGGCATATACGCGTTGTGGTGTTGGACGCATCTCGTAAAGATCTCAGGTATTCGCTAGACTCCTCGCTGCACCACTGACATCGCGCACGGCCGACAAAGCCTTACGCCGTTGTGGGGCCAGATGGCTTGCGCCATCTGGCAACAACAGGGTTAACGGCTAAACAGGTCGCGACGTTTAGGCTTGAACGGCTGGGAAATCAGCACCAGTACGCCCATCACCAGAAACGCGCCGAAAATCACCAGCATCCACTGTGGCATAACCAGTGACAGGAACTGCCATTGGCGCTCGGCACAGTCACCGGAGGCAACGAACACGGAGGGCAGCCATTTATCGAGCGGCAGCCATGACGGGAAGTTGACAAAGAAGTCACACACGGCAAACGGTGAAGGATGTAGCATGACATTGGTGTGCTCCCAGGCGAGCTTTAGTCCTTCGACTGCACTGTAGATCCACAGGAAAATGGCTGGATAGCGCAGCAGCGTCGCGGGTGCGATAGCCCCCAGCAACCCGGCACCCATCACGCCGAACAGTGCGCTGCGCTGGTAGATACAGAGCACACAAGGTTTGAGCAACATGACATGCTGAAAATAAAGCGCGACCAATTCAAAGGCGAACGCCGTCAAAGCCATTAACAGCCAGGCACCGCGCCCACGTGAGCAGCGGTTAAGAAATCGCAACATAACGAATATTCCATGCTAAAAAAAATGATCGATTTGGCGGCAAAGACGGTACAGGCAATGACGCCATCATTTCACTGAGCAAAACGTAACAATCTATTTATTTGATACTCTTTATATATCATTTTTGCGATTGCCATCCTTTGACGCATCGCACGCTACGGTTGAGCGTTGTAACCCGTTCACTATACACGATAGTTGTGCGTAGCGATGCGTCTGTGTTTACAGTTTTGGTTGCGCTATCCACTGCCATTCAGTAAGCAGTTCAGTTGCAGGTACTAACGCGAAGGCAACGCACAGCCAGCCTACCAGCGTCATGACTATCGTATAGGGCAGTGCCATGATCACCATTCTGCCATAAGAAAGTCGAATGAGCGGGGCCAGGGCCGAGGTCAGCAAAAAGAGAAAGGCGGCCTGCCCGTTGGGTGTTGCGACTGAAGGCAGGTTAGTACCGGTATTGATCGCTACCGCCAACAGCTCAAACTGCTCCTGTGAGATGCGGCCTTGTACAAAGGCCTGATGCGCCTCGTTGATATAGATAGAACCGACGAACACATTGTCGGAAATGGAAGAAAGCAGGCCGTTAAACAGATAAAACAGCGTAAGCTGATCTTGTGCTGAGCCCTGAAGCACCAACTGAATCAGCGGTGTAAACAGTTGCTGATCGATAATTACTGCGACGATAGCGAAGAACACGGTAAGCAGTGCGGTAAAGGGCATGGCATCCTGAAAGGCTTTGCCAATGGCGTGCTCCTCGGTGATGCCGCAAAATGAGGTAACCAGAATAATCACGCTCAGTCCGATTAAACCGACTTCCGCCAAGTGCAACGCCAGAGCCGCAATCAGCCAGATGCCAATAACGCCCTGAATCCATAGCATCATGCGTTCCTGCGGTGCCCGTTCCGCGCTGGTCTTACGTTCGTAATCCTCCAGCACCTGACGCACGGTGTCCGGCAGTGTGGCACCGTAGCCGCAAATTTTGAGGCGTTCTACCAGAATACAGGTAGCGATACCACATACGAATACCGGGACGGTAACCGCCGCCATACGCAAGAAAAAGCTGGCGAAATCCCAGCCGGCGGTTTTGGCAATAATCAGGTTTTGTGGTTCACCGACCATGGTCATCACGCCGCCGAGGGCCGTGCCCACGCCCGCGTGCATCAACAAACTGCGCAGAAAGGCGCGAAATTGTTCCAACGTCTGCGCATGTTCAGCGCTAATGGCCTCGGCATGTTGATCCAGCCCGGTGATGTATCGATGGTAAATATCGTAAAACCCGGTGGCGACGCCAATCACCACGGCGATGACGGTCAAGGCATCCAGAAAAGCCGACAGAAATGCTGCCGCCAGGCAGAAGGCGAGTGAAAGCACTATCTTGGAACGAATGCGCAGTAACAGCCGCGTGAACACGAACAGCAGCAGCGGCTTCATAAAATAGATGCCCGCGACCATAAACATCAACAGCGTGATGACGGGAATATTGCGAGAAACCTCATGCCAGATCTGCTCTGGGCTCGTAATGCCGATAAACACCGCTTGCAGCGCCAGTAGGCCGCCGGGCTGAAGCGGGTAACATTTCAAGGCCATGCCTAGCGTAAAAATAAACTCGGCAACCAAGAACCAGCCCGCTAAAAAAGGACTGGCCCAAAAAAACACCAAAGGATTGAGGATGAGGAAACCCAGCAGGGTTAATTTATACCAGCCGGGGCATTGTCCCAGAAAATTATTTTGCAGTGTGCGTCTTATCGACATGTCCGTCATTTTCTTTGCGGTTCCCTTATTGTTTAACGGTGTGAAATCTGGTTTACCGTTCACTGACGGCAAACGCGCTGATCAATACTAAGCGCAATGCGATGACTTTTAAATAAATCAGCTTGTGAAGTGTCACAGTTTCTAGCGGAATTCTGTTTTTGTCCCCCTGCCACGCTATGTGATGGCGGGCTGCTCTGGTATGATGAGTCCGCTTTTATATCGTAATGGAACATCACACACATGGTTATCAAGGCGCAAAGTCCTGCTGGATTCGCGGAAGAATATATTATCGAAAGCATTTGGAATAATCGTTTTCCTCCCGGTTCTATCTTACCTGCGGAACGTGAGTTATCAGAACTGATCGGGGTAACCCGTACCACGTTGCGCGAGGTACTACAGCGCCTGGCACGTGATGGCTGGTTGACGATTCAGCATGGTAAACCCACGAAAATCAATAATTTTTGGGAAACATCTGGGCTGAATATCCTGGAGACGCTGGCACGGCTCGATCACGACAGCGTGCCGCAACTGATCGATAATCTGCTGGCTGTACGCACCAACATTGCTGCGATCTTTATTCGTACCGCCCTGCGTCAACACCCTGATAAGAGTCAGGAAGTATTAATACAGCGTGCCAGTGTCGAAGACAATGCCGATGCCTTTGCTCAACTTGATTATGCGATTTTCCGCGGATTGGCGTTTGTGTCAGGCAACCCGATCTATGGGTTGATTCTTAACGGGCTGAAAGGGCTGTATATGCGGGTTGGACGTTACTACTTCTCCAACCTGGATGCGCGTAAGCTGGCTATCGATTTTTATGCTCATCTGGAAACTATCGCGAAAGAAGGGCAACACGAACGCGTAATGGATGCCGTGCGTACCTACGGGAAAGAGAGCGGCGCTATCTGGCACAGCATGCAAAACCAGATCCCGCGTGATATTGCTGAGGTTCGTCGCTAATTAATGCCGTCACGTGCCGCGCACTGTGTGAGCGCGACACGTGGCATAGGCATTAGTTGATCCCTGGATTACGCGGCGGACAGCGTTCAACCAACTCTACACTGCCATCTGCATTCTGTTGCTCCAGATAAACATCAAATCCCCACAACCGGTGTACGTGTTTCATCACATCGTGGCTGCTCTTGTCGAGCGGTGCGCGGTGGTGAGGAACATAGCGCAGCGTCAGCGAACGGTTACCGCGCAGATCCACATTCCAGACCTGAATATTGGGCTCCTGATTGCTGAGATTGTACTGTGCGGACAGTTCCTGGCGGATCATCCGGTAGCCTTCCTCATCGTGGATCGCGGCGATTTCCAGATAATTGTTATGGTCATCATCCAGCACGGTAAACAGCCGGAAATCGCGCATCACCTTGGGTGACAAAAACTGGCTGATAAAGCTTTCATCCTTGAAGTTCTGCATGGCGAAATGCAGGGTTTCCAGCCAGTCTTTGCCCGCGATATCAGGGAACCAGTAGCGATCCTCCTCCGTTGGCGTCTGGCAAATCCGCTTGATATCCTGAAACATGGTGAACCCGAGCGCATAAGGGTTAATGCCATTGTAATAAGGACTGTTGTACGGCGGCTGATAGACTACATTGGTGTGGCTGTGCAGGAACTCCATCATAAACCGCTCGGTCACTTTCCCTTCGTCGTAGAGATGATTGAGGATGGTGTAGTGCCAAAACGTCGCCCAGCCCTCATTCATGACCTGAGTCTGTTTTTGTGGGTAAAAATATTGGCTGACCTTACGCACAATACGCAGCACTTCGCGCTGCCACGGTTCCAGCAACGGCGCATTCTTCTCCATAAAATAGAGAATGTTCTCCTGCGGTTCGCGAGGGAAATGGCGCGTCGCTTCGAGCGACACTTCGGGATCGCGGCGTGGCAGGGTGCGCCACAGTTCGTTGACCTGACTTTGCAAATAGGCCTCACGGCTTTTCTGACGCAGTTTTTCCTCTTCCAGTGAAATCTTTTGCGGGCGTTTGTAGCGATCGACACCGTAATTCATCAGCGCATGGCAGGAATCAAGCAGTTGTTCGACCTCTTCCACACCATAACGCTCTTCGCATTGGGCGATGTATTGACGGGCAAAAATCAGGTAGTCAACGATGGAGCCTGCATCGGTCCAACTTCGAAACAAATAGTTACCTTTAAAAAAGGAGTTGTGACCATAGCAGGCGTGCGCCATCACTAAGGCTTGCATGGTGATGGTGTTTTCTTCCATCAGATAAGCGATACAAGGATCGGAGTTGATGACGATCTCATAGGCCAACCCTTGCTGACCGTGCTTATAGCGCTGTTCGGTTTCGATAAATCGCTTACCAAACGACCAATGGGAATAATTGATGGGCATGCCGATGCTTGAATAGGCATCCATCATTTGCTCAGAAGTGATCACCTCGATTTGATGTGGGTAGGTTTCAAGGCGATAGTGCTTCGCCACCCGATCAATCTCCTCAAGATAGCTTTGCAGCAAATCGAACGTCCAGTCTGGTCCATCATTCAAACGTGTCTCAGCTTGCGGTACTCGAGTCTTTGTTTTTGTCACCATCAGCGCGCCCCCCACAGTGCCCTCTACACGCTTTCGTGCAGACTCTATTAATCGTAGCTCACTCTGATAAAAGTGCCGTGAAAACCGGTGTTTGGCAGAAAATATTGCGGTCAAAACAGCAGCATAAAACGGTACTTCACCCGCGTAATAATAGATAAATAGTATGTTAGCCAAGCGTGACAACGGTAAATCCCGTGTTACATTAGCTTTTTATTTTGGGTAGTGGCGATTCAGGTAGCATATTGCGCCGCAAACGGCGAGTTATCACGGAGATAAGTCAACATGCGGGTTGTCATTTTAGGCAGTGGTGTTATTGGCGTCAGCACGGCGTGGTATTTGTGTCAGGCAGGGCATGAGGTCACGGTCGTTGACCGACAACCTGCACCGGCGCTGGAAACCAGTGCGGGTAATGCAGGGCAAATTTCCCCCGGTTATTCCGCACCTTGGGCTGCACCCGGCATTCCCTTAAAAGCCATAAAGTGGCTGTTCCAGCGCCATGCGCCGTTAGCTATCCGGCCCGATTGTTCCAGCGACCAGCTACGTTGGATGTGGCAGATGCTGATGAACTGCGATTCCGCGCATTATCAGGTCAATAAGGCGCGGATGGTGCGCTTGGCAGAATACAGCCGTGACTGTTTGCAGGCATTACGCGCACGCACGTCGATTCAGTACGAAGGGCGTCAAGGCGGGACGCTGCAATTGTTTCGCAGCGAGCAGCAGTATGACAATGCCAGCCGGGACATTGCGGTATTACGCGATGCTGGCGTGCAGTACCAATTGTTGACCTCGCAGGAACTGGCGACGGTAGAGCCTGCGCTTGCTGCGGTGGCGCATAAGCTCAGCGGTGGGCTGCGTTTGCCCCATGATGAAACGGGCGACTGCCAACTGTTTACGCAGCGCCTGGCTGAAATGGCCCAGGCGGCAGGTGTAGCTTTTCGCTTTGGCGAATCTGTCGAACACGTGCAGGTGGAGGGCGATCGTGTCACTGAGGTGCGGTGTAATGGGAAAACAGTCACTGCAGATGCTTATGTGGTGGCCTGCGGCTCCTACTCGACGGCGCTGGTACGCCAGTGGATGCACCTGCCGGTCTATCCCCTGAAAGGCTATTCACTCACGCTGCCGCTTGCCAACGAAGCCGCTGCACCGGTTTCAACGGTGCTTGATGAGACGTACAAAGTGGCCGTGACGCGCTTCGATCGCCGTATTCGTGTCGGAGGCATGGCAGAAATCGTTGGCTTTGACACCGCCCTTAACCCTAAACGCCGTGAAACGTTGGAAATGGTGGTGCGCGACCTTTACCCAGACGCGGGGCCGGTAGAGCAGGCAACGTTCTGGACCGGGCTACGCCCGATGACACCAGATGGTACGCCGCTGGTGGGCCGCTCTCCCCTCGCCAATCTTTATCTCAATACAGGACACGGTACGTTGGGCTGGACGATGGCGTGCGGTTCAGGGCAACTGCTGGCGGATATCATTTCTGGCAAGACGCCTGACATCGCCCACGACGATTTATCGATATTTCGTTACGCCAGCGCGTAAATTCGAGCACGATCGCAGCACGCGCTGCGATCAACTGAGCGACCTAATCGTGCCGCGCGTCTTTGCGCTTAAACGCTGGGCGCGCAGCGCCAACAGCGTGGCACACAGCATGGCAAGTGCCAGCGTCCTACGCGGTCAACCAGTGGACCCGCCACCAGCGGTCCCCATCGCGAATGGTACGACACAACGGGCGCGCTTTACTATGGAAGACGTGTTTTTTGGTGTTTTGTGGCGATGCGGCGGTTTACGCTGCGGTGAGGGTATTGCCATCTTCACCGCAGTGGGCTGATGAGTTGTTTTAAGTGACGATGTCACTTTTTGCTCGTTGCAGCCTGGGTCATTTGCCCCAATGAGACCGCCAGCATGGCCAGCAGCATCAGTGTGATAACAGGAGCCAGCACCGCCCAGGGCGCTCGCTCAATGTAAGGCATGCCTTCAGCAACAATTCGTCCCCATTCAGGGTACGGCGGTTGTTGCCCCAATCCGAGAAAACCTAATGCCGTCAATGCCAGTGTGATACCGGGAAAACGTACCAAGGCGTGACGTGTGACCGGGCCAATCAATGCAGGTAATACATAGCCCGTGAAACGATGCCAACGGCCGATGCCAAGCAGTGGGGTTATGCGCACGTAAGGGCGTGCAAGAATCTCCTCAACCAGCGCGGCAGTATGCGCCGCCAGCGGTGCCCAACTCACCAACATCACCGCCAGTGCCGCACCATAGGTAGAGGGCCCGGTCAGGGCAACGACGATAAGACCCGCCATCATGGGCGGCAGCGCATTGGCTATCTCCATCGGACCGATAAACAGGCGCGGGAAAAGTCCAAACACGATACCGACAAGCAAACAGGCAATGCTGACACCGGCGGCGGTGATGAGCGTAGCAAATGCACCGTGCGCCACGCGAGCCAGCAGATCGCGCCCAGTGGCATCGGCACCTAACGGTAGCGCTAGGCTAGGAGGTTGCAAGCGCAGAAAATCAGAGGCCAGCGGATCGCGGGTCAGTCCGACCGCAATCAGCAGTACCAACGCCACGGCAATCGTTGTCGGGAAGGCATAGTGCGGCGGCATCGTGGGGCTGATGGTTGGGGCGGACAAGGAGCCACTGCGTAGCGCACGCCCCAGTATCAACTGACGTAGCAGGTTGCCAAGGGTGCCGCTCACCGTTGCAATCAGCAATAACAGCAGAACGCCGCATTGCAGGGCGGGCAGATCCTGTGCGGCTGAGGCCCCAAGCGTGGCACGCCCCAAACCGGGGATAGCAAAGATCTTTTCTACCGCCACTGCCCCCCCTGTCAGCCCAACGGTGATTAAGCCAATCTGTGGCAGTAACACAGGCAGTACGCGCCTCAGAACCGCGATGGCACAATCAAATTGGCTCACGCCCGCCACGCGCCAGGTAATAAGCCACGGCTCGGCAAACGTGCTGCGCAGTGCATCCGCCAGCAAGCGCGCCAGTAATCCCCCTGCGGGCAGCCCCAACGCCAGCGCAGGCAGTACCAGGTGTTGTACGCCGTGCCAGCCATACGGCGGAAACAGCGGCAGCCAGACCGCCCCGACCACCAGCAGAAGGGACGCCAGCAAATATTCTGGCAGGGTAGTGAATGCCATTGCCCACGCTCCATGGCTGTTATCCGCCTTACCACTCAGGCCATTGCGCAGCGTGGACACGCACAACAGCGCAGCAACCAGTATGGCTAGCGTTAAGGCCGCCCCCATCAGCGTCAGCGATACGCCGACCGCATCTAACATGGCGGGCAATACCGGCTTGCCAGAGATCCAGGAGTGCCCTCCATCCCCCTGTAATATACCGCGCCACCACTGCCACAACAGCGCTATTGGACCTTGGTCTAAACCCAGTTGGCTGCGAATGGCCTGCAACGCCTCGGGGGTTGCTTCTTGCTCAGCGGATTTGGCGCGCAGTACGCTGAGCGCCGGATCGCTGCCGGAAAGCCACGGCAGCAGGCCAATAAGCGCGATAACGGCAAAGGCGCTTACGGCACGGGATACCAGAGGAGTGATAACCGCTCCGAAGCGTAAGGGAGAGGCTATCATGGTTGGTACATTTGCCCAGTGATGTGCGTTTGTGGTGTAACCAGCATCCGTTCACGTGGATCCCGTGCTGCCTGGCGCACACCGGTCGCTTCACCCTGAATCACCCGCTCGTGCAGCAAGGGGATCGCCGCATCCGTGGTGAGAATACGTTGTTCGGCTGCCATAATGGCCTTACGCCGCGCCTCTCCGGCGGGAATAGCGGCAGCGGTGAGCAACGCATCATCGACAGCAGGATCGCACAGCTGTGAGAGGTTAAACGACCCTTTGCAACTGAAATCGCTGTAGAGATAAGCTACCGGATCGCCGGAATCCAGCACCGTGGCACGCGAGAGGATAAAAGCATCGAACTTTCCGGCTAGCGCATCGGCTTCAATCTGGGCGTATTCACGCACTTCTTGCTGAACGGTAAACCCGGCTGCGGTTAACTGCTGTGCCAGATAAACGGCCACTTCTGGCAGTTCAGCGCGATCGCTGAAGGTCGCCAGTTTGATAACCGCTCCCTGTGGATGGCGTGCGGGGGTCGGCTGGTCTACCGCCTGGCGCAGTGGCGCTGCCCAACGCAGTGCCGGGCCGAGCAAGCCCTGGGCGATATCAGCGCGATTCTCATACACGTTCTTTACCAGCACCTCCCGCTGAACGGCATCGCGCACCGCAGCACGCAGTCCGGCTTCACGCAGTGGGCCGATGCGGGTGTTGAGATACAGGGTATTGGTGCGCGGCATCGGGACCTCATGGATCAGCGCGGGATCGATCAAGGGGGCTTGCGCGACCGGCACGGCTTCCACAATATCCGCGCTGCCGCTACGTAACGCAGCGGCGCGGGCTGTTCCATCGGGAACGAAATCGACATCAAGGCCAGAAGCCTGCGCAGGCGCACCCCAGTAACCATCAAAGCGCTCAAGCGTGGCGTGGCTAGTGCCCTGAACGGCAGTTAACACAAACGGGCCACTGCCGTGGCGGATCGGATCAACGCGGCCTTCCTGATACGCATTGGGTGAGAGGATAGCCAGTTGTGGGCTGGAGAGCCGCTGGGGCAACAGAGGATCGGGGGTGGCGGTGGTCACCCGCACCGCGTTGTCGCCGTCGGCGCTGATGTGCAGCGTAACGCCATCCAGAATACGCGGTTTGGGGGCGGCACGCGTCGCCGCGCTGAGCGCATTGACCACGACGTCCGGTGTCAGCCGTTCACCGTCGTGGAAACGCACCTCGGGGCGCAGCGTGAAGCGCCAGGTGGTGTCGTTTATTGACTGCCAGGCCGTCGCCAACGCCGGTTGTGCGTCACCATTCTCATCCAGCACGATCAGCGTTTCGCTGCTGCTCCAACGCGAAAGCTTGAAGGCGTCATCGCTGAGCGGGGTCAGGCCCGCACGGGGCGGTTGCAGCATCGCGATGCGAATGCGATCGCTGGCGGCTTTCGGCATAGTTGTCTCTTCGCTGCCAAAGCAGCCAGTAAGCCCGGCACTGCCAATGACCAGCGCTAAAGGGAAAATGTGGCGATAGACTAACGACATAACAGCATCCTTTCAGGGATAAATTAGCAATAACAATCAGGGAGTGTTGGGATGGCCGCCAGCAGCGCCTGCGTATGAGGATGGGAAGGCGTGGAGAGCAGTGCGTGACACGGCCTGTCCTCGACAATCTGCCCCTCATGCATGACCAATACGCGTTGGCACAGCGTCGCCACGGTGGAGATATCATGGGAGACCAGCAACAGTCCCATATCGTAGTGCTGGGCGAGTTGGTGAAATAACGCCGTTATCTGCTCGCGTAACGGCAAATCTAAGCCGCTCACCGGTTCATCAGCAATCAGGAAAGCCGGTCGCAAGGCCAGGGCGCGAGCAATAGCTACCCGCTGCGCTTGGCCACCGGAAAGTGTTCCCACGCGCTGGTGCAACAGTGATACGGGCAAGGTGACATCGTCAAGGGTGCGTTGCAATGCCGACATCGACGGTGCGCCATGGCCTAAAAAATGCAGTGGCTCGGCAATCGACTGTGCAACCGTTTTATGGGGTGCCAGCGTAGAGGCGGGATCTTGGGGAATATACTGTACCAACCGGCGATACCAGCGCAGTGCAGCGATGGACGCTGGAACAACGGCACGGCCCTGACAGCTCACAGTGCCTGAATCTGGCGTTTCTAATCCCAATAAAATCTTCAGCAGCGTTGATTTTCCGGCACCCGAGGCTCCCACCAGTCCCACATGCTCACCTTTATGAAGTGACAGCGTCACTTCATTTAAGGCGCAATGATACTGTGCGACTTGCCAGAAGCGTGTGCCCGGCAGCGGATATCGATGGATTACCCCATGCACTGCCAGAAAAGGCGGCGCAGTGGCAACGTGTAAGGCAGAAGCAGACATCTTACGTTACCCCGCCAGCGCTAACGCGTTCTGAGATACCTGATGACGCTGTTGCCGTGCAGCCGTCATCAATGCGACAGTGTAAGGGTGCTGCGGGTGACGAAGCAGCGCATCGATTGTGCCTTGTTCAACGATCTTGCCATCGGACAAAATCAACGCCCGCTGGCAAAGCACAGCGGCTACGGCGATATCGTGGGTGATAAACAGCAGGGCACGTTCAGGTGCATGGGCATAGGTTTTTAGCGCCTGTAGTACCTGTGTCTGGGTGATGACGTCCAGTGCGGTGGTGGGTTCATCGGCAATCAGCAGCGCGCTTTGGCTGGCGAGTGCCAGCGCGATACAGACCCGCTGACGTTGCCCACCAGAAAGCTCACCCGGATAGCGATGGGCGATGTGTTCTGGCTGGGAAAATCCTGCGCTAGCCAGTAACGAGAGTCCTGCCTCCCACGCGGCGCGCGCGGATGTTGCGCCGTTAGCGCGCAACACCAGTACCAATTGCTTGCCGACGCCGATCAGAGGATGCAGCGCGGCCGAGGTATCTTGGAAAATGGCGGCAATGCGCGGTTGCTGCGTTAATCTGTTTTGCCCAGAAAAATGGATGTTGCCACTTATCGTCGAGCCTGCAAGGGGGAGCCCTAACAAGGCGCGTGCAGTGAGCGATTTTCCAGAACCCGATGCCCCGAGAAGTGCGACACGCTCGCCGGGATGCAGGGAAAAACTGATGTTGTTGAGTTTTATCAACCCGTTAAGCGTGAGGGTGAGGTTATCGACGGTAAGCAACGCCATGCCGGGGAGTTCCTGTTACACAGTAACACAATGTTATAATGCACCATAAGTTATGATATAACATAACATTGTGTGCGGGTATTCAAATCAAAATGGCGTAACACTGCTGTCTGTCAGGGTATGGATGCGTTCAAGCACTTTTGCCATACTGCGATTAATAACTTTATCTTGCCGCATCACGATGCCCAGCACGCGATGCAGCGTTGGCTCCAGTTGATAGACATCCAGGCCCACTTTATCGGCAGGCGTCATCACCGACATGCTGGGTACAATGCTGTAACCTAACCCTGCACTGACCATCCTTTTGATGGCTTCAATGCTTCCTAGTGCCATTGTGGGGGTGGCTGTCTTGCCGTCTACGTGAAACCAGCCATCAATAAGTTGTCGGGTATTGCTGCCGGTCTCAAAAGCGATCCACGGCTTATCAGCTAATATTGTGGGCGTGAAGGTCGATGTGCCACCGATGCTGTTTGCCTGAGCGATCGCGATAAATTCATCTTTCATTACAGGCGTAACACTCAGGCTTCGGCCATTAACGGGCAACGTAACCAACCCCATATCAATGCTGTTTTCTTCCACTGCTCTGACGATATCCTGCGTGTTTCCGGTTCTGACGCCGATAGACAAACGCGGATGTGCTTTCTGGAGCTGGCACAGTAGCGTTGGCAGTAAATGGATGCAGGCCGTCGCGCCGGTACCTATGACCACATTTCCGCTGATGTCATGCTGGTGCTGCGCGATGGCTTGCATGGCTGCATTGACGGCATTCTCAATGTTCTCACAGTGATCGAGCAGTGCCAGCCCTGCAGCAGTGGGACGGACACCTCGACCCGTCCGTTCAACCAGCCGCACGTGAAGTGCCAGTTCCAATTGCCGTATTTTCAGACTGACCGCAGGCTGAGAAACACCCAGTGCGGCGGCGGCTGAGGTAAAACTTCCACGCTGTATGACTCGTTTATAGGTGACCAGTTGGTCGAGATTGAACTGTCCCATCCTTCATTTTCCTTATACGGTTTATAAGCGTAGGTGGGTATCAGCCTTGGCGGATTTCACGTAGCCTGTGTTCGGTTTATTTTGGGAGTAAAACCGTGAACATTATTGCAGCAGAAGAACAACACATCAGCGCTATCCAGAAAATTTATGCCTACCACGTTATTCACGGTACTGCATCGTTTGAAACAGAGCCACCAGATATCAACGAGATGCGCGCCCGGTTGAAGAAGAGCCATGATGCCGGTCTTCCCTGGTTTGTGGCCATCAAAAACGGCGGTGTAGCAGGGTATTGTTACCTGTCACGCTACCGTGAGCGCCGAGCCTACCAGTATACGCTTGAAGATTCGATCTATGTTGATCCGCAGTATCAGCAGCAGGGCGTCGGGAAAGCGCTTCTGGCTCACGCTATTGAGTGGGCAGAGCAACATGGCTTCCGCCAACTGATTGCGGTTGTGGGTAACAGTGAAAATGAGGGATCGCTGCGTTTACACCGCCAGGCGGGGTTCTCCCTGGTGGGAACGCTGGCAAGCGTAGGGTTAAAACACGGGCGCTGGCTGGACACGGTAATGCTGCAACGTGCTTTGGGTGAGGGAGATTCGACCTTGGCAGAATCTCCGCCGTGCTTTGACGCGAATTGATACGGGCTGGTTTCCGCCAGCACGAAGGCTGGCGGAAGGTTGGGCGATTAAGCGTTAACGGTTTGCTTGCGGAACAATTCGCGAAATACGGGATAAATATCGTCCTGATCGCGAATATGCTGCATAGCAAAATTGGGGTAGGCATCACGCAGTGCTTCATACTCTCGCCACAGGGTTTGGTGTGAGCGACGTGTGATTTCGATGTAGCTGTAGTAACGCACAAAAGGCAACAGCTGGTTAGCCAGAATATCGTGACACAGCGGTGAGTCATCGGCCCAGTTATCGCCATCGGAGGCTTGTGCCGCATAAATATTCCACTGTGACGGGTTATAGCGCGCTTTAACCACTTCCTCCATCAGCTTCAATGCGCTGGACACAATGGTGCCGCCGGTCTCCTGAGAGTAGAAAAACTCTTCTTCATCGACCTCTTTGGCTTGGGTATGGTGGCGAATGTAAACCACATCCACGTTCTTATAATTCCGACTTAAAAACAGATAGAGCAGAATATAAAAACGTTTCGCCATGTCCTTAGTGGACTGATCCATCGAGCCGGAAACGTCCATCAGGCAAAACATCACGGCCTGACTGGATGGCTCGGCCCGGCGTTCATAGTTCTTGAAACGCAGGTCAAAAGTATCGATAAAGGGCACTCGCGCAATCTTCTCGCGCAGTGCCGCAATTTCGTGGCGCAACCGATCTTCTTCCAGCAATTGCGCTGGCTCGGTGTGCTCAAGTTCGGCCAGATCTTCCTCGAGTTGGTGCAGTTCACGCCGTTTCCCTGCCGTCATTGCCATACGCCGCGCCAGTGAATTTTGCAGCGAGCGTACCACGCTGATGTTGGCAGGCACACCGTTAGCGGTGTAACCCGCACGGTGCGTTTTGTACTCGTTCATTTGGTGCTGCTGGGTCTTTTTCAGATTAGGCAGCGCCAGGTCTTCGAACAGCAGATCGAGGTATTCATCCTTGGAGATTTGAAACACGAACTCATCCTGGCCTTCACCATCTTTACTGGCGTTGCCTTGACCGCCACCGCTGCCGCCACCTCCTTGTGGCCGCTCGATACGATCGTTGGTAACAAAATGGTCGTTGCCGGGATGGACGCGATGCCGCTTCCCACCGCGCCCTTGATGGAACATCGGTTCGCTAATGTCGCCCTGAGGGATCGATACAGACTCCCCGCTGTCTATGTCGGTTACCGAACGCTTGTTGATGGCCTCGGAAATCGACTGTTTTATTTGCGACTTATAGCGGCGTAAAAAGCGCTGGCGGTTCACCAGGCTTTTGTTCTTGCCGTTCAGCCGTCGATCAATGAAATAGGCCATGATTCCCCCGCATGACGTCGTCAAGCTGCCCGTACGTTATGATGATTTCCTGACACGCAGATACCATTCGCACAGCAAGCGTACCTGCTTGCGGGTGTAGCCTTTCTCCATCATACGATCGACAAAGTCGTCGTGTTTTTTCTGCTCATCAGTCGAGGTTTTGGTGTTGAACGAAATCACCGGCAACAGCTCTTCCGTATTGGAGAACATTTTCTTCTCAATCACGGTGCGCAGTTTCTCATAACTGGTCCAGTTCGGATTATGGCCACTGTGGCTGGCGCGGGCACGCAGCACAAAATTGACGATTTCGTTACGGAAATCTTTGGGGTTGCTGATGCCAGCCGGTTTCTCGATCTTCTCCAGTTCGGCATTCAGCGATTCCCTGTCAAACAGTTGCCCAGTGTCAGGATCGCGATACTCTTGGTCCTGAATCCAGAAATCCGCATAGGTGACATAGCGGTCGAAAATGTTTTGCCCATACTCGGAGTAGGATTCCAGGTAGGCGGTCTGAATCTCTTTGCCGATAAATTCGGCGTATTTGGGGATCAGATAGCCTTTCAGGTGCTCGACATATTTTTCCGCCACCTCTTGCGGGAACTGCTCACGTTCAACTTGCTGTTCCAGCACGTAGAACAAGTGTACCGGGTTGGCGGCAACCTCACTGTGGTCGAAGTTGAATACGCGCGAGAGGATCTTGAAAGCAAAACGGGTGGACAAACCACTCATGCCTTCATCGATGCCCGCGTAATCACGGTACTCCTGATAGGATTTTGCCTTGGGATCGGTATCTTTCAGGCTTTCTCCATCGTACACGCGCATTTTTGAGTAGATGCTGGAGTTTTCTGGCTCTTTAAGGCGCGACAGAATGGAGAAGCGAGCCAGGGTTTCCAGCGTGCCGGGCGCACAGGGGGCGTGTGACAGCTCGCTGTGATCGAGCAGCTTGTCATAAATCTTCACCTCTTCGGAAACGCGCAGGCAGTAGGGCACTTTGACGATGTAAACACGGTCCAAAAAGGCTTCATTGTTTTTGTTATTGCGGAATTGCACCCATTCCGATTCGTTAGAGTGGGCCAGAATGATACCGTTGAACGGCAGGGCGGCAATGCCTTCGGTGCCGTTATAGTTGCCTTCCTGCGTGGCGGTCAACAGGGGATGTAGCACCTTGATAGGGGCTTTGAACATTTCCACAAATTCCATGATGCCTTGGTTGGCGCGGCACAACGCACCGGAATAACCATAGGCATCGGGATCGTTTTGCGCAAAATGCTCCAACTTACGGATGTCCACTTTCCCGACCAGTGCCGAGATATCCTGATTGTTTTCGTCACCCGGTTCGGTTTTGGCGATCGCAACCTGTGCCAGAATGGAAGGCCACACCTTTATCACTTTGAATTTGGTGATATCACCGCCGAAATCGCGCAGGCGTTTGGCCGCCCAGGGCGACATGATAGTGCCCAGATAACGGCGCGGCACCGCATACTCTTTTTCGAGAATATCGGCATCTTCCTGCGGATTGAACAGGCACAGCGGGTGGTCGTTGACCGGGCTACGTTCACCGTTGGCGCTCAGCACATAAATCGGCACGCGTTGCATTAAGGCTTTCAGGCGTTCAGCCAGCGACGATTTCCCGCCGCCCACCGGACCGAGCAGGTAGAGGATCTGTTTCTTCTCCTCCAGCCCTTGTGCGGCATGTTTCAGGTAAGCGACAATCTGTTCTATGGCATCTTCCATGCCGTAGAACTCTTCAAAGGCCGGATAGCGTGCAATGACCCGATTAGAGAATAAACGGGAAAGGCGAGACTCATGGGCGGTGTCCACCATCACAGGTTCGCCGATTGCCATTAA
The DNA here is from genome assembly GCA_964293225.1 of uncultured Symbiopectobacterium sp. Classification (GTDB taxonomy): domain Bacteria; phylum Pseudomonadota; class Gammaproteobacteria; order Enterobacterales; family Enterobacteriaceae; genus Symbiopectobacterium. The sequence continues at coordinate 212 of CAXYYB010000005.1, read as the reverse complement.
CAATCGTTCGGCGGCACTCGCATAGGCACTGCGATCCTGCTGACAGATGTTAAGAAATTCCTGCAACGTGAATTCTTCGTCCTTGGCAGCGTCATAACGCTGACGGTAATGATCAAATATGTTCATAGCGATGCCCGTCCTTCGTCGATTAGCACAGTTATACCCGTCATACTTCAAGTTGCAGGTGTGTTGGCTGCGTTCACTCACCCGAA
>CAXYYB010000004.1:0-201450 GCA_964293225.1 uncultured Symbiopectobacterium sp. | reverse complement strand
GTAAACAAACCGACATTACTAACTGATCGTTGTATCTAATACTGGGGGCAGGTCAAGGTAGCGCAAAACCAGTGCGTCAAAGTTATCATTGCCTTGACTGGGGACGTTCTTTGATACGACATTCGTTCCTTCAAGATATGTGGGAGATATCATTAATGTTTATCCTTAGCCGTGCATGGGGGGGATATAACCTGTTGCAGTTTTTCAATAATCTCTTGCAGCGTTGCCGGTATTAGGGCATTCAGTTGCTGAGTGAGTATCTGTGTTTCATTGTCTGCCTGTATCATCCATTGCTGGCAAAGTGTTTCAGTTGGAAAGCGTAATGCGTGCGAGCCACATTGCAGCGTAATGTGATTCTCATGCGTGGTTAAACACGTCAAATGCGGTGATAAATCAGGTACAGCCACACCATCGGGTAAGATAAGCGTCATCGCGTCGCCAGGGTGGCAATGCGCGTTTAACTGTGTAACCACGTATTCAACGATGATCGGATCGTGCAGTGTTTGAGTAAGTGCCTTCTGCAAGTGATGGCGCTGCTCTGCCCAGCGTTTATGCTGTAGCGTTTCATAGGCGTTCAGCATGGAAAGCACTGTGGTGAAGAACTGCTTGAAACCTGAGGAAAATCCTTCTTTCTCTTTCTGTTTTTTTACTTCGTCGGCTGCCCGCTTTTGTTCATCATGAATCTCATGGCAGCGGCGTAAAGTATATTCAATGGCATTTTGGGAACGGCATTGTCGTTTACGGTTTTTAGCCGTAATGAGTACTGCATCGCGGCACTCTTCAGGCAGTTCTGCCAGGGAAATTGTTCGCATAATGCGTGGCCATATTAAATAAGTTGATATGATCGAGTGTACGTAGCGCGTCTATTTTGGGGAGTTCGATGTCGGTGGGGAACAACAGCATAAATCGTTGTTGCAGTGCCTGTGGGATCAGATGACATAAATTTAAAATGAACCTAGCTCCACAAGCCTGCGTCGTATACCTTCCTTGCTTTAGCGGGTTGAGATCGACATGGTGGATCAGTGGCAATGCAATAAAACTCAGCAGTTGTGGATCGGAAAATAGTGCCTGGCTGAGGTCTGACATGGATGATTTGAGAAGATAGCCACCTAATAAATGAGCAATATCAGGCATGCGATGCCACTGCTTTATCATGATGTTTGCTGATGGGCATGATGCATCCCAGGTTGTAGGGGGGACGGTCAGTTGGTAACGCCGATAAAGCCAGTAATTCAGTAATGGTTCGTTGGCATACACCTTTGCGCGCCAGGCCTCCGGTAGATGAGACGGGTGGGTGTACGCCACGGGGTGGTACAGAATACGAAAGAGCTGTTCATGGCAACTATTCATGCCGGCGGCTCCTTATCATGCATCATGGTTGTCACCGCATCATTGGGATACGATCGGCGCATCATCTTTGCGATGAAATAAATTCCTGCCATTATTACGATGAGTAGAACAAGTATCAGTGCGCCTTGCCAAACGGTGAGCTCGACAGAGCGCGTTTTTGTGGGGGGGACGTATTGAATGGTAGGAACAGCAAAAAGCACTACAGAAATATTTTCATAGCGAATATTACTCAGGCTGTTTTTTATGAGTGACTTTACTTGTGAAATAAATATGCTTTCGTCAATATTTCCCTTATGAGTAATGATCACGCCAACATGATCAGATGTGAAACGATTGGCGGTATCATTACTGAATAAAGGGTAACTAATGTGGACTTTTGCATTTACTACCTGACTGATAATACGTAATGACTGTTCGAGGCGTTGTTCTTGCAGTGATATGACTCTGGCTTGCTCCGCATTGGGAGACGCGACCAGAGCGCTATCAGGAAATGCTTGTCCGATTTGTACATCACCAGACCACGGCAATTGATAGAGATTGATAATCGATAGCGCCGCAGTGACCTCAGCACGGTTAATGGTGATTGTGTAGCCGCCTTTTCCACCACCTTGCTTTTGAGCGGCAATATCGTATTGTTGTAAAACCGCAAGCACCTGATTTGCTTGTTGCTGAGTCAAATTTTCAAGCAGGTGGTTCTCATTACACGCCATGAGTAACATGGAGAATAGTGCGGCCAGCAGCAGTTTGGCGCATTTCCAAAACATCATTGTGCTTTTTCCAACGTTTCTATCGTGCTAACGCCTTTACGAGCCAGCGTGCTGATTAATGAAACGTAATTACTGTATTCTCCAAGATAGCTTTGTAGCTGTAGTAGTGCCTCTGGACTACTGGAAAACCGTGGTGAATTGCTTAGGGCATTAATGACTTGTTTAAATTGCTCGTCTGTTTCACCCATTTGTTTAAAGGTAGTGGATACCAGAGTGGAGAATGTCTGGTCGTGGACTCGCATTGAGCTGGATTCTTGCCAATCATTTTCTTCCGGGGTCAGTTGCGTTAACTCAACTAATGTCTTATTTGTCAGTTCCATGAACACTCCTCGAGTATTAATAATATAAAAACCATTCAAAGCAGCATTAACGGAAGTTTTGAATGATGGCTGCGCCGATATCTTTGTAGGCTTTTATCGTGCTTGTCTGTGCGTTTCTAAACAGGGTGTAAGCCTGTAACTTAGACTGATAGTCAGCCAGAACAGAGGGGTTTGATGGATCTTCTTGGAGCTTCTTTTGGGCTGCGTTCAGTGCTTCCATTAAAGGTTTTGTGCCTGCTTCAAATTCACCAGACATGTTGTCGAGAAAAATACTGTCAATATGTTGTGGGGTATAATTAGCCATAATTTATTTCCTTTTTGTTTAGTGGAAAATACCAATGCTTAGGGGATATAAAAAGATATCCTTCCTTCGCATTAAGATAAGACTTATCTTTCAATATGTTTTCGTTCATATTGACCGAAAAACTAACAATCTGATCTCCCCATTGATTGTAAAAATCAGTAATAAACGTATTCAGCGAGTTTATTGCACTATCACTAAGGTCATCCTTGATGATCAACGCAAAGCCACTGTCGGTAGTAACACAGCGGTAGAGAATCTGAAAACGCTCAAGTCCATGCTGGGCTTGCTTTACAAGAGATTCTTTATCTTTAAAAAAAATATCAATTCGTTTTGCATATGGGAGTGACTGATGTGCCTCTGTTTTTAATGCCGCTTTCTGTTCATTATCAAGCTTTCTGTAGGTATACAGTTGAGGGAATTCGGGCAGTGTCAAATCCAATTGTAAAACAGGAAAACCTTTGTTATGCAGTTTTTTTATCACTTCCTTCCTTGTTCTGGTTGTCCATATGGGAGTGACGTTGGTGGTTTCATTGAGTTTGTAGAGAACATCATGTAACCAAGTCATTTCTTGATATCCCTCACCAAAAACATAAATCTTGTTGTCAGATTTAATGATCTTCAGTGGTGCAGGTGACCCAGCGAGAATCGTATTGAGTGAGGCGACATGACTGGGTCTCTGCCAATAATCATACCAGGCGATGTAAATGAAAACAAAAAAAAGTGCCAATGTAAGAAAAAAAAATGAATATTTTTTGGTTTTTTTATTATGGGTTTTTTCTAACAATGTATCAGAAAAATAGGGGGGGGAGGCTTTGGTCCAATTATAAGTAGATATTTCATCTGACCATTCCTCATGGCATTTTTTAAGGGCGAGCCGAATGCTTCCATGTTGAAAAAAAACATTCTCTTCGATGACCGCTATTCCTATATTGTCGGGTCCAAGTATGTCAACCTGATATCCATGTTTTCCATCAATTTCTACTTTCTCGGTTAACGAAATACGAAGGTTTTCTGAATCGACCTCGCAGGGTATATATAAGGTTTTACAAGCGAAAGATGCCATGTTCGTAACACCTTCCTGCATATCACCACCTATGTGATTCTGCTTTATTTGAGGGTGAATGTTGAAGAAATAGTCATCCGCAGGTAGGTTTAACTCACAACCAAACATAGGGCCGAAAAGGATTTTTAGGGTGAATGTTTCTCTATTCCCTGTATTGTCATCAATGTATTTTTCATTCATATGGCTACCCTAAATAGTTTGTTCATTTAAAATGAATGGCAATTCTTGATGTTGCTCTGCTCTTAATGATTAATAATGAAGTCATGTATGATTATAATGATGATTTTCGGTGAGTCATAACACCCATGCTTACATTTACTGATGCTGTTAGACATGCCTTTTAGCAAAGTATTATTTTAATATTCTCTATAAACCGGGTGAGAAAATGTAGGGACATGATAGCGACCTAATTCAACATGACAATGATTTGGTGTTGATTTTTTTTTGATTTTTTTATTTGTTATTATGTTTGTATTGTTGATTAGGTTGTTTTATGCGTTTTTAATCCAGGATGGTTTGAGAGGGTGGGCTCATTTTTTATCAGTGACTTATGGTGTGGTTTGATGTATTTCATAAAAAAATAATATCTCCAGGTTCTAAAACTCACGTGAGTTAGGTGGTGAGTTGAATAAATATAATTATGATATTTCCGTGATATATATATTATCTTGATTAATTTATTTTTACATTTTTTGATGTGTCTTGACCTCTTGTTTTTAAGTGAATATTCTGGCTCTGCACACTGCACCGATAGCTATCGTGGGCTCGATATTATTCTAGAGCGTATGAGTTGCGCAGTTCAGTATGGCTGACGCAATTTTCAATAAATGTCATGCGAATTATACAGAGGTCACTATGTCTAGAGAGCTTCAGAATAAGAGTATTGCAACCAACACTAACCTACAAAATTGTAAATATACTCCTGGTTATAATGCAATGGTTGAGGATTCAGTCATCACAGATGAAAACTTTAGGATTAATGACTCATTATTCTTTATCCGGCCATTAACCTCTGAGTCGACATTTACCTTTTCAATAATGAATAGTCGGGAACGAGTTACCTTTACGGGAGATCAATCTGCGGTATTGGTGTCAAATAGTGCTATTGAGTTATCGCTTCATGGCAAATGGCTAGTGGGACGAGCATTGATTACCCAGTTGGCGACCTTTTTAGCCTTCACTGAATATAGGTTCAAAGAGTCCTCTCGGCTATGGGGGGCGAATGCTGCCCCCCTGCAACATAAAGTCTTATTCGAAACAGAAAAAACCTTCTGTGCGGTCATTGATAACGCACAAATGAGCTTTATGGATTTGGTTTTTTGTCGCGATTTTATCAGCGATACGGATGTCATCAATAAATTATGCCATTTCATTCGCGGTATCGAGAGCTATTGGGTTGCTCAATTTTTGCTGGATCAAGTTCTTGATAACAGCAAAAGCATGAAGTCTCATAAACTTTATAATTCCTGTAAAGAATATGGCGTTTCAGAATCCTACTTTAGAAAACTTTGTTATAACGCTTTTACCTGTGGCCCGAAAAAACAGCTCAGAATGTGGCGAGCTGCGTATAGTGCGTTGCAATTGATTGAGAATGATGAGTCGATTGCGACTGTGGCCTGGAATAACGGCTACGCATCGTCGTCCCATTTCTCCACGGAAATCAAAACGCTTTTTGGCATAACTCCACGAGAGTTCAAAAATTTGGAAGGCTTTCTGAATGAATAGAAGAGGTAAAATGGATTTTTATCTACTTGGGGTTGTTATAGGCATCAGCATGGTTTTTCCTGTGTCGGGTGCGTTACCGATAGAGAGCATGACACCACATGATACAATAAACAGCAAGGACGCTTTTTCAGCTGATAACACAACGACGTATGTTGCTAATAATAACAGCGTGCAGCAACTTTTTTATGTGCTTGGTGGGGTATTAAAGAAACCTATTGTTGTTAGCGTAGAAGCGGCGAAAAAACGTATTTCAGGTAATTTTGATTTGACCAATCCACGTCAATTATTAAATGCGTTATCAAGCCGGATAGCTTTAATCTGGTATGACGATGGCAGTTCGATTTACGTCTACGATGTCAATGAGATGCAAAGCCGCGTCATCAAATTGGCCTATGCTTCATTCAATCGTCTTGAGACCTACTTACGATCGACGGGATTATATGACGACCGTTTCCCCCCCCGATCTCACAGTGGGTCCGGTTCGTTTTATTTGTCGGGGCCGCCCGTTTATGTTGATCTTGCGGCAGCTGCAGCAAAATATATTGACAGTACTTACTCTCAGCCAGGTTCAGGAGAAAATGTTATCAGGGTAATCAAGTTGAAGAATACCTTTGTTAACGATCGGGCATTTTCGCTGCGAGATACACCAATAACGATTCCTGGTGTGGCTACGGTACTCAATCAATTGCTTAACAACAGAAGGAATTATAATAGTACAAATATAACGCTATCCGCTGAGCCAGATACCGTTGAAAATGATATACGCTATACCCAGGATAGAGGATATGTCCACCGAATGAGAAGTCTACTCCCCACATCAGGAGATAATTACGGTCCGTATTCCCGTAAGGATGAGGTTTCCAGCGGTGTAGAGGGCAATACAATCAATATTGTGGCGTATACTGATACCAATAGTTTACTGGTTCAGGGGAGTGAAAAACAGGTTGCCTTTGTGGACGATCTTATTCGTACAATAGATATTGCTAAACAGCAAATCCAACTCTCACTATGGATTATTGACATATCGAAAAATGATGTAGAAAGCTTAGGGGTCGTTTGGCAAGGTCAGGCAAATATAGGAAATGTCGGTGTTAATTTTAATATTAATGGTGCAACAAGTGCATTGAATCCGGCAAACAGTATGAACTTTCTCACAAAAGTCACTGCACTGGTTGAGAAGGGAAATGCACAAGTGGTTTCCCGGCCAGAGATTCTTACCCAGGAAAATGTCCCTGCATTGTTTGATAATAATAGCAGTTTCTACACCCGATTATTAGGGGAACGTTATTCATCATTAGAGAAAGTGACATTTGGCACGATGATCAGTGTTATCCCTCGTTTAGGAAAACAAAATCAGGAAATTGAGATGATACTCAATATCCAAGATGGAAAAATACCACTGGCTAATGGTGTCATGGAGAGTATTGACGCATTGCCCGTTGTGAACAATACACAAATCAGCACCACAGCCCGTGTTCCGATGGGCTACAGCCTGTTGATTGGTGGTTACAGTCGCGAGCAGGATGAGTTGCGAGGTGCGGGGATTCCATTGCTCAAAGATATCCCACTGTTGGGAAAGCTGTTTGATTACACCTACACCAGTCATAGAAACATGGTACGGCTTTTTCTTATTCAGCCACGCTTGTTAGCGTATGGTGAAACCTGGCAAGGTCGCTGGGAGAATAACCCGGTACTGGGGCGAAATCTTGCCGGCGAGGATACCGCAACATTGCAGTCAACGGTCACCATGTTGCGGCAATTTATGAACAAACGGTAAGGCATGTAGATGGCGATATCTCCGCTTGGGCGAGGAAGTCTCCTGCGAATGGATTTTAGGGAGGAGGACAGCAGGTCGACGGTGCCTGCCAACAGTGAGGAGAGTGAGCACCAACCGGTAAGGAACCTGCAAGAGCAGATCAGTAATGCGGCCGAGGAATTTGCAGATGTGCTGAGTACATTTGGGCGCTTTAGCCGAATGGGCCGCAGGAACGACAATATTGAGAACGACTTTCTTTCTTCCATGTTGGAAGAGAAAGCTGACGAAAAACACGATGCTTTGATTAAGCAAGTGTCTAGATTGTCCTTGAACAAGGATGGGCTGTTGAAATATGGCAGAAGCCTCTTCCCTAATGACAGTGACCTAATGCTGGCATTACGTGAGCTGATGCTTAATCGTCAGCTTTCTGCGTTACAAAAGAAAAGAATAAAAGAGGCGATATCCGAACTTGAAAAATTCTCGGATTGGCCGAAAATGCGTTCTGGCATAAATATTGGCCGTCTTGCAAAACGTTTTATCAGCATGGAGGGCCAAGGGCGCTTATCTGCTGGGGACTTACGCGACTGTTACTTGCGGTTTTTAGAATTAGACCTGCCAGGCAGCGTTATCTATCAGGACTGGATAGAACAATACGGATGTAATAATCGGCAGCGTTTATTGGCTTTTACCATGAATGCACTTATTGCTGATATGAAATCAAGTGAGCCAGGTATCCATTTTGATGAATTTGGTCCGTTAAGCGATAGATTATCTGATGCCAGAACTATTCATACTTTGGACTTACTGTTAAATGAACGATTTTCAACGCTGCCGTTTCGTGAGAGTTTAAAAAATGAAATAAAAATAATGGATGAAAGTGATATAGTCATGCTTTATCTTAATGGCATTGTTACGACCCATCAATTTGAAAATTCACTTTATGATTTTAACCATGATTTTATGCGACCTTTACTGTTAACACAACGTGCAACCGTAATTCAGATATTAAGATGGGTGTATGATAAAACGCCAGAAAGAATGTATGTTGACCCCGAAAGTCAGCAATACCTATTGAATTTTATCTCTTCGCTGCTGACGTCTTTTCATGATAAAGAGCGTAGAAAAGGTTCATGGTCTGATTATTATACCTGATGTAAAGCATAATTACTTTGATATAGAAATGACGCTGAAATATGATGCTACGTAACTTTATTCTACAAATTAGAAATCGCCCTGAACTCATTATTTTAGTGATAATGATTCTTGTCGTCGTGATGCTGATTATCCCTTTGCCTACGTATGTGGTCGATTTTCTTATTGGTTTTAATTTAACAATGGCATTGATGATATTTCTAGGGTCATTTTACATTAATAGGATTCTTGATTTTTCATCATTTCCTGCCATCTTATTAATCAGTACTATTTTTCGATTGGCAATATCCATCAGTACGAGTCGTTTGGTGTTGACGGATGCTGATGCAGGAGACATTATTGCCAGTTTCGGCGAGTTTGTGATTGCCGACAACCTCATTGTCGGTTTTGTGATTTTCTTTATTGTCACTATTGTCCAATTTATTGTTATTACTAAAGGTTCTGAACGTATCGCTGAGGTGGCAGCGCGTTTTTCTCTTGATGCCATGCCAGGAAAACAAATGAGTATCGATGCCGATCTCAAAGCAGGAGTGATTGACGAAAATGAAGTAAGGCAGAGGCGAGCGGTATTGGAGGCTGAAAGTCAACTTTACGGCGCACTGGATGGTGCAATGAAATTTATCAAAGGCGATGCAATTGCCGGTATCGTCATTATATTTGTTAACTTGTTGGGCGGCATTTCTGTTGGGATGATGCAACATGGGATGAGTATGTCGGCTGCGCTTTCAGTCTATACGCTGCTGACGATAGGCGATGCATTGGTAGCTCAGATCCCCGCGCTCCTTATTTCCATTAGTGGTGGCTTGATTGTTACTCGTGTAAATAACAGCGAGGATAATAATCTGGGATCTAAAATCATCCAGGACATGTTTTCCAATAAATTTATACTGGTGGTTACCGGCGTTCTTGCCATTGCACTTGGCCTACTACCCGGTTTTCCATTAGCCGTATTTCTGCTATTGGCTGTACTGTTGTTTGGACTCTATATTAAACACCGGCGGGAGGAAAAACAACGGGGAGTGATGGCATCACGTTTAGAGCCGCAAGAGAACGGCATTGAAGATAAGGGAAAACCTGTGGTGATTGATGGTGAGTTTATCCCTGAAACCATTCCTCTAATCGTTACTGTATTTTCTGGATATGAAAAAATAGTGAATCAATATGGTTTTTCATCATATTTAAAACGACACTTTTTTATTGAATACGGTGTTCGTTTACCTGATGTGGTGATGAACTATAAAAAAGACACACCACAAAACACCATCATCATTTTAATTAATGAGATTGAGGCCGCCAGCTTCCCGCTCTTTCCCGGTATGCATAAGATCTTGCTACGCGGCGATGAGTATCAGGTTCTGGACAGTAAAGTACAGGTTAATGAAGTTAATCAAGTGAAAACCTATTGGCTTCCGGAAGAGCAGTGTAAGAAAGCACACAGTCTTGGATTCTATACGCGCAGCGCTCAGGATGAATTTTACGTCTGTGCATCGACACTTCTGGCGAGGAATATTACTGAATTTTTCGGTATTCAGGAGACGAAAATATTACTTGATGATCTTGATAAAAAGTATCCAGAGTTACTTAAAGAGTGTTACAGAAATAATACCGTTCAGCGTATTACTGAAGTTTTTCAACGTTTGCTACAAGAGCGTATTTCTATCAGAAATATGCGATTAATTCTTGAGGCGTTGGTACAGTGGGCTCCGAAAGAAAAAGATCCCATTATGCTAGTGGAGCATGTGCGTGGTGTGTTATCTCGCTATATATCAAATAGATTTTCTACAGAAGGGAAAATACGTGCATTTGTTATGTCACACGAATTGGAAGCGGTGGTGCGTAATGGTATCAGGCAAACATCCGGGGGAACCTTTATCAACTTGCCACCACCAGAAACTGAGCGAATTATGCATTGTTTAGAAAAAAGTATTCATGTTAATGGAGTCAATGCCAGGGATATTATTTTAATGGTGTCTCTTGATATTCGACGTTTTGTAAAAAAGTTGGTTGAAGAACATTATCCTGAAATGGATGTGCTCTCATTCGGTGAAATTTCACAAAGCGTAGACATTGATGTCATTGGTTTATTACAAAATTAACGGGTGAATTATGCAATATGATGTCGTTGCGTTGCTAACCGAGATTTTAGCAGAAGTGGGAATGTCAGATGTTCTTGATAAAGATCTGAGTAATCATTCTACGATATCGTTACATATGAAAGATGATATCCCCACTATTCATATCAAGAGTAATGATGAGGAAATTTGGGTTTGGGCACAGTTGGGTGAAGTTAATCTTTCTACCCTCAGTTATTGCAGCGCGAATCTATTCCCGCTGTTGTTAGCTCACAATGAAGAAGTCTTTCATGCAGGACAACCTTGTTTATATCAGATTGATAATAGTTTAGATCTCCGCGCACAGGTAAAAGAAAAACATTGTGAGTCAGCATCCGCATTTATGGAGATGCTGGATACGTTTTTAACCGTGTTGCAGCAGTATCGCACAGCATTAAATTAATAACGGAGGGTTTCCATGGTTGCGCAAAACTTTGTCCATCTTGCTCACCCTGTAAGAATTCAGGGAAATGTCATAGAGGCTTATTTACCCGGCACCTATATTGGCGAGGTGTGCGAGGTACAGCGCTCCCTTGAGGATTCAACAAAAGTAGGACTTGCACAAGTAATTGGTTTTAATCATGAATATACGCTATTGAGCCTGCTAAATGATAATCAGGGGTTTTCTCGTCGCAATGTGCTCTATCCGACGGGTAAACCGTTTAAAATTGCGTTGAATGATGATGTTGCTGGCGCGGTTCTTGATGCGATGGGAAATGTCAGAGCCCGGCTCGATAGCAACGCGCTGCGCGATTCCGGTGTGAAACACGTGCTGGCGGTGCAGGGAGAACCCAAAGATTTTACCCAGCGCAGGCCTATTGATACGCCACTGGTGACGGGCGTTCGTGCTATTGATGGGTTGCTTACTTGTGGTTTGGGTCAGCGCATGGGGATTTTCGCCTCTGCGGGTTGTGGCAAAACATCGTTGATGAGCATGTTGATTGAGAATTCGGAGGCGGATATTTATGTTATTGGTCTGATAGGAGAACGTGGGCGTGAAGTTACCGAGTTTATTGAAACGCTGAAGCAATCTCCGCGCAGATCGCAAGTGGTATTAGTTTACGCCACATCAGACCGATCGTGTATTGAACGTTATAACGCCGCGCAGATAGCGACACGGGTGGCGGAGTATTTTAGCGCGAAAGGAAAGCATGTCCTGCTATTTATTGATTCAATAACCCGCTATGCGCGAGCATTGCGTGATACAGCGCTCAGCATGGGGGAAATGCCGGCCCGGCGCGGTTATCCCGCCTCCGTGTTTGAAGCACTGCCTAAGCTGTTGGAGCGACCAGGACGTTTTCAGCAAGGTTCAATAACGGCCTTCTATACGGTATTGATTGAGAATGAAGAGGAACCGGATGTTATTGGCGATGAAGTTCGTTCTATTCTCGATGGACATATTTATCTGAGTAAAAAGTTGGCTGCTCAAGCACATTATCCGGCGATTGATATATTACAGAGCATCAGTCGTGTGTTTTTTCATATTACGCAATCAGAGCAACAGCGTGCCGCTGCACGTTTTCGAGAATTGCTTTTTCGGCAACGAGATATGCAACTTTATCTGGACCTGGGTGAATACCAACCTGGAGAGAATGCAGAAAACGATACGGCTCTGAATAAAAAGGAGCAGATGGCGGATTTTCTCAAACAGGACATGATGCAGAAAATCGAGATAACAGCGTGTTTGGATGAATTAAATGCATGCCTGGCGTAAAGGAAATACTTTTTTAGCTTTACTTGAGCATAAAAAAAATCGTGCCGGTCATGATAAAAAAAAGAGTGAGGCGCTATTGGAAGAGTTTTTTCACGCTATTGCCAAATGCCATAAAGAGCATGAAGCCATAAGCATGAAGATTACTCAGCTGATGTCGCCAGGAGTACTTAATCGCAGTGAAATATATCAACGCATTCGGCAGCAGGGTGTATTGATGAGTAACCTACAAGATATTGATCAGCGCGTTATTGATTTGCAGAAAGATGCTGATATTGAAAAACAAAAAATTGAACAATGTCAGTGCATGATAATAGGGTGTGAAAAAAGATACCGAAATATTTCACGCTATCTTCAATGTGTACGGCGTAATCAACTGCAACGTGCAGATACCAGTACTGAAAATGATATTGAGGAGAGAGTAAGTTATGGAGATAAAAACGGGTGAAGCATCAATCAAAACCCAGGCTTCATCGGAAATCGACTCTGAAAGTGAAATATCCCTTGAGACAATAGCGAAGAAAAAGAAAAAAAAGGAAACACAATGTTCAGAGGCGATGATGTATTTTCATTACTACACGGCAATTCTTTACGACAAGCCGTTGAGCTTGAAGCAGAGCGGTACACCAGTGCAAGAAAAGGGCAAAAATCATGTATTACGCGATTGGAAAATGCAGCAGCGTGATTTACCCGTTGCACCCTCTATAGCGTATCGTGCTACAGCACTGGCGGGGGGCCCTGTTGCGGTTAGTAGCACGACATTACAAACTGCGGTGCAATCCGGTATCGCTCCCTTCTTTGAGCAACGGGGCAGCAAGGTGCCTGGTATAACTGAATCTGTCACGGTAGTTGATGCATCTTGTACAGTCGATGTGCAACCCTTGGCGGAATCGGTGCCTATTGTTGGCGCTGTGCATGACATCAGGGGGCAATACGGTGAGTTCCGTTCGCCAACCAATGCCCTCCATTCGCCAACCAATGCCCTCCATTCACTGCGGAATGAAACGAGCCCCCTCTTTAGCACGGTTACACAGCGAGAGAGGTTGAATGCGCTGCGCCTTGGCGACGCGAGTGACGATCATACCGTGCGGATCAGTTACCCATTCCAACGTTGGTTTGGCGAACATTCCGTCAAAGTGTCGATTCGGCGTGACAGCCTGTTTGAAAGCGCAATGGTTCTGCAACCTTCCGATGTGCGTGCCTCTGATGCGTTAGCTCGGCAACTTGAACACTGGCCAAAGCAGACACCACACATACTACTTCCCGATAGTGCAGGAGAGGAACGGCAGCAAGACCAGCAACAGAGAGAACAGGAAGAGGAACAATAATGGATGTACGCGAGCGGTTGCGTCGAAGGCCCCGGCAGGTCAATGTCGTCGGGGAAAAAAAACTCACTGTTCCTGGCAGTGAAATTGTACTACCTAGTCCTTCGCGCCGTTACTTCAGCCTCGATTTGGCGGATGAAGAACAGAATAGTACCCAGGTATGGGTTGATGCCGATGAGTGGGCTGCGGCGAGCGGGTGTGAGTTGCCTGGTATTGCGTGGGAAGAGGTTCCGCTTGGCTATCTTTCTCGTTGGCTGTGCTATCACCAACCTGATTGGTGGGTGGCAAATCAACGCTGGGTAATTCAACAGGTCGCAATTCCAGCAGGGTCGTTGCCAGGTTCTCTTATGCGTATACCTGCCAGACCCTGTTCATTGCTGTGTTGCGACTGGCCGGAGAATCAAGACCAGGCGCTATTGATTTCCCGTCCCTGGCTTGAACATCTTCCCTTTACCCTACGCTATATGTTGGGCAAGACCCGTTTGCCACTGGCGCAAGTGGTGACGATGGCCAAAGGCGATTTGATGCGTATTGAACACTACAATCCCATGCTGCTTATTGAACATTGTCCAATTGCACATTTTTGTTTAACTCAGGACCTGGAGGTTTTTGTGGAGGAATTTTACATTGCAGATTCAGATGATGCGCTACGAGAAGAGGATGAAATAACGTTTGAATGGATGAATTTGCCCATCAATATTGAGTTTGTATTAGATAATGTAACGCTCACGGTAGGAGAGTTGGATGGTTTGAAACCAGGTGCGCAACTGCCATTAAATAGCAACGCGGAAAAAAAGATCAGAATTTATCTTAATCGAAAGTTATTTGCACACGGTGAGTTGGTTGTACTGGATGATGATTCATTGGCTGTAGAAGTAAATAGTATGAACGGTGCGGTCACGGGGAAAACGGACTCAATGTATGCTGAGTAATGATATTTCATTAATTATACTGCTCTCATTGTTTACGTTGCTACCTTTTATTATTGCCGGTGGAACCTGCTTTATAAAATTCTCTATCGTGCTTATCATGGTTCGTAATGCATTGGGGATTCAACAAGTACCTTCAACGTTAACACTGAATGGTATAGCATTGATCATGACCGTCTTTGTTATGATGCCAGTAACCAATAATATGCTACATTTCATTGAGGAAAATAATATAAATTTTAATGATACACAGTCAGTTAGTTTGTTTATGGATAAAGGATTAGGCAGTTACAGAAACTATCTGGTGCATTATTCTGATCGCGATCTTATTTATTTTTTCTATAATGTTCAGCAGGGTAACAAAGATGACGCCTTTCAATTAGACGAGCATGAGGTGCAATCATTACCATTGATGACGCTGATGCCAGCCTATGCTTTGAGCGAAATTCAAAGCGCCTTCAAAATTGCATTTTATCTCTATGTTCCATTTGTTGTGATTGATATGGTGGTCTCCAGTATTCTGTTAGCGCTTGGGATGATGATGATGAGCCCCATCACGATCTCTATCCCGATCAAGTTGATTCTATTTGTTGCGATGAATGGCTGGAGCCTGTTGACCAAGGGGTTAATTTCCCAATATACAGAACTCATGACATCATGAATAATATCCTCTTTATTGGTAATAATGCATTATTGTTGGTGCTTAAGTTAACGGCCGTTCCTATTGCTTTTGCAACCGTCGTAGGGATTGTTATCGGTTTATTTCAAACGGTAATGCAAATACAGGAGCAAACGTTGCCTTTCGGGGTGAAGTTGTTGGCTGTATTTGCCAGTTTATTTATGCTGTTCGATTGGTTTTCAGCGGAGATGCTCTATTTTTCACACCAGGTATTTTCAATGGCTTTCAGTGAGAAATAACATTATGTTATTCACTAATGTTTATTTGTATTTTCAACATAACATCCTTGTTTTAATGCTTGCCTATGCTCGTATGGCTATTGTCTTTTATATGTTGCCTATTTTAGGTGATCGGATATTGGCGAATCTTATCGTAAAGAATACTGTGATATTTCTTGTGATTATCGGCTTATGGCCCTGCATTGAGGTAAGTCCGGTTACCGAACTGGGGGGGGGAATAGTACTGGTAAAAGAATTTGTCGTAGGCCTGATTTTAGCCGTAACGCTTTGCTTACCTTTTTGGATTGTGATAGCGCTGGGTGAGCTTATTGATAACCAACGCGGTGCGACTATCAGTGATAGCATCGATCCAGTGCACGGTGTTCAAGGTTCCATTCTCTCTGGTTTTTTCAATTTTGTTTTTGGCGCAATCTTTTTTGCCCAGGGTGGTATGCGTTTGCTGGTAGACGTATTGGCGGCAAGTTATCGGGTATTGCCCAAAGGAAGTGAACTGACTGAGATGAACATTAACGAAACCGGGCAGTTATTATTGATGTTAATGCAAGGTAGCATCATGCTGGCGGCACCGGTACTCATTGTCATGATGTTGTCAGAAGTATTGTTAGGTGTTTTTTCACGTTATTGCCCGCAACTTAATCCATTTTCACTTTCATTGACCATCAAAAGCGTCATCGCTTTTTCTGTGTTTTTTCTCTATGGCTTCCATTCTTTTACCGAAAAACCATTGCCTCTTTTTTCTTTACAGGCGTTTCAACGCTTTTTTATTTGATAACAAGGGGAAAGTGATATGGCTGAGAAAACAGAAAAACCGACAGAAAAGAAAAGGCGTGATTCAGCAAAGAAAGGACAAACCTTTCGCAGTAGAGACCTTATTGCAACGGTTGTATTAATTTCAGGTGTTTTTTTTCTGGGGAGTGGTATTGATTTTGGTCCACTTATCGAACTATACAGTATTGCCTTGTTATATAATAATGAGATGACTGTGGTCTCATACAGTACTCAATTGGCTCTCATTTTATTGAGAATGTGTCTTCCTTTTATCGCGCTGTGTATCGTTGTCGGGTTTGCTACAACATTATTGCAAACTAAGTTTTCAATAGCCTCTGAAGCGTTACGTTTCAATCTCAAAGCACTCAATCCAATTGAAGGGTTTAAACGAATATTTAGTCTCAGGACTGTTAAAGATTTCGTGAAGTCATTTTTGTATCTGGGCGTATTGTTTGGTACTTGTTATACTATTATCAATAATGAATTGAAAAATATAATTTCTGTTTATCATGGTACGCTTATACAGTTAATTCCCTATTGGGTGTCCATTACAATAAAAAGTATATTACTATTTGTTTCTTGGTCTTTACTCGTTTTGCTGGCGGAATTCATTGTTGAATATTTTCTCTATATCAGAGAGATGAAAATGGATAAACACGAGGTAAAACAAGAGCGGAAAGAGTTGGATGGCAATCCTGAAATTAAGCGAGCCCGACGTCGCGCGCATCATGAAATTCTCTCAAGTGAAGAGCGAACCGCAATTCGAAACTCAGAGGTGATCATGGCGAATCCAACACATATTGCGGTTGCCATTTATTTTAATATGGATGTTGCTTATTTGCCATTTATCTCATTGCGCTGCTCAAACATGAAAGCACAAGCGGCAATTGCCTATGCGGAAAAAGAAGGTGTGCCCGTTGTTCGTGACGTGAAATTGGCAAGAAAACTTTATAGGAACTACACCGCATACAGTTTTATTTCATTAAATGATGATGCGCTTATGGCTGTTATGGATATATTGATATGGCTACGTCGTGTTGAGGTTGAAGAATTAAATGCTTTTGATGTAAACGATAAGTGTGACAAGGTTGGTTGTGAGATTTATCAAGAATCGCCATTGAGTGATTCTGGCAGTGGAGTATATGATAAGAAACAATAGTACGTTTTTTTTGTACCTGTTCTTCATTATGAAACAGTATGATAGCACTTGCATTCATTACTGTCTGCACTCTCGATGAATTATCGTTGATTTAATATTTTTCCATTTTATAAATAATGTGGAAGGTCTAAAATGAGTTTTAAAAAGGTAATGGATGCTAAAAATGAATTGCGTGATGAGGTTGAAGAAACCTTGCTCAAAGATTATTCAGAGCAACTCATGGATGCTATTCACAATGGCGCAACCTTAAAAGATGTTCATGGTGTATCGAATGAAACAATGAGTGATGTTTATAAACTCGCTTATGACTTTTACCATATGGGAAAGTTAGATGACGCAGAGTCTCTTTTCCGCTTTTTATGCATCTACGATTTTTATAACCCAGAATATGCAATGGGGTTGGCCGCGGTTTATCAACTTAAAAAGAATTACTCAAAAGCTATCGATTTTTATGCATTGTCATACTCTCTCTCAGAAAATGACTATCGGCCTATGCTCTACGCCGGCCAGTGTAATCTGATGCTTTGTCGTTCGGTTCAGGCGAGTAAGTGTTTTGATATTGTCACCGAAAAATGCAGTGACGTAAGTTTAACAGAGAAAGCACACGCTTATTTGGCCGCCTTAAAAGATATGGATGCCAATGAAGAAAGTGGAAATCCAACAGAGGATGTTGATAGGGTGGAATAATGAATATTACGATTGATGATTTTTCTGCGGTATTCACTGGCAGCGGAAATGTTGAAACAAGTCGAACGGAATTGATCAAACAAAGTACTACGATTAAGCGCTTTGGTGAGAGTGCATTAAGGAATCATCCTCAGCGGGGCTCTGTGGCATCAGCGATGAAATTGTTACAACCAGAACAATTGGTTGCCATTTTACATAATACCAGTAAGGCGTTGCAGGGAAATACTTCTCAACTTCATATACAACAAGATGCCAACATGCCGCAATTGGCATCCGAGCCTTACGCTTTATCTTCATTGTCCCAAATCGCATCGGGTGCAGACAATACTGAGACTTCGCTGACGGCATCTGCTCGTATGATGAGCTTGTTAGGCAAAATAAATCAGCTGACTGGCGATGTGACACTACAGAAAATGGTTGGTCAACTGAAAATTTTCAATGCGCAATTGGAGGGGCAATCTAAGACATACGGCGCGCTCGCCGATCAATTAGAGAATCATGCGCAACAGTGGGCCGATGACAGTGATGCGTTGGCACAGGCACAGAGCTTGGTCGATGGGTTTGAACTGCAGGTTTTCGCTAGCACTGAAAAATATAATCAGGCGCAAGCTAAGTTGCAGTCTTTGCAGAAACTGGCGGAGCAGGCGTTACAAGAAACGGGGGCTGTACCCCCTGACCTGAACAAGAAGATAGAAAAAGCAAAATGCGCTGTTACCGAGACATATAACAATAAAGAGCGAGCCGTCGTTCACTATAATGATGCGCTAAAAAACAAACTAGAACCTGCTCATCTGGCTGAAATCACGAGTAAATCAAGTCTGGAAAACACAAAGCAACAGGCGCAAACCCTTTTGGGCTCAGTTTCAATCCGGCAAATTTCGGCTATCGAGAATTCGCGTAAAGAGAAAAATGAAAATGCAAAAAGCCTAAGTTATTTGTTGGCTGTTATTTCTCAATTAATCAGTGAAAGTGCCAGTAATGATTTACAGGCTGGTGCTGCATTGAAACAAAAAATGGCCGAGGAGGCGGCTAAAAGTACAGAAAAGAAAGCTCATGAATTTGAGATTGCGCAGCAAAAAGCGGCAGATATGCAAAAAACTATGGGATGCATTGGTAAAACTATTGGCTGGGTTATTACTGTTATTGCCGTCCTTGCCGCTATACCTACGGGGGGGGCATCACTGGCATTGGCGGGGGTCGCGTTAGCGCTGACTGCAGCGGATGAGATATATCAAGCTGCAACGGGAAAGTCTTTTATTGAACAAGCATTGGCCCCTTTAATGGAATCAGTTATACAGCCAATAATAGAGTATTTGTCAAAAGAAATATCCTCTCTATTCCAAGCAATGGGTGTAGATAAAGCAACGGCTGATTTAATCGGGAACATAATCGGTGCTGTCGTTGCAGCTATTGCGATTATTGCAGTAGCGCTGATCGGCGGTAGTCTTGCCGGTAGTATGTTGTCTGGTATTGGGACTAAATTGGCTGCAACCAGCATTGCGCAAACTTCCCGTGCAACGATGCTTAAGGTTATGCAAAAAGTGATGGATAATAGTCTTTCTCAGATGTTTAAAAGAATGGCATCAATGATGACTCGTAAATTTGGGTCTAAGAATATTTTCGGGGAGAAAGCTATAAATTCTCTAAAACAATCCAATAATATTGCAGCAGGAATCAACACTGCTATTCATACCTCGTTAAATATAACATCTTCAGTATACCAGCAGGAAGCTGACAAATTACGGGCTAATATTTTAGAGTGTGTGACTTTACAACAGCTTTTGAATGAATTGATGGACCGTATGGTCGATAACTTCAGCAACCGCCTTTCTGCAACAAATACAGTTATTGAAAATATGGCTACAGTAGCTGAAAATCAAATGCAAGCTGGAAAGTATATTACTCATAAGATTCGTAATGTTGCAGTTTGATTTTGTTTTATCTAAATATCATGTTTAACTTTTTTATTATTCGGAGTGAATATGTCAATGATAACGCCTTTAGCACCAGTTGCAATTAAAAGTGGTGGTGTTTATACAGAAGATAATATAGATGGAACGGAAAAACAGCACTCTTCACGTTCTTTACATATTCTTACTTTGTCTGCACTTGAGCGTTCTAATTATTCTGCACACAGTATTGGTAATGTGCAGGTTGAGTTATTGCCACCTGTTAATACTAATAAAACATTGCAGCATTCAACAAAGATTGAACTCACCCAGCGGTTGTCTGATGCCAGGCAAGGTAAGGATATTGATAATATTGAACAG
The DNA here is from genome assembly GCA_964293225.1 of uncultured Symbiopectobacterium sp. Taxonomy (GTDB): domain Bacteria; phylum Pseudomonadota; class Gammaproteobacteria; order Enterobacterales; family Enterobacteriaceae; genus Symbiopectobacterium. Next base: position 181,135 of record CAXYYB010000004.1, on the reverse strand, counting down.
GTTGTTTCTGATGCGGCCTCACTGTGTAGAGCCCAACTATTTTCTGGTTTAACTGGCTCGGTTAGGCAAAGTGGAAATAGTTATTTTGATACTACCGATTCCGCGAAACGCGATTCGGGTAGTACTCTGCCTGCACTTTCACATGCTGCGATTGAAGGTGGGACAGATATTACAGCAACGACATCAGGATCTTCTGGTTATAGTAATATGATGGGATCAATGGGGGTTATGGATGCATATTCAAGCATGATGAGATCGCTAAATCAGTACGAAGCACAATTCAATGCATCAGCAGCAAAATGGTCTGAAGTAAGCATGAAGTCAGCAAAATTGGCTGGGGATCATATTGTTAAAGCAGCAGAATTACGTCTGGCGGGTTCAATTACTTCTGGTGTGGTTTCTGGGAGTGTTCAAGCCATTTCTTGTTATAAAACAGCGAAGGCATTGACTGCTGAAAATAAATCAATAACAAAAAATTTAGCAAAATCACAACAAATTGATAAAACCATTGAGCAAAATAAAAGTATTTTGAATGGTTATAGGAACGAAATGCAGTCTGAAGGGAACATCATAACTGAGGAAACAAAAACTCGCCTTGGTGAACACCTTGCTGAGTTTAAGACTGAAAGTCAAAGCTTATATAATCGCCATCAACAGGTATCAAATAATGCACAAAAAGTACGTGTGCAAGGCGATTCAGTAACTCAGTTGAATATGTTGGGCCAACGTGCTTTAGAGAGTGGTTTTGAGGTCGCGAGTGCAGAGCAGCGCAAAAGTGAAGAGATAATTCGAGCTAACCAAACGGTGAGTAACGGTGTTGACAACATTCATCAGCAATCTTCAAAAAAGGCTAATGAGGGCGAGTCTGCTTTAAGACAATCTTTACTTGCTATTCTCAATAATAATAATGACGCGCTCTCTGCTGTCGCAAGTCGAATGGCTTAACATCAGGGCTCATTCTTGACGTAGCAGATGCGTTGGTCGCGTTCACTCACCTGAATTATTTATCTGAGTAAATATATTTGGATTAATGAACCTCATCTCTGAGGTTCAACCTACGGGGCAACACACGTGCTATTAAAGTTTGTCCCTTGGTAGTTACCTTTCTACAGCACGAACTATGTATTTAAACGTATTGAGGGAAATATGTTAAACACTGTTGAATTATCCTCTCGTGAATTTTTTAATAATACGGCTAATTCTATTAGCACACCATCAGTGTCTGTTCCTGTATCTGGTGAGTCATTGCTATTATCGAAATATGAAAATAATGAAAAAGTAAATTTTCTACTTTCTTTTTTACCCGAGAAAAGTATTTATCGTCCTTCTTCTGCATCGACTATTAGTTTCTCAATGCAAGATAGGGTCGCACGTATAGAAGTTGCTCTATCCCAAATTCAAGACAGTGATATTGTAAAAACGACAACTCAGCAGAGAGGCTGGGATTGGTTAATCGCCGGACCTCGACAAGAACAACAACATAGTCGCTCACTCGATGTTGATATCCCTAAGGTTAGAAACTCGGGAGCGGCATCACTACAATCCACTGAACAACTTGGTGATAAGGTACTGCATCAAATTCGTAATGAAAAGCTCAGTCGTAACTTTTCGTTAAATAGTATTAATAATAAAATAAATAATCACGTGAATGATTTCAATGAAGAAAGTATTACTATAATCACTGAGGGTAATGAGTCAGACACTATTTTAACTGCGGGTACCAGCTATGCAGTAATGTGGGCACAAATAGCATTAGCTATTGATAATATAAAAGAAGATTATGTTGATTTTTATGCTAACCTAATGCAAAAATATACTGAAATGTATGAAAGCTATAATAAAACAGTTCAGGATACTGCTGCTAACGCTGTATTCCCACAGGATGATGCTAACTATTTGTGGTTCGAGGGGGGGCGGCTTCATGCTTTGGGTTATGATCGATTTCTCAAATGGGTTGAAAATAAATACGATGAATCAATCGATGATTTTAAGGTCCCTAATTGGGAGCAGTTAAGCAGTGTGCAAAGGGAGAAAATGACTTCCACATTAAAACCAGCATTTGTTGTTAATGATCATGGCACTATTGAATTTGATCTTGAATTGTTCAAGAAGATGATTACATCACCATTAACTCCTGTTCCTATTGAGCCAAAAACTAAGTCGGAACCGACTTATCCTTCTGGTCAAAAAATAACCACAGTGCAATATCAAGCTTGGCTTGCAAGTTTTAACTCCGTTGGCAGCGCTTTCCAAAGTAATATGCAGAGTTTTGCGCAGAGATATAGCCAGGTAAATAGTACATTTGATAATCTGATTAAAGTGCTTAGTAGCACAATCAGTACGTTAGGTGACAGCGCTAAAGATGTGCTCAAATCGCTGTCATAATTTTTAATTAAATGGAAGTTAATGCATATGTATAGCTCATCGGGGATTGATAGAAATAAACTTTGGACTCATTACTACTCAATGGCTTCTGCTGGTGCATCGAATGCTACCTTGTATAATATTAAAAGTGATATGAATCGGTTGGATATGAAAAATAGAATGCTCAGCTGTTTTGACTCTATTGATTCAAAATCAAGTTCAGTAAATGATTTGCCTGGATATCAAACACCCCATCATCCTTATGGTAGTGAAAGATCAGAAATATTCATTAAGGCTAAGAATTCATTGCGGCAGTTGCGCGCGATATCAAAAGATAAGAATTCATTGAGTGGAAAATGCATGTCGAATAACGAGAGCGGAGGAACAGGATTTATTAACTCAATAAAAAGTGTTTTTTTTGTTGTGGCAAAAATAATTCCAATGACCATTCATGATGGAGGGGCGTAGCATGAGGGCTATGAGTGGCATAGAGAGCCAAGATCCACAAAGGTTAGGTTATATTCACGGTGTCATTCCTGATAAAATTAATGTTGATAACAGCAGGTATAGAAAATTAGTGAATAGCTTGAGTAGTTGTACTAATGAAAATGTTGATTGTGTGACTAACCGTTTCATGAAGTATCCTTCTCATTCAGTTGCGTCTAGGGATTTTATGGAGCTATTCTCTTTGGCAAATCGTTGCGAAAAAACGTGCAACATCGATGCCGCTAATGCTAACGAACATTCGTTTTTACAAGCGATGAGTTTTTTAAATTCCTGCAAGAACCGTTTTTCCCCTGCTGATTTAGCTGTCTATAATAAATCAATAGACCAATTACATAATAGATTAAGTACGGCAGGGGGGAAAAAAAATCTCTTTCTGAAATTAATGAAAAACTTGATAGTAGCCTGTGGCAGAATACCGCCTCTTTGTTTGCGAAATACGGCAGTGATATTAGCAAGAATTTAACGGCATTCATGTTAAATCAGAGCGTTGATGCATGGTGTAAATATCATAGGATAAGCGATCGTGAGCAGGCATTAAAAAATATTGATAAGGTTTTTAATGACGATATTGCTTATATTTCAACAGTAATAGATTATTGCACTGAAAGATTTGTTAATTATAGTAAGTTCGTTTCATCGGATTTTTCTGGTACCAATTTACGGCAGAGTTTTGATTCATTAATGAGTGCGATTAGAACTATTCCCTCAGCATTGAAAGGTATGAAGAAGGATGTTGCCGTCCCCCCTTCAGTGTCTGAGAATAGCAACATCCCTGATATTGTGGGTAACCAGTCACCAGAACCGATGACTCCCAATTCTCCTACACATGTTACTTTTCATGGTGGCAACGCTTATGCAACTATTAATGATAGGCCGGCCTCATCAGTGGGCTCACCAATTACCTCTGAGCCCTGGAGTGCTGTAACAGAAAAGTTATTGGCTTCGGATAAATTGACGAGTGAACAACGTAATTTATTATTAGAAAAGCTTATTATCTCTATGGGAGGGCGGCACGATATAGCATCGCATTCTCCTCATTGCTCACCGTTATTGAGCGGCTTGAATGGCATTTCTAATCAAGAATTGCCGACCTCTCCACCGCCGTTTCATGATCATAAATTTACTCATGTGACATTGGCCGCAGATCGTGACGATCAACGCCTACCGGATTCGGGGCTATCCAATGATGTGACCTTGCCACCGAATGCAACGGTGATGCAGTCTTTGACGAAAAAAGCGGATGCATCCCAGACTGGTGAGAGCCAACAGATACGTGCTGATCAGGTTATTCGGCAATTATCAACTGACCGTTCTGTAGGATCTGATATGTCGCCCCTGCCTTCGCCACGATCTTCATTAAATAATTTCAGCATCGGAACCTTGTCACCGAAGCTGAACATTAATCCCTTGGGATCTCTGGCAGCTTACCATCAGCCTGGGGCCGATCTATCCGTGGTTGCTTCTAGAAATGGGCGCGTAGCGAATGATGATTTTCACATGGCAGAAGCATCGAGCCGTTCAGATTCAGTGATCTCAGTTGAAGGGGCGGCATCTGGCATCAATACAACGGATTTGGTGTTATTGAAACGCGTCTTGAGAAATGAAGTTAAGGGTGATGAAAACGAAATAGCTAAAATCGATACATTGATCCTTCGTGAAGAGGGACCGTATATCCAAACGCTAGACAATTTACTGTATACGGCGTTCCTCGCTGAGCCTGGTACTCAGCAATACAGTGATATGCAGCAGGCCTATATAAATAGGGCATTCAGTGGTCTGCAATTGAGTGAAGATTTTTCCAAACTGAGCCTTGGCGCTCAGATGTTAGTCGAGAAATACAGTGAGAAACGTAATTTTCGGGTGTTAACCACCACACCGGGTGTGAGGCGCTCCCTGTCTTCACAGGTGTCACGAGGTTGATAACGTGATAGGCGAGCGTGATCATGAGCGCCAGGTGAAAGCATTGATTCATCAGGTGAGCGGTATCCCGATTGACCGCATTGGGTTGAATGATAGCGTAATCGTCACGTTGGGTCTGGATTCGGTCGAGATGATTGATTTGCTGATGCAACTCGAGACCTTCGGGGTGACGATCCCGTCAGTGCAGATCGACGCTGCGCTGACGGTGTCCGATATTGTTGAACGCTTTGTCGGTAGGCCTTGTCCCGAAAGAGGTCACCCTACCTTATAATCAGCAAGGTGGATGTTAAATTGCTTGAGCTTACGCCACAGGGATGTGCGGCTAATTTTTAACGATGATGCCATTTGTGAGGCTTTGCCCCGGCAGTGAATGGCTGCCTGAATGAGCGCATCTCGCTCCATCTCTTGTAATGAATGAGGATGGAAGCTTGCTTCCCGGGAGGATGCCTCGAGGATGTTTTCACTCAATGGAGCAGGAATGTCTTTGACTTTTATTCGGTTACCGCTGCTATAGCTATAGGCACGTTCGAGCACATTGCGCAGTTCGCGGTTATTTCCCGGCCAGGCATAGCGCATAAGTAACTGCTGCGCATCTTCAGAAAGTGTCACATTAGCCCCCATCTCGCGGCTCATGATCTTCAGGTAGTGTTTGATCAATGCGGGGATATCTTCGCTACGCTCCCGCAGCGCGGGCACGTGAATGTCGAACGACTGCAACTCGTACAGCAGGTGGCGGCGAAAGCGGTTTTCCTCAACAAACTGATTGATATCCACATCCGTAGTGGTGATCAGCCTGACATCCAGCGGTACCAATGTCTGGTTGGCTTTGTTAAGCAATCCGGTTTTCAGCAGTTGTAACAGCGCGGTTTGCACTTCCTGAGTCAGGTATTCGACATTCTCTAACAGCAGTGTGCCGCCTTTCGCCAACTCGAATTTGGAAATGACCGGTTTATCGGTGTGCGCGTTATTGCCAAGAAATTCACTTGCCATGGCCTCGCGCGGTATGGCCTGGCAATTGATGGTAATAAAAGGCTTATCCCGACGCTCGCTGGCGTTATGGATGGCCTGTGCCAGATAGGCTTTACCAAGCCCCTCTCACCATGCAGCAGGACGGAACCACGCCCCTTGGCAGCTTGCTGTGCAAGGCGGACTACACGCCGGATAGCGCTGGAGGTTCCAACGTAATCGAGGTCGTCAAATGTCAGACGGGCATACGCCCCTCCGTGGCGATGCACCAACTCACGAATGTGCTCGATAGGGTGCAACAGCGCAATGTAACGGTCGGGGGTATTGGCGATGCCTTTTACGATTTTGAGCGACATTGCCAGTGCGATAAACGCGCCTTGGAACTCGACGGCGGTTTCAAACAGGTAAACATCCCGGTTTTCCGCAATAGCATGAACGATCCGCTGCGGTAAGGTCAGCGTATCCTGGATATTTTTTCCTAACAGCTTCTCACCCTTAACATTGAGCAGGTCGCTGCCATTTTTGTTCAGATAAAGTATGGTACCTTTATGATCCCAGGCGAGAACGCCTTCCTCAACGCCATCCAGCAAGGCGTGAACCTCACTCAAATGTTGGTTGGATTCCGCCAAAATCATATCTGTGTGCAATTTTGCGCTGATTTGCTGGGCTGTGGAATGCACGAGCGCCAGCGCGGATACCGTGTCGCTGTTGTTCAGTAGAATCAGCCCAACCGCCCCCATCACCGCGCTGTAGCTGTCGAAAATCGGGGTAGCAAAGCAGGCAAACTGATGCAAATGCTGATTGAAATGCTCATAGCCTTGCAGACTGACCGGCTCGTGTAACAGCAGTGCCGTCGTGACGGCATTATTGCCCATCATACTTTCGCGCCAGTAAATACCCTCACCAATGCCCAGTGCCATCAGCCGTTGGCTCATGGCCGGAGAGGCGTGAAAACTCAACGTACACCCGGTTTCATCGGTCAGTAACAAGGCGCATTCCGCAGTGGTGAGATAGGCAAAGATATCCTCCAGTATGGGGGCCGCGATATTGATCATATCGGCACGGTTGCGGCACAGGGACTTGAACGTAATGCCCTTGGCGTAGAGCGGCGTTGACCAATGGTCGTGACGCTGTTGTCGACGGCAACGCAGCCAGGACTCAGTGACATAGGGCTTTAGCGTGAGATGCTCCATGCTGGCAGCATCGGGATACGGTAAGGGGTCCGACGTGATGAAATTGTGCCAGAGGATTTTCAATTCAGTCTGTTTCATCGGTTGCTCCTTTATCGTGTCCCTTTGGGAAATAGGTAACGCATTTATGTTCCATTTTGGAAATATTATGTTGAATCTGTGATGTGCATCGCCAACCGCGCGTAGTGATGTGGAAAATCAAATGCTTGCTTTTAATATATTGAATTAAAACATTTTTATTTTCACCTCGACAAAGTGTGAGTTGCGGCACAACTTTCGTCACAGTTTGACGGGTATCAAATAACAGGGTGAATAGCGTTATTGATGTTTCATTTTGGTGCTTTTTGATATGCAACGATGTTCCTGAATTGAACAAAAAAATATTTTTTACAGCATGGGTTTGGCTTCCTACTCTCATCGTGTTCGTTCCGTCATGTGGGTAATCCCTCAACCGAAAACGAAGGAGACAGCGATGAACGTTTTTCTTGCAGAATTGATTGGCACCATGGTGCTGATACTGCTTGGCAACGGTGTAGTAGCCAACGTAGTGCTAGCGCGAACCAAAGGGGGCAATAGCGGCTGGATCGTTATTACCGCCGGGTGGGGATTTGCAGTCGCAATTGCGGTATATATCACGGGCTGGGTGAGCGGGGCGCATCTGAACCCGGCCGTTACTTTTGGCATGTGGTTGTATGGCAGTATCTCGGGCGCAATGGCTTTAGTCTATGTTGTTGCTCAATGTATCGGCGCTTTTCTCGGCTCGATTCTGGTCTATCTTACTTACAAACGGCACTACGACGTGACTGAAGATGCAGGACTGATCCTAGCGACGTTTTCTACCGGGCCTGCGGTGCGCGACTTTAAGTGGAACCTGGTCACAGAAATTATCGGTACGGCTGTTTTAGTGTTTGGCGTACTCGGGATTTTTAATTCGCATAACGGGATTGCGTCCGGTTTTGGCCCCTTTGCGGTGGGGGTTCTGGTGTATAGCATCGGTTTGTCGTTGGGCGGGCCCACGGGCTATGCCATCAACCCAGCGCGTGATTTAGGGCCGAGAATCGCTCATGCCTTATTGCCCATCAAAAATAAAGGCCATTCCGATTGGGAATACGCTTGGGTTCCGATTGTTGGTCCGTTGATCGGTGGTGGTATCGGTGCGCTGTGCTACAAGTTTTTACCGGTTTTTGCCTAACGGGCGGTACGCCGCTCACCCATGGAAATCGTCCTTTCCCCAGTGAAAGGGCGGTCATCAAGAGGAAGGGTCATGAAAAAGCTCATCAACAAAGTCGATGATGTTATCAGAGAACAGCTTGAAGGTTTCGCACTCGCCCACCCTGAATTGACGGTGAATACTGAGCCTTTCTATGTGTGCCGCCGTTCGGACAAGCCCAAAGTGGCGCTGATCTCCGGCGGGGACTCCGGGCATGAGCCGATGCATGCCGGTTTTGTCGGTTTTGGCATGCTGGATGGTGCCTGCCCAGGCCACATTTTTACCTCGCCTACGCCCGATCAAATGTATGAGTGTGCGCAGAAGGTCAGCAACGAAAATGGCGTGTTGCTGCTGATCAAAAACTATACCGGAGATATCCTGAATTTTGAGACCGCCGCAGAACTGCTGCACGGTGAAGGCATCGCTGTGCAGGTGGCTGTCATTGACGATGATGTCGCGGTAAAGGACAGCTTGTACACGGCGGGTCGCCGCGGGGTTGCTACCACGGTGCTGGCAGAGAAACTGTTGGGGGCAGCGGCAGAAGAGGGATATAGCCTGGAGCAATGCTCAGCGTTGGCGACGCGTATTGCCGATCAGGGCCGTTCTATTGGCGTTGCGCTCTCTTCGTGCACGGTACCCGCAGCCGGTAAGCCCAGCTTTTCGTTGCCGGAAGATGAAATCGAATTCGGTATTGGTATTCACGGTGAACCGGGCATTCGTCGGGAAAAATACACCGATGGTGACACCATTGTCAGTGCCATGCTGGATGAAATCCTCGATAACACCCCCTACGTGCGAACGCTGCGCCAATGGGATCGGGAAAAGGGTGAATGGTTTGACGATACCCGCACCACGACGCCACTCAACGCGGGCGACAATGTGATTGTGCTGGTTAACGGACTGGGGGCTACGCCAGCCTCTGAACTGTATGGTGTTTATCGCAAAGTGGCGGAGATTCTCGCGGCGAAACACATCAACATTGCACGTAATCTGATCGGCACCTATTGCAGTGCGATTGATATGCAGGGGGTCTCCATCACGGTGCTGAAAGCGGATGACGAAATGCTCTCGCTCTGGGATTTCCCGGTCAGTACACCCGCGTTGAGATGGAAAATGTAGTTAAGTCAGGCAAGCTGCCGCCGTTGGCGGCAGATCGCGCGCGGAGGCAGGAATAGCCTGCATCCGGCGCTGATGCAGTGAAAACTGAGGTGCAATGATGGTGGTAACGAAAAGCAAAGTGATCTCCTGGCTGGATGCGGCGGCCGATGTATTTGAGCAACAACAAGAATTTCTCACCGATTTGGATCGCGAAATTGGCGATGCGGATCACGGGCTGAACATGAACCGTGGCTTTCGCAAGGTAAAAGAAAAGCTGCCAACGCTGGCGGATAAAGATATCGGCACCATCATGAAGAATACCGGCATGGTGCTGCTTTCTACCATTGGTGGGGCCAGCGGACCGCTCTACGGCACCTTCTTTATCAAAGCGGCAGAGACCGTCATGGCAAAAGAAGAGCTGACGGTAACGGATCTCTACCATATGTATCAGGAAGGGACGGAGCGCATTATTGCTCGCGGCATGGCGCATCCCGGCGATAAAACCATGGTGGATACGCTGAGTGCGATTGTCGCATCGCTGAAGGCCCGACAGGAAGACCCGCTTTCCTCGGCGCTGGCGGAAACGCTGAAAGCGGCAGAGCAGGGAATGAAAAGCACCATCCCACTGCGTGCGGCGAAAGGTCGGGCGAGCTACCTTGGTGAGCGCGCTATTGGACATCAGGATCCTGGTGCGACATCCAGCTACCTGCTGTTTAAAACGCTCTGTGATGTCGTGGATATGTGATGCTCTGATGACCCGATTGGGTAAGGCTGTAGAAAATGGTCAATATCGTGGTGGTATCTCACAGTAAGCGTTTGGCGGAAGGTGTGGTGGAACTGGCCGCGCAGATGACGCACGGCAGCGTAAAGTTTGCGCTGGCGGCTGGCATTGACGATCCCGGTAACCCGATCGGCACCGATCCGATTGCCGTGATGACGGCAATACAGGAGGTGCAAGAGGAGGGGGACGTGCTGGTGATGGTCGATATGGGAAGTGCGATTTTGAGCACCGATCTGGCATTGGAACTGCTGGGCGAGGCCTATGCGACCCGTGTGCACGTTTGCGCCGCGCCCCTGGTAGAAGGCACGATCGCGGCGGCTGTCATGGCCGCATCCGGCGGTGATATCCGTCAGGTGATTGCCGAAGCGCATCAGGCACTGGCAGCGAAATATCACCAGTTGAACCAGGATGATCGGCTTACGGCGGCCCTCTCTCCCGCTGCCTTGACGGAGGAAGTGCCACCGTCAACACTCACCTTTTCCTGGTGTGTGGCTAACCCTGCTGGCATTCACGCGCGTCCGGCGTCGGCTATTGCTACCTGCCTTAACCGCTACAATGCCGATGTGCAACTGGTGAAAGGTGCACAGACGGTGAACGGTAAAAGTGTCAACAATATCGCGCTCTTGGCCATTAAACGCGGTGATGAGGTCACATTGCACGCGAGCGGTGCGCAGGCGCAACAGGCGATTGATGCCTTTGCCTTGCTGGCGCACGATAATTTTGGCGATCGTTTAGATGCGATGGACGCCGCGTTGGCTCGCCCCCAGAGGCACCCCGTTGGCGAATTGGTGACGGCCACCGTGTGTCGGGTTGAGCGGGCGTTGCCCACCGTGACCCCGCGCGTCAGTCAAAGCGCACAGGCTGAACTTGCTCAACTGGCACAGGCGATAGAGGCTGCCGTGCAAGACCTGGATGCGCTCAGCGCTTTTACCGCACAGCGCCTTTCTGATAAAGAAGCCGGGATTTTTATGGCGCAGAGAATGATGCTGGAGGATGATGAACTGTACGATGCGGTCGCCGAGCGAATGGGGCAAGCTGCGGTGCAGGTTGATGCGCTGTGGCTGACGGTGATTGGCTCGTTGGCGCAGGAGTATCAGGCGATTGAGGATACCTACCTGCGTGAGCGCTATATCGATATCTATGACGTCGGTCTGCGTGTGTTACGGCATTTGAGCCATCAGCCAGATAGCGTGGTCACGCCTTGTCATACACCGATGGCGATCGTTGCCAATATATTGTTGCCTTCCGAAGCGGTGCAGTTGGACCCAGCCTGGATCAAGGGCGTTTATTTCACTGACTGCGGCAGAAACGCTCACGCGGCAATTCTGGCAACGGCGCTGGGCATTCCGGTGTTTATCGACAAGCCGGGCCATACGCGGGCGTTACGCCACGGAGAAACGATCACGTTCAATGATGATAGCGGCGAGATTCATCACGCATGAAGCCGGATGGTGTGGCGTTGCTATCCCATGGGGCGCGGGATAGCAACGGCGAAGCCGGTGGTTTTATTATCGGCTGGAGATCGCCAACGCCGATCCCGCCAACACAAACACGCCACCCGTGGCGCGATTAAGCAACGCCATGCGGCGCGGATTGCTGAACACGCCGGACAGATGGCGTCCGGTGCTGGCATAGAAAAACATGATGCTGAAATCAAACAGTACCCAAGTCAGCGCCAGAATAGCAAACTGAAGCGCATGGGGTTCGGTGGTGCTGATAAAGTTGGGAAACAGCGCGGCAAAAAACAGCAAATCCTTCGGATTGCTGATACCGACTAAGAAACCTTTACGAAACAACGTAACACGCGTGGGTGACGCATCCATGTTCACGTTTTCAGGCGTGTGAGCGGCGGCGGCTGAACGCCATGAGGCAATACCGAGCCAAATCAGATAGAGCGCGCCGACGATTTTCAGGATCATAAACGCGGTTGTTGAAGCGGCTAATACGGCTCCCAATCCCAGCGCTGAGAGTGACATTAACACTAACGCTGCGGTCACGCCGCCCAGTACGGTGGCTGCAGCACGTCCACGGCCATAGCGTAAACCGTGCGTCATGCTGATCAACGCTGACGGACCGGGAATAGCAATTAAAACGGTAATCACGCCGACAAAGGCGAGCCAAAGGTGTAACTCCATGTTTTCTCCAACCCTATGCGTGTAACGGGTACAAATGCGGCAGCGCGCGCTATATTCTCACATATAGCGCGCGCTGCCCAAAAGAATTGATGTCGGTGGCCGTTAACGTACCAGCGTCACCAGTCGTTTAACCAGTGGGCCTTTGATCGCCATATCCAGCGTCATCAACGCCAGTCCTTTCGCCAGTGAACGCGTATAGCGATGAAGCGATCTGTCGATGTAGGTTTGGTTTCTGGCAACGGAAAGCCACCCAGCCGGCTCAATGTGAGCCAACAGCGTATCGCCAGACAGGAGCTTGCTGTCAAAACAAATCGCGACGGAACCCGCATAATGCCGATGTGTAATCTGCTGCACGCCCGCGATTTGCCGCAGTTGCGCAATGGTCTCCGTGACGCGTTCCGGGTTGCGCTGAATATATTCGGAGCGAATTCGAATGCGATTCTGAGTTTGATGCAGATAGGGAGACATATCGCCGCGACTCATAGGGATTAGAATGATAACAATTTACATTATCGCAGCGAGAGTGTCTATCACCTCTGTTTATCGCGCGAATTGATAAAAAACAAACAACCTGCAATTAACCGTATAAGTCTTAAGTGATTCTCTTAACGTTACGTTATTGTGACGTTGTCTTCGCGCAAAAAATTTACATTCTTGACGTGGTGGCAGGGGGCAACCTTGTCACCTTGTGTTATGCGCACGGCATGGGTTGATGTCGCATGGGCGTGCAGCGGCTTGATGTCGGTAGGCAAAAGGAGGCTGTAGTCACCGTTATGGCGGCAGATGATTTGCAGAGTTTGATGGCGTTACGCCGTTTTGTCACGGTAGCGCACCATATTCCGGGGCGAATTCGCCTCAGTTTTACCAATCGGTTGGTTTCTGCACTTAGCCAAAGCAGGTTGGCTGCGCTGCAATCGCTGTGTCACCCCGAGGGGTGCCTGAAATCGTGCAGCATTAATGCCGCAACCGGTAGTGTGGTACTGGAATATTGCGCCAGCACCCTTTCCCCCACGCTGCTGACGCATCTGTTCGGTCACGACGATCAGGCGGCGCAGCAGGCGCTAACGCAAATTCAGGCCGTGCTCTCCCAATAAACCAAGTCAAGAGAGGGTCGTTATGAGTAATGATAATAATCCAGTGAATCAGGCTCCCTATTTCCCACCTTATGGCTATCCCTATTACGTGCCACAGGGTGAGCCTGCCGCGCAAGGGGCTTTTCCACCACCGCCCGGATGGCCGCCGCAGCCAGCATGGTATCCGCAGATGGCGCCGGGTGCGGTGCCTCCGGGGTATTTACCGCCTGGCTATCCGCTGCCTGGGTATCCGTTTCCTGGAAATGCCGTGCCGCAAGGTGCCCATCATCACGGTCATCATGCCGCACCGGGCATGGATTGGAGCGCGCATGCGCAAGGTGTGGTTGAGAACGTGATGGGAGAACAGGCTGGGCTGTTGAAAAGCCTGATCGGCACCATTGGCGCGGATGACAAGGAGTTTTGGAAAGGTGCCATGATTGGAGCGGCGGTTACGCTGCTGCTGACCAATGAGAGTGTGCGCCAGACGCTGACACAGACGCTGGCTAGCGCGGGCGATCTGTTAAAAACCGGCGGCGATAAGGTTAAATCCTCAGTGACCAGCGGTGCGGAAAGTGTGAAAGAGAGTGTGGCGGCGGGCAGCACCATTTTTCGCGATACGGTGAAGGCAGGCAAGGCGGAATTTCAGGCCTCGGTAGAGCGCCAGCGTGCGACGGCTTCCGCGCCTGAGGAGTCGCCGAATGAGCAACAACCGTGACGCGCTAAGCCCCATCAGTCGCGCGGTGGTGGCGGGCGCGCTGGTAGGCACCACCACCTCGTGTATCGAACAGTGGCGGCGTTATCAGCGCGGTGAAACCACGCTGAATGAAAGCGCCGTCAAGGTGGCGAGTGATGCCGCCAAAGCGGGCGTGGTGAGCGGCACGGTAATGGCCGTTGCCAGCGCTAGCGCGGGGCGGCCATTGCTGACCTGGTTGACATTGGCGAGCGCCGGTATTGCCAGCCTTTATGTGCTGGATGCCATGCAGCGGCGTGAATCGTTACAGGACCAAACCCAAGAAGGAGTGCAGGAATGAACCCTCCCAACATGCCTTATGTCTACGCTTATCGGTTGCCGAACGGACAGCTCGCTTATGCCAGCTATCCGCCTGTTACTACACCCCCGGCGTCTTATCGTCAGGCAAACAGCAAAACCCATTTTGTCACTGGCGTAGTGGCCGGCGCTGCCATTGCCTATTTACTGACCAATCCGCAGGTGCAGCAAGGGGTCGCTACCACGGCGAAAAAAGCGTGGGGCACCGTGCGTGGCGAAGTCGAGGAATTGAAAGAGCGGCTGGCGGATCTCCAGGCTGAGCTGGACTACTACCGTCAGCAGGAGAGTGATGCGTCGTGATGCCTGAACGGGAGGTCACTCTTGCACCGGGGATTCGAATCAAGCATCGCTTGCCCGGGCGTTTGCGACTGAGCATGACAGTGCTGGTGCGTTTCCCTGACGGAGCTAACTGGCTGCGTCACCAACTGTTGGCGTTACTGGGCGTGACGCGGGTACGCCTGCGCCCGGCAATTGGCTCGGTGGTGATTGAGTACCATCCGGATCAGACCGATGAACCCACGCTGTTGACACAGGTTGCTGGCATTGACTGGCAGCAGCGTACCGAGAGCGAGCATGAACCGGAGTATTGCGGTGGCGATAATCTGCTCAATGCGGGGGGCTTGCTGTTGGCGCAGTGCCTGCCTCGGCGCTGGGCGACGCTGCCAACGCTGTTGCTGACCGGGGAAACGCTGGCGGAAGGCGTTGCCTCGTTGACGCGGCGTGAGCTGAACGTTGAGGTGCTCGATGCACTGGCGGTTGGGCTTTCCGTGCTGCGCGGTGATCACCGCACCGCGATGCTGACGCAAACGCTGCTGACGCTGGGCGAGTACATGGAACAGGAGACCAGCCGTCATTCCGATACGTTGCTGGCCAGCCTGTTACGGCCGCAGGAACACCGCGTGTGGGTCGAATGCGCTGGTGAGCGTTGTCAAATGCTGTCGTCTGCGCTGACCGTTGGCGACGTGATGCTGCTTGGACCCGGGGATACCATTCCGGCGGACGGCAAGGTGCTGCGCGGTGTCGGCCTGATTAATCAGGCCTCCATGACCGGAGAAAGCGTACCGGTTCGACGGGAGAAGGGCGCCTGGCTGTACGCAGGCACTCAGGTGCAGGAAGGCAATATTGCGGTACAGGCCGTTCGGGTAGGGGAAGACTCCTCGATTGCCAATATTCGCCGCTTTATCAGTGAATCGCTCAGCCAGCAAAGCGAAACGCAAAAAGTGACACAGGCGATGGCCGACCGGCGCGTGGCGATCACGCTCGGCGTAGGGGGGGCGGTGTTTGCGCTGACCCGGGACTGGCGGCGTCTGGCATCGGTGTTTTTGGTGGATTATGCCTGTGCGCTGAAGCTAAGCACGCCGATCGCGTTTAAATCCATCATGTACCGCGCGGCGCAGAGTGGCTTACTGCTGAAAGGCGGGCGGGCGATTGAACAACTCGCCGCGGTCGATACGGTGGTGTTCGACAAAACCGGCACCTTGACGCACGGTGATATGCAAGTGACGGAAGTGGTCAGTTTCGATCCGGAGCGAGCCTGGGCGGAGCGTCTGCTGGCGATAGCAGCCTCTGTCGAAGAACACAGTAACCACCCATTGGCGAAAGCGGTCGTTGCGTCGGCGCATCACCATGCGTTGCCCCACATCAACCACGGTGAAGTGGAGTATGTGATTGCGCACGGTTTGCTGTGTGAGCTGGATGGTCACCGCATGGCGATCGGCAGTCGCCATTTTCTGGAAGCGCACTATCAGGTTGTGTTCTCGCCGTATGAGGCCGAGATTACCGCATTGGCTCAGCAGGGGTGCCATTTGCTGTTCATCAGCCTCGATGAGCGGTTGGTTGGCATGATTGGCTTGCAGGATAATGTGCGGGCGGAAGCACACGAGGTGATCGCACAACTGCGCCAATCGGGGATCGATCGCATCGTGTTACTGACCGGCGATCGCGTTGAAAAGGCGCAGCAACTGGCTAATGCGTTAGCGATGGACGAATGCGTAGCTGAGTGTACGCCAGAGAGCAAGGTGGATGTGGTTCAGGTGCTGCAACAGCAGGGCCGCAACGTGCTGTTTATCGGCGATGGGGTAAATGACGCCCCGGTGTTGGCGCAGGCGGATGTCGGGTTGGCCATGAACCAGAGCACCGAGCTGGCGCAGCAGGCGGCGGATGCGGTGTTGATGCAGGATAATCTGCACGGCGTGGTGCTGGCGCGTGAACTGGCGCTGGAAGCGATGAAACTGGTGCACAGCAACATCGCTCTGACCGAATGGGTCAACAGCGGCATCATGTTGATGGCGGCGTTGGGCGGGTTATCGCCCGGCGGCAGCGCCCTGCTGCACAATGGCACCACCCTTGCGGTATTGCTGCGTGCGCTGGCAGCTCGGCGAACGAATGTGACGCGTTAAAGCGAGAACGGCGGCAATTGACGGAAGGTGCTCTGTAAGCCTTCCGACCAGGCTCTGCGAATGGTGGCGAAGTAGGGGTCATCCTCGGTAACACGGCGCTGACCGCTGTCATCAAAGCTGTCAGCCCGGTAGATCATTACATCCAGCGGTAGCCCGACTGACAGGTTGCTGCGCAGCGTGGAATCGATCGAGATCAGCGCGCAGCACATCGCTTGCTCGAGCGTGGTTTCTCGGGTTAATACCCGGTCGATGATCGGTTTGCCGTATTTGCTCTCGCCGATCTGGAAGTAAGGCGTGTCGCGCGTTGCCTCGATAAAATTACCTTCAGGGTAGATATGAAACAGGCGAGGGGCTTCTCCAGCGATTTGCCCCCCTAACAGCAGGTTGCAGCCAAAATTGGTTGTGCTGGCATGTTGTTGCATACGACTGTCACGATCGATGACTTCGCGCAAGGTGGCCCCGACCAGCGTCGCCGCATCGTACAGGGTTGCCACTTGCAACAGGTTAGGCTCGCTGTCACTGCGCATGCGCGTTTCCAGCAGGCTGACAATGCTTTGTGTGGTGGCCAGGTTCCCGGCGGACTGTAACACCAGCACCCGATCGTCGGCGCGGTGAATCACATGCAGTTTTTTAAACGTTGCAATATGATCCACCCCGGCATTGGTACGGGAATCCGAGGCGAATACCAGCCCGTCCGACAGGCACATGGCCACACAGTAAGTCATAATCCGATCATCTCATGGTTATTGCTGCTGCGCCTGTTGTGAAAAGCGCCGCACTTCAGCTTCAGAAAACAGCATTTCGCTGCCGCCACCCAGACGACTGCCGCGTATCGGGCAGGCATCCAGATAGTCCAACCCGGTTGCCAGACGCAAATGCTGCGTCAGGCTGCGAGAATTGTTAGTGATATCAAAACTCAGCCAGCGTCCATTCAGCCACACTTCCGCCCAGGCATGCATCGCCACATGGCGCGAATCCGGGCTGTGAACGTAACCGCTGACATAGCGCGCCGGCAGGTGCAGGCTGCGACAGCAGGCCAGAAACACATGGGTGTGATCCTGACAGACTCCCTGCCCGCGTGTAAAGGCCTGCGCCGCGCTATCTTGCACCTGTGTTGCCCCCGGCGTGTACGGCATGCTGACCAACAGTGCCGCCATCAGCGCATTCAAGCTCTCTTCCGCCGCATCCGGCCGGTAATAGCGCTGCGCAAACGCGCGAATCGGCGCATCGGCCTGCGTCAGTGGCGTGCTGCGCAGGAACACCAACGGTGATAGCAGCTCATCCTCTGGCTCACTCTCATCGTTATCGGCAATGTCTACCACACCCTGAGCGTGAATGACGATTTCCTGATGCGGATGATCCAAGGTCAGCACATGCAACACGTTGCCCCAGGTGTCGGTGGTGGCGACCGCAGAGCCATCAGACAGCGTCAGTGACCATGAGGCCACGCGCTGGCGAGCGGAGTCACGCGGCGTCAAACGCAGATACTGGGTGCTGAATTTCACTTGCTCATCATAGCGATAGCGCGTGAGATGATTAATGGTCAGTTTCATACCGTCTCCAGATAGGTTTGTCGCACGCTGTCAGCCAGCGCGTTGATGCGGGCCAGCAGCCCAGAGAGATACACCTGCATATCCGATTGCGCCAAATCCTCCCGCGTACTGAAGCGCAGATCGACGTTCAACTGGTGTGCCAGCCGCAGGGGCAGGTGAGAGCGGGTGTTCGCGATCTGCTCCAACTGACCGACAACGTCTTCGATGCAGGCGCGCAGCGAGCGCGGCACGTCGTTACGTAGGATCAACAATTCAGCCACCGTATCGCGCGTAACCGGCTGGCGATAGATGCTGTTATAGGCCTCGCGCGCGCTGACCGCGCGCAGTAGCGTGTCCAGCCGATAATATTCACGCACCGGATCGGTATCGTTATTCAACTGCTGATCTTTGAGCAACAGCAACTGTGTGGTGGCGAATGCCCGTTCGATCAGCGTCCCGATACGGATAAAACACAGCGCATCGTTACGCAGCAAGGTGCCGAACACCGCACCGCGAAACAGATGGGCGCGATCTTTTACCCAGTCAAAGAAGGCGTCGATCCCGACGTCTTCCACCCCTTTTTGCCGCAGCGTGCGCAGCTGAATGCGCGTGGTGTTGATGCACTCCCATACCTCGGCGGAGAGGCTGCCGCGCACCGCGTGGGCGTTGTTCCAGGCCATTTCGACGCAACTGTAGATGCTGCTGGGGTTATCGCTGTCGAGGGCAAAAAAGTTGATCAGGTTCGCCATGGAAAACTGCGGATAACGCGCCTGAAACAGATCGTGGGTCAACGAGAGATTGAGCGGCAGCGCCAGATCGCGCTGCTGCTGGCTGTGGCGCGGCACCATCGACAGCTTGTAGGTGACATCGAGCACGCGGGCAAAGCTTTCCGCACGCTCCAGATAACGCGCCATCCAAAACAGTTCACTGGCTGTGCGGCTTAGCATGATTCGTCATCCTCCATTACCCAGGTGTCCTTGGTGCCACCCCCTTGCGAAGAGTTCACCACCAGTGAGCCTTCGGTGAGCGCCACTCGCGTTAACCCGCCGGGCACCAGGCGAATCTCCTGTCCGTAGAGCACAAAGGGACGCAGGTCGATATGGCGCGGGGCCAGTCCTTGCTCGACAAAGGTCGGGCAGGTGGAGAGCGCCAGCGTCTCCTGCCCAATGTAGTTCGCCGGGTTAGCCAACAAGCGCTGACGAAATTCCTCTATTTCAGCGCGGCTGGCGCGCGGCCCTACCAGCATGCCGTAGCCGCCTGCACCGTGGACTTCCTTCACCACCATCTGATCCAGATTCTCCAACACGAAGCGCAAATCCTCTGGCTTACGGCACTGCCAGGTCGGGATGTTGTTCAAGAGCGGCTCTTCGCTCAGATAGAAACGGATCATGTCCGGTACGTAAGGGTAGATGGATTTATCATCGGCCACGCCGGTACCGATGGCGTTGGCGAGCACTACACCGCCCGCGCGATACACCGACAGCAGACCCGGCACGCCGAGCATGGAGTCCGCGCGGAACGCCAGCGGATCGAGAAAGGCATCATCAATGCGGCGATAGATAACATCCACCTTACGCGGCCCTTCGGTGGTGCGCATGTAAACTGCCCCTTCCTTGATAAACAGGTCGGCGCTTTCAACCAGCTCTACCCCCATTTGCTGGGCCAAAAAGCTGTGTTCAAAGTAAGCGCTGTTGAAACGTCCCGGCGTCATTACCACCACGCAGGGATCGTCCACCGGTGAGCTTTCGCGCAGGGTTTGCAGCAGGTAGCTGGGGTAGCGCTCTACCGGCGCGATATGTTGCTGGGCGAACATATCTGGATAGAGGCGCATCATCATCTTGCGGTTTTCCAGCATGTAAGAGACGCCGGACGGCGTGCGCAGGTTATCCTCCAGTACGTAATACTCACCGTCACTGTTGCGCACCATATCGATGCCGGTGATATGTGCATAAATCTGATTGGGTAGAGTGATGCCCTGCATGCAGGGTTGGAATTGCTCGTTTGCCAGCACCTGTTCGGCGGGAATAATGCCCGCTTTGAGGATGTGTTGATCGTGATAGATATCATGCAGAAAGGCATTCAGCGCCTTGACGCGTTGACGAATGCCGCTATCCAGTTTACGCCACTCCGCCGCTGGAATAATGCGCGGCACACTGTCAAACGGGATTAACCGTTCAGTACCCTCATCGTCGCCGTAGACGTTGAAGGTGATCCCCACCCGATGAAACAGCAGTTCTGCCTGTTCCTTCTTCTGCCGCACCGATTGCTGATCGGTGCGTTGCAGCCAGCGCCACCATGGATCGTAATGCTGCCGCTGCCGTCCCTCTGCCGTGAGCATTTCATCGTAATAAGGTCCACTAGGAAGCGTTATTTTTATCATTGGCATCTCCGGGCATGACACAATAAGAAGATAATGGTTGCCATGCATAAAAAATGCCAAATAACGTCATCGTGTTTTTTGAGAGTGCAGTCGCGGCGCTTTGCACGCTATTGAGTCAGGAATGCACAGCCAGAGCGCATTTGCGCCAGACGGTAGTGCGTTAAACCGTGGTGGTTTTGTCTCAACGTGGTGCGCATTGCCTTATCGCTGTGCAGGGCTGCGCCATGGGGTTGCAGGGCGTTTGGCTGTACGCTGTGAGAGAAATAGCGTAAAATAGTGACAATGCATCACCTTTGCTTATGATTTTGTTATTTATTTTACCTTTTTATTGAATTTTCAGGAGTCATGCCGTGTCAACCTTACCAAATTGTCCAAAATGCGACTCAGCCTTCACTTGGCAGGCCGATGAACAGCTCAATTGTCCGGAGTGCGGCCACGAGTGGTCCATCAATGCGGAAACCGCTGACGACGACGGGCTGGTGGTGCGTGATGCCAATGGCAACCTGTTGGCTGATGGCGACAGCGTGACGGTTATCAAGGACCTGAAAGTGAAGGGCAGCTCTTCAACGTTAAAGATCGGTACCAAAGTGAAAGGTATCCGTCTGGTGGAAGGTGACCATAACATCGATTGCAAAATTGATGGTTTTGGCCCGATGAAGCTGAAATCCGAGTTTGTGAAGAAAAGCTGAGTTTTTTCGCTGCGTGCCGCGTTTGCTGCGGCGCGAGCGCTTCCCCTACTCGTTTTCCCTGAGCCTCCCTCAATAAATCCCCAATCGCGCTTTTGCCGGGCTATGCGTATTTTTGTGTTACCCCTCGGAATCAGCGACAAATAAGGATAAGGGATAGTGACGGTACTCTGCGTGTTTTTGTTAGCGGGCATGATTAAAGGCATTGTCGGCCTCGGCTTGCCGACGGTTGCCATGGGACTTCTGGTGTTAACCATGCCACCGACAAGCGCTGCTGCTCTGCTGCTGATCCCCTCTTTCGTCACCAACCTATGGCAACTGCTGGCTGGCCCGGCATTTTTATTGCTGGCGCGGCGTCTTAGCAGCTTTCTGGTTGCGATACTGATCGGGACGCTGTGGAGCGGCGTTCCCACGTTGGCAGAAGCGTCGCCATGGGCCCCGGTTTTCTTGGAAGGAATGCTGGTGGTTTATGGCCTGTGGGGGCTGATTGCACGCCGCCTGCCTGCTCCTGGTCGCCATGAAGTCTGGTTCTCTCCCATTATGGGCTATATCACTGGAATGATTACGGCGGCCACCGGTGTGTTTGTGATACCGGCGGTGCCCTATTTGCAATGTCTGGCATTAAAGAAAGATGATCTGGTGCAGGCGCTCGGGCTGGCGTTTACGGTTTCAACGCTTGGGCTGGCACTGTCGTTAGCGCAGGGCGGCGGTTTGCCTGCCTTGAATCTGTCGTTGTCGTTGCTGGCACTGATCCCGGCGCTGCTCGGTATGATTCTGGGTCAACGCGTGCGAAAATACATTGGTGAAACGCTATTTCGTCGCTGTTTCTTTCTTGGATTGATCGCGCTGGGGGGCACCATGATGCTCGGCGTCGGGGGCTGATGCTTGACTGTCACTGATGTGCTCAACAAATTCCTGAAGGTAGCCTGGCAGCGCGCTGAACTGACGCGCGCACAGCAACAAGCGGCGCTGCGCCCAGGCGTCGCTGAGCGCAATGGCGCGTATCTGCTGCGTGTCTGCGTGTGCCAGGGCTTTTTCGGGCACAATCCCGATGCCGATACCGTGCTGGATTAACCCGATCAACGCGGGGAAATCATTCAAACGCACCCGGTAGTTAAGACGCTTGCCGCGCTGGCGCGCATGGTGGTCGATATGCTCTTGCAATGCGCTGCCCTGGTTCAAACCGACAAACTCCGCGTCCAACAGGGCTTCAAACGCCAGCACCGTAGAGGTGGCCCACGGCGACGTGACAGCCATTACCACCACCAGCGGGTCCAAACAAAATTCACGCGTTTCCAGGCCCTGCAAAGGCACTGAGTCGGCAACGATACCGACTTCTGCGCGCTGATTGTTAATCGCGTCCACAATCTCGTGGCTGGGCTTTTCGCTGACGTTCAGGGAAATACGCGGGTGAGTGATCAGATAATCACTTAAGCGTGACGGGAGATGCAGGCTTAGCGCTGATGCGTTGCAGAGCAAGGCGATATGCCCGCGCAACCCGTTGCCAAACTGCTGTAACTCGCTTTGCATATGATCGCGCTGCTGCAATAGCGTATTGGCATGGCGCGCCAGTGCAAAGCCCGCTTCGGTAAGCGTCACGCCGTTACTGACGCGGGTCAGCAACGCCACGCCAAGCGCCTCTTCCATGCCGCGAATGCGCTCGCTGGCGGCCTGAAGCGTCAGGTGCGAACGGGCGGCGCCCGCCGTGATGCTGCCCGCTTGTTGCACGTGAAGAAACAAACGCAAGTCGGTGAAATCAAAACGCATGGTTTATCCTGAGCATACGCTAGGCCAGATAGCGCCGGAACCAAGCCAGAGTGCGTTCCCACGCCAGATCGGCGGCCGCTTTGTCATAGCGTGGGGTAGAGTCATTGTGAAAGCCGTGGTTGGTGTTGGGGTAAGTATGTGCCTGATACACCTTTTTCCCGGCAATCAGCGCATTTTCGTAAGCGGGCCAGCCTTCGTTAATACGTTCATCGCGTTCGGCGTAGTGGATCAGCAGTGGCGCCTTGATGCGCTCAACGTCTTCCGGTTTAGGCTGACGACCATAGAAAGGCACTGCGGCAGCCAACTCGGGGTAGGCAACTGCCGCCGCATTGGCGACGCCGCCGCCGTAGCAGAAACCGGTGATACCCACTTTACCGGTGCTGTCTGGGTGCTTGAGCATAAATTCGATAGCGGCGAAAAAGTCATTCATCAGTTTCGTGGGATCGACCTTCTGTTGCAGTTCCCGCCCTTTTTCGTCATTGCCGGGATAACCACCGACGCTGCTGAGCCCGTCAGGGGCTAACGCGATAAAACCGGCTTTTGCCAGCCGTCGCGCAACGTCTTCGATATAGGGATTGAGGCCGCGATTTTCGTGCACCACCACCACTGCGGGTACCGGGCTGGTCAGGTTGGCGGGTTTCACCAGATAACCCCGCACGCTGCCGTGCCCATTGGGGGACGGATAGGTGATGTATTCAGGGAGGATATCCGGGTCAGTGAATTCGACCTGCTGCGCCAACGCATAGTTAGGGCTAAGCAGTGACAACAGCGTCATGGCGGTCAGGCCACCCACCGCATATTTGCCTGCGCGTTCCAGAAACTCCCGCTTGGTGAGTTTCCCATGCGCATAGTAGTCATACAGTTCGAGCAGTTCAGGCTGGAAATCTTGTGCAGTAAGACGTGGCATGGCGATACGCTCTCCTTTGGCAATCCATCCAACACGGGCTCTCATCACTGTAGCAAAAGTGATTGCGCGCCGCGCTAATGTGCTCTGGCGTTCCTCGCCATCTTTACCTTTTTTTACGTTGGAGAACGTGACTCCTCTCAGCGAAACATCACACGATTACGCCCTTGCTGCTTGGCTTCATACAGCGCCGCATCGGCGGCGTTGTACAGGGTATCAAATCCGGTAGCTGCCGGGGCCCAGCTGACGCCAAAGCTGGCAGTCACCGGATAAGCGGGCAGCGCTGCCAGGTGTGAGCGGTTCAGATCGGCGTGGATGCGCTGCGCATACAGGACCGCCTGTTGCAGAGCAACGTTATCCAGCAAAATCGTGAACTCTTCTCCGCCCACACGCCCAATGCTGCCGACACCGCCCAGCGCATGGCGCACGCGGGTGATCAGATCGCAGATCACAGCATCGCCGGTGGGGTGACCAAAGTTGTCGTTCACCCGCTTAAAGTGGTCGATATCCAACACAATCAGCGAAGCCTGGCGTTGCGTGAGCACCGTACTGATGATGTCGATAATGGCACCGCGGTTGTAAACGTCCGTGAGCGGGTCGTGTGTCGCCTTGTAGGCCAGTTCATCGGCCAGTTGATGGAGCTGATGGTTTAAGCGCGTCAATTCGCGCTCTGCCCGATCGCTACGCGAGATGAGTCGATGGGACTCACGCACCAGACGCTGATAGTGCTCGGTCAGTGCCAGCAAACTGTCCCGGTAGACTTCCGCGGGCCGATCAGGCTGTGACGCCACGTTGCGCGCGGCGAGCAGGATGTCATATTCCGGGGTGAACAGCTCAAAGGTGCTCATGATTACTCCATGATATGGCTGTGAAAATCCAACGCGGGGAAGTCGATATGCAACTCTTCACCAAACTCCTGTGCGATATCATCCTCACAATCGTGATACCAATGCAGGGCGATGGCGAGCGTATCCTGCGCCGCCAGGTGCAGCACATTGAGCAGGCTGAACAGCATCTTGGTGCTGGAGCTGTTGAAGTAGCTCAGCGAAATATGCACTTCTATCTCGGTGGCGGGCGCATCATCGCGGTGCGATAGCTCAGTCAGGTAGGTTTCCACCCTCTCAATCAGCGGCCGGTAAAACGCGGCAGCGTTCTCTGGGTAAGATTCGCCAGAAAGGGATAACCGATGTGAGTCGAAATAAAAATCAACGCTGGGGGTGGATGCGGTCCCGGCGAGATGAACATTATCGATGCGAGTTATATTTATCATTTCAGATGATCGCCTTCAGATAAAACGTGGATAACCCCGTTGATTCATCTGATTGAAAGGTGAATTGCAACGGTTCGCTGGCGTCTCGCGCCACGGTTAATAGCCCTATATCCGCACCTTTGCTCCATGCGGGGGCTTCCTGACGCAGCGAGGCTTTGTAGGCCACTTTGATTTCGTCTGCCGTCATGGCCCGCAGCGGTTCCAGCCGTACCCGCAGTTTCTCCATATCCTCGGGATGCACCGGGTTGGCACACCACAGGAAATACTTTCCGTCTTCCCACCCTAGGCAGACGGAACCCTGTCGTGCTTCCTGCTGCTGATCGGGTGTGGTTAACGGTAATGCGGAGTAACGGGTGATGTTTTGGCCCATTTCAATAAAGCTGGAGAACAATTTGCGCCGCACCGGGGAGGGCACCTCGGTTTTCTCAAGCTGGAGGCGTAGCGTTTCCGCCAGTGAACTGATGATGCTTTGCGAGAAGTAGCCGATATAGTAGAGCGAAATATCGCGCGCCACACCGGTGTGAAACAGCGCGCCCTGTGGGGAAGTGTACTCTCCTGGCGCATTGCCGGGAAAAGTGGAAGGTGAGGTGCCGTGGTGTTGAATAGCCATGGTCATGGTCGCCTGGTTGTCATTACTGTCTAAAACCCCAAAAGGTCAGGTCGTCCCGTCTGGGCTGCTGACCCTGGTAGCGTTGATGCTCTTGTTGTAATTGTTGGGCCAATGCGGGCATCGGTAACGCGCGGTGACGCAGCAATGCTGCCTGAAGCCGACGTTTACCAAACATAATGCGCCGCTCACCGCCAACCTGATCGGTTAATCCATCCGTGGTAGTGAAAAACAGGTCTTGATCTGCCAGAGTTAACCGATGGTTCGTCCAGGCATAGTCGTAGGGGGTATCGATGTAGCCGACGCCCATGCGATCGGCAGCCAGCGGGCGCACCTCGTTATCGTCTTGTGCCAGCATAAATGCCGCCATGCGCGCGCTGGCCCAGGTCAGGCTACGTGTAGCCGTGTTCATGTGTACGGCAATGATGTCACAACCATCATTTGAGCTGCTGTCACCGTTCTGCTGTTGTCCCAGCGTGTTTTTGATATAGCGATTGATCAGTTGCAGCAGTTGCGCCGGATCGTCGGGAGGGCAGGTCACCAGCGCGTGCTCCAACGCCGAGGCAAAGATCAGGGTCATAAAGGCACCGGGGACGCCGTGACCGGTACAATCGATCACTACCGCCAGCCAGCCATCAGCCGTGGTTTTAAAAGCGTAACAATCGCCCCCCACGCAGTCGCGCGGTTGCCATGCCAGACACCAGTCGTTCAGCGTGGTCGACATGGTTTGCGAAGAGGTGGACATCATTGCCTGCTGGATGATGCTGGCATACTCGATACTTTGCATCACCTGCTGATGTTGTTGCAGATGCATGTCCGATACCGCTTTGATCAGGTCGATGCCTAACCCAATACCCAGATAGGTGCCCTCGCGGGTGATGATAAAACCATCGGTCAGCGATTTATCGCCGGAAATTACCGTTTGATCGGCAACGGTATTCAATGAGGCGTTGGCATCGACAATCAGCGGGTTTTTGTCCATAAACGCGATGCAGCTTTTTTTGTCATACAGCTCACGATAGAACGGGCGTGACATTTGCGACAAAAAAATGTGACGGTTGATAAGCCCGAATGGCCTGCCTTTTTCTACCACCGGCAAGCTCACTAATTCTTTGTATTTATTGAAAAGTTGCAAGACCGTAGCGTTATCCGTTTCGGGGCTGACCTCGGGCGTAGCAATGCATAAGTCGGCGGCCGTGGGAGCGCCTCGGTAGGGTCTGTTCAGCGATAATTCGGGTGTGGCGTCCATTGGGTCACTATCAGTCCAGTGTGGGGAGAACCGTATTCCCCTCACACTTTACCCGGTATTAATGACGCTATTGTGACGCCGATTGTTCTTGTCACGATCACGGTGCGGCGTTAACCGAGCCTTCGCTGTTCAATACGCTTGCCATGACCTGATTTTGCCAGTCGAAATAGGGGTTAAAGGTTAAACGGATATGCGTTTTTCCCAACTCCTGGTAGCCCCAATCGGAATACCACACGTCCTCCCTTTTCTTGCAGTCATCGGCGGCGGGCGTGGCGGGGCCGTTAGCACATAAACGCAAACTCCCTGTTCGACCATAGAGGGGGTTATCGGGAGAAAACAGCACCGACATGTGTGAAAACTGGCTGATGCGCCATTCCGGCAGGCGATCGGCACGCACCAGCACACGATCGGATACCGGCTGTGCCGGGGGATTACCGTACCAGATGACGCGACTGGCTGGGTTGGGGAACGCGTTGTCAAACTGTGCCAGCATGGCGGCGGTGTCGAGCACCGAATCGTGCTGTGCCAGCACCATCAGCACCGGTTTGTCGTAGGGACTTTTTGCCAGCAGGTGGCGCACGTTGGCGCTGGAATAATAAAACTGTGCGAAACCGTTGGTGGGGACGCGCAGATAGCGCGTCGCAATCTGCTGCGGCTGCCCTGGTCGCGGCGGGCGCAGCCAGTCGGTCACGGAGGCCAGCAGCGGAGCCAGAAAATCGAGCGGTTCATCAGAGCGGATGGCGGGTGAAAACAGTACCAGTCCCTGAATTTCCGGATGCTGTAAGGCGTATTCCAACACCAGGTTGCCCCCCGTCGAGAAGCCGCCCAGGTAGACTTCGCCCACATCGTTATGCAGCAAAGCGGCCTGCTCAGCGACTACGCGCCGCCAGTCGTCCACGGAAACCGGCATCAGGTCAGCGGGTTGTGTGCCATGGCCGGGGAGCAGCACAGTGCGCACCAGAAAGCCTCGCTGCGTCAGCGCCGGAATGATATCCGTAAACGAACCGGGGGAATCCCCCAGACCGTGTACCAGCAATATGCCTTTGCGCACGGTGCCTGTCGGTCGGGTTTCCGACGGGGTATTCCAGGTTAATTCCAACGCTTTATCCAGCGTTTGAAAACGCCGATGCTCCTCAACCCAGCGCGTGGTTTCCTGCTGATAGCGGGCAAACGTGGGTTGACCTAACGGGGTGATCTGCGGCGCTGTATGGCTACAGGCGCTTAAAAACGCCATCAGCATCAATAGACACAGGCCACGCCAGTGGCGTGAGAGAGAAAAAAGCGCAGAGCGCATCAATGTCATCGATGAATCCATGGTTGTCCGATGAGAAGTGTTGTCCGGTGAAATAAGCGCACAGCAGTATCGAACGGATAATAGAGAATGGCGGATTTTTCGGCAATGGATTTGCCGTTGTTTTCAACAGTGGTCAACCGCTGTGGTAAGCGGTCAGCTACCTTGGCGTGCTCTGCGCTCTGGCGGATGCGGTTTGTTAAAATGCGCACCCAGTGGCAATTTATGTGACCGCTTCATGTTATACTTGCGTCAGATTTGCGTATTTTTTATTCTTTGGTCAGGCCAATTTTGCGCCATCGTTGTTTGTGAAGGAAAAACAATAAGATGCGATTATATCAAGACATTGGTAACAAGATTCGGACAGACATTCTGGCCGGCAAATATCAGGTGGGTGATCGTCTTCCTCCCGAGCGTGATATCGCAGAGAGTTTTTCCGTCAGCCGCAGTGTGGTGCGTGAAGCCTTGATCATGCTGGAGCTAGAGAAACTGATTGAGGTGCGTAAAGGCTCCGGCGTATATGTGATTCAGATTCCGACCGAAGATAAGAACCGCAATGCAGACAGCGGTTACGGTCCGTTTGAACTGATGCAGGCGCGTCAACTGCTGGAGAGCGAAGTGGCAGCCTTTGCCGCGATGCAGGCGACCAAGACCGATATTCTCAAGATGAAGCAGGCTATCGATCAGGAGCGTCAGGCGCTGGATAACGACAGTGTAGATGAGAGCGCGGACGAGCTGTTTCACTGTTTGCTGGCGCAGTCGACGCAAAACAGCGTGCTGGCCAATATGGTTTATGAAGTGTGGCAGGCGCGTAAACGCAGCTCCATGTGGCGCGGTTTGCACTCGCACACGGTAGATTTCAGCTACCAGCGCCAGTGGCTGGACGATCACCAGCGTATTCTGCGCGCCGTGACCCGCCGCGATGCCAAACAGGCGCGTCAGGAGATGTGGCAGCATCTGGAGAATGTGAAGCATAAACTGCTGGAAATTTCGGATGTCGACGATCCGGCGTTTGACGGTTATCTGTTTGAATCGGTGCCTGCGCCGCAGGAAACGTAATAAGCGTTCCAGCGCCTCCTGCAAGAAGATTCCCGTGTTCTTGCAGGTTATACGCGTCTCTTCTGTTCGAGGTCCCCGGCCTATGCCGAGGACGACGAGGGGATGTTACAGCGTTGATACCGCCGCTTTTGCGCCTTTCTCGCTCAGCAGCAAGTACGCTTTGGTGACGCGGCCGACAAACGCTTCGTTGTTCGCCAGATCGTCGCCGAAGATGGCCGTTAATCCTAACAGAGCCTGCACGCGTGCTGCACCGTCTTGTGTCGCATCGACCACAGCGCGCAGTTGTGCTGCCATCGGATCGCGTACGTCGATGGTTTGACCGGCGTCATCCACGCCGCCCACATAACGCATCCAACCGGCGATACCCAGCGTCAGGCAACTGTAATCGCTGCCGTTTTGCAGGTGCCAGCGCACGGATTCCACCATACGCTGTGGCAGCTTCTGCGTGCCGTCCATGGCGATTTGCCAGGTGCGGTGTTTCAGCGACGGGTTGGTGAAACGGGCAATCAACTGAGCGGCATAGCTGGGTAAATCTTCGCTAACGTGCAGCGTCGGTGCCTGTTCTTCCAGCATCAAGCGCTGCGTCGCACGACGGTAATGCGCATCCGCCATGCAGTCATTAATGTGTTCGTAACCGGCAAGATAACCCAGGTAAGCCAGGAAAGAGTGGCTACCGTTCAGCATGCGCAGTTTCATCTCTTCGAACGGCAGAACGTCATCCACCAACTGTGCACCGGCCACTTCCCACTGTGGGCGACCCGCTACAAAGTTGTCTTCCACTACCCATTGAATAAAGGGTTCACAGGCGATACCTACCGGATCGGCGACGCCAATGGCCTGTTCCACTTCAGCCAGCGTTTCCGGCGTGGCGGCAGGCACGATACGGTCCACCATGGTGTTGGGGAAAGTGACATTTGCTGCGATCCACTCGGCCAGCTCTGGGCTGCGCAGTTGTGCCAGCTCCAGCACCGCGCGTTTCACCACGTTGCCGTTTTCCGGCATGTTATCGCAAGAAAGCACGGTAAACGGTTTCAGGCCACGTTCACGACGTACGCGCAGGGCTTCTACCAGCAGACCCGGTGCAGATGCCGGTGCGGTCGGCAATTCCAAATCTTGCTTGATCAGCGGGTTATTGATGTCTACGCCGCCGCTGGTGCGATCGATGCAGTAGCCTTTCTCGGTAACTGTCAGGGAAACAATGTTAACTTGTGGCTCTGCCAGTTTTTCCACCACGGCGTAGATGCCTTCCAGACGGGCATGCAGCGATTCGTGGACCGAACCGATAACAATGGCCTGGCTGCCTTCTGCCCCTTTTTCCAGTACGGTATAGCGGTGGTCTTGCTCACGCAATTGGCTAATCAGGCTTTCACCGCCAAACAGGATCACTTCACAGTAGCCCCAGTCACCACCTTGTTGAGTCAGCACGCGGTCGGTAAGCAGCGCCTGATGCGCACGGTGAAACGCCCCAAAACCGATGTGCACCATGCGGCTTGTGAGTGCATTGCGATCGTATTGAGGTTGGCGTACGGCCTCTGGTAGCGGGGTGTTGGCAAGGGTGGCGTGATGCGTTGCGGTGGTCGACGTTGTCATAACAATATCCCTGAGTACGGTAGGCCATCATGCGTTAGCGTGTTCACTCACCCTTGATCGTGGAGAATGTGGGAGAGCAAGGTGAAAAGTGGCCTGACCAAATAATGTAAAAAGACGCTTTGGTATAAAGTTTCACGGCAAAACTGTACTTGTTTCCGCGTAAAAAGCCAATTTGTTTGTCCAAAAAGCATTATTTTGGTGATATTGGTCAACCTATTTTGTTTTCTTGTTGGTGCTTTTCACCGGCTGGTGTAGGCTGTCATTGGAATGATAAACAAAATTGGTCGGCCTGTTTACCGCTTTGGTTGATGAGATGGATGACCTGTTGTCCCGCAGTGTGTGCCGCGGACCGGGAACAGCGCAAGCGATGATTTTACAAGTTATTGATTAAGGGTAATAAAGATGGAACAAACCTGGCGTTGGTATGGCCCGAACGATCCTGTCTCTCTGGACGATGTCCGTCAGGCTGGGGTAACGGGTGTGGTAACCGCATTGCACCACATTGCGAATGGCGAAGTCTGGACAGTTGAAGAGATCGAAAAGCGTAAGGCCGAATTGAAGGCCAAAGGTCTGGTGTGGTCGGTGGTTGAGAGTGTGCCGATCCATGAAGATATCAAAACGCAAACCGGTCGCTATCAGCATTACATTGCTAACTACCAGCAGTCACTGCGCAATCTGGCGCAGTGCGGCATCGACACCGTGTGCTACAACTTTATGCCGATTCTGGACTGGACACGTACCGATCTGGAATACCAACTGCCGGACGGCTCCAAGGCGCTGCGCTTTGATCAAATCGCTTTTGCGGCGTTTGAACTGCACATTCTCAAACGTGAGGGTGCTAAGAACGATTACACCGAAGAAGAGCAGGCGCAGGCTGCCGCTTACTTCGAAGCCATGACCGAGGCGGATATCGCGCGTTTGACCGGCAATATCATCGCGGGCCTGCCGGGGGCGGAAGAGGGTTATACGCTGGATCAGTTCCGCGCGCGTCTGGCGGAATATGACGGCATTGACCATGCCAAGCTGCGCGAACACCTGGGCTACTTCCTCAAGCACATCGTGCCGGTTGCCGAAGAAGCGGGTATCCGTATGGCGATCCACCCGGACGATCCGCCGCGTCCGATTCTGGGGCTGCCGCGCGTAGTGTCCACCATTGAAGATATGCAATGGATGAAAGACACCGTGGACACTATCCATAACGGTTTCACCATGTGTACCGGTTCTTATGGCGTGCGTGCGGATAACGATCTGGTCAAGATGATTGAAACCTTTGGCGATCGTATCCACTTCACCCACCTGCGTGCGACTTGTCGCGAGCAGAACCCGAAAACCTTCCACGAAGCGGCGCACTTGGGCGGCGACGTGAACATGGTGGCCGTGGTAAAAGCGATCCTGACGGAAGAATCACGCCGTAAAGCGGCGGGCGATCTGCGTCCGATTCCGATGCGTCCTGACCATGGTCACCAGATGCTCGACGATCTGAAGAAGAAAACCAACCCCGGTTATTCGGCTATCGGCCGTCTGAAAGGGCTGGCGGAAGTGCGCGGCGTTGAGTTGGCGCTCAAGCAAGTGTTCTTCCCTGAACTGCTGTAATACTGCGGCTTTTCCGTAGAAATACGCTTTTGAGGCGCTAGCGTTCACGCAGCGCCTCATTCACTTTATTTAGCGGCTTGATCAAGTAATCGAGCACGCTTTTTTGTCCGGTTTTAATCTCCACATTGGCCATCATGCCGGGAACAATGGCAAACCGGTCGCCATTTTTATTGGTCAATCCACTCTCCAGCGTGCGCACATAAACCCGGTAATAATACTGATCGCGCCGTACTTCATCTTGCAACGTGTCCGGTGACACGCTTTCCACTTCGCCATTGAGATCGCCATAGATCGATGAATCATAGGCAGTAATTTTTACAATCGCAGGCAATCCAGGGCGGATATAGGCGATATCGCGCGGGTTGACGCGGGTTTCAATCAGCAGTTTGTCTTCCAGCGGTACGATTTCCATCAACTTGCCGCCGGGTTGCAGTACGCCGCCGACGGTGGTGACCTGAATATCTTTGACGATACCGCGCACCGGGGAGGTGAGGGTGGCGCGTCGTAGCTGGTCGGCCTTGCCATTGACCACTTCTAACTGGGCTTCCAGATCGGCGTTATTCTTTACCTGCTCTTCGCGCGCCCTGACGGCATACAGATTGCGCGCTTCATCGATCTTGCCGCGAATTTCACTGATTTGTCGCCGCAGGCGGATCACTTCGACCGCACTGGCGGCACCGCGTGCCACCAGC
Source organism: uncultured Symbiopectobacterium sp. (assembly GCA_964293225.1). GTDB lineage: Bacteria > Pseudomonadota > Gammaproteobacteria > Enterobacterales > Enterobacteriaceae > Symbiopectobacterium. The sequence continues at coordinate 147,824 of CAXYYB010000004.1, read as the reverse complement.
GGCTCTGTCATTTTCAGTTCCTGCTCCACCAGTCGCATGGATTGTTGCAGGTTAAGCACGGTTTCATCACGATTACGCAGGCGGGATTCATACAACTGGCGTTCGCGTGCGGCCAGATTGGGATCTTTTAATGTCTCTTCGCTAAAGCGCAGCGGCTCTCCGCTTAGCTCTGCGCGCAACCGTTCCGCCGAGGCGCGCAGGGTGGTGACGCGTGAAAAGGCCTCACCGTAGACGGACTGGGCGCGATTGATGTCCAACTGTGCCAGCGTCTGGCCTTTTTCCACGATATTCCCTTGCTGGACGTACAGGTTATCGATGACGCCACCATCAAGGCTTTCAATCACCTGGGCCCGCGTGGACGGGGTGACTTTGCCACTGCCTACGGTGACTTCATCGAGAATGGCGATTTTCGCCCAGGCGAAAAACACCACCAGCCCCAGCAGCGTCAGCCAAATCACTCTGGAGGAGGCTCTCCCTTTTGTGCTAAACAGCGTCTTGTTCATAATTTTCTCCTTCAGGCGACCTGCTGCGCATTATCAAGCGGTTTGCTGACTGCTTTGAGTATCTGTTCTTTGGGTCCATCGGCAATAATGCGCCCGTTGTCGATGACAATTAGCCGGTCAACCAGCTTGAGTAAGGCCGGGCGATGCGTCACCAGCACCAGCGTGCGCCCTTCCAGCCAGCCTTTCATCTGGCGAATAACCTGTTCTTCCAGTTGCTCATCCATTGAGGCCGTGGGTTCATCCATCAATACGATCTGCGGATTACGCAGGATAAGACGGCTTAGCAGTACCATTTGGCGCTGCCCGCCAGACAGGCCGCGCCCGCCTTCCTGGATGATGCGCTCAAGGCTGGAGGCATCTTGCTGTACCATGCTGAGTGCCCCGCTGATACGCAGCGCTGTCAGTAACTCCTGCTCGCTGGCGTGGGGATTGTCCAGCATCAGGTTTTGCCTGAGGCTGCCAAAAAACAGCCGAGAATCCTGAGAAAGAAAACCGACCTGGCGGCGCATGTCGGCCGGGTCCATGTGCGCCATGTCGACGCCGTCCAGCATCACTTTACCGCGCGTGGCGGTCTCCTGCCCGGCGAGCAGCTTGAGCAGAGTCGATTTTCCGGTGCCGACCTTACCCAGTATCGCTACGCGCTCGGCAGGTTTGATATCCAGCGTGTTGATGAAGACCGCGTTATGGCCCTTTTCCGGATCGTAGCTGTATTGCGCCTGCGTCACGTGATAGTGACCTTGCAGCACCGGGCAGTGGGCAATTTCGTGTGCCTCAGGCCTGTCGAGCGGCTTTTGCAGCAGTTCATCGAGTCCGGTCAGGGCATTTTTGGCGTGCTGCCAGCGCGAGAACACCATGGTCAGTTGCATCAGCGGGGCGATAGTGCGTGATGACAATAGGCTACATGCCACCAGCGTACCGGTGGTGATGTCACCGGCCAACACCAGATAGCTGCCGAACACCAACATGCCCGCATAGGTGAGTTGCTGCACCGTCGACGCCCATCCGGTCAGACGCGCGCCCCACAGGCGCTGTTTCATGCCGACGGCGGCGCTCACCTCGTGAGTTTGTTCCCACTGCCGCTGGAAATAAGGTTCTGCCTGAAGTGCCTTGATGTCTTCCACGCCCTCAATCGATTCCACCAGCACTGCGTTGCGCAGCGCGCTCTCGCGCATGCCGTCTTTCGCCAGTTTTGCCATTGGCCATTGCAGCAAGATGCCGGGGATGACAATCAGCGGGATCGCCAGCATGGGAATAAACACCAGCGGGCCGCCAATAAACGACATCAGCGCCAGAAACAGCAGCACAAAAGGCATGTCCGCCGCCGCGCCGACGGTGGTAGAGGTCAGCAATTCACGCACCTGATCGATTTCTCGTAGCTGAGAAATAAAGGAACCGGTGGATTTGGGGCGAGCTTCATTCTTGATAGCCAGCGCGCGGGCGAACAGCATGCCGGAAACCCGTAGGTCGATCTGCTTGCCCATCAAATCAGAGATCACGGTACGGGATAACCGAATCGCGTATTCAATGGCGGCAGCCAGCAGTACGCCACCAAACAGCACCCACAGCGTGGGCATCGACTGTGAAGGAATAACGCGATCGTAGACCTGCATCGAAAACAGAATGCCCGCCAGAGCCAACACATTGCCGATGATAGAGGCCAGCGCCACTTCGCCTATCTGTTGTTTGGCATGGGCAAAGTGCTGCCAAAACCAGTGCTTACGATAGGGTTTGACGAAATCATCGATGCGAGCATCGCGACCACGCTCGGCAATGCCCGTGAGCACCAGCGTGTCTTGAATCTGCGATTGCAGCGTCTCTTTGTCGATTTTTCGCTGTAAATCGCCGCTGTCGCTGCGCCAGTACAGCAAATTCTGATCCTCATCGATAGCTTCGATGACCAGTACGCTGCCATCATGCGCAGCGGCCAGTACCGGAAGAATACCGGGGCTCCAGCGCAAGCGATCCCAGCGGCACAGGCTGGTGTGCAGCCCCATCAGGCGCGCGATTTGTTCCAGCTTGCGCGCCAGCGGCAGTTGTTCATGCCAGCGCATCTGCTGTGCTACGGTGCGCACATCAATCACATGCCCATAATGCGCGGCGGTTCTTGCCAGTGCGGCAATCCATATTTCGGTGGTGGCAGAGGCAGTCATGCAATCTCCTGTGAGTAAATGCGTGGTTATCTGCGACGTTTCACGCTATTACCTTCGATGCTGTTACAGCGATGGCAGCCGATCGCCATTGGCTTTGTCGCGTTCGATGCCGAGCATATCGAGCAGATTATCCACGGCGGCTGCGTAGTTGACCGACACCGGTCATGATGCTGTAGAGCTGGTAGCGGTATGCCTCCGAGAGGTGATGCTGTTCGTCGATGCTACTGCTGGTTTTACCAAAATCGTAAATGAGCTGGGTTAACGAGACGCCTGCCGAGGTTGTGCGGCCGCGCGTGCTGGAGGTGTCACTTTGATTTTGTCGACCCACGCCGCCGTTCAGTGCAATTTGTGGCATCCAGGCGCTTTCGGCCAGTTTCAATTCGCTGGCACCGATACGGATTTGCGCTGCCGCTTGGGCGATTTGTGGGTTTCGGGCAAAGGCACGCAGAATGGCCTGCTCCAGACTCAGACTGTCGATCTGCTGTTCACTGGGTGCAGCCTGCCAGGTTACACCCCGTTGTTGTGCCAAAACGGGTGGGGCTGCTAGCGTGGTGGTGAAAAGAAAAAACAGGCTCAAACAGCGTAAAGCTGCTCCTGAGTACGGTTGGCAAACGTCATTCCTGGCAAAAAAAGTGCGCTTCACTTTCAACATTATCAACACCCTGACCGTCGTGTGCACCACAGGCACCGGTGTGCCTGTGGTGGCTGCTTTTATTATTAGACGATGTTGACGTGCAGCCCATGCTGCACCAGCACATCTCCCAGTGTGTTGCTACTTTCTAGTGCTGAATTGTGATACACATCGAACGTCATGCCATCCAACGCCCGTTGCCCGGTCAAGGCCCAGGTGCCGCTGGGATCGGGGATCAAATTGACCTCGTTGCCCGTCGCGCCAAGGATGCGCAAATCGTCTTCAGGTTTATCGGTGACTGACAGCGCACGCGCCAAATCGAGCGTGATGCTGTTGGTGCCGGACGCGCCAAGATCGAAGATTTCGATGTTGTCGATGCTCAGCCCAAGCGCCGTGAGATCCAGCGCCAGATGCTCACCATTCAGCGCCAGCGTATCGGTACCTGCGCCGCCGTCGATATGAAGTGCGTCAAGGACAGAAACCTCAAGCAAGTCATCGTCGTCGCTGCCCGTCAGCGTATTGCTGTCAGTGGGCGCGATAGCCACGCCGCCGATGCTGTAGCTGGTCTCGCTCGGCGTGGTCAGCGTGGCGCTGGCACCGGTACTTTGCACCTCATTCAGACTGGCAAGCGTCAAGGTGCTGTCATCATGCGTCGTGCTGGTGTCGTGAAGGGCCGCAGCGGTGTGGCTGGTTTCCAGCGAGACGCCACTTTCCTCAAGGGTCAGGCTTTGGCTCTCAAGGCTTGCTAACGTCAGTGGCAGTGAAATGCCGTGGTCAGCCCGGCGGAAACGCTGACGCTATTGCCTGCAACATCGGTGGCATTCGCGGATACCAGCGTGCCAGTTAACACCGTGAGGATGTTGAGCACGGTCAACCCCAGTGACGTGAGCAGTGAGCTTTCCAACTTGGCGGTCCAACTGCCATCAGCCTGTACCGTACCAGTCAGGTTAATACCGTTAAGCACGGAGTTGGTTTTGAGCAGTGAAACGGAGACCTGCGCACCCGCCTGCACGTTGCGACTTTCACCGTGGATTGTCAGGCCGTTGGTGAGAATACTCAGCGCACTCAACAGCGTGGTCGGGTCGATCTCCAATTGCGGCAGCGCATGGGTTTTGACAATCGCCGCGCCGTTGGCACTGGTGCTGTTGCCATAGCGATCGGTCACGGTGACGCCCACGTTCAGGTTACCGTCAACGATGTTGATCAGATTGGCGGTCGGCACCGTAACACTCCAACTGCCATTGGCGGTAACCGGGGTGGTCAGCACCGGTCCGCCAACGTTGACGCTTATGCTGCCGTCCACGGCGTTACTGACTGTGCCACTGATGGTTTGGTTGGCCTGCGCTTCCGTCAGATTGAGATAACCATCACCGAACAGGGAACCCAGCGACAGCGTCGGCAGGTTATGGATACCTATACCCACGTTGGTACTGACGCTGACATTTTTGCCCGCCGGGTTGGTGAGCGCAACGCCCAGCGCCAGAGTACCATCGGTAAGCGCAGTGAGATCGGTGGCGGACAACCCCACCGACCAGGTGCCATCGTTTTGTACCACGGTTGTCAGGGTTCGGCTTCCCAGCGTGACGCGCAGCGTTGAACCTACCGCATTGGTGGTGGTGCCGCTCAGGGTTTGGCCCAGCGCCGCTTCCGCCACGTTGAGATAGCCATCACCGCCAAACAGAGCATTAAGGCTGATGGTCGGTAAGTTTTTGGTGATGGACGTAATGGTTTGGCTGATTGAACCGGTATTACCGCTGGCGTTAGTCACCTCCACTTTCACCGAGACGCTGCCATCGACCAGTGCCGCGAGATCGGAGGGTTGCAAGGCCAGACTAAAGGCACCGGCGGCACCGACCGTGGTTTGGAAGGTTTTACTGCCCAGCGTCACGGAAACCTGCGATCCGACCGTGGCATTGGTGACCACCCCACTCAACGTTTGAACGACCAACGCTTCTGCCGCATTGAGGAAGCCATCGCCACCAAAGAGGGGGTTAAGCGTCACCACGGGCAGCGAGAAGCCCAGCGTTAATCCGCCGCCGAGTGAAACGCTGTTGCCCACGCTGTCGCTGGCGCTGACGGTGACGGTTACATTGCCGTTGCCCAGATTTTGTAGCAGTGCTAATGCATCGGTACCAACGCTGGCACTCCACTTGCCGTCGGCCCCGACCGTTGCGGTCAATGTTCTTACGCCGGCCAAATCAATCGTCAGCTGTGTGCCGGACACCAGATTCAGCGCGCTGCCGCTGATCGTCTGGGCGTTCACCAGATCGCCGAGATTGAGCAGCCCGTCACCGAATATCGGATCGAGCGTCAGGCTGGGCAGATTATTGATGATGGCCGGTACGTTGACCGTTTTGCTGACCACGTTGCCGGCGTAATCGGTAACGCTAACGCCGAGCGCCAGCGTACCGTCCTGCAAGGCTTTCAAATCCAGCGTGGGGATAGAGAGGCTCCATGCGCCGCCAACACCCACGGTAGTGTTATAGGTTTTGGTGCCCAGTGTGACCTCTATCTTAAAGGCACCTTTGGTGAGATCGATATTGCCTACCACGCCGCTGATGGTCTGGTCGGCGGCCGCTTCAAGCGCGTTCAGGCCATTATTACCAAAGGCAAGAACGGAATCGATGGTTGGCACAGAGCGTAATACATCGATGTCGATCAGTTGATTCTTGCTGTTGCCATTGATGTCCACAATGTCAACGTTCACCTGCAACAACCCGTCAGAGAGGCCGGAGAGCACAGACGGAGGGAATGACACGCTCCAGGCACCGCCCGCGCCGACGGTAGCCTCCAGCGTGGTACCTGCGAGGGTGACACTCACTTTGGCGCCGAGAGAACTGCCGGTAGCGTGGCCGCTGATGACCTGGGCTATCAGCGATTCGGCATAGTTGAGGATGCCGTTGCCGCCGAAAATATCATCAACGCCTGCGCCCAGCGTCTGGTTGAGCGCCACGTTTAACGTCACGCTGGTGCTGCTGCTGTTACCGACGGCGTCAGTAATGGTCAGGCCGATAACTTGTGGGCCGTCGGTGAGCTTGGTCAGATCGACTGTTGTAAAAGGAATCTGCCAGTTGCCACTGTTATCAACTACGACGCTGCCCGTTAGCGGGCCCGCCGTCAGCGTTACCGTGGCCCCTATTTCGCCTTTGCCACTTAGCACTTGCCCCAGCAGTGCTTCAGCCATCGTGAGGATATTGTTGCCCGCAAAGGCATCAATAGTCAGCAGCGGAATTTCCGTATCGACAACGATTGTAAGCGGGGTGGCAGTGCCGGTATTGCCTGCTGCGTCTTTCAGGGTGGCAGTAATGAAATGTTGCCCCTGACTGAGTAGGTTAAGGTCGGCTGTAGGGACGCTAACGCTCCAGGTGCCATCACTTTGTACCTGTGCCTGATAGGTTTTCGTTTCGAGTGTGACGGTGACAAAACGCCCTGCCTCTGCAACAGAGGCTGTACCAGTGATAGTTTGTGCGGTTGCCAATTCACTGTTATCCAGCTTGTTATCACCCGCGAAAGTGAGGGCAGCGACAGAGGGAGGGGTGATATCGACCAGAACCGTGGTGCTGGTGTCAATCGTGTCACTGTTTACCTGGGTTGAGGCCGTGATGTTCACCGTGCCATTCGACGTAAACGCGCCGTAGGCGGGATCATTGACGGGAATCGTAATACTCCATTCACCGTCACCGTTTGTGGTGATAGCGCCAGCGGGTTGAGTGCCATTAATGTCTAATAGGATGGTTTGCGGATTGTCGCCGTGATGCACGACACCGGAAACGGTGATAGGCGCTTGTGATTCAGTCGCATTGATAATGTTGTCATCAGCAATGGTATTAATCACCAGTCTTGGATCGGGCGGCGGGGTGAGATCAACGTTAACGTCCAGCGAGGTGTTAGCCACATTGCCCGCTTTATCTTGCGCCGTGATCGCGAGAGTCGTTAGCGGAGCAGTAAACTGTTGCAACGCCGACGACGGAATTGACACAGACCAGACGCCGCCTGCACCAACAAAAGCATCATATTGGTTTATTCCGAAGGTCACTGTCACTTTTTGCCCGACTTCCAACCCGGTTGACGTGCCGCTCAGGGTTTGTGTCGTTAGGCTTTCTTCAAAGTCCAGACCATCAGCGCCGACAAATGAACTCACCGTGAGAGTGGGCAGCGTATTGACAACGATATTCACCTGGCTGTTCACGCTGGCGCTGTTGCCCGCCGCATCCGTTGCGATGACCGTCAGCGTTTGCGTGCCATCGCTTAACCCGCTCAACTGCGCCGCGTTAAGCGACCATTGGCCATTAGTGATCGTGGCCTGAATCGGTGAATTACTACCAATGGTAACCATGACGATCGTGGCATCACCCGCATTACCGCTCAGTGCCGCAATTTCTGTTGCATTCAGGTAACCGTCACCAAACGGGGTGTCCAGCGTAACCGCAGGTGCATGAAAGTCGTTTTCAAAGGTCACGGTATCGCTGGCGGTGTTGCCCGCGGCGTCGGTCGCCGTCACGATTAGCTTATGATCATCACTTTCGGCTAATGAACTCAACGCATTGGCTGGCAAGGTGACGCTCCAGGTGTTGCCCGTGACCACGGCCTGATAAATCACGCCGTTAAGGTCAATTTCGACACTGATGTTTTGCGCACTGCCGGTGCTATTGGTGGTGCCACTGAGGGTTATCGGATCTTTGGCTTCTGCAATATTGAGTATGTTATCGCTGCCGAATAGCGGCTCGGTGATGTTAGGTTCGGGCAGTGTCAGTGACGCAGTGACCGTCGTGGTGGCATTGCTGCTGTTGCCCGCTTTGTCGGTGACAGTCACCAGTAACGTATGTCCACCTTCGGTAAATGCCGCCAGCTGTGTGGCGGTCAGCGGCAGTGACCAGCCACCCAAACCGTCTACCTGCACGCCAGTGAATACCTGTTGGTTTGCGGTTCCTGCATCCAGCGTCACCGTCACGGTTTGTCCACTGCCGCTGATCCCGGTTTTACCGCTCAGGGTTTGTGGGTTGTTTGACTCCTCCAGATTGAGGTAGCCATCGCCGAAAGGCAGCACTACCGTGGCGCTTGGCAACGTATGGAAGAGTGCTTCTGCGCTACCCGTGGCGGTGGGTGCTGCTGTTACCCACGCTATCCGTTACCGTGACAATCACGTTAACCGTGCCATCCGACAATGTTGACAAAACGGTGTTGCTGAGCGGCAATGTCCAACTGCCGTTGGCATTCACGGTGGCGCTATAGACCGTGCCGTTAACGCTAACGCTGACGGTTTGCCCGCTGTTGCCGACAAGCCCGGTTTGCCCGTTGAGGGTGACGCCGTTCTGGACTTCGCTGGCGCTGAGGAAGCCATCACCGAATAATGGCTCGGTAATGCCTGCGGATGGCACGCCCTCCACGATACTGTTAAATCCAGCGTTGATCGGTGTACTGGGGTTACCGGCTTTGTCTTGTGCGGTGACGATCAGCGTGTGAGCGCCATCGCTCAGGCCTTGCAGATCGGCGGCGGGCAGCGTAACGCTCCATAAACCGGGCTCCGTCACGGTCGCGACATAAGGTTTACCATCGATAGTGACCGTGACCTGTTGTCCCGCGCCGTTAACGCCGGTGCTGCCGCTCAGCACCTGATCCACGCCCGCTTCTGCGGCATTGAGCTTGCCGTCAATAAACGGGGTATTCAATGTCACGTTGAACGCGGTGTGCGTGACGATATTCAGTGTACCGCTGGCGCTGGCCGGGTTTCCGGCACTGTCTGCGGCGCTGATGCTGACCTGTACGCTGCCATCATTTAGTCCAGACAGGGCGTTAGGCGGAATAGTGGCGCTCCACAGCCCGCCCGCCAAGGTGGTGCCGGTGGTGGTGTAGCTGCCAATGGTGAGGGGGAGCTGCGTGCCCACAGGCAGGTTAGTGTCGCTGCCGCTGAGGGTTCCGCCAGCTTGCAGTTCGGCCAGATTGAGCTGGTTATCCGTAAACAGAGGGTTCACGGTGAGCGTGGGCAGTGCCTGCGTTTTCAACGTAATATCCAGCGTATCGCTGCTGCTGTTACCCGCGCTGTCGGTGGTTTTGGCGGTGAGCGTAGCGGTGCCATCCCCCAAGGCCAGTAGATCGCTGGCAGAAAGCGTGGTCTGCCACACCCCGTTGTTGTTCGTAACGGCAGTGTAAACACTGTTGCCCACGGTAACGGTAACGTATAACCCCGCTTCCCCTTTGCCGCTGATAGGCACCCCCGCCAGTGCGGTTGCCAGACCGATATCGCCGGGTGTAACCAGCGCATCAATTTCCAGCAGCGGTGGTGTGGTGTCAACGGTGATGCTGTGGCTCGTGCTGGCCGGGTTTTGTGCAATATCACTCACGTTGGCGGTAATGGATTGCTGGCCTTGTGGCAGAGCCTGCACATCGTTCGCGGGCACCGTGGTGCTCCAGGTGCCGTCGCTGCCGACCGTGGCCAGATAGGTTTTACCGTTTAGCAATACGCTAACGCTGCGCCCCGGTGTGACATGGGCGGTTGAACCGCTGATGGTCATTGGACTGCCAGCATCCTGCGCGTTAACCACATCGTCACCGGAAACGGTGGAGATAGCGATAGTGGGCAGATCCGCCGGTTGTGCGATCACATTCAGCGTATGGCTATTGGTGGCAGGGTTACCGCCCTTGTCGCTCACGTTGGCGCTGACGGTGAGCTTGCCATCCGGCAGTTCGCTAACGTCCAACGCGGGGACTTGCACACTCCAACTGCCGTTTGCCTGTACCGTGGCGCTGTAGGGTTTGCCATTCAGCGTCAGCGTAACGATTTGGCCTTGTTCAACGTGCGTAGTGGTACCGCTCAAGGTCAGTGCTTGTGTGGCTTCTTGTGCATTGAGGTAATCATCGTCTGACAAGGTGCCGATAGTCACGGTAGGTGCTTGTGTGAAATCGGTATCCAGCGTGACATCGCGCGTGGCGCTGCCGGTATTGCCTGCCGCATCAACCAGGGTCGCGACGACAGTGGTAAGGCCGTTGGCACTGCCTGCCAGATCGCCTGCGGGAACGGTAATTTGCCAGGAACCATCACTCAGCGCTGTGCCCTGATAGATTTGTCCGTTAAAGGTGATACGTACCACCACGGTTTGGCCGCTGTCATTAACGGGAGACGTCCCGCTGATCACCAGCGGTTGCAGACTGTCGGCGATGTTGATGATGTCATCACCGCTGATTGTGCTGATGGTCAGCACCGGGGGCGTCAAATCAATGTTGACGCTGCCGTTAGCCGTTGAGGTATTGCCCGCCGCATCCGTGACGGTGACGGAAATCGCGGTTACGCCGTCGCTGAGTTGGGTCAGAACGTTGGGCGGTAACGGTAATTGCCAATGACCGTTGCTGTTTACTGTGCCGGTAAAGGTTTGGGCTCCGATAGTTACACTGACGGTCTGGCCTGCGCCGCTGATGCCCGTGGTGCCCGTCAGCGTTTGCCCTGCTTGTGCTTCGTTCTGGTTGAGGTAGCCGTTACCAAACGGTGCATCCAGAGTGGCCTGCGGCAACTGATTGATACTGACCTGTAAGGTTTGACTGTTGGTAACCGTTTTGCCGACCTGATCGGTGGCAATGGCGCTGACGGTAAGCGTGCCATCGCCCAGAATGGTCAGGTCGCTACCGGGGATCGTTGCCGTTTGCCAACTGCCGTCTGCTTGCACGGTGGCGGAATAGGCTTTGCCGTTAAGCAGCACGGTGATGCTGGCTCCGGCGGCAATATTGCTGCTGCTGCCGCCGATGGTAATACCGTCCGCAGCTTCCTGCGCATTGAGCCGGTTATCCCCGGTGATAGCGGCGATGGCAAGCCCGCTGGTGTTGGTGTTGATGGTAATCGGCTGGCTGGCGCTGGCGGTGTTGCCAGAGGTGTCGGAAACGCTGGCGCTCAGGGTCTGCGTTCCGTTAACCAATTGGCTCATATCCTGCAAAGGAATCGTGGTGCTCCAGGTGCCGTTGGACTGCACGATGGCGCTGTAGGGTTTACCGTTAAACGTCAGCGTTACCGTTTGGCCCGCTTCCACATTGAGCGTGGTGCCACTGATTGTCTGGCTACTTTGAATCTCCGCGCCATCAATGATGTTATCAAACGCCACATTGCCCAGCGTGATGCGTGGAGCGTGTTGTGCGCTGGCATCCACGGTGATGGTGCGCGTTACGGTGCTGCTGTTACCTGCGGCATCGCTCAATGTGGCGCTGAGCGTGTAGGTGCCATCGCTTAATGCACCCAGATCGGCGGTACTCAGCGCGATAGACCATTGGCCGTCGCTGCCGACGATGCCACTGTAGGATTTACCGTTAAACGTCACGGTGACGGTGCGGCCCGCCTCCGCGGTGGATGCACTGCCGGTGAGGGTTTGTGCCGTCAGTACCTCGCTTTGGTTGAGGATATTATCTGTGGCGAGATTGCCCAGCGTTAACGTCGGCGGGGTGCGATCGACCGTCACAGTCTGCGTCAGGGTACTTTGGTTGCCTGCGGCATCTTTGACGACAATGGATACGGGGGTGCTACCGTCGGGCAGCGCCTGCAAGGCTGACGGGGGAAGCGTTACGCTCCAGCTTCCCGTGGGCGTTACGGTTGCGGTATGTTCTGTTCCGCCAAGCGTTACGGTCACCGTTTGCCCTGGCGTGGTGATCCCAGTACTACCGCTCAGGGTTTGCGTACTGCCTGCCTCTGTCGCATTCAGCACGCCGTCACCAAATACGGGTGCAAGCGTGGCGTTAGGCAGCGTGTGGATGAACACGCCGATGGCGTGGCTGCCGCTGAGCGTATTGCCCGCACTGTCCACGGTGCTGAAGGTTATGGTCGTCGTGCCATCAACCAACTGTTGCAGGTCGGCGGCAGGTAGCAGGACGCTCCATGTCCCGTCTGCTGTAGTGGTGCCCGTGTAGGTTTTGCCGTGCAGGCTGAGGGTGACAGTCGTACCTGCGGCCACATTCTGACTGGAGCCGGTAACGGTGATATTTTGAGCCACTTCGCTCTGGTTGAGCTTGTCATCGCCGGTAACCGGATCGATGGCGATGCCGCTCAACGCGGTATTCACCTCGAAGGTGTGCGTTGCCTCGACAGGGTTGCCGCTCTTGTCTTGCGCGCTAACCTCCAGCGCGTGCTGCCCTTGTGCCAACTGTGCCAGATCTGTCGCCGGCACGTTGACCTGCCAGTGCCCCTGGTTGTTTACGGTAGTGAGGTAGGTTTTGCCATTCAGGATGACGGTGACCGTTTGCCCTGCTTCCAGATTGAGGCTGGAACCACTCAGGATTTGCGCTGCCTTGATTTCAGCGCCATCGATGATGTTATTTCCGGTAACCGCATTAACGGTAAGCACGGGCAGGTTGGCAATATTAGCGTCCAACGTAACCTGTCCGCTGGCGGTGGTGCTGTTGCCCGCCGTATCGGAGACGGTGGCGCTGTAGGTGTAGGTACCATCGGCCATCGCTTGCAGATTGGCGCTTTGTACCGTCACATTCCAGCTTCCATCGGCCTGAACGGTAGCAGAATATTGCTTGCCGTTGAATGTCACCAGTACGATACGCCCGGCCTCTGTCAATGAGGCGTTACCGGAGATCGCCTGGTCGCTCTGGCTTTCGGCATGATTGATGATCCCGTCGAGGGTGATCGGTTTTAGCGTCAGGGTGGGGGGCACCCGATCCACAGTAACGGTGCTAGAGACTTCACTGCTGTTGCCTGCAACATCGGTTGCCGTCACGCGCAGCGGCTGTGGCCCGGCAGAGAGCACTTGAAGGTCGGCGGCGGGAAGGTCTGCGCGCCAGTTACCTTGTGCATCGACGGTTGCCTGATAGGTTTTGCCGTTTAGGGTGATCACCACGCTCTGCCCGCTACCGCTCACGCCGGTTTTGCCGATCACTGTCTGGCCGATTGCGGCTTCGGCGGCATTGAGCACGTTATCGCCAAAGGGCGCTTCCAGGGAAGGTTGGGGCAGGTTGTTGATGTGCACATCCAGATTACGCTGAGCCGTGACCGGATCGTCATTCGGGTTGGCGACGCTGGCGTTGATCACTGCGGTGCCATCCTGAAGTTGCAACAGATCGGCACTGGGAATAGAAAGGCTCCAACTGCCATCCGCTGATGTGGTGGTCGTGTAGGTTTTTCCATTCAACGTTACGGTAACTGTTTGACCAGTGGTCACGTTCACAGTTGTGCCACTGACGGTGAGCGGTTGCGCTGCCTCTACCCGATTCAGCAGGTTATCCATGGCGATAATACTGATGGAGATGCTGTCGTTGCTGATGTCGACATCGCTCCAGGAAGAACCCGAGCCTTCGTTGCCTGCCATATCGCTTACCGTCGTGCTGATCGCAATCTGCCCTTCCGGCAGGTCTGCCATATGCTCTGCGGGTACGCTGACCCACCATTTTCCTTCACCGTTGACGGTGGCGTAATAGACCTTGGTGTGTAACTGGATAGTGACCGTTTGCCCCTCTTCCACGTTGGTGGTGGAGCCGCTCAAAATCTGGCTGACCTTGGTGTCTGCCGCGCTGATGGTGTTGTCTTCCGACACAAATGCATTCACGGTGACGGTCGGTTGCATAGCGCTGTTGGCATCAAGCGTGATGGTTTTTGTCACTTGGGTGACGTTACCGGTGGCATCGCTCAGGCTGGCGACCAGAGAGTAAACTCCGTTGGGCAGTGAGGCCAGCGCATGAGAAGGCAAGTCAACGCTCCAGTTACCGTCGTTGCCCACTTTGCCCGTGTAGAATTGCCCTCCTAACGCAACGGTGACGGTTCTTCCTGCTTCGCTGACGGAAGCGGTGCCGTTAAGCGTTTGTGTGCTTTGCGCTTCCTGGATATTGATGATGTCGTCGGTGGCAAGGGTGCCTAAGGTCAGGGTCGGTGGTGTGATATCCACCAGGCTGCTAACGCTGCCCGTTCCGTGATTGCCCGCGATGTCCGTTGCGGTGACCTTAAGGGTCGTATTGCCTTCCGGTAGCTGTTGCAGATCGGCGGCGGGAAGCATGGCATGCCAGTTGCCGTTGGTGTCCACCGTGGCGTTGTAGGTTTTTCCCCCAGCGTTACCACCACAGTTTGTCCGTTACCGCTGATACCGGTTTTACCGCTCACGGTTTGATCGCTGTGTGTTTCGTTGAGATTCAGCGAACCGTTGCCAAACGGTGTGTCGATGGTCGGGGCGGGCACTGCATGAATATGCACGCCCACATTGTGCTGATCGCTGGCAGTTTGGCCCTGAGAATCGCTGACCGTGGCGGTTACCGTGGCATTGCCGTCACTGAGTGCCTGAAGATCTGCGCTGGGAATCTGAAGTGTCCAGGCACCATCGGCCTGGACCTGCGTGGTGTAGCTCTTGCCGTTAAGTGTGATAGTCACGGTTTGCCCGGCTGGCACGTTGGCTGTGTTGCCGCTGATGGCCAGTGGCTGTGTGGCTTCAGCCTTGTTGATCAGGTCGTCGCTGGCAATGATGTTAATGGCGATGGCATTACCCGCCGCATCCACCTCAATCGCCTTGCTGGCGCTGGTGCTGTAACCGGATTGATTGCTGACGTTCGCCGTAATGTTTAACGGGCCGTTTGGCAATAGCGCCATATCGGCGCTCGGCACCGTCACGTGCCAGGTGCCGCCACTTTCCACTACCGCGAAATAGGTTTTGCCGTGCAACGTCAGTGTGACGGTGCGGCCACGCTTCAACGTGGGTCGTGGTGCCGCTGAGCGAGTGGCTGACCTTGCTTTCTGCACCATTGACAACGTCATCACCGGCAAAAGGATTAATGGTAATGGTTGGCAGGGAAGCTGCGCCGTTATCGACGGTAAAGGTATGGGTGAGGGGGCTGGTGTTTCCGGCCTCGTCGTTCAGGGTGGCCGTCAGGGTGTGGGGGCCATTGGTCAGAAGGCTCAAGTCACCGGTGGGCAGGGTGATTTGCCAGTTACCGCTGGGATCGACCTGGGCGGTGTAGTTTTTGCCGTTTAGCGTTACGGTGACAGTACGATCGGTTTCACTTATGGAGGCTGTACCGTTGATGATTTGATTTACGCCCAACTCGCTGTTGTTAAGGATGTCATCCTGCCCCACTGGAGAAAGGGTCAACGTGGGCGGCGTGGTGTCCACTGGCACGGGTTTGGTCAGGACATTTTTATTGCCTGCGGCGTCGCTCACCTCTACCGTCACGGTGGTGTTGCTGCCGGAGGGTAAATTTTGCAAGCCGCTGCTCGGGATCTGCACCTGCCAGTTGCCGCTGTTATCAACGGTGCCGGTATAGGCTTGGCCGCCGATGCTGACGGTAACGGTCTGGCCCGGTCCGGTCACGCCGGTGGTGCCTTTCAGCGTTTGCTCTTGACCGGCTTCTATACCGTTAAGTACGCCGTCGTTAAATGGGGGTTCCAGCGTTGCGACGGGCAGCGTGTTGACCACAATGGTGATGGGATGGGTTGTGGTAACCGTGTTGCCGCTCAGGCCTGCCACGCTGGCGCTGACGTCATAGCTGTTATCGCTGCTAAACACCAAATCGCTACTGGGGATGCTGAAACTCCAACTGCCGTTGCTGGTGGTGAGCGTGGTGTAAACATGCCCATTGAAGGTAATGGTAACGGTTTGGCCTTCCGCCACATTCGCCGTGGTACCGGAGAGTAGCAGTGGCTGCGTGGCTTCAACGGCGTTCAACCGATCGTCACCGGACACGGTGTTAATGTTAATGGCTTCCACGGCTCTGTTCACGGTGATGGTCTGAGCGGGTAGCGTAGTGGTATTGCCTGCTTTGTCAGTGATAGAGGCCACTAGGGGATAGGTGCCGTCAGTGAGCGCTTGTAAATCCGTGGCGGACAGCGGAATGCTCCAGGATCCGTCGCTATTGACGGTACCGCTGTAGGTTTTGCCATTCAAGGTGACGGTGACACTCTGTCCGGCCTCGTTGGGCGAGGTGATGCCTGACAGGGTTTGCGTGCTCTTTAATTCATCGGCGGTCAGGAAATCATCGCCGGTAAGTTTTTGTACCGTGGGGGGCGGCGGCGTGGTATCAACAATCAGTTCGCGGGTAATGCTGGTGCTGTTACCCGCTTTGTCCACCGTCACGATGGTCATTGTGTTTGCGCCTTCGCTCAGCGCTTGCAAATCCGCGCTGGAAAGTGGCAACTGCCATTTCCCCTCGCTATCGACCGTGGTGGTATAGGTTTTGCCGTTCAGCGTCACCGTAACCGTTAGCCCCGCTTCGCCACGCCCGCTCAACGTTTGGCCTTGTGCTTGCTCCGCCGCGTTCAGGTAGTTGTCTCCTGTGAGCATATTTTCCGTCAGGAACGGCGGTAAGGTATCTATTCCCAGCGCTACGGTTTGTTGATGTGTGCTGCCCTGAGCATCCGTTACGCTGACCTGAATCGGGTAGGTACCATCTTCCAGCCCGGCAAATACACTGGCGGGTAAGGTGATTGTCCAGGTGCCATCCTGTGCGACCAGCGTGGTATAGGTCAGACCGTTAAAAACAATCGTTACCACCGAACCTGGGGCAACATCTCGGGTGCTGCCGCTCAGCACCTGCGATTGGCTGAACTCTTCGCGGTTGAGGATGTTGTCACCGCTCAGCGGATTAACGGTAAGAGAGGGCGGAGGCGTAGACGGCCTGTCGCCATCGTTGCTGTTGGAGGACGCGGCGGCAATAACGCCGCCACCCAGTGCCAATGCGCCGAGCATGCCACCGATGGCCCCGGCTGAGAGCCCACTGGTGCTCGTGCTGTGTAACAGCAGTGAGGATATGTCGGTGAGAACATCATATTGTGGAATAAGGGTGACGGTTTCTCCTGCGCTAAGCGCTGCCGCATCGCCGGGGACGCTGGAAAAGTGGATATGCGTCAGGCGCGTGCCATCATCAAACACCAACTCGCTGTGGTAGCCTTCGGCATCAATCAAGAAAAAGCGCTGATAGCGCACAACAGTGCCATCCTGCATGTGCAAGATGAGATCGTCGCCCTGGCGTTCGTAGCGAACAACGCGGTCTGGTGAACCGGGGATTCTAACCGTGCTGCTGCGCTGCAATACGATATCCGTTACGTCGGGTGAAACGTGCTGAACGACATTTCCACTGCTGCGGCGATCCGTGATACCGATATACCCTTGGACAACGTTGCTCTCTACCATAATTCACCTTTTTCTCGCTCGTCACTGAGGTCTGAACGGGTATAGGGGGATATATGGCCCGTTCAATGCGGGGCTCTAGGAAAAGGGGAGCGCTTAAGCATTACCTGGTGGAGAGAAGGTGAAACAAAACTACGCCAACAGCGTGCGCGCGGCAGACGTTGACGTGCAAAAAAGTGTGCTTATCGCTTATTTTTTTGAGCGTTTTTTGTTATGCGTTGCTGTTGTTTTCGTATTTCTGAGTAATAGGTATAGGAGTGCTTTTTGTAAAGATCCACACGGTTAGACATGTTTCGACATGAAAATGTAAGTTATTTCTTAAGATAATGCCGAGTGGTGTTGTTGGTGTATTTCTATCCGTTACGTATTTTTTTTTAGTTAAATTATGTTGTTAGCGCTTACTTTACCGTGTCGAATCTCGGTCTGATTGATGTTGCGGCAATGTGTTCATAATGAGCAATAATATTTATTTATTGTTAATTTTTTATTTGAATTTTGTCTTCTCCAGCAAAGCAGCCTAACGTTGTGATTATCTGCATTTGCTTTCTTGCTTCGTCTTGGATTCTGATATGCCTCACCGGGTTGCTGGAATTTGATGCAATATGCATTTTTTTTGCATGAAAAGTGAAGTTTGCATTTGCTGCCCTGTGGGGAGCATGGTAGGAATGATGCCGTTTGTGTGCAGCGACCTTTGCGTACGTCAAGGTTGCCGCAACAGACGATTGGAAGAAGCGTTATTCGAATAACAGGATCCGTTATCATGCGTCGTACAATACAAAAATACCCGCCGTTTCATGCCGATCACGTCGGGAGCCTGCTTCGTCCTGCCTGCCTGAAACGCGCGCGCTCGGCGTTCGTGGCGGGCAAACTGACGCGTTCACAACTGACACAACTGGAAGACGATGAGATCAGACGCGTTGTGGAGCAACAAAAGGCCTGTGGTATTCATGTGATTACCGATGGCGTGCTGCGTCGAACCGGAGGGCATTACGATTTTTTTGCCCATCTGGACGGTATCGCCGGTCCGGTGGAGGCGCAGGATTATTGTAAGACGCAGCAAGAGATGGCAGCGTGCCACCTTCACATTGTGGGACCGGTTGCTTTTAACCCCGAGCACCCCTTTTTGGCGCATTATCGTTTTTTGCATCAGGCGGTGGGTGACGATCCTCAGGCTGTCGCCAAACAGACGCTGCCAAGCCCCTGCATGCTGATGTACCGTTCTTTACGCCGAAATAGTGTTTATCAGGCGTTAGATGCCTACTGCGACGATTTGGCACAGGTGTACGTTCAGGCGTTGCACGCTTTTTATGCCCAGGGCTGCCGCTACCTGCAATTGGATGATACCTTCTGGAGCCTGTTTGGCGATGTTGCCGCGATCCGTGCCGAACTGGATGATGGTACCGACCCCTATCAACTCATTGAGCATTGCGTTTCTTTGCTTAACCGCATCATGCAGGATAAGCCAAAGGATATGTATATCAGTCTGCACGTGTGCAGTGGCGAACTGGACCCCAAAATCCTGCACCGCAATCCTTTTGCCGATGTTATTGCCAAAGCGCTGGGCCGCTTGAACGTGAATAGCCTTTTTCTGGAGTATGCGGATGCGCACTTCAGCGGATTGGAAACGTTGCGCGCTATTGGCACACAAACCGTGGTGCTCGGCGTTATCACGTCTGAAACTGGAGAGCTAGAGGATGTGCGCAGCATCAAGCGTCGAATTAATGACGCTTCACTCTACTTACCGCTAAACCAATTGGCATTAAGCCCGATGTGTGGATTTGCTTCAGCCGAGAGTGCCGAATGGCTGACTGAGGAGCAGCAATGGAACAAACTTCGCCATGTTGTTGATCTGGCTCATGAAATCTGGGTGATGTCAGAGTAGCACATTTCGCACCCTCCGCTATCTGCTGATGTAGCGCGGCAAATTCCCCTCTTTTTTCCTCAGGCGCAACCCTTGGCGTGCGCCTTGTTTATTTACTTTCTTTTGCATTTTTTTCATTGGGTTATTGCCAATTTGCGATCCCGCAAACGATACCGCTTCTCACGCTCGGGCAAGATGAGCTGCTTCGGAATCATTGAGAGGTAAATAGCAAAACAGGAAACGTTTATACGCGATAAATCCGTTTAATTTGTAGGGAAATGCTGCTGTGGCAGGCAGTAGTGGCATTTTATTGTTCATGCACTGAAGAGTGGATAACTGTGATGAAAAGGATAGTGAGATCGCTGTTAGTAGTGATGGTGGTGTGTTTTTCCGCGTTAGCAGGTGCGGCGGAAAAATTACCCCATATCGTAATTCTGGCAACCGGTGGCACCATTGCCGGTTCCGCTGCGGCAAACACACAAACGACCGGGTACAAGGCCGGTGCATTAGGGATTGATACCCTGATTAACGCGGTTCCTGAGTTAAAAACCTTGGCAACCATCAGCGGCGAGCAGGTGGCGAACATCGGCAGCGAGAACATGACCAGTGATGTGCTGCTGACGCTGAGCCATCGCGTGAATGCGTTATTGGCCCGCGACGATGTCGATGGTGTGGTCATCACGCACGGTACCGATACGCTGGATGAATCACCGTATTTTCTGCAACTGACGGTGAAAAGTGACAAGCCGGTGGTGTTCGTGGCGGCGATGCGTCCTGCCACCGCCATCAGCGCAGATGGCCCGATGAACCTGTACGGTGGCGTGAAAGTGGCGGCGGATAAAAATGCGCGCGGTCGCGGGGTGATGGTGGTGTTGAACGATCGCATCGGCTCTGCGCGTTTTATCAGTAAGACCAATGCGTCGACGCTGGATACCTTCAAGGCACCCGAAGAGGGGTATTTAGGCACGATCGTTGGCGATCGCGTTTACTTCAACAACCGTTTAGACAAAATTCATACAACGCGCTCTGTGTTTGACATCACAGGCGTTAAAACGCTGCCTCGCGTTGATATTATCTATGGTTATCAAGACGATCCCGAGTATATGTACGATGCGGCCATCGCACACGGCGTGCAAGGCATCATCTACGCCGGCATGGGCGCAGGCAGCGTTTCCAAACGCAGCGACGCGGGCATTCGCAAAGCGCTTAATAAGGGGATCGTGGTGGTACGCTCTACACGTACCGGCAGTGGTGTTGTCCCGCCCGATGCCAGCCAGCCTGGCTTGGTTTCCGATTCGCTCAACCCGGCCAAATCGCGCATTCTGCTGATGTTGGCCTTGAGCAAAACGCACAACGCCGATGTGATTCAGGACTATTTCCATTCCTACTGATGCCTGAATCGCTCGTGGAAAACATACCGCGCTATCGTTCCTGATGGGCGCACAGCGGGCTGCCTCCCTTGGGGGGCAGCCTTTCCTGCTTTTACCGTTGCTCTCTATTTCATTAAATCGTGCATTTATCCCGAAATAACACACAACGTGGCGGTGATACTGGGTAAATCAGGATAGATATGCGGATTAACCTTTAGAGGCTTTCTTGTTGTCATGCTTTATCGGTATGATGCCAACTGATATCGATTAATGCGTCCCGGGAACTGCTGGGAAAGTGAGAAGGGTAGGTCATTACATGTCACAGCCCATTTTTATGGTTGGGGCCAGAGGGTGCGGTAAAACCACGGTTGGCAATGCGCTGGCGCGTGCGTTAGGTTATCAGTTTGCCGATACCGATCTGTTTATGCAGCAAACCAGCAAAATGAGTGTGGCAGAGGTGGTTGCCAATGAGGGGTGGCACGGTTTTCGCCAGCGAGAAAGCGTCGCCCTGCAACAAGTGACCCAGTCGCGCTGTGTCATTGCCACTGGCGGCGGTATGGTGCTTTCACCGCAAAACCGTCAGTTTATGCGCTCACAGGGCATCGTCATCTATCTGTTTGCCTCCGCGACGCTGTTGGGCGATCGTCTGGAAGCCTGTCCTGAAGCACACCAACGCCCCACCTTGACTGGACGTCCGATTGCTGACGAGATGGCCGATGTGTTGGCGGCGCGCGAGGCGTTGTACCGCGATGTGGCGCACCATGTGGTTTCTGCCTCTGCAACGCCGGATGTGATCGTGACAGATATCCTGCAAATGTTACGTGTTTCTGCCGCCTCATAAGCGGTTTTCGTCTGTTATTTCTTTCTTCTCGTTTCTGATCACAGGTGCTGTACTTATGTTGAATGTTAATGAATATTTTTCTGGAAAAGTGAAATCTATCGGTTTTGACAGTGACTCCATCGGCCGTGCCAGCGTGGGCGTGATGGAAGCGGGAGAGTACACCTTTGGTACTGGACAACCTGAGGAGATGACCGTGGTCAGCGGCGCGTTGACGGTAAAACTGCCGGGCAGCGATGAATGGCAAGTTTTCGGACCCGGCACCGTATTTTCTGTGCCGGGCAACAGTGAGTTCTACCTGCAAGTGGCTGAACCGACCTCTTATCTGTGCAAATACCTCTGATTTATTGCCCCTGGATGCAGGGGCAACCTCGCATTGCCAATGACACCAAAGCACCTTTATCTTGAAAAAGAGTCCACGGTCAGGTTTTTATTCGGTCGCCATTTCGTTGGCCTTTGTCGTCGAACAAACGCTTGTGGTGATGTATTTAAATTATCATCCTGTGCGCCAGGCCCCGCATTGGCTGGGCAAATAGCGAATAACTCGCTTAATATCCATATCTTTTTCTTATATATGTTAATAAGCACACTATCTCGGTGATATCATTTTATTTGATGAAATAAACTGATTTTTTATGCCAATCGGGTAATGCGCCGTGAAGTGCATGCCTGAATGAGTGAAAAATATCATACTAAGTTCTATTTTCCTGTTATACATCTTCTTTAGCGCCATGATACGCGCTCAAGTTTGATTTTATTCTGTCGTTATAGAATATATAGCTATCTTCTACTAAGAGTGATTTATGCTGAAAACAACGCGAGCGCGCATATTGGCGGTGTGTGCGTCTATTGTGGTTTTTTCCCTCGCCGTAAATACCTACCTGAATTACACCATTGCTAATAATGCGAATGAATCTTCCATCGAAGATACGCTGGATTCGGTGACCAGTAGCCACAGTCTTGCCATCAGTGACTGGATGGCGTCAAAAATTCAGATGATCTCCTCCATGAGCGATTGGGTCCTGACCCATGAGGACCCAATTCCGCTGTTCAAACAGATGGTGTCGGCGGGGAAATTTCTGAACGTTTATATGGGATACGCTGATGGCACGGCAAAATTTGCCGATCCGGGCGGTATTCCGGCGGATTACAACCCGACAGTGCGTCCTTGGTATAAGCAGGCCGTGCAGATGGGTAAACCGATTGCTACCACGCCTTATATTGATATGGTGACTAACAAGCTGGTGGTGTCCTTTGTTTCTCCGGTCGTTTCAGGCTCCAGCGTTAAAGGCGTATTGGGCAGTGACGTGACGATGGAAAATGTGCTTGCCAACGTGCGTTCCATTAGCCCGACGCCGGCCAGTTTTGGCGTGCTGATAGACAAAACCGGTGTGATCATTGCGCACCCGGATGCAAACCTGACGCTGAAAAATATCTCCGATATTGCACCGGGCATCGTGCTCAGCGAATTACTGAGCGCTCAGCACCCGGTGACCGTGGAAATGGGCGGTGCGGCGCGTATGGTGCGGGCGGCCCCGATTGCAGGCACCGACTGGTACATTCTGGTGGCGCTCGACCGGGCAGAAGCCACGGCGGGCATGCGTTCACTGCTGACCACATCAGTGATAACGCTGGTGATCATTTCACTGCTTGGTTCGCTGATTGTTGGCGTCATTATCACCAAAACCCTTAAACGCCTGCTGCAAGTGCGCGATGCGATGGATGACATCAGCAATGGCAACAATGATTTGAGTCGGCGTTTGCCCGATGAAGGCCATGATGAAGTGGCGCAGATTGCCCGTTCATTCAACGTCTTTATCGACAAACTTAGCATGGTAATGATTCAGATTCGTGATATCAGCGCCTCAGTGAAAGTGGCTGTGGATGAAATTTCGTTAGGCAACAACGATCTTTCTGCCCGTACGGAGTCAGCAGCGGCGAGTATTCAACAAACTGCCGCTTCGCTGGAACAAATCTCGGCGGCGGTCACCGAGTCAGCCAGTTCGGCACAGCATGTGAACAGTCAGGCGCGCATCCTGTCTGAAGATGCCAGCATAGGCGGTAAAGTGGTCTCGGACGTGATTGTGACCATGGAGGATATCGTCGCCGCGTCCGGCAAGATCGGCGATATTATCGGTGTGATTGACGGCATTGCTTTCCAGACCAATATTCTGGCGCTGAATGCGGCGGTGGAAGCGGCAAGAGCGGGTGAACAGGGGCGTGGTTTTGCCGTGGTAGCTTCTGAAGTGCGCGCGCTGGCACAGCGCAGCGCGCAGGCAGCCAAAGAGATCAAAACCCTGATTGAAGCGACCGTGATCGGTGTAACCTCCGGCTCTACGCAAGTGCGTCAGGCCAGTAACACCATGCAAGAGATTGTCGGCGGCGTTTCTACTGTGACCACCGTGATGTCCGAAATTACCCACGCGGCGAATGAGCAGATGCGCGGCATTCAGGAGATCAACAAGGCGATGGCTCAGTTGGATTCTATGGTGCAGCAAAACGCGGCGCTGGTACAGGAATCCACGGCGGCCACTGAGGCGTTGTTGGCGCAAACGGAAGAGTTGCACTCCACGGTTGGACACTTCAAGGTGTAACGAACGCTGCGGCTGTAAACACAATGAGCGCCGTAAGGCGCTCTTTTTATTAGGCCACTTTAATCAGCACCATGCCCAGCAATAACAGCCCCAATCCAATCCAGCCGCGTTTGTTCAAACGCTGGCCGAACAAGATCCATCCGGCCGCCACGGTGGCTGCAATGCCAAATCCGCCCCACAGCGCGTAAGCGACAGTGAGATCGATACCCTTTACGGCTTGTGCCAGCGCACTAAACGCGGCCAATACGCTTACCAGCGATAACATCCCAAGCCACACCTTGCGAAAGCCGTCCGACAGTTTAAGGAAAATGTTGGCGGCAATTTCCAACACAATCGCCAGGCCCAGGAATGCCGCATGCTGCCACTCAAACGGTAACATGATGGCCTCCTCGCGCGGTATTGGCCGCTGGGGCTTTACGAACGCCCGATTTCACCAGCAGGATACCCACCAGCAATATTGCCAGCCCGATGGCTTTTAACACCGAAAGGGACTCATCAAACAGCATGACGCTAAACAACGTGATAAAGATAATGCCGATACCTTCCCACAATGCATAAGCCACGCCCATTGCCACGCGCTTGATGGCGATCGATAGCAAGAGATAGGAAAGTGCAATCATGCCATACATCACCATATGGCCCAGTGGGCTACCGCTGAGACTGGCGTATTTCATGCTCAACGTGCCGATAATTTCTGCCGCAATCGCGCAGGCTAAAAAGATCCAGTAAATCATTATGTTTCTCCCTGATAGGGTGACTCGTAACCGCTGGGCCATGTTCGACGATGTTCCCGTGAAAACCCGGTACAGCGATGCCGCCGAGATCGACGCCCAGATACGATAAAGAAGAGGCTCAGCAGACAAACGCGCAAGCGTGCGTTGCCATCGCTGAAGTCAGAGAGAAACCTAAAGTTCGCTACACCAGTGATGCTCACTGGCAAGAATGGCTGAAAGGAATAGCATGTAGATGGAAGTAATGATGGTTTTGTTCTGTATTTTCTTCATGATGATTCTGTATTACCCGCCGCAAATAATGCGATTTGTCCACATTCCTCGAAATTAAAAGAGTATTACGCTGGGTAGTTGTAGCATGCCTTATAGGGGAAAGCAAACCAGCGCTTGGCCTGAGTGTGTGTTATTAGGTGTTGGTTTAACCCGCGGTGCAGACAGCGTCTGCACCGCAGTTGGGCCAAATGGCCTGTGCCACAGAGGCATACTGGATAAGGGCTAAGCGTCCAACGGCATCCGTAACAGGGGATGTGGCTGCTGTTTGGCAAAATAACGGTGAATGTGATGCAGGATGTCGCGCTGGCCGGGGAAGGGCAACATCTGGGCCGCTTCCTCAAACGTCGCCCAATGGAATTCGCTGTGCTCGGCGTTCAGCAAAATGTCGGCGTCGGCAGCGACATAAGCCACGAACACCGGCACCAGCGTGATGCCATTGTTATCTGCTTCGTAAAACTGCTCGCAGCGATCCGCGGAGTAGAGATCGGTTAACTGCAATCCCGTCTCTTCTTGCGCTTCACGTCGCGCCGTTTGCCAGGCGCTCTCCCCGGCTTCAATACCACCGGCTATCTGGCACCACTGCCCTGACTGGGTATGGCCGTTGCGGCGCAGCAGCAGGACTTGATAGCCAGCCTGCGCCGGGCGCAGCACATAAAGCGCGATAGAAAAGCAGCGGACCGGAATCTCATGTCGCATAACGTGCTCTCTTCCCTGTGTGGTTTAGCGTTGTGCTTCGCCCCCCAACGCCTCAACCAGATTGGTGGTTAGCGCGGAAAGCTCGCTGGTCATCAGAATAAAATCGGCATCAAAGCGTTGAGCCACATCATCCCTGTCGATATCGTCGTTCTGCTCACGCAGTGTGTCGGCGAACTTCAGGCGTTTCAGCGTGCCATCTTCTGCCAGTATCAGTTGGATGCGCTCCTGCCAGTCGAGGGCCAGTTTGGTCACCACTTTACCTTTTTCAATATGCACGGCGATTTCATCACTGACCAGGTCTTGCTTCTTACAGCGGATCACGCCGCCATCTTCCAGAATCGCTTTCAATTCGGCTTCGTCTTGCAGAGTGAAACCGGCTGGCACATCGCCAGAGCGCACCCACTCGGTCAGGGTGAGTTCGATAGGGTTTTCCAGCGTCAGGGGCACTACCGGCAGTGAGCCCAGGGTTTTGCGCAGCAGCGCCAGCGTATCTTCCGCTTTTTTGGCGCTGGCAGCGTCGACCATGATTAACTGATTGACAGTATCAATCCATAGCCACACCTGACTGAAACGGCTGAAGGCGCGCGGCAGCAGGGTATGCAGCACTTCATCTTTCAGGGTGTCTTTTTCGGTTTTTTTCAGTTTGCGGTGCTGCTCGGCTTCCAATTTGTCGATTTTGGCCTGAAGCGCCTGCTTGATCACCGGAGATGGCAGCATCTTTTCTTCTTTGCGTGCGCAGAGCAGTAACTGGCCGTTAACGCTATGGGTCAGTGCATCGCTGTGAGCGCCCATCGGGGATACCCAACCGGTGCGCGAGAGATCCTGGCTCCCGCAGGGGGTAAAGGCGAACTCACTCAGCTGTTTTTCTAACGCATCAGTAGAAAGGGCGATATCGCGGTTCAGGCGATAAATAATAACATTTTTAAACCACAACATGGTGTTATCCCTAGCGGTGCGTGCGCGGCACGCGGATGAAAAGGGGAGGGACGCATCATAGCGGATTTGGCGTGCGAGTGCAGCGCGTAATGGTGAATTCGGTATACACTACAATGAAGAGACTTGGTGCCAGGTGCGTGAAAACTGTGATATTTATTCATGCATTATGGGAATTTTCTTAGGAGGCGGTGTGCGTATTGGAGTTGATTTGGGGGGAACCAAAACGGAGGTCATCGCACTGAGCGATCGCGGCGAAACGCTGTTCCGCCATCGTCTGCCGACCCCCCGTGATGATTATCAGGGAACGTTGCACACCATTGCTACGCTGGTCAATCAAGCCGAACAGGCAACCGGCATGACGGGGAGCGTCGGCGTGGGGATTCCCGGCACCCTGTCACCGTTGTCCCACCACGTAAAAAACGCCAATTCGGTGTGGTTGAACGATCAGCCGTTGGATAACGATCTCTCCGCGCTGTTGCAGCGCCCGGTGCGTCTCGCCAATGATGCCAACTGTCTGGCAGTATCTGAGGCGGTGGACGGTGACGGTGCCGGACTCGATGTGGTGTTTGCCATTATTATCGGGACAGGGTGTGGTGCGGGCATTGCGCTCAACGGACGTGCTCATGCTGGCCGCAACGGCATCGCTGGCGAATGGGGGCATAACCCCTTGCCCTGGCAGAATGAGCAAGAGCGCCAGTTTGCGCAGGCAGAGCCTTGCTATTGTGGTCAACGCGGGTGCATTGAAACCTTTATTTCCGGCACCGGTTTCGCTGCTGACTACCGTCATGTCACGGGCCATGCCTGCAACGGGGAAACCATTGTTTCATTGGCGCGTCAGGGGGATAACGCCGCAGAACAGGCGCTGCAACGCTATGAGCAACGTCTGGCCAAATCCATCGCACACGTGATCAATTTAGTGGACCCGGACGTGGTGGTGTTGGGCGGCGGGATGAGCAATGTCCCGCGTTTCTACCAGACGCTGCCCGCGCTGATAACCCCGTGGATTTTCGGTCAGGAGTGCACCACGCCGATTCGTCAGGCAACCCACGGTGATTCCAGCGGTGTGCGCGGTGCCGCCTGGCTGTGGCCAGCGACATAACGCGCTGGCTCACATCCTGTCAGCCGAGCGCTACAGGGCGTAGCGCTCATCAAGCTGACTTACGCCTAACCCATTCACCTTTTTAACCTTGATTTGCGTTGAGATACGCGCTTTTATCGCCTCCACATGGCTGATGACGCCAATGGTTTTGCCGGTAGCATTGAGGTTATCCAGCGCATCCAGCGCGTTGTCCAGCGTATCGGCGTCCAATGTGCCAAACCCTTCATCCAGAAACAGCGAGTCAATACGGGTTTTGTTACTCACCAGGTCGGAGAGCGCTAACGCTAACGCCAGGCTGACCAAAAAGCTCTCACCGCCCGACAGTGTGCGGGTATCGCGCACCGCATCGGCCTGCCAGGTGTCGAGCACGTGCAGACCGAGTTCATCATCGGTTTTACGCTGTAACTGATAGCGGCCATGCAGACGGGCAAGGCGCAGGTTGGCGAGGTACACCAGATGATCGAGCGTTAGCCCCTGAGCGAACTTACGGAATTTATCACCGCTTTGCGAACCAATCAGATCGTTGAGACAGCTCCAGTCGGCATACTGCTGACTTTGTTGCGCGATCTCCTGTAGCAGCACCTGCTGTTTATCCCGTTGCATCTCATCGTTGCGCAGCCGTTGCTGGCACTCACCTTGTTGATAGAGATTGGTTTTCAGTGCGCTATCGAGCTGTTCCAACCGTTGTTCAGGCGTTGTGGCCTCGTCGTCCTCCGGCCCGGTTTCCGGGCGCTGCGCCAGATGCGTGTTCAGCGCGGCAGCGGCCTGTTGTAGCAGTGCTTTGGTTTCCGTAACGGCCTGACGCACTGCGTCGAGTTTAGTGCGCAGCGCCTGACGCGTATCGTCATCCAACAGCGCCTGCTGGAACGCGGCTTCATCGATAAAGGGGCTGCGCGCCAACGCCGTCGCAAACTGGGCTACGGATTGCTGTTCCGCGTCTACACAGTGTTCACCGTGTGTGCGTTGGCCTGCCAACTCTCCCGCTAATCGGGCGAGCTGTGCCGCTGCGTCTTGCAGCGTGACGGCTGCCTTATCGATGCTTTGCTGGTGCTGTTCGCTGCGTTGCCGCCATTCCTGACGCACCTGCTGCGTGTCGCGATCGCCAAACAGGGCGTGGCGTTGTACACGTAAGGCTGCCAGCTGTTTTTCCCCGTCCTGCCATTGTGTCTGCTGTAGTGCGGCGCTGGCATCGAGTGCCTGTAACGTTTTTTCCCGTTCCTGCACGGTGGCGTGCAGTGAGGACAGCGTATTGTCATCCTGCTGCAACTGCTGTTCGGTGGTTTTCCAACGTTCTGCTTCGGCGGCACGTTCCGCCAGCCAGTGTTGTTGTTCGGCAAGGGCAGGCGGAGCCAACGCGTAGGGCGCAAGCGCAGCGGAGAGAGTTTCTTGCTGTGTTATCAGTGCTGCGGTGAGCTGTTGCTGTTTGTGCGCGGCCTCGGCAATTCCTTCCCGGTGCGCCTGAATACGCTGTTGCAGCAAGGCAAGCTGCTGTTCTGTTTCCTGACGCTGTTGCTGGGCTGTGGTCAGTGAATCCTTACTTTCTTGCCAACTGCGTTGCAGTTGCTCTTGCGCTTCTATCTGGCTAAACAGGGTATCTGCTTCGCGATCGCAGGCTGTCAGCCATTCGGCAATCTCTTGTTCCTGTTCGGGAGCGAAGGTTGCGTGTAAATGCTCACTCACTTGTTGCCAGTCGCTATAGCGCGTTTGGTATCGCTTTTCCTGTTCGGCCCGCTCAGCCTGAAGTTCGTCGCGCTGTTTTGCCAATACAGCGAGCGCGCCCTCGCGCTGAGCCAATTCACTGCGCGCCTGCTGACACAGCGTGCGCAGCTCTGCCATACGTACTTGTGCTTCGGAAGCCGTTAGCGCCAGCGTTTGATATTCCGCAATCGCCGGATGGTGCGTGGAGCCACACAGCGGGCAGGCCTCTCCCGGTTGTAACTGTGCGCGTTCAGCCTCTAGCTTAACGATGCGCTGTTCCAGCTCGACGCAGCGCTCGACATCGTTTAACTGCTGTTCCAGTCGCTGACAGTCCGCGCGTTGTGTGTCAATACTCAGGGTGTCGGCCTGAAAACGCTGGTCCAGCGTGAGCCATTTGCTGGCGCTATTTTGCTGCTGTTGGCGCAGGTTACTCAGTGCCTGTGTCAATTCCCCAAACTGCCGTCGTGCTTGTCGCGCACGCTGATGTGCCGCATAGCGCTCACGCAAACCGGCAATCGGATTCGCCGTTTCTGCCTGTCGCCACACCTGTTGCTGCTGCTCACATTGACGCTGCAAGAGCGCGTCGCGCTGCTGTTGTGCGCTACGTTGTTCATTCAACGCCACCTGCTGGCGCGCCATCGTTTGTTCATCGCTCGTCAGGCGCTGCTGCTGCGTATCCACAGCTGTCAGTTCTCCTGACAGGCGCTGCTGTTCCTGAAATGCCGCACGCCATACGCCGAGTTGTTCGCCCCAGTGGCGGTGATGGGGATGCTGCTGCTGGTAGTGGCGTCGGGTTTCACGCTGGGTTCGCAGGGTATCGCGCTGGCGCAGCAGGTCGGTCAGTTGCTGTTGTTGGTTATCACGCTGCGTTTGTGTTTGGATCAACGCTTGTCGATGTTCGGCACAACGCTCCCCTTGGCGAGCGATGTCCTGATCGAGCGGTATGACCTGCTGCTCGATCAGCGCTTCTTCCTGCTGGCGTAAAGCATTGTGTTGCTGCTGTGCCTGTTGCGCTTGCAGGAACAACTGCTGTTGCTGTTGATGTGCTATCTGGCTGGCGGCGTGCTGTTGGGCTAACGCGGTTTCACGCGCTTGTGCTGCAACCCGAGCCAACTGAGCACGCTCGTGTTCGCGTTGCAAAGGGCGTAATTTTTCTGCTGGCTCGTCGCGTTCCAGCCGTAATCGATCGGGTTCAGCGTCCCGTTGCGCCTGCTCGGCCGCCTCAGCGTGCTGCTGCTTTTGGCGTAAGTCCTGTTGCAGATGCCGTTCTTGAGTCTGCCATTGCTGGTGTGTCAGTGCTTGCTCACGTTTTTCACGCAGTTGCTGCTCTTCTTGCTGTCTTTGTTTCAGTGTTGCTTGTACCACGTCGCGCTCATCGTTATCTAACAGTGCGATGGCTGAGGCGCGCGCTTGTAACGTGTCCAATACCCCTTTTGCCTCTTTATGTCGCTCATAGATCCGGCTGGAGATGACACCGTAAATCGCTGTGCCAGTCAGTTCTTCCAGCAGTGCCGCACGGTCTTTAGTATCGGCGTTGAGAAAGGCGGCAAATTGCCCCTGCGAGAGCATCATTGAGCGGGTAAAACGCTCAAAATCCAGCCCGGTAATACGGACGGTGTGAGCCAGTTTCTCGGACAGCTTTTGCGTGAGGATCTTGCCGTCTTCGATCAGCGCCAGTTCGGCTTTCGGCGTTTGCAGATTGCCGTCTGCCGCATCTTTGGCGCGGCGTTGACTCCAAAACGCACGATAGCCGATGCCTTTGACCTCAAACTCCACTTCAGCCAGACAGTCGGCGGTGTTGCGCGTCATCAGTTCGTTCTGCGTGGCGGAGAGCGCATTCAGTCGCGGCGTCTGGTGATACAGTGCCAGGCAGATGGCATCCAGCAGCGTGGTTTTTCCTGCGCCGGTTGGGCCGGTGATGGCAAACAGCCCGTTGCTGGCAAACGGCTCCTGCGTGAAATCAATCTTCCATTCGCCTTTGAGCGAGTTGAGGTTTTTTAACCGTAAGCTCAGGATTTTCATGCTTGCGGTGCTCCTTCACTGACATCTCGGACGATTTCATTGAACAGCGGGCGCAGCCGTGCTTGCTGTTCTTGCGCCATGTCGGTCAGCGCCAGTTTGCGTTCGAAAACGTCCTGTGGGGATAATTCGTCCAACGTTTCTTTCTTTTCGCGGGCAATGGCCTGCAAGCGTTGCTCACGGTTGCGCCGTAACAGCAACACGTCGACGGGCAATGTGTGCGTTAACTGTTGGATACGTTGCTGCATATCACTAAGGTAGGTGTCGGTCGCGATCTCAATGTCCAGCCAGATACGCTGCCCCGCTTCGGGTTCGGGTAGGCTGTGCAACTGCTGCTCAATGTCCGCCAGATTGCCTTTGATGAGGCGCATCGGTTGCGTCACCGGTACGGGCAGCAGCGTTATCTTTGGGGGCGCGCTTGGCGCGAAGTCAATCAAGGCGACTGATTTTTCACTGCCAAGCTCATCAAAACTCAGGGCAATCGGGGAGCCGCTGTAGCGGATATGCTCACTGTGCCCCACGCGCTGCGGGCGGTGGATATGCCCAAGGGCGATATAATCGGCAGGCGGAAAGGCCTGTACCGGGAAAGCATCGAGCGAGCCAATGTAGATCTCGCGCACCGCTTCCGAGGCGGTAACCCCCACGGTGGTCAGGTGTCCGGTGGCGATAATCGGCAGGGGCAATGCCAGCGTGTCGCGCAAATCGCAGGCGTGCCGGTAGCACTGCGCGTAGTGCTCGCTGATGGCGTCTTGCAGGGCGAGCTGTTTTTCCACGCCGGATTGACCCGCCAGGCTGCGCAGGATGTCGCGTGGGCGCAGAAAAGGAATGGCGCACAGCATTGCGCCGGGCGCGCCTTGACGGGTATTGAGTGTGAGGACCTGCTGCGTGACATCTTCGGCGGCGTTGGCAATAACACGGGTATTGAGGCACGCCAGCAGATCCCGCGATTCATTCAGGGTTGCCACCGCATCGTGGTTTCCGGCCAGCAACACCAATTGGCATCCGGTGGTGCGCAATGCCACCACAAAGCGGTTGAGCATCTCGCGCGCATAGCTTGGCGGTGAACCGTTATCAAAGATATCGCCGGCCACAATCAGCGCATCGACCTGATGTTCGGTTATCTGCTCGATGAGCCAGTCGAGAAACGCTTGATGCTCCAGTGCGCGACTTTTAGTATAAAAATATTGGCCCAGATGCCAGTCTGCGGTGTGAATGATACGCATGGCGTTTCCTGTTAGACGTGCTATCTACTTGTAGGGCGATTATACGCAGTGAGGGCGGCGACTGTCGTTACCGCCGCGAACATTTTGGAAACAGCTGTTAAATCGGGTGTTACCTTCAGTTTGGGTTTTCATAAATCTGTCATAAAACTGACGCATACTGCTTTCGCCCACAGAAGATAAGCCGCTCAGGCACCTTATAGGTAACGTGGGCAATCGTGAGATTTCGTTATTGTTGACGCGTTTCATACGCTGACTAACGGCAGGATGAACAATGGCAAGACGCATACTGGTCGTAGAAGATGAAGCGCCGATTCGTGAAATGGTGTGCTTCGTATTAGAGCAAAACGGCTATCAATCTGTAGAAGCGGAAGATTATGACAGCGCTGTGACGCGTTTGTCCGAACCCTATCCGGATCTGGTACTGCTGGACTGGATGTTGCCAGGTGGCTCGGGATTGCAGTTTATCAAGCACATGAAGCGCGAAGCGCTAACGCGAGATATTCCCGTCATGATGTTGACGGCGCGCGGTGAAGAGGAAGATCGCGTGCGTGGGCTTGAGGTGGGGGCAGATGATTATATCACCAAGCCGTTTTCGCCCAAAGAGCTGGTGGCGCGCATCAAAGCAGTGATGCGCCGTATTTCACCCATGGCGGTGGAAGAGGTCATCGAAATGCGGGGGTTGAGTCTGGACCCAACGTCGCACCGCGTTACCACCGAACAACACGCGCTGGAGATGGGGCCGACCGAATTCAAACTGCTGCATTTCTTTATGACACACGCAGAGCGTGTATACAGCCGCGAGCAGTTGCTCAATAACGTTTGGGGAACTAACGTTTATGTTGAGGATCGTACTGTGGACGTGCATATTCGTCGCTTGCGCAAGGCGCTGGAAACCAGCGGACACGATAAAATGGTGCAAACGGTCCGAGGAACGGGGTACCGTTTTTCTACGCGTTATTGATGTGCGCGTGAGCCATAGTGTGCGCGACATCGTGGCTGAATACCGCCAAAGCGGAGAATTTTTAACGTGTTAGAACGTCTTTCGTGGAAAAAGCTGGCATTGGAGCTGGCTTTTTTTTGCTTGCCAGCCCTGCTGTTGGGTCTGATTTTCGGCTACCTGCCCTGGTTTATGCTGGCGGCGGTGCTGGTGGTGCTTGGCTGGAATTATTACAACCAGCTTAAACTTTCCTACTGGCTGTGGGTCGATCGCAGCATGACGCCGCCACCCGGGCGCTGGAGCTGGGAGCCGCTGTTTTACGGCCTGTATCAAATGCAGTTGCGCAATCGGCGGCGGCGGCGCGAGCTGGCCTTGCTGATCAAGCGTTTTCGCAGCGGGGCCGAGTCGTTGCCCGATGGCGTGGTGATCACCACCGAAGAGGGCACCATCATCTGGTGCAACGGCCTGTCACAGCATTTGCTTAGCCTGCGTTGGCCGGAAGATAACGGCCAGAATATCCTCAACTTGTTGCGCTATCCCGAGTTCACCCAATATATGCGCCAGCAGGATTTCACTCGTGCCTTGACCCTGCAACTGATCAATTCACACCATGTCGAATTCCGCGTTATGCCGTACTCGGAAGGGCAACTATTGATGGTGGTGCGTGACATCACCCAGATGCACCAGTTGGAAGGGGCTCGGCGTAATTTCTTCGCCAACGTCAGCCATGAATTACGCACACCGCTCACCGTGCTGCAAGGTTACCTGGAGATGATGCAGGACGATTCACTGGACGGTGCCTTACGCGGCAAAGCGCTCTCTACCATGCAGGAGCAGACGCGGCGTATGGATGGGTTGGTGAAACAGCTGCTCACGTTATCGAAAATCGAAGCGGCGGCACCGATCAATCTGGCAGAAAAAGTCGATGTGCCACGTATGCTGCGCATACTGCAACGTGAAGCGCAAACGCTGAGTCAGGATCGTCACGAAATCGTGTTCCGTATCAACGATGGGCTGAGCGTTTACGGCAATGAAGAGCAGTTGCACAGCGCCTTTTCCAATCTGGTGTACAACGCGGTGAACCACACGCCGGAAGGTACGCGCATTGAAGTGTGCTGGCAAAAAATCACGCAGGGCGCGCAGTTTCAGGTCAGCGATAATGGCCCTGGTATTGCCGCCGAACATATTCCTCGCCTGACCGAGCGTTTTTATCGTGTGGATAAAGCCCGCTCACGTCAAACGGGCGGCAGCGGGTTGGGGCTTGCCATCGTTAAGCATGCGCTCAGCCATCATGATTCGCGGCTGGAGATCCTGAGTGAACCGGGAGCCGGCGCGCGTTTTATGTTTACGCTTCCTAACCGGTTGATTGTTCCCGCCTCTCTGTCGGAGAATAGCTCCACCCCTTCGGCCTGATGGATAATTGACCTATGATGCCAGCCCCGCGTTTTTCGGGTTTATTGTTCTGTGCTGCGCTGTTACTCGGTGGCTGGAGCCACGTTGCGCGCAGTGAGCAAATGCTGGCGGGTAATCTTTCCAGTGCCGGTTCTGATACCCTGGCGACGCTGATGGCGTTTTGGGCCGCTGATTTCAACCAGCATTATCCCAGCGTTAACGTGCAGATGCAGGCGGCGGGATCGTCATCGGCACCGACGGCACTTGCCTCCGGTGCGGCACAGCTTGGCCCGATGAGCCGAGCCATGAAAGCCAGTGAGATTGAGGCCTTTGTGCAACGCTACGGATACCCTCCACTGGCCGTTCCGGTGGCGATGGATGCGCTGGTGGTGTTAGTGAATCAGGATAATCCGCTGCCGGGGTTGAACGTGCAACAGCTCGATGCGCTGTTCTCCATTACCCATCGCTGTGGGGTGACGCAAACCGTCACCCACTGGCGCGATCTCGGGCTGACGGGGGAATGGGCATCACGGCGTGTGTTGCGCTACGGACGCAACTCTGCGTCAGGCACCTATGGCTTTTTTAAGCAGCAAGCGCTGTGCGGTGGTGATTTCTTACCGCTGGTAAATGAGCTTCCAGGTTCTGCGTCGGTAGTGCAGGCCGTAGCCACATCCACACAGGCGATTGGTTATGCCAGCATTGGTTTTCGCGCCAGCGGAGTGAGAATGTTGCCGCTGGCGGCGCAGGGAAACGACTACGTTGCGCCGACGGTGGACAATATTCGCAGCGGGCGTTATCCCTACGCGCGCTATCTCTATATTTATGTCAATAAAGCGCCAGAGCACGCGCTGGATAGCCTGACGGCTGCCTTTATGGATCGGGTGCTGTCTACCGCCGGGCAAAGCCTGGTGAGTCAGGATGGCTATCTTCCCTTGCCTGAGCACGTGCGGATTAATGCACGCCAGCAGCTCGGCATGTAACTCGCAATCATTATCGCTCATCACCATCATTCCCACCCACCACCTTCATTCCCGCGCAGGTGAAACGTGTTCATTCTGTCGGAGATGCCCGGCTTTCGCTGAGGATGACGAGGGGAAAGTGGCTTTATCATTATTCTGACGTGAATTTTATTCATGTTAGTCACGGAAAGTGAAAATTATTCTATTGCCCTCAACCGGTTGCCATGACAGGATTTACTTGCCTTCTAGCCGTCCAGATGTCTAAATAAGTATAAGGCGTGATTACTGTACGGCGTGACTATTTATTTTGAAACTATTTGCAATGCCGCTTGCCTCACGCTGTGACGAGAGGGCGTTGTTGCGAAAGATCAGGAGTTTATCATGGCTAAAGTACTTCCCCCTTTCCGCGCTGACGTGGTTGGCAGCCTGCTGCGTCCCGCCGCAATCAAAGAAGCGCGTCTGCAATTTCAGTCCGGTGCCATTAATGCGGATCAACTGCGCACTGTGGAAGATGCAGAAATTCTGCGTGCCGTTGAGTTGCAACGTGAAGCCGGGCTTCAGGTTGTTACCGATGGCGAATTCCGTCGCGCCTGGTGGCACTTCGACTTTTTCGAAGGGTTGAACGGGGTAGAGGCTTTCGAGGCGGACCACGGTATCCAGTTTAATGGAATCCAAACCAAGTCCCGCGCCATCAAGGTGACGGACAAGGTCAGTTTTAACCAACAGCATCCAATGCTGGCGCATTTTCGCTACCTGAACAGCATTGCGGGTGATGTGACCGCCAAGATGACGATCCCTAGCCCGAGCGTGTTCCACTTCCGTGGCGGACGCAAGGCTATTGACAGTCAGGTTTATCCCACGCTGGATGCTTATTTCGACGATTTGGCACAGACCTGGCACGATGCGATTCATGCTTTCTACGCCGCGGGCTGCCGCTATCTGCAACTGGATGATACCGTATGGGCTTACCTGTGTTCAGACGATCAAAAACGCCAAATTCGCGAACGCGGCGAAGATCCAGAACAACTGGCCCGTATCTATGCTGACGTGCTGAATAAAGCGTTGGTGGGTAAACCTGCTGACCTGACGATCGGTTTGCACGTATGTCGTGGCAACTTCCGCTCTACCTGGATTTCTGAAGGCGGGTACGAGCCGGTGGCATCGATCCTGTTTGGTGAAGTCAATGTGGACGAGTTTTTCCTTGAGTACGATAACGATCGCTCAGGTGGGTTCGAGCCGCTGCGTTTCATCAAACCGGGGCACCAACAAGTGGTGCTGGGTCTGGTGACCACCAAAAACGGCGAGTTGGAAGATCCGGCCTTACTGAAGGCGCGTATCGCGGAAGCGGCGAAATACGTTGATATCAACCAGCTTTGCCTCAGCCCGCAGTGCGGTTTTGCTTCCACGGAAGAGGGCAATAGCCTGACGGAAGCACAGCAGTGGGCCAAACTGCGTTTGGTTGTGGATACCGCTGCCGCCGTGTGGGGCAAGTAACTCCCGAGCGCACAACACCGGGGACGCGGTCCGCTATCCCCGGTGTATTCTCGACAGCTCCGCTGTGGGGCATCCCACTCTGCAAATCCGCTTATACCGTTTACCGCGTAATCCCCTGCCACTTGCCCCCCTTTTGCAGCAAAAAGCGCTTCTTATGCTAAAGCACTGCCTCTTTTGTATCCGTTTTGCGCGTATCACGCGTTTTTATACTGGTTTTATTGCAAGGAGAAGGCGGTAAATGCACAAATCATGTGCGGAAGGTTGTGTGAGTCGTGATATTATCTTCTGACTATTGTTTTTAGGTTGGCGCAATACTTCGCATTTTGGATCGCTACTTGTCTTTTATTGCTATAAACGTTTTACTTAGCGCCCTATAACGTCTGCGCGATAAGAATAATTTATACCACGCCGCAGTTCGTCTTCTCATTTTGTCGCATTTATATACAGGCAACACAACGTAACTATGAGTCATCGTTTAACATCCAAAGATATCGTGGCGCTGGGGTTTATGACCTTTGCGCTGTTTGTCGGGGCGGGGAACATCATTTTTCCGCCAATTGTGGGGTTGCAGGCCGGTGAACACGTCTGGACTGCCGCGCTTGGCTTTTTGCTCACTGCGGTGGGCCTACCGGTGTTGACCGTGGTAGCGTTGGCGCGCGTGGGCGGTGGGGTTGATGCGTTGAGCTCCCCCATCGGGCAGAAGGCCGGCGTGCTGCTGGCGACCGTGTGTTATCTGGCCGTTGGACCGCTGTTCGCTACGCCGCGTACTGCCACGGTATCGTTCGAAGTGGGATTGGCTCCGCTGTTTGGCGATACCGCCACACCGTTGCTGATCTACAGCGTGGTCTATTTCGCGCTGGTGATCGGTATTTCTCTCTATCCGGGGCGTCTGCTGGATACGGTCGGCCATGTGCTGGCACCGTTAAAGATTCTGGCGCTAGCGGTACTGGGATTGGCGGCGGTGATGTGGCCTGCAGGCTCGCCGATACCGGCGACCGATGTCTATCAAACCGTGCCGTTTTCTAACGGTTTTGTGAACGGCTACCTGACGATGGATACCCTGGGTGCCATGGTGTTCGGGATCGTTATCGTTAATGCGGCCCGTTCACGCGGCGTGACCGATGCTACGCTGCTGACCCGCTATACCATCTGGGCTGGTTTGATTGCTGGCGTCGGGTTGACGTTGGTCTATCTGAGCCTGTTTAAACTGGGCTCTGTGAGCGGTGAGCTGATTCCTAACGCGCAGAACGGTGCCGAAATTCTGCATGCTTATGTGCAGCACACCTTTGGCAGCATGGGCAGCGGCTTCCTGGCATTGTTGATTTTTATCGCCTGCATGGTGACTGCGGTTGGCCTGACCTGTGCCTGTGCCGAATTTTTCTCCCAGTATTTGCCGTTTTCCTATCGCACGCTGGTGTTCGTGCTGGGCGGCTTCTCGGCGTTAGTCGCCAATCTGGGATTGAGCCATCTGATTCAGCTTTCCATTCCGGTGCTGACAGCGATCTATCCGCCCTGTATCATTCTGGTTTTACTGAGTTTTACTTTGCGCTGGTGGAATCAAGCTTCGCGTATTGTGGCCCCGGTCATGTTAATCAGCCTGTTATTCGGCCTGATTGATGGGGTAAAATCATCGACCTTTGCGTCATTGCTGCCAGCCTGGAGCCTGAATTTGCCTTTGGGTGAACAGGGATTGGCCTGGTTGCCACCGTCGCTGGTGGTGCTGCTGGCTGCGGTTATTTATGACCGGCTGAGCGGGCGTCAGGAAGTGACTGCGCACCAATAACGCACTCATGCTGCATTTTTCACCACAGGCTGTCGCCTGTGGTTTTTCTTTTGTAAGACAGGGCTGCTTAATTTATGGAACAACAATCCGCTAAGCTAAAGCGTGGGTTAAGCACGCGGCATATCCGCTTCATTGCACTCGGATCGGCGATTGGTACCGGGCTGTTTTATGGCTCGGCCAGTGCCATTCAGATGGCAGGACCCAGCGTGCTGTTGGCGTATATCATCGGCGGCGTTATCGCCTATATCATTATGCGTGCGTTGGGAGAGATGTCGGTCAATAATCCGCAGGCCAGCTCCTTTTCCCGCTACGCGCAGGATTATCTGGGGCCGATGGCAGGTTACATCACCGGATGGACCTACTGCTTTGAGATCCTCATCGTTGCCATCGCGGATGTGACCGCGTTTGGTATCTATATGAGCGTCTGGTTCCCTGATGTGCCGCACTGGATCTGGGTGCTGAGCGTGGTGTTGATCATTGGTGCCATAAACCTGATGAGCGTGAAGGTGTTCGGCGAGCTGGAGTTTTGGCTCTCGTTCTTCAAGGTCGCGACCATTATCATCATGATCGTGGCGGGCATCGGGATTATCGTGTGGGGTATTGGCAACGGCGGCCAGCCAACCGGAATCAGTAACCTGTGGAGCCACGGCGGTTTCTTCAGTAACGGCGTGATGGGCATGGTCCTGTCGCTGCAACTGGTGATGTTTGCCTACGGCGGTATCGAAATCATTGGTATTACCGCCGGTGAAGCCAAAGATCCGCATAAATCCATTCCGCGTGCGATCAACTCGGTGCCGTGGCGCATCCTGGTATTCTACGTGGGGACGCTGTTTGTCATTATGTCGATTTATCCTTGGAATCAGGTGGGCACCAACGGTAGTCCGTTTGTGTTGACCTTCCAGCATCTCGGCATTACAGCAGCGGCGGGTATTCTGAATTTTGTGGTGATCACGGCGTCTTTGTCGGCAATTAACAGCGACGTGTTTGGCGTGGGCCGTATGATGCACGGCATGGCTGAGCAGGGCAACGCACCCAAGGTCTTTGCCAAGGTGTCACAGCGCGGTATTCCGTGGGTCACGGTTGTTGTGATGATGGCGGCGCTGCTGGTAGCGGTTTACCTTAACTACATTATGCCGGGCAAAGTGTTTTTGGTGATTGCATCGCTGGCAACCTTCGCCACCGTGTGGGTGTGGATCATGATCCTTTGCTCGCAAATCGCATTCCGCCGCCGTTTGAGCGAAAATGAGGTGAAGGCGCTGGCGTTCCCGCTACCGGGTGGCGTGGCGTCTTCGGTAGTCGGTATTGTGTTCCTGGTGTTTATTATCGGGCTCATCGGCTACTTCGAAGAAACGCGCGTTTCCCTTTATGTGGGCGTGCTGTGGATTGCGTTCCTGCTGTTGGGCTATGCCTTTAAACAGAAACGGCAGAAGCTGGCGAATGATAACGCGTAAGTGGCGTTGAGTGGCAATGACAGAACGGGGCGCAAAGCCCCGTTTTTTATGCTCTGAACGTTGCTCATAAAAAAGCCGACGGCATAGCGTCGGCTTGTTGTCGCGGAAAAGGACGAGATTACAGCTTGTCGGCGTTTTCCGTCAGGTATTTAGCAACGCCATCTGGCGATGCACCCATACCGGATTTACCTTTTTCCCACTGAGCCGGGCACACTTCGCCGTGCTCTTCGTGGAATTGCAGGGCATCCACCATGCGCAGCATTTCATCAATGTTGCGGCCCAGCGGCAGATCGTTGACGACCTGATGGCG
Source organism: uncultured Symbiopectobacterium sp. (assembly GCA_964293225.1). Taxonomy (GTDB): domain Bacteria; phylum Pseudomonadota; class Gammaproteobacteria; order Enterobacterales; family Enterobacteriaceae; genus Symbiopectobacterium. The sequence goes on along the minus strand of CAXYYB010000004.1, from coordinate 106,792 downwards.
TACCACGCCTTCTTTGTCGACAAGGAAAGAGCCGCGCAGTGCCACGCCCGCATCCGGGTGCTCAATGCCGTAGGCTTTCTGGATTTCACGCTTCACGTCGGCGACCATGGCGTATTGCACCGGGCCGATACCGCCGCTTTTCACCGGCGTGTTGCGCCAGGCGTTGTGAACGAATTCGGAGTCAAAAGAGACACCAACCACTTCCACGCCGCGATCTTGAAACTCTTTGTAGCGGTGGTCAAAGGCGATCAGTTCTGACGGGCAGACGAAGGTAAAGTCCATCGGCCAGAAGAAAATCACTGCCGCTTTACCGCTGATGTGCTTTTTCAGATTGAAGTTTTCAACGATTTCGCCATTGCCTAATACGGCAGCAGCGGTGAAGTCAGGGGCTTGACGCGTTACCAGGACCATAATAACTCCTGTAAAAGTGATTAAAAGGACGAGGATGAAAAAACAACAGGCAGTATAGGGTTTCTTTCCTCATGAATACAGGTTAACAGACCGATTGATGAGATAGGTTTTGTCTATTGAATTGATTGGCCATACCCAGCATAAATTGACAGCCTTACAGTTGTTGCAAACGAGCCTGTTCCATCATGCGTGGATAGAAACACCAAAAATAGTCTTCAAAGGCGGTGTAGTGCCGCTCGATATCCTCAAACGAGCCTGCCAACGCCGCTAATCGGGGGCGACGTATCGCCATGCGTTGCAGTACATCGGCAATAAAGGGCAGCTCGGCGTAGCGCTCCAGCCAGCGTTCACGCCACAGATAGTGATTCAGGTTTTGAAAGCGTTCCGGCGTGTCTGCCAGATGCGGCTCTATCTGGGTGCGAGCGGTATCGACAAACGCTTCCAGTGATTGCTGCGGACACACGCGCGTCCAGTGACGTGCAAGAAAATGGTCCCACAGCACGTCAAGCGTGATGGGTGCCACGCGGCGGTAATCGGCGCTAAAATGGGCAGCGGCGGCTTTTACTTCGGCCTGACTGTCCGTTAATACATCAATGCGGCGGTGCAGGCGGATACCTGACACCACGTCATCGCTAAAGCCTTGTTGCGGGTTACCGCGCACAAAGTCCGCCATCAGGTTGCCGAGAAGCGAACTGTCGGCTAGCGTGGCCAAGTGAAGATGAGCAAGAAAATTCATTTTGCCAGTTTACATCAATTTCGTGCGTCGTTTGCTTATTTGTTGCAGCCGCGCGCTTACGGCTCTAGACTAGACCGCCGTTTTTTTACCTGTTCCTGTCGAACACTCTTTTATAAATAGCACAACCAAGTGAATAGCCATGCGAGTCTCTGATTTTTCGTTTGAACTTCCCGAAGCGCTTATTGCGCACTATCCGCAGGCGCAGCGTAGCGGTTGCCGATTGCTGTCGCTGGACGGTCCGACGGGAGCCCTGACCCATGGTGTTTTCACCGATCTGCTGGAGAAGCTGGCACCGGGCGATCTGCTGGTGTTTAACAATACGCGCGTCATTCCTGCTCGTTTGTTTGGCCAAAAGGCCAGCGGTGGCAAGATTGAAGTGCTGGTTGAGCGCGTGCTGGATACGCGGCGTGTGCTGGCGCATGTCAAAGCGTCCAAGGCACCCAAACCGGGAACGGAGCTGTTGCTGGGAGAAGACGGTAGTGTCAAGGCCGTGATGGCAGCGCGCCACGATACGCTGTTTGAGCTGCACTTTGACGATACGCGCGATGTGCTGACGATACTCAATGACATCGGCCACATGCCGTTGCCGCCTTATATTGACCGACCGGATGAAGACGCCGATCGTGAACTGTATCAAACGGTGTATAGCCAGCGCCCCGGCGCGGTTGCTGCACCGACGGCGGGCCTGCACTTTGATGAGCCACTGTTGGCTGCACTGCGCGATAAAGGGATTGAAATGGCGTTTGTCACCCTGCACGTTGGCGCAGGCACTTTTCAGCCGGTGCGGGTTGATACCATCGAAGATCACATCATGCACGCGGAGTATGCTGAAGTGCCGCAGGACGTGGTCGATGCTGTGCTGGCGTGTAAAGCGCGCGGTAATCGCGTGATCGCCGTTGGCACCACCTCGGTGCGTTCATTGGAAAGTGCGGCGCAGGCGGCGCACGATGCGCTGATTGCCCCTTTCTTCGGTGATACCCGCATTTTTATCTATCCCGGCTATCATTATCGCGTGATCGACGCGCTGGTGACTAACTTCCATCTGCCGGAATCAACGCTGATCATGCTGGTGTCTGCGTTTGCGGGCTATCAGCACACCATGGCGGCTTACCGTGAGGCGGTGAGCGAGCAGTATCGCTTTTTCAGCTACGGCGACGCCATGTTTATTACACGCAATCCCACCGCTGAAGCGGAGCAGGTCGCCAGTGCGGCGGGCAACGACGCTTAAATTTTTTGAAAACAAACGCATAATAGCGCCGCAGAATGCAATCTGTTGGCGTGTTGACTGACTTACCAATGACAACATCGGACTGTTTTTCCGGTGCTGGAGGCAAAGTGAAATACGAACTGTTGCAAACCGATGGTCGCGCGCGCCGTGGTCGTCTTGTTTTTGAGCGTGGCGTGGTGGAAACCCCGGCGTTTATGCCGGTTGGCACCTACGGCACGGTAAAGGGCATGACGCCCGAGGAAGTCAAAGAGACCGGTGCGCAAATCCTGCTCGGTAACACCTTCCACCTGTGGCTGCGCCCGGGCCAGGAGATCATGAAGCTGCACGGCGATTTGCATGATTTCATGCAATGGCATGGCCCGATCCTGACCGATTCTGGCGGATTTCAGGTATTCAGCTTGGGCGACATCCGCAAAATCACCGAAGAGGGTGTGCACTTCCGTAATCCGATCAACGGCGACCCGATTTTCCTCAGCCCAGAAAAATCGATGGAAATCCAGTACGATCTTGGCTCTGATATCGTGATGATTTTTGATGAGTGTACGCCTTATCCTGCTGATTGGGATTATGCCAAACGCTCGATGGAAATGTCGTTGCGCTGGGCGAAGCGCAGCCGCGATCGGTTTGATGAACTCAATAACAACAATGCGTTATTTGGTATCATCCAGGGAAGTGTTTACGAAGATTTACGCGATGTCTCAGTGAAAGGGCTGGTAGAGATTGGCTTTGATGGGTACGCTGTGGGCGGTCTGGCCGTAGGGGAACCGAAGGCGGATATGCACCGCATTCTGGAGCATGTTTGCCCGCAGATCCCGGCGGATAAACCTCGTTATCTGATGGGGGTTGGCAAGCCTGAGGATCTGGTGGAAGGCGTGCGGCGTGGTATTGACATGTTTGACTGTGTGATGCCAACGCGCAATGCGCGTAACGGCCACCTGTTTGTCACCGACGGTGTGGTAAAAATCCGCAATGCGGTACATAAGGATGATACTCGTCCACTGGATGAGCACTGTGATTGCTACACGTGTCGCAATTATAGCCGCGCTTACTTGCATCATCTTGACCGTTGCAACGAAATACTCGGCGCGCGCCTCAATACCATCCACAATTTGCGGTATTATCAACGGTTGATGGCGGGTTTACGTCAGGCCATCGAAGAGGGTAAATTAGAGCACTTTGTGGCGGATTTTTACCAACGGATTGGCAAACCGATGCCGTCCCTTGCTGAAACAGCAGCAGGTCAACACGACTGACGACGTGGTTTTCGTACCCGCTGCGCGTGATGTGTACGGTTGAAGCGTTTTAGGCACATTTGGATTTCATATACTTTTGCACACGTTTGGTTTGATAACAAAGAGGATAGTTAAATGAGTTTTTTCATTTCTGATGCTGTGGCTGCAACTGGCGCTCCGGCTCAAAGTCCGTACTCTCTGGTGATTATGCTGGCTGTTTTTGGCTTGATTTTTTACTTCATGATTCTGCGCCCTCAGCAAAAACGCGCTAAAGATCACAAGAAACTGATGGACTCCATTTCCAAAGGAGATGAAGTGCTGACAACGGGCGGTCTGGTGGGTCGCGTGACCAAAGTCTCTGAGACTGGCTACATCGCTATCGCGCTGAACGACACCAATGAAGTGGTTATCAAACGTGATTTTGTGGCTGCCGTATTGCCAAAGGGCACCATCAAAGCCCTGTAATTTTTGATTTTCCCGAAGGGAACTGCCGTGTTAAACCGTTATCCTTTGTGGAAGTACCTGATGCTGGTCGTGGCATTACTTATCGGCCTGCTTTATGCACTTCCTAACCTGTATGGTGAGGATCCGGCGGTACAAATCACTGGCGCGCGAGGTATCGCCGCCAGTGAGTCAACGCTGATCCAAGTCCAGAATGTATTACAAGAACAGCAGATCACCAGCAAGTCGCTCGCGTTAGAAAGTGGTGCGATCCTTGCCCGTTTCTCCACTCCGGATATTCAGCTGCGCGCTCGTGAAGCGCTGGTGAATGCGTTGGGTGAGAAGTATGTCGTGGCCTTGAACCTGGCCCCCGCTACGCCAAACTGGCTGCGCATGCTGCGTGCAGAACCCATGAAACTGGGTCTGGACCTGCGCGGCGGCGTACACTTCCTGATGGAAGTGGATATGGAAACGGCGTTAGGTAAACTGCAAGAGCAGACCATGGATTCCCTGCGCAGCGATCTGCGTGAAAAAGGCATTCCTTACGCCACTGTGCGTAAAGCGGATGACAATACCGTAGAGATCCGTTTCCGCGATGCGGCAACGCGTAACGACGCTATTTCGTATCTCACCCCCCGTCATCGCGATCTGGTGTTTAATGCCAGCGGCGATAACCTGATGCGTGCGATGATGAGCGCCGAGCGCCTGCGTGAAGCGCGCGAATACGCCGTCCAGCAAAACATCAATATCCTGCGTAACCGTGTTAACCAACTCGGCGTAGCCGAACCGTTGGTACAGCGTCAGGGTGCGGATCGTATCGTGGTTGAGTTGCCCGGTATTCAAGACACCGCGCGAGCCAAAGAGATTCTGGGTGCAACAGCCACGCTGGAATTCCGTCTGGTCAACAGTTCTGCGGACGTAACGGCAGCGGCTAATGGCCGTGTTCCGGCTGATTCCGAAGTGAAAAATATGCGTGATGGCACCCCGGTGGTGCTGTATAAGCGTGTGATCCTCACCGGTGACCACATCACTGATTCGACCTCCGGTGCCGACGAATACGGTCGTCCGCAGGTAAATATCTCGCTGGACAGCGCGGGCGGTAACGCCATGTCCAATTTCACTAAGGATAGTATCGGGAAACCGATGGCAACCCTGTTTGTGGAATACAAGGACAGCGGTAAGAAAGATGCCGCGTCGGGTCGTTCCATTCTGGAAAAACACGAAGAAGTGATCAACGTCGCGACCATTCAATCGCGTCTGGGTAACAGCTTCCGTATTACCGGTATCGACAACCCGAACGAAGCGCGTCAGCTTTCGCTGTTGCTGCGTGCCGGTGCATTGATTGCCCCGATCCAGATTGTTGAAGAGCGCACCATTGGACCAACGCTGGGGATGCAAAACATCACCCAGGGGCTTGAAGCCTGCTTGTGGGGGCTGGCGGCATCCATCCTGTTTATGGTGGTGTTCTACAAAGGGTTTGGTGTCATTGCGACTACGGCGTTGGTGGCTAACCTGGTGCTGATCGTCGGGGTGATGTCACTGCTGCCGGGGGCGACGCTCACCATGCCGGGGATTGCCGGTATCGTGTTGACGCTGGCGGTGGCGGTCGATGCCAACGTATTGATTAACGAACGTATCAAAGAAGAATTCAGCAACGGGCGCACGGTTCAGCAAGCCATTCATGAAGGCTACAAAGGTGCGTTCTCCAGTATCGTCGATGCCAACCTGACAACGATGATCACGGCAGTGATTCTGTACGCTGTGGGGACCGGTTCAATCAAAGGCTTTGCCATTACGACGGCGATAGGGGTTGCGACCTCGATGTTTACCGCTATTGTCGGCACCCGTGCGATTGTGAATCTGGTTTACGGCGGCAAACGCGTTAACAAGCTGTCTATTTGAGGAGTGCGTCGTGGCACAGGAATATACTGTTGAACAGCTCAACTATGGTCGTAAAGTCTATGACTTTATGCGTTGGGATAACGTCGCGTTCGTCATTTCGGGCACTTTGTTAATCCTGTCACTGATTGTCATGGGTGTGCGTGGGTTTAACTGGGGACTGGATTTCACCGGTGGTACGGTGATTGAAATCAACCTGGAAAAACCGGCCGATCTGGACTTGATTCGTGGCTCGCTGGAAAAAGCCGGTTTTGCCGATCCGTTGATTCAGAACTTCGGTAGCAGCCGTGATGTGATGGTACGCATGCCGCCGAGCGTGGGCACTGCAGGTCAGGAACTGGGCAACAAAGTGGTTAGCGTGATTAACCAGGGCACGGAACAGAGTGCCACGGTGAAGCGCATCGAGTTTGTTGGGCCGAGTGTGGGTAACGATTTGGCGCAAGACGGCGCCATGGCATTGCTGGCGGCGTTGATCTGTATCTTGATCTACGTAGGATTCCGCTTTGAATGGCGTCTGGCGTTGGGGGCGGTGCTGGCATTGGCGCACGACGTGATCATCACCATGGGGGTGTTCTCGCTGTTTCAAATCGAAATCGATTTGACCATCGTGGCATCGCTGATGTCGGTTATCGGTTACTCGTTGAACGACAGCATCGTGGTGTCGGACCGTATTCGTGAAAACTTCCGCAAGATTCGCCGCGGTACGCCTTACGAAATCATGAACGTGTCGCTGACTCAGACGTTGAGCCGTACCTTGATGACCTCCGGTACTACGCTGGGTGTGGTATTGATGCTCTACATTTTCGGCGGCGCGATGCTGGAAGGTTTCTCGCTGGCGATGCTGATTGGTGTATCTATCGGTACCATCTCCTCCATCTACGTGGCCTCGGCGCTGGCGCTGAAGCTTGGGATGAAGCGCGAACACCTGCTGGTACAAAAAGTCGAGAAGGAAGGCGCGGATCAACCCTCGATCCTGCCTTAACCCTGTTCGATAACGTTGAGAAAAATCCCTGCTACGGCAGGGATTTTTTTATGCATCAGGGGCGGTCGGTTTCAACCTGATGCAGGCGGATAAACCCGAGTTGCTCCGGCGTAACACCGCTCAACCGTACACCAAATACGGCTTCGGTTTTGGGCAATAGGGGGGCGTCGAGTACCAGCGGCTGTGTGTGCGTTTCGCTCGGCAACGGTTTGCTACTGACCGGATCGATCTGACCCCAGTCGAGTTGCGCGCGAAACGCAGGCAGTGCCGTACCTTCCAGTAGCCGAACGTGCAGCAGCGCTTGAGCGCCATTCGCCTCGGGTTCAATATGGCTCAGGGAAATGCTCAGTTTGCCAATGTTGCTTTGCAACATTGCGCTACTTTTCGCACTGGGTAGTAGATACACGCCGTGGGTAGAGTGACTGTTTAAGGTATTTTGCTGCTCCAGGGCTAATGCCTGTGCCGTCAGCGTTTGTAATTGCCGGTTTAGTTGCCCAACTTCCCGTTGTAGCGTAGGGGTTTGCGAAGGTGCTGAACAGCCCGTCAGCACCAGCATCAAGAGGCCAGATGCACGATAATAGTTATTCATTCAGGTCTTTCCTTCATTGCGTTATGCCCTTTCTCGTGTCGTCTTTACGTGGCAAGTATATAAGCGTAGTGGCGAATGAGAGTTAAATCATGCTGCGTTTGTGCAGCCACCTATGCAAATATTGGTCTGTAAGCGCTGGAGATTTGGGTTAGTCAATCAAATCAGGGTAAACTAGGCGCAAGAGAAGCTAATCATCGGGATATGTTATGCACTGCCCATTCTGCTCCGCGGTTGATACCAAAGTTATTGATTCTCGTCTGGTCGGCGAAGGCACGCAGGTGCGGCGTCGCCGTCAGTGTCTGGTGTGCAATGAGCGCTTTACCACCTTTGAAGTGGCAGAGCTTGTGATGCCCCGGGTGATAAAGAGTAATGACGTTCGCGAGCCCTTCAACGAAGAAAAATTGCGTAAGGGGATGCTGAAGGCATTGGAAAAGCGGCCGGTCAGTGCGGATGACGTTGAAAACGCCCTCAATCATATCAAGTCTCAACTGCGTGCTACGGGTGAGCGTGAAGTCACCGCCAAAATGATCGGCAATCTGGTGATGGATGCCCTGAAACGCCTGGATAAAGTCGCTTATATTCGTTTTGCCTCCGTATACCGTAGCTTCGAGGATATCCGGGAGTTTGGCGAAGAGATTGCTCGGTTACAGGATTAACCCTATGGAACGGCAAGATGAATTCTGGATGGCGCGCGCGCTTGAGCTAGCGCGGCGCGGACGTTTCACGACCACCCCAAACCCTAACGTTGGTTGTGTGATTGTGCGCGACGGTGAAATGGTCGGCGAAGGTTATCACCTGCGCGCCGGTGAACCGCACGCGGAAGTGCATGCGCTGCGTATGGCGGGTGAACAGGCTCGGGGGGCGACCGCTTATGTGACGCTGGAGCCGTGCAGTCACCATGGGCGCACGCCGCCCTGTGCGGATGCGCTGATTGCTGCGGGCGTGGCGCGCGTCGTGGCGGCGATGCAAGATCCCAACCCTCAGGTGGCTGGGCGTGGTTTGCACCGTTTACAGCAAGCGGGTATCGCCGTCAGCCATGGCCTGATGATGCAAGATGCTGAGCAGGTCAATCTGGGGTTTCTGAAACGGATGCGCACTGGCGTTCCGTATGTCCGTCTTAAAGTGGCTGCTTCTCTGGATGGTCGCACGGCGATGGCGTCTGGGGAGAGCAAGTGGATCACCTCTGCCGAGGCGCGTCAGGATGTGCAACGTTTTCGCGCACAAAGCGCCGCTATCCTTAGCAGCAGCGCTACTGTGTTGGCGGACGATCCGCTGTTGACGGTACGTTGGGAGACGTTGGATGCCGATACGCAACAACAGCTTCCCGATGCACCGCTTCCTCAGCCTGTCCGCGTGATCGTCGACAGCCACGGACGCGTAACACCTCAGCATCAACTGGTGCATCAACCGGGCGAAACCTGGCTGGCGAGTACCCAACCGAACAATGACGGGGCCTGGCCCGAAAGCGTGACACATCTGACTCTACCCGCTCACGGCGGCGGTGTCGATTTGGTTGCACTAATGATGACGCTCGGCAAACGCCAGATTAATTCAGTGTGGGTTGAAGCCGGTGCTACGCTGGCAGGCGCGCTGTTGAATGCGGGCGTGGTCGATGAGTTGATTGTATATATGGCGCCGAAACTGTTAGGGCATGATGCCAGGTCCCTGTGTGTGTTGCCGGGGTTGACGCAGTTGGCTCACGTACCTTCATTTACGCTGACTGAGGTGTGCCAGGTTGGTCCCGATCTCCGTCTGCGCTTAATACCACAATCCTGACGCCGCTGTCCTGCGGTTTTGGTTTGCTCTGGCCTCAATGGGGGATGGCAGACAAAACCGGATACGCCGTCGCAAGAATGTGATAGAATCCGCCCCCCTGCGGGGTATTAGCATGCGATTATGATTATAAGGAACGCTATGAACGTCATTGAAGGTGTTGTTGCCACCCCTGATGCCCGCGTCGCGATTGCGATTGCCCGTTTCAACAATTTTATCAACGATAGCCTGCTGGAAGGCGCTATCGATGCGCTGAAACGTATTGGTCAGGTTAAAGATGAAAACATTACCGTCGTGTGGGTGCCGGGTGCCTATGAGCTTCCGATGACTGCGCGCGCGCTGGCAAAAAATGGTTATGATGCCGTCGTGGCACTGGGGACGGTGATCCGTGGCGGTACTGCGCATTTTGAATATGTTGCGGGTGAATGCAGCTCTGGGTTGGCGCATGTTGCCATGACCAGCGATATTCCGGTGACGTTTGGCGTTTTGACGACAGAAAGCATCGAGCAGGCGATTGAACGCGCTGGTACCAAAGCGGGCAATAAGGGTGCAGAAGCTGCGCTGACCGCACTGGAAATGATTAACGTATTGAAAGCTATCAAATAAGTTTGATTAAGAAAGGGGTATTCCGTGAAACCTGCTGCTCGTCGCCGCGCTCGTGAATGTGCGGTTCAAGCGCTGTATTCCTGGCAATTGTCAAAGAATGATATTGCCGATATTGAACTGCAATTCCTGAGTGAGCAGGATGTCAAAGATGTCGACATCAGCTACTTTCGTGAGTTGCTGGCGGGCGTCGCCATGCAGGCAGAAAAACTGGATGCATTGATGGCACCCTACCTGTCACGTCAGCTCGACGAGTTGGGGCAGGTGGAGCGCGCCGTGCTGCGTATTGCACTGTTCGAACTGAGTAAGCGCGACGACGTCCCTTACAAGGTTGCCATCAACGAAGCCATTGAACTGGCGAAAGTGTTCGGTGCGGAAGATAGCCACAAGTTTGTCAACGGCGTGTTGGATAAAGTTGCTCCAACGGTGCGCCAAACCAAGAAGTAACGCTCAGGGCCGGAATTCCGGCCCTGTTCGCGATTGTTTTTGACGGAAACGGTTATGGTTTACGGTGAGTTTGATCTGATTGACCGCTATTTCAATCGCGCGAACGCCTACAAGGCGGGAAATCCGCGTCGTGATGTGGAATTGGGGATTGGCGACGATTGTGCACTGCTCACAGTGGCAGAAAAGCAGCTTTTAGCCGTCAGTACCGACACGCTGGTGTCTGGGGTGCATTTCCTACCGACTATCGATCCTGCTGATTTGGGTTACAAATCGCTGGCCGTTAACTTAAGCGATCTGGCTGCCATGGGCGCCGATCCCGCCTGGCTCTCTCTGGCCATTACCTTACCTGAAATCAACAGCGCATGGCTGGCCTCCTACAGTGACAGCCTGTTCACGCTGCTGGATTACTACGGTATGCAGCTGATTGGCGGTGATACCACGCGTGGGCCGCTGAGCCTTACGTTGACCATCCACGGGCTGGTGCCCGCTGGCCGTGCGCTCACCCGTGCGGGTGCTCGCGTTGGTGATTGGATCTACGTGACCGGAACGCTGGGTGACAGCGCCGCTGGTCTGGCGATTTTGCAACAGCGCTTACAGGTGAGTGACAGTGCGGCGCGCCAATCATTGGTGCAACGCCATTTACGCCCTCAGCCACGCATTTTGCAAGGTCAGGCGTTGCGCTCGCTTGCCAGTGCCGCTATCGATCTGTCGGATGGATTGATCTCGGATTTACGCCATATTTTGGCCGCCAGTGATTGCGGAGCGCGCTTGCAGCTTGATGCTGTCCCTTATTCATCGGCAATGCTGCAACACGTTGAACCCGAGCAGGCGCTGCGTTGGGCGCTGTCTGGCGGGGAAGATTATGAACTGTGCTTTACCGTGCCGGAAATTAATCGCGGGGCGATCGACATGGCGCTGGGACAACTCGGCGTGGGGTACACCTGCATTGGGCAGATAGCGCCGTCGTCCGAGGGGCTACGCTTTTTCCGTGGTGATAACGCAGTGGAACTGAATTGGAAAGGCTATGACCACTTCAGCCAATGACCGAGAAGCCAAGCGCGCGGCTAAGCAGCGCTTGCGTCTGAGCAACCCCTGGCATCTTCTAGCAACCGGGTTTGGCAGTGGCCTTTCACCCTGGATGCCGGGCACGGCGGGATCGTTGGCGGCGATCCCTGTGTGGTATCTGCTCTCCTTCCTGCCCTGGCAACTGTATTCGCTGACCATCATGTTCAGCATTTGCATCGGCGTTTATCTGTGTCATCAAACGGCCAAAGACATGGGCGTGCACGATCACGGCAGCATCGTCTGGGATGAGTTTGTCGGGATGTGGATCACGCTGATGGCAATCCCGGATGAACAGTGGCAGTGGGTGCTGGCAGGGTTTGTGGTGTTTCGTATTCTGGATATTTTCAAACCCTGGCCGATACGCTGGTTCGATCGCAACGTGCACGGCGGCATGGGTATCATGATTGACGATATTGTGGCTGGGGTTATCTCTGCGGGCATTATCTACTGGATTGGGCACCACTGGCCGCTATTTTCTTAAACGGCTTGACCGGGGCGGCTGCCCCGGTCGATATCATCATTATTGCAACCATTCATCAATGCGACGTTCGATACTCGCCGCATCCAACCCCAAGTCTTGACGTACTTCTTCCTGTGTCCCTTGGGGAATAAAGCTGTCCGGCAGCCCCAGATTTAACACCGGAATGCCCAGACGCTGCGCCATCACCACTTCATTCACGCCGCTGCCTGCGCCGCCCATCAAGGCGTTCTCTTCCAGTGTCACCAGCAGGTCGTGGTTTTTTGCCAGTTCAGCGATCAGTGCTTCATCCAGCGGTTTGACAAAGCGCATGTCGACCAATGTCGCATTGCGCTTTTCGGCAACCCGCTGCGCTTCCGGCAGCAGTGTACCGAAGTTGAGGATGGCGACTTTTTCGCCCGTGCGTCGTACCACCCCTTTACCGATAGGCAATTCCTGCAACGGCTCAAGCGTTGCACCGGTACCGGTACCGCGCGGGTAACGCACGGCGCAAGGGCCATCTTGATAACGGTAGCCGGTAAACAACATCTGGCGACATTCGTTCTCATCACTCGGTGCCATGATAATCATATCGGGAATGCAACGCAGGAAGGACAAATCAAACGCCCCCTGATGCGTTTGGCCGTCCGCGCCCACAATACCGCCGCGATCGATAGCGAACAGCACCGGCAGATTCTGAATGGCGACGTCGTGAATCACCTGATCGTAGGCGCGTTGTAAAAAGGTGGAATAGATCGCCACCACCGGTTTGTACCCGCCCAGTGCCAAACCGGCTGCAAAGGTGACGGCGTGTTGCTCGGCAATGGCAACATCGAAATATTGCTGCGGGTAGTCGCGCGAGAAACGCACCATGCCAGAACCTTCGCGCATCGCTGGCGTCACCGCCATCAGCTTGCTGTCTTTGGCGGCGATTTCGCACAACCAGTCACCGAAAATGGCCGAGTAGCTGGGAAGGCTGGCTTTGCTTTTGGGTAAGGTACCGCTGGCCGGATCAAACTTGGGTACGGCATGCCAACTGATAGGATCCTGCTCTGCGGGGGCATAACCACGGCCTTTTTTGGTCATGATATGCAGCAACTGCGGGCCCTTCAGGCTACGCATGTTTTTCAGGGTTTGCGCCAGCCCGACCACATCATGACCGTCGACCGGGCCGATGTAGTTAAAGCCAAGCTCTTCAAACAGCGTGCCAGGTACTACCATGCCTTTCAGATGTTCTTCCGTGCGTTTGACCAACTCTTTGATCGGCGGAATGCCAGACAGCACCTTCTTACCGCCTTCGCGCAGGGTGGAGTAGAGTTTGCCGGACAACAGCTGCGCCAGGTGATTGTTAAGCGCACCGACGTTCTCGGAAATCGACATCTCATTGTCGTTCAGCACCACCAGCAGGTCGGAACGAATATCGCCTGCGTGGTTCATGGCTTCAAACGCCATACCTGCCGTCAATGCGCCGTCGCCGATAACGCACACGGTGCGGCGTCCTTTGCCTTCACGTTCGGCGGCGACTGCCATGCCGAGCCCAGCGCTGATCGACGTTGAGGAGTGACCGACGCTTAACACATCGTATTCACTCTCACCGCGCCAGGGGAACGGGTGCAAGCCGCCTTTTTGGCGGATGGTGGCAATGCGATCGCGGCGGCCGGTGATAATTTTGTGAGGGTAGGCTTGATGGCCGACATCCCACACCAGATGGTCAAATGGCGTGTTATAGACATAGTGCAGCGCCACGGTGAGTTCAACGGTGCCGAGCCCTGACGCAAAGTGGCCGCTGGAGCGGCTAACGCTGTCCAGCAGATATTGACGAAGTTCATCGCACAGTTTGGGCAGGCTGTCACGCGGCAGCATGCGCAGTTCGTCAGGTGTTTCCACTAAAGCCAGTGTCGGGTACTTTGCAATATCAAAACTCATTTGCGACTCATTCTGAGGTGTAATCCCCGTTTTCTCTCAAGCGGCGAAGGGAGTATCCATTCGGGTGTTACCACCGTGCGACACGCTTGAAATTCACTGGGTGATGTTGAAATTATTTATCTCGCTCGACGATATAATTCGCCAATGCCCGTAGTACCGTGGTATCGAGCGGCGTTGCGCTGGCCGCTTGCAACTCATCCAATGCTGCCAGTGATTCCTGATAGAGATCCCACGCCTTTGCCCGCGCACTGTCAAGCCCGAGCAAGCCGGGATAGGTGCTTTTGCCCAGTTGCTGGTCGGCCCCTTGGCGCTTGCCGGTGGTGGCGCTGTCGCCAATCACATCAAGGATGTCATCTTGCACCTGAAAGGCCAGGCCGATGGCATTGGCATAGCGATCGAGGTGTGGTAGTGCCGCCCGACCGGCAGTGCCAGCGCTGAGCGCGCCGAGCCTAACTGCTGTGCGAATCAATGCGCCGGTTTTGTGGCGATGAATTTGCTCCAGCGCGGTCAGATCGACTTGTTTACCCTCTGCCGCCAAATCCAGCGCTTGCCCACCGCACATGCCAGCCACGCCGCTGGCGTGCGCCAGCTCTGCGACCATTGAGAGGCGATCGCGGTCGCTGACTTCCGGCATGGAACCGTCAGCAAGAATGGAGAAGGCTAACGTTTGTAGCGCATCCCCGGCCAGAACCGCAGTGGCTTCGCCAAATTTAATGTGACAGGTTGGTTGGCCACGGCGCAGATCATCATCGTCCATGGCAGGCAAATCGTCATGAATCAGCGAATAGGCGTGGATAGATTCCACCGCGGCAGCCGGCGCATCCAGGCTGCTCAGCGGAATGCCGAAAAGTTGCCCGGTGGTATAAACCAAAAAAGGCCGAAGGCGTTTGCCTCCCAGCAGCGCACCGTAGGCCATGGCGTCAACCAGCGGACTGCCCTGAAACGGCAAGTCAGTGATAAAACGGTTCAAAGCCTGATTAACGCGATCGGCATGGGCGCGTAGTTGCTCAGTAAATTCCGTCATAGTGGCTTACTGTTCGGGGTTGTTGTGCTCTGAGTGAAAGGGGACAGCGCCGCATCAGGCTCGTCGCTGAGCAGGATCTGCACGCGTTGTTCTGCGTGTTGCAACTGCAACTGTCCCTGACGGGCCAACTGAATGCCATTTTCGAAGGCGCTCAGCGCGGCTTCCAGCGGCAAATCGCCCGACTCAAGGCGGGTGACAATCTGTTCCAACTGTTGCAGCGCATCTTCAAAACTCAGCGCTGAGTCAGCGGTGTCCAGCGTTTCGCTGTTTGCCTCTGCGTGAGGCGATGTTTTTTTTGCAGGCATGACCTATTTTACATCCTGATCGCTAAGTGATGCTGTTCTTTTAGTGTCGTTAATCGTTACTGTTCGCTACTGGCCCATCGCACAGATAAGCACATCCTTCCTGCGCGCAGTACGTGAGAAGGTGATATACTCCGCGCCCTGGATGCTATTGGTAAAATCACCCCATGGAACGAGTTTACCGATAACGTGAATGTAGCACTCGGGTTAACACTTACGCCCATTTGACCAAGTAACGACAGCCATCATGAAGTTTATCATTAAATTGTTCCCGGAAATCACCATCAAGAGTCAATCTGTGCGGTTGCGCTTTATTAAGATACTTACCGGTAACATTCGTAACGTGCTTAAGCAGTATGACGACCAACTGGCCGTCGTCCGTCATTGGGATCATATCGAAGTCCGCGCCAAAGAGGAAAGCCAACGCGAAGAGATTCGCGATGCGTTAACCCGCATTCCTGGCATTCATCATATTCTGGACGTTGAAGACCACGCTTACACCGACGTGCACGACATTTTTGAACAAACGTTGGCGCTGTATCGTCCGCAACTGGAAGGGAAAAGCTTCTGTGTGCGCGTAAAACGGCGCGGCAAGCACGACTTCTCATCGCAGGATGTGGAACGTTATGTGGGCGGTGGACTTAACCAACATATCGACAGTGCGCGTGTTAACCTCACCACGCCGCAGGTCACGGTTCATCTGGAGATAGAACAGGATCGTTTGCTGCTGATCAAAGGGCGTTATGAAGGCATCGGTGGTTTCCCGATCGGCACGCAAGAAGATGTGCTGTCACTGATTTCCGGCGGGTTCGATTCTGGCGTGTCCAGCTATATGCTTATCCGTCGTGGCTGTCGCGTGCATTACTGCTTTTTCAATCTGGGCGGCGCTGCACATGAAATTGGTGTTAAACAGGTCGCACACTATTTGTGGAAACGCTTTGGCAGCTCGCATCGCGTGCGCTTTGTCGCCATTGATTTTGAACCCGTGGTGGGTGAGATCCTGGAAAAAGTAGATGACGGCCAGATGGGCGTCGTACTGAAGCGCATGATGGTGCGTGCCGCGTCGCGCATTGCGGAGCGCTATGGCGTTCAGGCATTGGTCACCGGAGAAGCGTTAGGGCAGGTTTCCAGCCAAACGTTGACCAACCTGCGTCTCATCGATAATGCCTCCGATACGCTGATTCTGCGTCCGCTGATTTCACACGACAAAGAGCACATCATCAAGCTGGCACGCCATTTGGGCACGGAAGATTTTGCCAAAACCATGCCTGAGTATTGTGGAGTGATTTCCAAAAGCCCAACCGTAAAAGCGGTCAAATCCAAAATCGAAGAGGAAGAAGGCAAGTTCGACTTTGAGATTCTGGACCGGGTGATCTTTGAAGCGCGCAATATTGATATTCGCGATATCGCCACCCAGACCTCGCAAGAGGTCACGGAGGTTGAAACCGTGGCATCGCTTTCTGCCGACGATATTCTGCTGGATATTCGCTCTGTGGATGAGCAAGACGATCGTCCGCTTGCGCTGACTGGCATCGAAATCAAATCGCTGCCGTTTTACAAACTCAGCACGCAGTTTGGCGATCTTGATCAGGCTAAAACCTATCTGCTGTACTGTGAACGCGGCGTGATGAGTCGCTTGCAGGCGCTGTATCTGCGTGAGCAAGGGTTCACCAACGTGAAGGTCTATCGGCCTTAACCTCGCGCTCATCATCCTCCGCGTGTGCGGAGGATGCGTGGATCACAGCAGATTTCGCCTATCACTCCCGATAATCATAAATGCCCGGCGGTAGCACCAACTGTGCCGCCACTTCTGCCGCTTTGGCACGCCCGGACAGTAAATCAATCAGCTTTAAGGCGAAATCCATACTGGTGCCGGGGCCCTGGCTGGTCAGCAGATTAACGCGTGGATCGAATACCACGCGCTTATCCATCCATTTTTCTGGCGCGATTTTCTCTTTTAGCGTGGGGTATCCAGTCATGTTGCCCACCGGAAACAGCTGGTGGTGTTCCAGCACCAGAGCTGGAACGGCACAGATGGCGGCCACGATTTTTCCTTCCTGATGCTTTTGGCGAATGCATTCCACCAGCAATGGGCTGTCACGAAAGCACTCTGCCCCCTTGATACCGCCCGGTAATACGATGGCATCAAACGGGTTATCTGCAACGGAAACCAGCGGTGCATCCGCCACTAATCTTGCGCCACGCGAACAGGCTATCGTGGTGGCGCCATCGCTGGCGACGCTGGCGACAGTCACAGCAATACCGGCGCGTACCAACAGATCGAAGGTGGTGACGGCCTCGGTTTCTTCGCTACCAGGAGCCAGACAGAGGAGTACCGATGCGGTCATATTCGCTTTCCTTTAGCTTAATCATTTCAAATAAACGGCTGTTTTCCGGCAACGTTAACCCGTGGGCGCGGGCCCGTTGCAGCAGATAGCCGGTAATATAGTCAATTTCGGTATGACGCTGTGCACGGATATCTTGCAGCATAGAGGAGGTATTTTCGGCGGTATTCTGAATTAATTGCGCCACGTACAGTTTCACCTGTTCCAGCGAATCGGGGTGGCCTTCACGCTCCATGACGCGCACGATCTCCTGACACAGCAAGTCTATTTGCTCGGGATAAGCGCTTAACGCCCCATTTTTGCAGTTATAGAGCACGGTTAACGGATTGATGACGCAGTTTGCTGCCAGCTTACGCCAGCAGGTCACGGCAATATTATTGTACCAGGCGACATCCGGCAGCGCCTGATGCAGCAATGCGGCCAGCGCAGAGTGCGTGTCGCTGTGAGGAACCGCGCCACGACCGTTGCCGCTGGTAATGGCACCAATGTGCGTGGTTCCTCCGGCAACGTGCACGACCAGCGTCGCATCGCGTCGGGCGGCGTGCGTCGTGACGCCTTGTAACAGCGGTTGGGTCAATACTGGCAACTCTTCCCGGGTGCCCATGCCATTGTGCAACAACAAGATGGTACAGGTGGAGGGAATGGTTGGTAACAACGCGTTGACGGCATCGGAAACCTGCCAGGCTTTAAGGGTTACCAACAGCAGTTCGCTCTGCATCAGGTGCTCGGGATCATTTGTCGGCAGCATCAGATTGCACAGTTTTCCATCCAGCATTTGTACGTTAACAGCACAGTACGGCGCGGGGAAACGCATCCATCCCTGAACATCGTGGCCTTGCTGATGTAATGCGGCAAGCCAAAGCTGACCCAGTGCGCCGCAACCCAGCACGGTAATTTTCATCTGCGGTTTCCTTTATCGATGCGCGTGGCACGCAGTGTGACGGCGGCGGTTATCTTTTGGTTGATCCATTCTGCCTGACAATTACGTATTATGGCGCGTGAGAAAGGGACTGCAAGCGCCAAGGCGGGCGGATGTTGTTTCTCTGCGGAGAACAGGTATCATGCATGCCACATAACCCTATTCCTACGCATAAATCAGGGAGAATTGATTATGCCATCTTTCGATATTGTATCGGAAATCGATATGCAGGAAATCCGCAATGCGGTTGAGAATGCATCACGTGAACTGACTAATCGCTGGGATTTTCGTAACGTACCGGCGAGCTTTGAGCTGAATGAGAAAAACGAACAGATCAAAGTGGCCAGCGAGTCAGATTTTCAGGTACAGCAGCTGGTTGATATTCTGCGCGAAAAACTGGTGAAACGCGGTATCGAAGCGGGCGCGTTGGAGGTTCCAGAAGAGATGGAACACAGCGGTAAGACGTATAGCGTTAATGCCAAACTGAAGCAAGGCATTGAGCCTGAACAGGCGAAAAAAATCGTCAAGCTGATCAAAGACAGCAAGCTGAAAGTGCAAACTCAGGTTCAGGGGGAGCAACTGCGCGTAACGGGTAAAGCACGTGACGATTTGCAAAGCGTCATGGCGTTGATTCGCGGAGCCAATCTGGGGCAACCCTTCCAGTTCACCAATTTCCGCGATTAATTGTACAGGGCCAGCGGTGCTGGCCCGATGTGACTCACGCTTGCCCGATCAGCGCTTCGAGCTGTTGACGACTGGTCTTCTGACGATCAATTTTGATATAGGCGCTGCGCTCTTCCGGCACCACGATGGCTTCAGCCACGCCGGGGTGTATGCGTATCTTTTGCGCTAGCGCGGCGTCGTTTAGTGCGTCATCGGGCAGTGCAATACGCAAACTGCTCAGATAGGGGGGCTCTTTCATGCTGACGCCGACAATCAGCCATAACGCGCAGAGCAGCGCCCCTGCTGCAAACACCCAGGCCGCGCCGTGGAATTGAAACAGTGCGCCGCCCATACTGCCGCCGATAGCAACGCCGATAAATTGGGTGGTGGAATAGACCCCCATGGCAGTGCCTTTGTAACCCGCCGGTGCCTCTTTGCTGATCAGTGAGGGCAGCAGCGCTTCCATAATATTAAACGCCAGAAAAAACAGCTGAACGCCTGCCACAATAGGCCAAAACTGGCTGCCTGCTCTCCATAAAACCACCTCTGCAGCTAACAGCACAATGATACAGCCGACAAATACCCGCTTCATCTGCCGCTTCACTTCGGCATAAATGATAAAGGGCAACACGCAGACAAAGGAAATCAGCATGGTGTACAGGTACACCTTCCAGTGTGATTCTGCGGGCAGGCCCGCCTGTTCCAGCACGCGCGGCAGGGCGACAAAACTCGACATCAGCAGGATGTGCAGGCACATAATGCCGATATTGAGTTTTACCAGTCGGCTGTTACCGAGCACCTGGCGAATGCTGCCGCGCACAATGGCAGATTCACGGTTGAGGGCATGGTCAGCGGCATTGGGGATCAGCGTCAGGGTTATCACAATACCAAGCGATGCGAGTAGGGCCATGCACCAGAACAGGGACTGTAATCCCCAGGCGTGCGCAACGATCGGCCCAAGCACCATGGCGATGGCAAAGGTTATGCCGAAACTGATGCCGATAAACGCCATCGCTTTGGTGCGATTTTGTTCGCGAGTGAGATCGGACAGCAATGCCATAACGGCGGCGGAGATCGCGCCTGCACCTTGTAACGCACGCCCGAGAATAATGCCCCAGATCGTGGTGCTGAGGGCGGCAATCGCGCTGCCGAGCACAAACATCAACAGGCCGATAACGATGAGCGGTTTACGCCCGACACGATCGGAAAGTAAACCAAAAGGCACCTGAAACAGCGCTTGCATCAGGCCATAGATACCAATGGCAAGGCCAATCAACGATTCACTGGCCCCTTGTAATGCCATGCCGTAGGTGGTGAGCACGGGCAACACCATAAACATGCCGAGCATCCGCAGGGAAAACACTGCGCCTAAGCCCCAGGTTGCGCGCCGTTCGCGCGGCGTCATGATATTGTCTGTGAGGGATGTATCGTTCATGAAAACCTCAAATTCGCGTTGGCGCTATTGTAGTGCCTTACTCAGCGGGTCGTAAATGGCTGCATTGTTACTTGATTTGGCGCACCGTCATAAAATGACATAGTAAATGCAGCAAACGGTGGGGAAGGGCGAAAAAAAACAGACGATGGGGATCGTCTGTTTTTTCAACGTGTGAACGGTTAGCGGTTAGCGCAGTGCGGTGATCAGCACATCCTGCATTGGCGTCATTGAGTCGACAGACATCATCACGCTCAGCGATGTGATGGCAACGATCGAGAACACAAACAGTTTGCGTGCCCACACTTTGTCATCATTGGGCTTTTTGTAGCCCGACAGTGCCATCCCTAACCACCAGATACTCACGGAGGCTGCTACCACCAGATATTTATACCCGGCATAGCCACCCAGTGACAGCATCAGCGTAGCCACCATAAACGCCACGATATACAGCGTAATATGGTTTTTAGCCACGGAAATGCCTTTCACCACCGGCAGTACCGGAATGTTGGCCGCCTGGTAATCCTTGAAACGGAAAATGGCGATAGCGTAGGAGTGCGGCATTTGCCACAGGCTGAAGATCAACAGAAGGATCAACGCGCCCGCATCGAACTGGTTGCTCACGGCGCAGTACCCGATAACTGGCGGTGCGGCACCGGACAGGCTGCCGATCAGCGTGCCATATACCGAGTGGCGTTTCATATACAGACTGTAGACGCCAACGTATACTGCAAAGCCCATGACGGAAAGCCACATGGCTAACGGGTTTGCCGCCACGTAGAGCAACGCAAAACCGGCAATACCTAACGCAGCCGCATAACTCAGTGAGACCTTGACCGAAATCAGCCCCTTCACCATCACTCTGTTTTTGGTTCTCTCCATCTTTTTGTCAATGTCACGGTCGATTACGTTGTTGAAAACGCAACCGGACGCAACCACTAACGACACCCCAAACAGGGTAGCGATAAAGAGGGGGTAATCAATGCTGCCCTTGGACGCCAGCAGAAATCCCCCGATAACAGAAATCAGGTTGCCAAAAATGATCCCTGGTTTTGTGACTTGTAGGTATTGCTTAATCATCATGTCTGGCTCGATTACGGAATCATCATATTGTGGTGCGCGCTCAGCATAATCCAGATGGATCCTACTACCACGATGGCGATAATCAGAATAGCGAACACCAGCGCTACCACGTTCCAGCGCTGCTCAGAAGAACTGTTCAGGTGCAGGAAGTAGACCAGGTGAACCAGTATCTGTACCACGGCGCAGCCAACCACACCGGCCATGATCACGCTGGGGGAGGCGGCACCCGCCATCACCAGACCAAACGGGATAACGGTCAGAATGACCGACATGACAAAGCCGATGACATAAGACTGTACGCTACCGTGGCTGGCGCCGTGATCGGTCGTTGAATGACTCATTACATCGCCCCCATCAGATAAACTACGGTAAAGACGCAAATCCACACCACGTCAAGGAAGTGCCAGAACAGACTCAGGCACATCAAACGGGTTTTCACGGTAGGGGTGATGCCCCAACGTGAGACCTGAATCATCATCACCACCAGCCAGATAAGGCCTGAGGTTACGTGAACGCCGTGGGTGCCAACCAGCGCGAAAAAGGCTGACAGGAACGCACTGCGATCCGGGCCGTATCCTTCTGCGATCAGATGATGGAATTCATAGACTTCCATCCCGATAAATACCAGCCCAAACAGGAAGGTGATAGCCAGCCAGGTGTTGATGCGCGCCACGTTACCTTTGTACATAGCGATCATCGCCATGCCGAAGGTGATACTGCTCAACAGCAACGCGAAGGTTTCGACCAGCACAAACTTGAGATCAAACAGGTCTTTTCCGGACGGACCGCTGGCCGTGCCGGTTACCAGCACGGCATAGGTGGCGAACAGTGAGCCGAAAATGATCAAATCGCTCATGAGGTAAACCCAGAACCCCAGCACCTTGGTGCCGCTGGCGTCGTGGTGCCCATGCTCGGCATGGGCGTCATGAGCAGCGTGATGATGCGTCAGAGTTTCAGTTGTCATGTTTCACACCTGCTTTGCTGATATTGTCGAAGTGCTGGTTTTCAATCTCTTCGATTTGTTTGACCGGAACGTAGTAATCCACATCGCGGTTAAAACTGTGCACAATCCAGGTCACGATCATGCCGACGAAACCGGCAATCGCCATCCACCAGATATGCCAGATCATCGCGAAGCCGAATACCAGACTGAATGCTGAGATGATCACGCCGGCACCGGTGTTTTTCGGCATATGAATTTCTTCATAGCTGACCGGTTTCTTGTAGGCTTCACCGCGCTCTTTTTGTTCCCAGAAGGCATCGCGTTCCTGAACGTTCGGCACGATGGCGAAGTTGTAGAACGGCGGCGGGGAAGAGGTTGCCCACTCCAGCGTGCGGCCACCCCACGGGTCACCGGTCAAATCGCGGTTTTGGTCGCGATCGCGGATACTGACGTAGAACTGCATCAACTGGCACAGTACGCCAAGACCAATCAGTGCGGCACCGACAGACGCAACGACCAGCAGTGAGTGGAATTGCGGATCAATCTGTTGGCTGAGGCGGCGGGTCATGCCCATAAAGCCCAGCACATACAGCGGCATAAAGGCGGTGAAGAAGCCGATAATCCAGAACCAGAACGCGCGTTTACCCCAGGTTTCGTTCAGCGTGAAGCCAAACGCTTTCGGGAACCAGTAGGTAATACCGGCAAAAATACCAAACACCACGCCGCCGATGATGACGTTATGGAAGTGCGCAATCAGGAACAGGCTGTTGTGCAGCACAAAGTTGGCACCCGGTACCGCCAGCAGCACCCCGGTCATCCCACCGATGGTAAAGGTGATGATAAACCCGGTGGTCCACAACATGGCGGAGTTCGGCTGGATGCGGCCCTGATACATGGTGAACAGCCAGTTGAAGATTTTCACCCCGGTCGGGATGGAAATGATCATAGTGGCGATACCAAAGAAGGCGTTAACGTTCGCGCCAGACCCCATGGTGAAGAAGTGGTGCAGCCAGACGATAAACGACAGTACCGTAATGGCGATGGTCGCCCACACCAGCGAGGTGTAACCGAACAGACGCTTCTTACAGAAGGTGGCAACCACTTCGGAGTAAACGCCGAAAATAGGCAGAACCAGAATGTACACCTCAGGATGGCCCCAGGCCCAGATGAGGTTGATGTACATCATCATGTTGCCGCCCATATCGTTGGTAAAGAAATGGGTGCCCAGATAGCGATCCAGGGTCAGCAACGCGATGGTTACGGTCAAAATTGGGAAGGCGGCGATGATCAGCACGTTGGTGCACAGTGCCGTCCAGGTGAATACCGGCATTTTCATCAGCGTCATGCCCGGTGCGCGCATGCGGATAATGGTCGCGAAGAAGTTGACGCCGGTCAGCGTGGTACCCAGACCGGAGATCTGTAGACTCCATATCCAGTAATCGACCCCTACGCCGGGACTGTACTCCTTGCCGGAAAGCGGCGGATAGGCCACCCAACCGGTTTGTGCAAACTCACCGATACCCAGCGACAGGTTGATCAGGACAACCCCCACCACGAACAGCCAGAAGCTGAGCGAGTTAAGGAAAGGGAAGGCCACGTCGCGTGCGCCGATTTGCAATGGCACCGCCAGGTTCATCAAACCGACCACAAACGGCGTTGCCACGAAGAAAATCATGATCACGCCGTGCGCGGTAAATATCTGATCGTAGTGGTGGGCATTAAGGAAGCCTGCCTCACCGGCAGACGCCAATACCTGCTGACCGCGCATCATGATGGCATCGGCAAAGCCGCGAATCATCATGATAAACGCGACGATCATATACATGATGCCGATGCGTTTGTGGTCTACCGAGGTGAACCACTCTGCCCACAACCACTTCCATTTACCGAAATAAGTGATGGCCGCCAACAGGGCGAGGCCGCCGACGATAATGCCGGCCACCGTAACCATAATAATGGGTTCATGATACGGAACCGCATCAAGCGTTAGTTTTCCGAACATCGTCTTATCCCTCGGCGCCTTGGTGCGAGGCGTGCTCGCTCATGTTCATATTGTCACCGTGTTGCATACCGCCCTGCTGCGTTTCGCCTTCAGCGTGGTGATGCGCAGGCGCACCGCCGCTTTGCGTGAATTTGCGAATCAGGTTTTCAAACAGCTCAGGTTGCACGCTGGAGAAGTACTCTACCGGGTGGAATTCGCTGGGTTTGGCCAGCGCATTGAATTCCTCCGTGCTGTTCAGCGTTTTGCTGGAGGCTCGCACTGTGGCAACCCACTGGTCGAATTCCTGCTGGCTAGGCGTGGCAATGGCAGTAAACTTCATGCCAGAAAAGCCTTTGCCGCTGTAACCACCGGAAATGCCGTCGTACCTACCCGGTTCGTTGGCGATAAGATGCAGTTTGGTTTGCATACCTGCCATGGCGTAAATCTGCCCACCCAGACGCGGAATGAAGAACGAGTTCATTACGGTATCGGAGGTGATTTTGAAATTCACCGGCACATTGGTTGGGAACGCTAATTCATTGACCGTGGCGATACCCAATTCCGGGTAAACAAACAGCCACTTCCAGTCGAGTGAAATCACTTCGACGGTAATCGGCTTGGCCTCGGAGACCAACGGCTTATACGGATCGAGTGAATGGGTGGTTTTCCAGGTAATAGTACCCAGAATAAGAATGATGATGATGGGAACTGTCCATACCACCGCTTCAATCTTGTTGGAATGCGACCAGTTCGGGGTGTATTTCGCTTTGGTGTTGGAAGCACGGAACTTCCAGGCGAAAGCGATGGTCATCACGATTACCGGAATAACCACGATCAACATCAACCCGATTGCCGTCAGAATCAACGACCGTTGCTCCAACCCGACCTGTCCTTTGGGGTTCATCAATGCCATATCGCAACCGCTCAGTAGTGCGGCGGCAGCGAATAAAGACAACATCCCAAAAATTTTATTGTATTTCCTGAGTCTCATCTAGCGACCTCAATAACAAGGGCTCTATTGTCATTTCATGCGAGCGGGCATTTTACGGTAAGGTTACTGCACTGTAAACATGATTAAGGTTATGTCAGCGCTTTGTTGCTGATTTTTGCCCTGAATGTCACAATTACCTTGTCGTTAGGAAAAATTTATTAAAAACAGTGAATTAAAATTTATCCTGTAGAGAAGTATGGATGGATAAAAAAAAATTACAACCCGCCTGAAAGGGAATTTTCCATCGAGCCAACATGATTGACCTTCACACATTTTCGCAACAATTAAATAGTCAGGAGAAAGTGAGCCAACGTAAAAAAATAACGTTGGCTGATAGCAGACTAGTGAAAAAAAAATAATACGATGCGGTGATAACCACGCAGGTTTATCGCTATTTTCAGGCTTCAGATGACGGTGAATGACGCAGCGATAAATAGTCGAGCACGCAACCTAAAAGTACCCCCAAAATGACCAAAATACCCCCTGTCATCAGAAGGTTATCATTGATTGCTTCAACCGCATTGGCACCCAGCGCGTGGGCGATGGTCAGGGTCAACCAGATGAATAACAGCGCACATCCGGCGGCCAGTACACGCAGCGCGACGCGGTAATGGCGGGGATAGGTTGTGCGTACCATGAACGTGCCGGTGCGTTGGGTGTACTCCAAGGTTTGTCGGCATACCAGCAGCAGGACCAATCCCGGCACCGAGATCGCAATGGTAAATAAATAGAACCAGGCCCAGCCATGGGTTTCAACAAACCAGCCTGCGATAGGGCCGACATAGACGCGTCCCACCGCAGAGAGTGCGGAAAGCAGCGCAAACTGGGTAGCGGAAAACGATGTATTGCACAAGGTCATCAGTAACGCAACGAACGCCGCAGTGCCCATCCCGCCGCACAGATTTTCCAGAAAGATAACCCCCGCCATGCTAACCAGATGTTTGGCGGTGATCGCTAGCAGCCAGTAGCCCGCATTAGAGAGGGCTTGCAAGATGCCAAAAAGCAGCAGCGCACGGAACAAGGTCATGCGTTGCATTAACAACCCGCCGTACAAGGCACCAATGATGGTGGCGAGTAATCCCAACGTTTTGTTGACCAGCCCGACGTCGCCGGCATTGAAGCCCACGCCGCGAATCAGGAACGGGGTGCTCAGACTCATCGCAAAGGCGTCGCCTAGCTTATACAGCACAATCAGTAATAAAATCAGCCAGGTGTTATTGCGTGAAAAGAAGTCGCGCAGCGGGGCAAGCATGGCCTGTTCCAGGGTGCGCGGTGCTGGGGCATCCAACACCGGTTCAGGCGCACGCAAGGTGGCGATGATGCCCGGCAGCAGCAGCAGCGCCATCAGCACATAAGTGGCGTGCCAGCCGAGATAACGATCGGCCAGCCACAGCGCCAATCCACCGGAAACCAGCATGGCCAGACGGTAACCCAATACGGAAATTGCCGCGCCCGAGCCGCGCTGATCGGCGGATAACAGGTCCGTTTTGTAGGCGTCAAACACGATATCCTGCGAGGCGGAACAAAATGCCACCAAAACCGCAATCGCGGCTAACCACCACAGATGCTTACCGGGTTCCAGCAGTGCCATCGAGGCAATCAATCCAATCAGCAGCACCTGACTGACCAGCAGCCAGCCACGGCGACGACCGAGGAAGGGCGGGGTGTAACGGTCCATCATCGGTGCCCACATAAACTTGAAAACATAGGCTTGTCCCACCAGGGAGAAGAAACCGATGGTTTTCAAATCGACGTTAGCGACCGTCATCCATGCCTGCAACGTCCCTGAGGTCAGTGCCAGCGGTAGCCCGGACGCAAAACCCAGCAGCAGCAGCGACAGCGAATACGGCTGACGAATAAGGGTAAAAAAGCGATGTAGCATGGCAGATCCTTTCCTCTATCCCACCGTGCAGGATAGAGGAAAACAGCGTGGGAATTATCGGGCGTTAGCCTTGATGAAGCTGCTGACGGTGGTGTCTTGTGCCATGTCATTGATGACATCGCCCAATACCGTATTGACAGCGTTGGTGATTTTTTCGTTGGTCGCGGTCAACGCGCCTTGGACGTTATAGGTTGAACGGTAATTTTTAACCTGTTTGTTGCCGTTGGCCGCCTGAGAGATGATCGAAATATCCGCACGTGCGGTAATATTATGACGCAGGTTACCTTCGGAGACGTCAGCATACAGCTGGTTTACGACGATTTGCAGCGCAACCGGGCCACCGGTTCCGATCATATAACCGCGTGCAGACATCTGTTTTTCCAGCGCTTCTTGCAACAGGAAACGCAGATCGCGTGAAGGGGTGAGAACGATCAGTTGCCCATCGCGGTTGATTTTAGCCAATGCCTGATCGGCACGCTGATCGGCCCCGTTGATACTGACCGTCACGCCCATCAGGGTTGGGTCTTGCGCGGGCACGTTAATTTTAGGAGAGACGTCAAGCGTATTGCTTTGATTGGCGCATCCGGCGAGCATCAGCACGGCCAATACGGGAAAAAACAGTTTTTTTAACATTGTGCATTTTCTCAGTAATGATTAGGGTGGTTCGCTGGTAAAAAATTCCCGTTATCATACCATTGCCGACAGCGGGTTAAAGGAAGAATTCAGGGGAAATACTCTGGAAACAGCCTTTTTTTCGGCGCGATAGGGTGTGAAATCGCTATCACTGGATTGTTCGATGGCCCGGTCGCCCCATTTCCCTGCCAGTGGAATATACTGTTTGACAAGATCAACAAGCAACAAGGGACTACTTCTTCATGCATGCCACCATTGAAGCGAAATTGCGCGCTGCCTTCGCCCCCACGCATCTGGATGTCATCAATGAAAGCCACCAACATCGCGTGCCTGCTGGCTCGCAAAGCCATTTTAAGGTGGTGCTGGTGAGTGAAACCTTTACCGGACAGCGCACCATTGGTCGACATCGTGCGGTTTATGCCACGCTGGCGACGGAATTGGAAAATGGCCTACACGCGCTGGCGCTGCATACTTACACGCCGCAAGAGTGGTCCGATGCGCAGGGGCAGGCACCGAAATCGCCTGCCTGTGGCGGCGCTGGCATTGATGCCTGATTAATACCAAAACGTACAAAAAGAGACCGATAAGAGGTGACCGACATCAAAGCGCGCTTATCTTGTGGTAATAGTCTGCGCGCTGTTCTCGACTCACTCCCTCTATGCCGCTATAATGCCGCGTCTTATTTTCCGGAAATGTCATCGGGACGCTTCTGACGACAAGGAACGGGGTTCAGATACCAGCTGTTGCTGTCCCGGTTCTGTGGGGTTATGTCCAAACCGACACCCATGCGTATATGGTTTTGGAGCTGACCGAGCACTGTGATTTTTTGAGGTAACAAGATGCAAGTTTCAGTTGAAACCACCCAAGGCCTTGGTCGCCGCGTAACAATTACCGTCACTGCTGATAGCATTGAAGAAGCGGTAAAAAAAGAGCTGGTTAACGTTGCTAAAAAAGCGCGCGTTGACGGTTTTCGTAAAGGCAAAGTGCCTATGAACGTTATCGCTCAACGTTATGGCGCTTCCGTGCGTCAAGACGTGTTGGGCGATCTGATGCAGCGTCATTTCGTTGACGCCATCATTAAAGAAAAAATCAATCCCGTTGGTGCACCGAACTATGTGCCTGGCGAATACAAACTGGATGCCGATTTTACCTACGCGGTAGAGTTTGAAGTCTATCCGGAAGTCGAGCTGAAAGGTCTGGACACCATCGAAGTAGAAAAACCGCTGGTTGACGTGGTTGATGCTGACGTTGATGCCATGCTGGAAACGCTGCGCAAGCAACAAGCCACCTGGAAAGATACCGATGCTGCCGCTGGCGCGGAAGATCGCGTGACCGTTGACTTCACCGGCACTATCGACGGCGAAGTGTTTGACGGCGGTAAAGCGTCTGATTTCGTTCTGGCGATGGGCCAGGGCCGCATGATCCCAGGCTTTGAAGAAGGTCTGGTAGGTCATAAAGCCGGTGAAGAATTCACTATCGACGTGACCTTCCCAGAAGATTACCACGCTGAAAACCTGAAAGGGAAAGCGGCACAGTTCGCTATCGTTCTGAAGAAAGTGGAAGAGCGTGAACTGCCGGAACTGACCGCAGAATTCATCGCACGTTTCGGCGTGGCAGACGGTTCTGTTGACGGTTTGCGCGCTGAAGTGCGTAAAAACATGGAGCGTGAGCTGAAAGGCGCGGTGCGTAACCGTATCAAGTCTCAGGTGATCGACGGTCTGGTGAAAGCCAATGACATCGACGTTCCTGCTGCGCTGATCGACGGCGAAATTGACGTTCTGCGTCAGCAAGCGGCACAACGCTTTGGTGGTAACGCCAAGCAAGCGGCTGAGCTGCCTCGTGAGCTGTTTGAAGAGCAAGCTAAACGCCGCGTTGTCGTGGGGCTGCTGCTGGGCGAAGTGATCAGCACTAACGAACTGAAAGCGGACGATGCTCGCGTTACTGCGCTGATCGAAGAGATGGCTTCTGCCTACGAAGATCCGCAGGAAGTCGTTACTTACTACAGCAAAAACAAAGAACTGATGAACAACATGCGCAACGTTGCTCTGGAAGAGCAAGCGGTTGAAGTGGTGTTGTCTAAGGCGAAAGTGGTCGAGAAAGCCGTCAGCTTCAACGATCTGATGAACCAGCCTGCTACGGCGTAATTCGCTGTCTGGCTCCGGTCGGTTATCTTTGCCAAAAAAAGCCCGCGCCTCTGGCGTGGGCTTTTTGTTATCACTGATTTATGTTTGAAAAGTCCTATCGCTACGGATGCGCCAGATTGCACTATGATAAAAGGGTGTGGGCGTGACATTGAAACGTTTCGCGAGTGATGAAATCTGCACTGTCTCTTAGGCGTGCAAGCTATTATTTTCCATGCAAAACGCGGTTTACTGTGCAAAGCATTGTAAACGCGGTAGGCACGATAACCCTTTAATCTAAAATAAAGGATAGTGTAAGCTTGAAATAGCGCGCAATGCCCCAACTAGAAGAAACAGAGGCGCGTGGTCATGGATTTTGGCGAGTCGGTGTCGTTCTTAAGGAAAACGTGAGGGTGACCGTGATAGTCAACCACCGTTATCTCAAGTAGAATCTGATACATGGCACCAAAAGCATTTTATCGAGGAGAGGTGAATGTTATACAGTGGCGAACAAGAAAAATTAGCACCGCAAATGGCTTTGGTGCCGATGGTGGTAGAACAGACTTCGCGCGGGGAACGTTCTTACGATATTTTTTCCCGACTGCTTAAAGAACGCATCATCTTCCTGACAGGTCAGGTGGAAGATCACATGGCCAACCTGATCGTTGCTCAGATGCTTTTCCTGGAAGCCGAAAATCCGGAAAAAGATATTTATCTGTATATCAACTCTCCGGGTGGCGTGATTACCGCAGGGATGTCGATTTACGACACCATGAAATTTATCAAACCGGATGTCAGCACCATCTGTATGGGACAAGCCTGTTCTATGGGGGCTTTCCTGCTCACTGCCGGTGCCAAGGGTAAGCGTTTCTGCCTGCCGAATTCGCGCGTGATGATTCACCAGCCGCTGGGGGGATTCCAGGGGCAGGCAACGGATATCGAAATCCATGCGCGTGAAATACTGAAAGTGAAGCAACGTATGAATGAGCTGATGGCTGAACATACGGGCAAACCTCTCGAAGTGATAGAGAGTGACACTGAGCGTGACCGTTTCCTCTCTGCCCATGAAGCAGTAGAGTATGGATTGGTTGACGCCGTGATGACACACCGCGAATAACGCCGCCAGCCATAGCGTACCTGTGGTTCACGAATGCGCGCTTGCGCGTGATTCAGGTTGTAGTGATATCGCTGTTGGGCCTGCGGGCAAGAGATAAAAGAAGAGGTTTACTGATGACAGACAAGCGCAAAGACGGTTCAGGGAAGTTGCTGTACTGTTCTTTCTGCGGCAAAAGCCAGCATGAGGTCCGTAAGCTGATTGCCGGGCCGTCAGTGTATATCTGCGATGAATGTGTCGATCTGTGCAATGACATCATTCGCGAAGAGATAAAGGAAGTGGCTCCGCATCGTGAACGCAGTGCGTTACCTACGCCCCATGAAATTCGTCGTCACCTGGATGATTATGTGATTGGTCAGGAGCAGGCGAAAAAGGTTCTGGCGGTTGCGGTTTACAATCACTACAAGCGCTTGCGTAATGGCGACAGCAGTAACGGCATCGAACTGGGCAAGAGTAACATTCTGCTGATTGGCCCGACAGGGAGCGGTAAAACCCTGTTGGCTGAAACGCTGGCCCGTTTCCTGGATGTGCCTTTCACTATGGCAGATGCCACCACGTTGACCGAAGCGGGTTACGTGGGTGAAGATGTGGAAAACATCATCCAGAAGCTGTTGCAAAAATGCGATTACGACGTACAGAAAGCGCAGCGCGGCATTGTGTACATCGATGAAATCGATAAGATTTCACGTAAGTCCGACAACCCCTCCATCACCCGTGACGTGTCGGGCGAAGGGGTGCAACAGGCATTGCTGAAACTGATTGAAGGCACCATCGCTGCGGTTCCGCCGCAGGGTGGACGCAAGCACCCACAACAGGAGTTTTTGCAGGTTGATACCTCCAAGATCCTGTTCATCTGCGGTGGGGCATTTGCTGGGCTGGATAAAGTGATCGAGCAGCGTGTTGATACCGGTCGCGGTATCGGTTTTGCCGCGACGGTGAAAGGCTCGGCGCAAAAAGCTACCGAAGGTGAATTGCTGGGCCAGGTAGAACCGGGCGATTTGATCAAGTTCGGCCTGATCCCCGAATTTATCGGCCGTTTACCGGTGGTCGCGACGCTGAGAGAGCTGAGCGAAGATGCGTTGATCCAGATCCTACGCGAACCGAAAAACGCGCTGACCAAACAGTATCAGGCGCTGTTCAACCTTGAAGGGGTTGAGCTGGAATTCCGTGAAGAAGCATTGACGGCGATTGCCAAGAAAGCCATGGCGCGTAAAACCGGTGCACGTGGTTTACGCTCCATCGTGGAAGCGGCGTTGCTGGACACCATGTACGACCTGCCTTCCATGGAGAGCGTCGATAAAGTGGTGATTGATGAATCGGTGATTGCCGGTCAGTCAGAGCCCATGCTGATCTACGGTAAACCTGAAGCGCAGCAGGCGTCTGGCGAATAAATCGTCAATTGCACGCTTGACTACAGTTGAAAATGGGAGATTTTATCTCCCATTTTTTTTTTCGCATGTTCTGGTCGTTGAATGTCGGATATTTATCCCCATATACTCCAATACTTGTTGGCGAAACCCGTGACATCCGCGTTTCACGAGATTCCTTTAACCTGGCGGAAACGAAACTAAGAGAGAGCTCTATGAACCCTGAGCGTTCCGAACGCATTGAAATCCCCGTATTGCCGTTGCGCGATGTGGTGGTTTATCCGCACATGGTCATTCCGTTGTTTGTTGGCCGGGAGAAATCGATTCGTTGCCTTGAAGCCGCGATGGATCACGATAAAAAGATCATGTTGGTGGCACAAAAAGAGGCTTCAACGGATGAACCCAGTATTAACGATCTTTTCTCGGTAGGAACGGTCGCCTCCATTCTGCAAATGCTGAAACTGCCGGACGGTACGGTCAAGGTGCTGGTCGAAGGGTTGCAGCGTGCGCGTATCACCACGCTGTCTGACGGCGGTGAACACTTTGCTGCCCAGGCGGAATATCTCTCGTCGCCGGCGATTGAAGAGCGCGAACAGGAAGTTCTGATGCGCACTGCGGTCAATCAGTTCGAGGGATATATCAAACTGAACAAGAAAATCCCGCCGGAAGTGTTGACCTCGCTAAACAGCATTGAAGACGCAGCGCGTCTGGCGGATACCATTGCCGCCCACATGCCTCTGAAGCTGGCTGACAAACAGTCCGTGCTGGAAATGTCTGATATTACGGAACGCCTTGAATATCTGATGGCGATGATGGAATCGGAAATCGACCTGTTGCAGGTGGAAAAACGTATTCGCAGTCGCGTGAAAAAGCAGATGGAAAAAAGCCAGCGCGAGTACTACCTCAACGAGCAGATGAAAGCGATTCAAAAAGAGCTCGGTGAAATGGACGATGCGCCGGATGAACACGAAGCGCTGAAACGCAAGATTGAAGCGGCCAAGATGCCGAAAGAAGCGCGGGAAAAAGCGGAAGCCGAACTGCAAAAACTGAAGATGATGTCACCGATGTCCGCTGAGGCGACTGTGGTGCGCAGCTACATCGATTGGATGGTTCAGGTGCCGTGGAATGCGCGCAGCAAGGTGAAAAAAGACCTGGTCAAAGCGCAGGAAACCCTGGACACCGACCACTACGGTCTGGATCGCGTCAAAGAACGTATTCTTGAATACCTCGCGGTACAAAGCCGTGTCAGCAAAATCAAGGGGCCGATTCTGTGCCTGGTTGGGCCGCCGGGGGTGGGGAAAACCTCTCTGGGGCAGTCTATCGCCAAGGCGACGGGGCGTGAATATGTGCGCATGGCGCTTGGCGGCGTGCGTGATGAAGCGGAAATTCGCGGTCACCGTCGTACTTATATCGGCTCACTGCCGGGCAAGCTGATCCAGAAGATGGCCAAGGTCGGGGTAAAAAACCCGCTGTTCCTGTTGGATGAGATCGACAAAATGTCGTCTGACATGCGTGGCGATCCGGCCTCGGCGCTGCTTGAGGTATTGGATCCTGAGCAGAATGTCACCTTCAACGATCACTATCTGGAAGTGGATTACGATCTGTCCGATGTGATGTTTGTTGCGACCTCTAACTCGATGAACATTCCTGCGCCGTTGCTGGACCGTATGGAAGTGATTCGCCTGTCTGGCTACACCGAGGATGAGAAGCTCAATATTGCCAAGCGCCATTTGCTGCCGAAGCAGATTGAACGCAACGCATTGAAGAAAGGTGAGTTGACCGTTGCTGACAGTGCTATCTCCGGGATCATCCGTTACTACACGCGTGAAGCGGGCGTACGCAGTCTGGAGCGTGAAATCTCCAAACTGTGCCGTAAAGCGGTAAAAACGCTGTTGATGGATAAAACCGTTAAGCATATTGAAATTACGGGCGATAACCTTAAAGATTTCCTTGGCGTTCAGCGCTTTGACTACGGCCGTGCGGATGAAGAAAACCGCGTTGGACAAGTCACAGGCTTGGCCTGGACGGAAGTGGGTGGTGACTTACTGACCATCGAAACCGCGTGCGTGCCGGGCAAGGGCAAATTGACCTATACCGGTTCACTCGGGGAAGTGATGCAGGAGTCTATCCAGGCGGCGCTCACCGTGGTGCGCGCGCGCGCAGAACGGTTGGGTATCAATGCCGATTTCCATGAAAAGCGTGATATCCACGTGCATGTGCCGGAAGGGGCAACGCCCAAAGATGGTCCAAGCGCCGGGATTGCCATGTGTACCGCGCTGGTTTCTTGCCTGACGGGTAATCCGGTGCGTGCCGACGTCGCGATGACCGGGGAAATCACGCTGCGTGGCTTGGTCTTGCCGATCGGGGGCTTGAAAGAGAAACTGTTGGCAGCGCATCGCGGTGGTATTAAGACGGTATTGATTCCTGACGAAAACAAACGTGATTTGGAAGAAATCCCGGCGAATGTGATTGCGGACCTGGAGATTCATCCGGTTAAACGTATCGAGGAAGTGCTGGCGTTAGCGTTACAAAATCCGCCGGACGGTATGCAGCCGGAGCCTGTCAAGGCCAAGCGAGCGCCAGCCAAGGCGAAGGCGGTACCCGCCAAGGCCGCGAAAGAGTGAGCTATCGCAAAAACCCTTGAGAAAAATCACGCTGGCAGCAGAAATGGCGCTTGCCAGCGTTTTTTTGTACCGCTAAGTTATGGCACTGTTAGTCTTAGCCAGTACGCTGTGCTAAGGTTTGACAGGATTGAAAAAAGCTACGTGTCGCGTTTTGGGGATATTCAGCGTGACAACAGGATTTCAGAGGGGATGAGAGAGTGAACAAGTCACAATTGATCGACAAAATTGCCGCAGATGCTGATATTTCCAAAGCGGCAGCAGGGCGTGTGTTAGATGCAATTATTGGTTCTGTTACCGATTCTCTGAAAGCAGGGGATGACGTTGCACTGGTGGGATTTGGAACGTTCTCCGTGCGTGAGCGTGCTGCTCGCACTGGGCGCAATCCGCAAACGGGCAAGGAAATCAGTATTCCAGCAGCAAAAGTACCGGGCTTCCGTGCCGGTAAATCGCTGAAAGACGCCGTTAACTGATTATCTCGTCACAGGTTTGTGCTGTAATCCAAGTACGTTACCAAACATTACCTGACGCCACGGTGTCGGTAAGGTAAGATAAGGGGCGCATCATTTTATGATGTGCCTTTTTTATGACGGGCGAACGCTGCCCATCACCCTGCGGGGCGCCGCATTGCGGCGTAACGTCTTTCCCGCTCCTCTCTCTGGCATGTCATGTTCTGGTGCCAGACGCGCAGGGAAGCGTGGTTTTAGCCAACGCAGGGCGTGTTATCCATACTACAGCGGAGTGTTGTCACATTATGATGGACAATTTACGCGCGGCCGCTAATAACGTCGTGCTGAAAATTATTCTGGGCTTGATCGTCGCCTCCTTCGTATTGACGGGCGTGGGTGATTACCTTATCGGCGGCTCTAAAGATTACGCCGCCAAAGTCAACGGGCAGGAAATCGGTCGTGCGCAGTTTGAACAAGCGGTGCAAAACGAGCGT
This sequence comes from uncultured Symbiopectobacterium sp., assembly GCA_964293225.1. Classification (GTDB taxonomy): domain Bacteria; phylum Pseudomonadota; class Gammaproteobacteria; order Enterobacterales; family Enterobacteriaceae; genus Symbiopectobacterium. Next base: position 70,640 of record CAXYYB010000004.1, on the reverse strand, counting down.
AGCCGCATGCAGGAACAGTTGGGAGAAAACTTTTCCGTGCTGGCTGGCAATGACGGTTATATGCAGCAGATGCGTCAACAGGTGCTCTCTCAACTGATCGATGAGGCACTGATTGACCAATACGCCCGTAAGCTTGGGCTCAGCATCAGCGATGCGCAGATCAAACAGGCCATCTTCGCGGTTCCCGCTTTCCAGACCAACAACCAGTTTGATAACGAAAAGTATCTGGATCAGGTACGTCGTTTGGGTCTGACTCCGGATCGCTACGCGGAATTGCTGCGTAAGCAACTGATCACACAGCAACTGATTCAGGGGCTGGGCGCGACGCAATTCTCTCTGCCAAAAGAGATCGACAGTCTGGTGGCGCAGGCTGCACAGGATCGTGTGGTGAGAACGGCAACGATCGACGTAGCGGCCATTGCCAAAACGCTGAACGTGACGGATGAAGAGATCAAGGGCTATTACGACAGCAACAAAGGCCGTTTTATCGACCCGGAAGCCTTCAAGGTCAGCTATCTGCTGTTGGATGCCGCGCGCGTTATGGACAGTGTAAAAATCACTGATGCGGATATCGCCGCGTTTTACGAGAAGAATAAGCAAGAGTTTACCCAACCTGAGCGCAAGCGCTTTAGCGTTATTCAGCTTAAAACTGAGGCGGACGCCCGTGCCGTGTTGGATGAACTGAAAAACGGTGCCAATTTTGCCGCACTGGCAAAAGAAAAATCGCAGGATGTGGTATCGCGTCGTAACGGTGGTGATATGGGCTGGATGGATGCCAATGCCACGGTTGATGAATTGCAGCAGGCAAAATTGACCGAAAAAGGCCAACTCTCCGAGCCGGTAAAATCCTCTGTGGGTTACCTGATTGTACGTCTGGATGACATTCAAGCCGCACAGGTTAAACCGTTGAGTGCGGTGCGCGATGACATTGCTGTCAGAGCAAAACGAGAAAAAGCGCTGGATGAATTCTTTGCCCTGCAACGTAAAGTCAGCGAAGCGGCAAGCAATGACAATGAATCGTTGGCATCAGCGGAAGAAGCTGCGGGCCAAAAGGCCACTGAAACAGCCTGGTTTAGTCACGATCAAGTGCCTGCTGAGCTGAATTTCCCGCAGGTGACGCAGGCTATTTTCGGCGGCACCCTGCTAGGCGATGGCGGTGCTCCGGGCAGCAACTCCGATGTGATCAGTGTCGATGGCGATCGGGCGATCGTGCTGCGTATTACCGATCACCGTGCAGAAACGCCGCGCCCTCTGGAGCAGGTGCGTGACGAGATTGTACAGGTGCTGAAGGTACAGAAAGCACAGCAACAGGCTAACCTACAGGCTGAAAAAATTCTGGTTGACCTGAAACAAGGCAAAGAGGACTCGCTGAAAGCCGCCAACCTCAGCTTCGGCGCGCCAGAGACGCTGTCTTCGGTTTCTCAGGGCAATGTGTTGGCAGAAAGCGTGTTCGCCTTGCCAGTGCCGCAACAGGACAAGGTCAGTTACGGTGTTGCACGCGATCAGGCGGGTAATGTGGTTCTGGTTGCGCTGGATAGCGTGAAACCCCACACCATCACTGATGAGCAGAAAGCACAGTTTACCAGCCAGGTTGAGCAGAGCGCAGTGACAACGCTGTTTGATACCTTGGTGTCCAGCCTGCGTACCGAAGCGACCATCAAGTTAGGTGCCGCTGCTCAGGAGCAGCAACCGCAGTAAGCGCAGCCAATGCATCTGCAACCTGAAGTATGAAGGGTATATGCATTAATTTGTAATCCGCTGTAATAACAAAAGGCCGCTTTCGCGGCCTTTTCCACATTTCAACGCCGTGGTTTGTGCAACGTCCCTGATTTCGGCACCCTGTTCCTGCCAATTAATCAAGAGGGAGATACCGTATGAAAAGGAAAGGAATGTCAGCGCTGTGTTTGTGTCTGGCCTTGGGTTTATCTGCTTTCACTGGCGGGACACTGGCGCAAACGGGAGAGGCGGCAGCAAACGGTGGAGCCTCATCATCACCGTCACAGTCAACGGCGTCGACACCGGAAACGGTGAATATCAATACAGCGACCGCGCAGCAATTGACCCAGCTACAAGGGATCGGCATGCGTAGAGCGGAGGCGATCGTGCAATATCGCGATGAGAACGGTCCTTTTACTGACATTGCACAGTTGCAGGAGGTGCCCGGCATCGGACCGATGCTGATTGAGAATAACCGAGCGCGCCTCGTGCTGTAAGCGTCCGATGCGTTGTAATCCCGATCTCTGGTGCCACGCCAGCACGGCAGTGCGGTTATTCACTGCCGTTATTTTCTGCTAACCTTAGCAGCAGGTCCAACCAGTTTATGGCGTTAATCTGTTGAGGAGTCATTACGTGGTGCATACCTTTATTACTGTTCGCGGCTTTCACATTGATGTCTATCAGCATGTCAACAATGCCCGCTATCTGGAGTTTATGGAGGAGGCGCGTTGGCAATGGCTGGAGAATTTGCCCGCTTTTCAGTGGATGCAACAGCATGACATTGCGTTTATCGTGGTCAATATCAACATCAATTATCGTACCCCGGCGGTATTAGGGGACGTGTTGCGTATTGAGAGCGCTTTGTTGCACCTCAATGCCAAAAGTGGGGTGATTAGCCAAAAGATGGTGCGTACTTCGGATGAGGCTGCGGTGGTCGATGCCACCTTAACCTTTGTCTGTATCGATCTAACGACGCAAAAGGCATTGCCGCTGGAGGGGGAATTGTTAGCGCATTTGCAGGCGTTTATGCAGCCACCAGCCTCCGCTGGTTCATCGGTAGTGTAGTGAACGTGGGGTAAGGTGCTAGCCAGCTTACCCCGCTATTCGCTGACCTTATTGCAAACCGGTTTTACGTTTCATTGACGCCATCACGCCGACCCGATCTTGTTGATACTGCGTTAAGCCATTTGCACGCAAATGACACGCCGCACACTGGCCGCAACCGTCGCCCTGAATCCCGTTGTAGCAGGTCAGCGTCTGGTTGCGCACCGTATCCAGATGGTGGTAATGGTCAGCCAATGCCCAGGTTTCGGCCTTGTTGAGCCACATGAGCGGCGTAATAAACTGAATGTCACGGGCGATGCCGAGCACGATAGCGTGATTCAAGGCTTTGACAAACTCATCGCGGCAGTCAGGATAGCCCGAAAAGTCAGTCTCACAGACGCCGGTGATCACCGCTTGCGCGCCGACCTGATAGGCATAAATGGCCGCCAGCGTAAGAAACAGAATATTGCGTCCGGGCACGAACGTACTGGGAATACCGGACGCAGAGGGGTCGTAATCGGGTACGGCAATATTGTCGCGCGTCAGGCTACTGACAGCCAATTCATTGAGTAAACCGACATCCAGCACTTTGTGTGCTTTGGCCCCCAATTTATTTGCAAGCGCGCGCGCAATATCGATTTCTGCCCGGTGGCGCTGACCGTAGTCGAAAGTGACACAGTGCACTTCATCATACAGGCTGAGTGCCTGAATCAGACAGGTGGTGGAATCCTGCCCGCCGCTAAAAACGACAACCGCGCGTTTTGTCATTGCTCTACCTTTGATGCTCAAGGGCGATGCGCCCCGTGTGACGTAAAAGGGACATGCTATAGCAAAACCGCGCCGTTTTCAGCGTTAACGCGGTATCAGGCTAAAATCAGCTCTCGTTGATTCTGTGCTTGCCCCGCGTTGAGTTGCGCCAGATACGGGCTGATATCGCCGATGTTTTGCGCTACCCAGTCGGCATTGTAATAGGTATCCAGATAACGCTCCCCGCTGTCACACAGCAGGGTGACGATCGCCCCTTGTTTACCCTGCGCGCGCATTTGATTAGCCAGTTGTAACATGCCCCAGACGTTCGTGCCGGTGGATGCGCCGACCTTGCGCCCCAAAATACTTTCCAGCCAATACAGTGTGGCAATGCTGGCGGCATCCGGCACCTGCATCATGCTGTCGATGACGTCAGGAATAAACGAGGGTTCTGCACGTGGGCGACCAATCCCCTCAATTTTACTGCCGCAGTGCCCCGTCAGGCCGCGGTCGCGCTGATGATAGTAATCAAAAAACACCGAGTTCTGCGGATCAACCACCATCAACTGTGAGTCGATACCCTGATAGCGGATATAGCGACCTAAGGTGGCGGAAGTGCCGCCAGTGCCAGCACTCATCACGATGTAATCGGGAACCGGGTAGGGTTCACGCGCCATCTGGCGGAAAATACTGTCAGCAATATTGTTATTGCCGCGCCAATCGGTAGCGCGCTCGGCGTAGGTAAACTGATCCATATAGTGGCCGTTCAGTTCACGCGCCAGTTGCTCCGATGCCGCATAGATCTGGCTGGATTGCTCGACGAAATGACAGTGTCCACCGTAGAAGGCAATCTGTTCCACTTTACGCTTGGCAGTGCAACTGGGCATAACGGCAATAAAAGGCAGGCCCAGCAGGCGAGCAAAATAGGCTTCCGAGATGGCGGTGCTGCCGGAAGACGCTTCAATAATGGGGGTACCTTCCTTAATCCAGCCGTTGCACAAGCCATACAGAAACAGCGAGCGTGCCAGGCGATGCTTCAGGCTGCCGCTGGGGTGCGTGCTTTCATCTTTGAGATAGAAGTAAATCCCTGGATAGTGCGGTAACGTCAGGCGAATCAGATGGGTATCGGCAGAACGCTGAAAATCCGCATCAATAGCGCTAATGGCCTGTTTCACCCATGCTGTTGTCATGATCTTGCTCTCTTTGCCCGTTTTGCATTTATAGGGATAGCGTATCTGGTTTTGTGGAAAAAAAGATTGTTTTTTTAACTTCAATTGAGGGTTGTTGGGTAATTATTTTCTTCAAATTGTCATTTGAATGGGTTTTTTTTCTTCTGTTTTCGGTTTTTATGGAAATAGATTTGCCTTATGGCTCTGGCGTGAGATGATAAAAGGAAAACGGCGGTTTTTTCCGCACGTTGGTTGCCTTTTCATTCAGTTGCGCGTGAAATAGGGGAAAATGATTCTGGAATGCCGCTATGCTGGATAAAATCGATCGTGCGCTGCTAAACCTGTTGCAACACGACTGCACCTTGTCGTTGCAAACGCTGGCCGATGCGGTGCATTTGACCTCGACCCCCTGCTGGAAACGTCTAAAACGTCTGGAAGAAGAGGGCTATATCCGTGCTCGCGTTGCGCTGCTGGATAACGAACGTCTGGGGTTGGGGTTGACGGCTTTTGTGTTATTAAAAACGCAGCAGCACAACAGTGCCTGGTATGAAAAATTTTCCCAGGTAGTGTCGGATATGCCCGAAGTGTTGTCATTTTATCGCATGGCAGGAGAGTATGACTACCTGATGCAGGTTCAGGTTGCTGACATGAAAAGCTATGATAATTTTTACAAACGTCTGGTCAGCGGCATTCCTGGCCTGATTGATGTGACCTCCAGCTTTGCCATGGAGCGGATAAAGCACACCACCGCACTCCCGATCGTGCCATGATGAATCTCCTCTGTGAGATTCAGCCTTGGGGCAGCGCTTGCCGCCTTGCTGCAACCCGAATTATTTCGGGTATAAATGATGACGCGCATAAGCTTTCTGTATAATGGCGCTGTGATGTTTCGCAGCCCTTTCTGGAAAATGGAATAACAACAGCGTGCGACTTTTTGCTCAATTGGCCTGGTATTTTCGTCGAGAATGGCGGCGATACCTCGGGGCCGTGGTTCTTCTTATCACTATCGCTATCCTGCAACTGCTGCCACCTAAGCTGGTTGGTGTGATTGTGGATGGCGTTACGCGCGATGTGATGCCCGCAGCGGCGGTAATGAAATGGATCGGCGTGATGCTGCTGATCGCGGTTATGGTTTATCTGTTGCGTTATGTATGGCGCATCTTTTTGTTTGGCGCTTCATACCAGTTGGCCGTGGAGTTACGGGACAGCTTTTATCGCCAGTTGAGCCGCCAGCATCCTGCTTTTTATCTGCGTCATCGTACTGGCGACCTGATTGCCCGCTCCACCAACGATGTCGATCGCGTGGTATTTGCCGCTGGGGAAGGGGTGCTGACGCTGGTGGATTCCATGGTAATGGGATGTGCGGTGTTGGTGGTGATGAGTACCCAAATCAGTTGGCAGCTTACGCTGTTGGCGCTGTTGCCGATGCCCATTATGGCGTTGGTGATCAAACACTATGGTACACAGTTGCATCAGCGCTTTAAGGGCGCACAGGCGGCATTCTCTTCGCTGAACGATCAGGCGCAGGAAAGTCTGACCAGTATTCGCATGATCAAGGCCTTTGGGCTGGAGGATTACCAGTCTAGCCGGTTCGCGGCAGTGGCTGAGGATGCGGGGCAAAAAAACATGCACGTGGCCCGGGTCGATGCGCGTTTCGACCCGACGATTTATATCGCCGTCGGTTTCTCACACCTGCTTGCCGTTGGCGGCGGCAGTTGGATGATTGTTCAGGGGACGTTGACGTTAGGGCAACTGACCAGCTTCGTGATGTATCTGGGCCTGATGATTTGGCCGATGCTGGCGCTGGCGTGGATGTTCAACATCGTGGAGCGCGGCAGTGCGGCTTACGGGCGGATTCGACAACTGTTGAATGAAGCACCGGTGGTGGCAGACGGCGATGCACCATTGCCACCGGGCCGCGGTCATTTGGATGTCGATATTCGCGCCTTTGCTTATCCGCAGCAATCGCGCCCGGTGCTGGATAGGGTGGCGTTCTCGCTCGCGCCGGGCAACATGCTGGGACTGTGCGGCCCTACCGGTTCTGGTAAAAGTACGCTTTTAGCTTTGATCCTGCGCCATTACGATCTCGATGACGGCGAGATTCGTTTTCATGGCCTTCCGCTCGCAACGCTGAATCTGGATAGTCTGCGCCAACGTTTTGCAGTGGTCGGGCAAACGCCCTTTTTGTTCTCCGACACCGTGGCGAACAATATTGCGCTCGGGAACCCCAGCGCCACGCTGGCGCAGATTCAACATGCTGCGCGCCTGGCAAGTGTTCATGACGATATTACACGCTTACCGCAAGGCTATGAAACGCAAGTGGGTGAGCGCGGCGTGATGCTCTCCGGTGGACAAAAACAGCGTATTGCCATTGCGCGCGCGCTGCTGTTGGACGCGGAGATCTTGGTCCTTGATGATGCGCTGTCGGCGGTTGATGGGCGCACCGAGCACCGTATTTTGCAAAACCTGAAACGTTGGGGCGAGAAGCGCACCCTGATTATCAGCGCGCACCGTCTTTCGGCCCTCACGGAAGCCGACGAAATTCTGGTTTTACAGCAGGGTAGCGTGGCGCAGCGTGGCAGCCATGGCGCATTGGCATCGCAAGTAGGATGGTATCGCGACATGTTTCGCTATCAGCAGTTAGAGGCGGCGCTGGATGAAGAGCCGGTCAAGGGAGAGATGACAATTGGCTAACGCAAAGCAGTTATGGCCGACGTTGAAACGGCTATTGGCGTATGGTTCTCCTTGGCGGAAATCCCTGATCTTGGGCGTGGTGATGCTCTGGGTGGCAGCAGCAGCCGAAGTGGCTGGGCCGGCACTGGTAAGCTATTTCATCGATAACCTGGTGGCAAAAGGCAATATTCCTCTGGCTCTGGCAGGGGGCTTGGCGGCGGTTTATATTCTGCTGCAATTGTCCGCCGCACTGTTGCATTACCTGCAATCGCTGCTGTTCAACCGCGTTGCGGTAGGCGTAGTACAACAGTTGCGTATTGATGTGATGGATGCTGCGTTGCGTCAACCCTTAAGTACCTTTGATACGCAACCCGTGGGGCAATTGATTTCCCGCGTCACCAACGATACTGAGGTGGTGCGCGATCTGTATGTCACCGTGGTGTCCACCGTACTGCGCAGTATGGCGCTGATCGGAGCCATGCTGGTAGCGATGTTCACGCTCGATTGGCGCATGGCGCTGATTGCCGTGATGATCTTCCCCGCAGTGGCTATTGTGATGGTGATCTATCAGCATTTCAGTACGCCGATTGTGCGGCGGCTGCGCCGCTATCTGGCAGATATTAACGATGGTTTTAATGAGGCGATCTCGGGCATGTCCGTGATCCAGCAATTCCGCCAACAGGCGCGTTTTGGTGACAAGCTGGGTGCTTCAAGCCGCGCGCATTTTCAGGCAAGAATGCAAACGCTGCGACTCGATGGCGTACTACTGCGCCCGCTATTGAGCCTATTTTCTGCCATGGTGCTGTGTGGGCTGTTGATTCAGTTTGGTTTTAGCTCGGTGGGAACGGTCGGTGTTGGCGTGCTTTACGCCTTTATCAGCTATCTGGGTCGTCTCAACGAGCCGTTGATTGCGTTGACCACCCAGCAGTCTATGTTACAACAGGCGGTAGTCGCCGGTGAGCGTATCTTTGAACTGATGGATGCGGTGCAGCAGTCCTATGGCGATGATTCGCGCCCATTAGCGGCGGGCAGCATCGAGATGGAGAACGTGTCTTTTGCCTACCGGGATAATCAGCGCGTCCTGAACCATATCAGCGTGCAGGTGCCAGCGCGCGGCTTTGTGGCATTGGTTGGGCACACCGGCAGTGGCAAGAGCACGTTAGCGAGTTTGCTGATGGGGTATTATCAACCGGATGAAGGGGAAATTCAGCTGGATGACCGTCCGCTGACGTCGCTATCCCATCAGGTATTACGACAAAATGTCGCAATGGTGCAACAAGACCCCATGGTATTGGCGGATTCACTTTATGCCAACGTTACGCTGGGGCGCGATATTCCTGAAGATGAAGTGTGGCGCGTCTTGGAGATTGTTCAGCTCACTGCGCTGGCAACGACACTGCCTGAAGGCATACACAGCGCCATTGGCGAGCAAGGCAATACGCTTTCTGTGGGACAAAAGCAGCTTCTTTCTCTGGCCCGTGTGCTGGTGAAACCACCCAAAATACTGATTCTTGACGAGGCGACGGCCAATATTGATTCCGGCACCGAGCAAGCAGTTCAGCGCGCATTGCGCCTTATCCGTCGTCATACCACGCTGGTGGTGATTGCGCACCGTCTTTCCACCGTGGTTGAGGCTGATAACATACTGGTGCTACATCATGGTGAAACGGTGGAGCAGGGGACGCACGAGCAATTACTGCAACGTCGTGGGCGTTACTACCAGATGTATCAACTGCAACTGGCGGGGCAGGAGTTGGCTGCCAGCGAGGATGAACCCGTTTCCGTCATCGGATAAAAGGTACGCTGCCTGTTGCGCGGGTTTTTTATCCGCGCACCATCAACAGGCAGATGATTTTCATTTTTCTGTCTCATGCACCGCAATTACGCGCAATGCACCAAATTGATGCACTGCCTGTGCGCAACATCACATCTTTATCCTTTCCTTTTACTTCTCCAGGCAGGTCCCACGTTATTTCCCTGTGCAATTATCGGTTCCTTTCATTTGTGGCATAGCCTTTGCTTTATCCCTGTCGTGAAGGTTATTCGAAATGGTGGCGGGCGTAAGTCTGAACTTAATTGGTAAGGGGAAGATAATGAAACTGGTTACTGTGGTGATAAAACCATTCAAGCTGGAAGATGTGCGTGAAGCCTTATCTTCTGTCGGCATCCAGGGGCTCACCGTCACTGAGGTGAAGGGCTTTGGACGCCAGAAAGGCCATGCCGAGCTGTATCGCGGTGCTGAATATAGCGTCAACTTTTTACCGAAAGTGAAAATTGATATTGCCATCGCTGACGATCAGGTTGATGAAGTCGTTGATGTGATTAGTAAAGCGGCTTACACCGGTAAAATTGGCGACGGTAAGATTTTTGTTGCTGAACTGCAACGCGTTATCCGTATTCGTACGGGCGAAACTGACGACGCCGCACTGTAATGCCTGGCTGACGAAAAATTGGGATGGATGAAAATGAAAATACGTGTCTCTTCATTATTAGGCCTTGCCGCCGCAGCGCTACTTCCGTCGCTGGCAATGGCCGCTGATACACCGGCAATCGATAAAGCGGATAACGCTTTTATGATGATTTGTACCGCGCTGGTACTGTTCATGACGCTGCCCGGCATTGCGCTGTTCTACGGCGGTCTGATTCGCTCCAAGAACGTGCTCTCCATGTTGACCCAGGTTACCGTAACGTTTGCCATGGTGTGCGTGCTGTGGGTTATCTACGGTTACAGCATGGCCTTTGCGACCGGTAATGCCTTCTTTGGCGGCCTGGATATGTTCATGCTGAAAGGCATCGAGCTGAAATCGCAATCTGGCACGATTTACCAACTGATTCACGTCGCGTTCCAGGCTTCCTTCGCGTGCATTACTGTCGCGCTGGTGGTTGGTGCGATTGCTGAACGTATCCGTTTCTCTGCGGTACTGATTTTTGCTGCTATCTGGCTGACGTTCTCTTATCTGCCGTTGACGCACATGGTCTGGGGCGGCGGCTTCCTGGCGGCTGATGGCGCGCTGGACTTCGCAGGCGGTACTGTGGTGCACATCAATGCCGCGGTTGCGGGGTTGACCGGTGCTTATCTGCTGGGCAAACGTGCCGGTTTCGGTAAAGAAGCCTTCAAACCGCACAACCTGCCGATGGTGTTTACCGGTACCGCTATCCTTTATGTCGGCTGGTTTGGCTTTAACGCCGGTTCTGCTGCTGCCGCTAACGAAATCGCCGGTTTGGCTTTCCTGAATACCGTAGTGGCTACTGCTGGTGCGATTCTGGCGTGGGTTATCGGTGAGTGGATGGTGCGCGGCAAACCTTCTTTGTTAGGTGCCTGTTCCGGTTGTATCGCGGGCTTGGTTGCTATTACGCCAGCGGCGGGCACTGTGGGTGTGGGTGGTGCGTTGATTATTGGCCTGATAGGCGGTTTTGCAGGCCTGTGGGGTGTGACGGTACTGAAAAGATGGCTGCGCGTTGATGACCCGTGTGACGTGTTCGGCGTTCACGGCGTGTGCGGTATCGTAGGGTGTATCCTGACTGGGGTCTTCACTTCGGCTTCTCTGGGCGGTGTTGGCTACGCAGAAGGCGTCACCATGGCGCATCAGGTTTGGGTGCAGCTGTTCAGCGTGATCATCGCGTTCATTTGGTCCGGTGTTGCTGCCTTCATCGCGTTCAAAGTGGCAGACCTGGCCGTTGGCCTGCGTATTCCTGAAGAACAAGAGCGTGAAGGCCTGGATGTTAACAGCCACGGCGAAAACGCTTACAATCAGTAAATGGTCTAAAATAGGAAAAACGCGGACTTCGGTCCGCGTTTTTTTTGCTTAATCGCTGATAGCGAGGAGTTCTACACCGTTTTTCAGGGCGCACTATGCTGGCGCATCACGCCCTCTTGTACTGTTGAAGCGACAAGCACCCCTTCGCGCGTGTAGAATTGCCCGCGAACAAATCCGCGAGCACCTGATGCTGATGTGCTTTCCACCGTGTAGAGCAGCCAGTCATCAAGGCGGAAAGGGCGGTGGAACCACATCGAGTGGTCGATGGTGGCGACTTGCATACCCGGCTCAAGGAATCCAACGCCGTGCGGTTGCAACGCGGTGAGCAGAAAATTGCAGTCCGATGTATAACCCAGCAGGTATTTATGAATGCGCTCGTCATCGGGCATGGTGCCATTGGCTCTGCACCATACGTGACGCACGGGTTCATCCACGTGACCTTTGAGTGGGTTATGAAATTTTACCGGCCGCATTTCGATGGCGCGCTGTTGCAGAAATTTGTCACGGAACTGTTCAGGCAGTAAATGTACCATGCTCTGCGCAATCTCTTGTTCTGAAGGCAAGGATTCAGGTGAAGGGACTTCCGGCATGGTGTTTTGATGTTCAAAGCCGTTCTCTTGGCGCTGAAAAGAGGCGGTCATAAAAAAGATAGGCTTGCCGTTTTGGATGGCGCTGACACGCCGTGCGCTAAAACTGTTGCCATCACGCAGGTTCTGTACATCGTAGACAATGGGTTTTCGGCTGTCTCCCGGCAATAAAAAGTAGCTGTGAAAGGAGTGTAACCCTCTACCCGCTTCGACAGTCTGTTTGGCCGCATACAGTGCCTGACCGACCACCTGCCCGCCGAACACCTGGCGTAGCCCTAAATCTTCGCTTTGTCCCCGGAAGAGTCCTTCCTCAATCTTTTCCAACTTCAGCAGTTCGAGAAGATGCTGTAGTGCATGGCTCATGGATGCTCTCCCTTGGTGAAAATAAGTGTTGTTAATGTATAACGGTAAGTCATCAAGCCCATAAGGGCGGGCAGTAAGCTTCATCATCGGCATTTTCGAAAAATGATAAATTCAGAATGTTGAACGCTGCCAAATGGCTAATGTGGGTCATACTTTCATTATCGCGTCAGTGTAAGCATGCAGCGCAAAACGTTTGTGTTATGCATTGCAGCTAATGCCTGACGTCGTTACAGACAATAACGAAAGGAGACTCGCCAATGAAATTATGGCATATCTTAGGTGGTATCACGTTATCTGTCGTGTTGACTGGCGCGGCGCTAGCCGCGACAACCGTCACCGATTCGCCGACCGCTGCACAAACCCAGCTTGCCATGCCTGCGGTCAGCGGTACCATTAATCTGCATCAGCGCATCGCGCTGCCGCCCAATGCTGCCTTAACGGTTACGGTTTCTGATGCAAGCGTATCGGATGCGCCGTCGCGCGTGGTGGCGCAAAAGGTAGCATGGACGGACGGGAAACAGGCGCCGTTTATCTTCTCCTTGCCGTATAACCCTGCCGACATTCAGCCGAATGCGCGTATTCTGCTCAGCGCAGCGGTGACCATCGATAATCGCGTGGTGATGGCGACGCAGGACATCCCTGCGGTGATCACCAACGGTGTGACGCGCGCAGATTTGCTGTTGATTCCCGTGGAGTCAGTGGCACTGCCAACCCATTCGCAGGGAGGTATGTTGAACCCCAGAACACAAGCACCACTCAGCACGCAGGGGTAGCTCCTCGTGGCTCTCAGGGCGTTTCGCCCTGCCAGCCATAGCGTGCGAGATCGATTTTGCCCTGACGTGTAAAGGTTATCCCCTCGGCCCTGAGCGCTTCGCGTTGGCGAATATAATCCGGACCAGTCAGCGAAATTTCACCATGACGATTTATTACCCGATGCCAGGGAAGCGAGCTGCCTTCGGGCAGCTTTTTTAATACGCCGCCAACCTGGCGGGCGGCGCGTGCGGAACCCGCCAGTCGGGCCACCTCCCCGTAGGTGGTAACCTTGCCCCAGGGGATGGCGGCTACGATGTGAAAAACGCGCTGGCGAAAGTTATCCTGCTCCATCGCTGCTCCTGTAAATACTACGATCATTCGATATAGTGGCACAGCAGCGCAGGCTTGCAAACGGGCGTTTTGGCGGGCGAGAAACAGAAATCGAATAAGAAAACAACGGTCGGCTGCGGTCAACTTGCAATTGAGGGGCGCATACCCGATAATGCCCACGCTCTGTACCACGCAGAGCCAACGAATCAATGGAGGCCCTGTCGGTTCTCCCGCAACATTACCCTGTGGACTCGGTCAGGTCCGGAAGGAAGCAGCCGCAGCAGGAGACGTGTGTGCCGGGATGTAGCTGGCAGGGCCTCCACCCTTTTTAGCACTTGTCCTTTATTTTCCGCGCTTTTTTATCTTAATTCTTTTCATTCTGTTCTCCGTGTTGGATGCGTTTATCGATGATATCCTGTCGCTGATAATGTGTTCTATTGGTATAAAGTGCGTATGGATAAGAAGAAGGCGTTCACGCTAGGTAAATAGAGTTGCACCAAAAAAAGGCAATAAAAGAAATCTATATTGAGATCAATGTCTGTGAGTTACAATTGTGGTATTTACGTAAGCAAATGGCGTGGAGAGAGTAAAACGCCAGCGATGAGGCTGGCGTAAGATATTCACCCTAGAACATTTAGATATATACCTACGATACTTCAATTTGCCTCTGCGCTGGCTGCATACACTTACCCGAATCACTTACTTGAGTAAGCTGTAACCCTTGTCGCCTTCCTGCAACTCGAATTATTTTGGGTATATAAGTACAATGATTTAACGTACGTATTTCCAAACGGCGGTAGGGACTTTGTCGTAAAGCTTGTTCATCGTTAGCTCGGCCAAACGATGATCGGCGGCGGAATAAAACATTTCCAGCTCATCGCTGGACAACTCATACTTGTTCTTCTCGATAACGCGTTCAAGCGTGTCAATCGTTGTACACTTGCGTAAGCGCATCAAATAATCAATTTTTTTCATGGCGACCTTTATCAAAACAATACCAGCACCTGGTGGTTAATTAATTTAAAAGCATCTATTGCTTAAGATTTAGCAGATGAACAGAGGTTCTCCTGTGAGAACATTCCTAATAACGTGGCTTTAGAACGTTGCCAGCGTTTCAGTTCGGCACCATTAATCCCATAGTTACTGAACAAAGCATAGGTGTCATCTAAATACTGCTCTACCCGTTTTGAAAGCTCGTCTTCATCGGGATATTTTATTTTAAATGTCAGAATAAATGTAGCTATATGCTCAATCAATTCATTTAATTGGAGATTGATCGCAGATGTTGGGTCATTGACCCAGCCGTGACTGCTATCCCCCAATGTGGCGATGCTTTCGTCACAGAGATTTTCACACAAGAATCGGAGTTGGGCAATATCATAATGTTTCGGTGAGTACTCATCCATATCGTTCACTCCGTCATGCTGTTATTCCACATTACCCCAGCTTGCCTTTGAAAGCCGTAACGCTGATGGAACGTAATAGAAAACCCTGACAACAGTTGGTGACTCCTTGGGTTAAGTGATGAAATAAGCTCACATTTATCCTAATGGAGAGTGCGGATTACACGACATGCCGCATCACCCATACGATAACTATAGCAAAAGAATCACAGATTATCGCAAAAAATAAGTAAGGTTTTTGACCCTATTTAATCAGATAGACCCGCAGTATCGACGATATATATAATAGGTGATACAGTGTTTCATAATATTACTTTATTAAATTCTCTTACAAATTAGAGCGAGAATTATCTTATAAAGGGTTACTGGGGGGCTATATCATCATGCGCAGAAAGGAAATTAATGGTGTGAGTGATGGGGGATGGGCTTTTATTAAGGTGTTGATATGTAATAAAAAGCCCTGGAAAGGTCTAGGGCTTGAACGGTGTGCTGCTGTCACTATCAGCGTTTTTTCTTTCTGCCTTGCACGGCCTTAAAACGTGGATTTGTCTTACAAATAACATAAACTCGCCCGTGCCGACGAATAACCTTACAATCTTTATGGCGTTTTTTTGCCGAACGTAATGAACTGAGAACCTGCATACTTTCCCCCGCTGAAAATTACATATTTCGCTATTTTATGAAATGACCAAAACGCTTGTTAAAGCGTGCCGTACTTCCTTCTTTGGCATACTCTTTTTGTTTCCCTGTGTAATAGGGATGCGATGCTGACGATACATCAATCGTGACATAGGGGTAGGTTACGCCGTCCCGTTCGATGGTGCGGTCTGTCTGGATGGTTGAGCCAACCATAAAATACGCATCAGCACTGGTATCGTGAAAGGCCACGGTACGGTAGTGCGGGTGGATATTCGCTTTCATTAAAAACCTCATTGTTATGTTATAACATATCTAATTGTGCGCTTGTTCGGGCACAAGATCAACCCTCTTGTGTTTAAGGGGGCGCAGTGAGGGCAGGACGAGGGTCAAAACAGGCAGGTAAAAAAAGGCCGCTTGCGCGGCCTTTGGGGAATAACTCAGTTACGGTTTTTCAACGATATGGCTGTGTTCAATATCTTCATTTTTCTTGCTAAAGCGGCGGCGTACCACCACAAAGAAGACTGGAACAAAGAATATCGCCAGCACCGTTGCGGTAATCATCCCGCCCATTACGCCAGTACCTACGGCGTTCTGTGCGCCGGAACCGGCACCGGAACTGATGACCAACGGTACGACGCCGAGGATAAAGGCCAATGAGGTCATCAGGATGGGACGCAGACGCATACGTACAGCATCAAGCGTTGCTTCCACCAAGCCTTTGCCTTCTTTCTCCATGAGGTCTTTGGCAAATTCAACGATAAGAATCGCGTTCTTCGCCGATAGACCAATGGTGGTCAGTAGCCCTACCTTGAAGTAGACGTCGTTCTCCAAGCCACGCATGGTGGCAGCCAACAGCGCACCAATGATGCCAAGCGGCACCACCAGCATGACGGAGAAGGGGATAGACCAACTCTCGTACAGCGCGGCCAGACACAGGAATACCACAATCAGCGAAATGGCATACAGGGCCGGTGCCTGGTTGCCCGACAGACGTTCCTGATAAGACATCCCAGTCCAGTCGTAACCAATACCTTCCGGCAGCTGCTTGGCGAACTCTTCCATCAAGGCCATCGCTTCACCGGTGCTCTTACCCGGCGTTGCTTCACCCTGAATCTGCATCGATGGCTGTCCGTTATAGCGTTCCAGACGCGGTGAGCCGTGCGTCCAGTGGCTTTGTGAGAAGGAAGAGAACGGCACCATCTGGTTGTTGCTGCCGCGAACATACCAGCGCTCAATATCGCTTGGCAGCATACGGAACGGCGCATCAGCTTGCACATACACTTTCTTCACACGGCCACGGTCAATAAAGTCATTGACGTAGCTACCGCCCAGTGCGGTTGCCAGCGTGGCGTTGATATCTGACAGGGACACACCCAGCGCCTGGGCTTTTTCCTGATCGATATCGATACGGAACTGCGGGGTATCTTCCATGCCGTTTGGACGTACGCCGACCACGGTATCAGGACGCTGAGCGGCCATCCCCAGCAGTTGGTTACGTGCAGCGGTCAGCTTCTCGTGCCCCAGGTTAGCCTGATCCAACAACTGGAAGTCAAAACCGGTTGCGGTACCCAGCTCAATGATGGCGGGAACGTTAAAGGCGATAACGATCGCTTCCTTGATTTGTGAGAATGCGCCGTTAGCACGGCCGGCAATGGCACCAACCTTGTTTGCTGCTCCCGGACGTTCACTCCAATCTTTCAGGCTGGCGAAGACCAGACCGGCGTTCTGTCCACGACCGGAGAAGCCGAAACCGTTAACAGTAAACACTGAGTTAACGTTGTCTTTCTCATTCTCCAGATAGTGCTTGGTCACCCGTTCCAGCACGCGCTCGGTGCTCTCCTGCGTTGCCCCGGCGGGCAGTTGTACCATGGTCAAGAGTACGCCCTGGTCTTCTTCCGGCAGGAAGGAACTTGGCAGACGCGTGAAAAGCACTGCGAGACCCACCACAATCAGCAGGTAGACCACCAGATAACGGCCGGTACTGCGCAAAATATTGGCAACGCTATCGGTGTAATGGGTGGTGCTCTTTTCGAACAGCTTGTTGAACCAACCGAAGAAACCCGTTTTCTCGTGATGGTCGCCCTTCGCGATCGGTTTAAGCAGCGTGGCACAAAGCGCTGGCGTCAGAATCAATGCCACCAGTACCGACAGCACCATCGCAGATACAATAGTGATGGAGAACTGACGGTAAATGGCACCGGTAGAACCGCCCGTGAATGCCATTGGAATAAATACCGCAGACAACACCAGCGCAATACCGACCAGCGCGCCCTGAATCTGCGACATCGATTTCTTGGTGGCTTCCTTGGGCGGTAACCCTTCTTCCATCATGACACGCTCGACGTTCTCCACCACCACGATGGCGTCATCCACCAACAGGCCGATGGCCAACACCATGGCGAACATGGTCAAGGTGTTAATCGAGTAACCGAACGCAGACAGGATGGCGAATGTACCTAACAGTACCACCGGCACCGCGATTGTCGGGATCAGCGTAGCGCGGAAGTTTTGCAAGAACAGGTACATCACCAGGAACACCAGCACGATGGCTTCCGCCAGCGTTTTAACCACTTCGTTAATCGAGATCTTAACGAACGGCGTGGTGTCGTAGGGATAAACCACTTTCAACCCGGCCGGGAAGAATTGCTGTAACTTACTCAACTCGGCTTTTACTGCTGAGGCGGTATCCAGCGCGTTAGCACCGGTTGCCAGTTTGATACCGAGACCGGCTGCCGGTTGGCCATTGTAGCGGGCAATCACGCTGTAATCTTCACCGCCTAACTCGACGCGGGCGACATCACGCAGGCGCACCTGCGAACCGTCGGCGTTGACGCGCAGCAGAATGTTAGCGAACTCATCGGCAGATTTCAGTCGCGTTTGGGCAATGATAGAGGCGTTGAGCTTCTGCCCCGGTAGCGGCGGTGTACCCCCCAATTGTCCTGAGGCAATCTGGTTGTTCTGCACTTTAATGGCAGCCACCACATCGCCCGTGGTCATCTGGAAGCTATTGAGCTTGTTCGGGTCCAGCCAGATGCGCATCGCATACTGGGCACCAAACAACTGCACGTCACCGACACCATTGGTACGGCTAAGCGGGTCTTTGATATTTGCAGACACATAGTCAGCGATATCTTGCTGGGTCAGTGAACCTTCTTCAGAAATAAAGCCTGCCACCATCAGGAAGCTGCTGCTTGATTTCTGTACGCTCACGCCCTGTTGCTGTACTTCTTGCGGCAACAGCGGCATCGCCAGTTGCAGTTTGTTCTGTACCTGAACCTGAGCAATGTCCGGATCCGCTTTCGAGTCAAACGTCAGCGTAATCTGAACCGTACCCGATGAATCACTGCTGGATGCCATGTAGAGCAGGTTATCGATACCGTTCATGTTCTGTTCGATAACCTGCGTTACGGAGTCTTGCAGTGTAGAAGCATCCGCGCCCGGGTAGTTCGCCGTTATCTCAATGGCCGGTGGCGCAATGGTCGGATATTGGGCGATAGGCAACTTGATAATTGCCAACGCCCCCGCCAGCATCACCATAATGGCGAGCACCCATGCAAAGATGGGACGATCAATAAAAAACTTAGCCATGAATTACAGGCTCCTGTTAAGACTTCGCGGGTTGAGACTGCGCAGGTTTTTCTTCACCATTACCAGGTGCCGTCTCTTTTGCTTTGACGGGCGCGCCCGGTCTGATTTTCTGCAACCCAGTCACGATAAGACGATCGCCTGCTTTCAGGCCGGAGGTCACCAGCCAGTTGCTGCCGATGGCCTGGGCTGTCGTGAGCGTACGTGCTTCGACCTTGTCGCCTTCACCAACCACCATGGCGGTGGCTTCGCCGCGCGGATTACGCGTCACACCTTGTTGCGGCACCAGCAGTGCGTCATTGTTCACCCCTGAATCGAGGCGTGCGCGCACAAACATGCCTGGCAGCAAATCGTGTTGCGGGTTCGGGAAGATAGCGCGCAGGGTGATAGACCCCGTGGTTTCATCTACCGTGACATCAGAAAACTCCAGCGTACCGTTTTGCGCATACTCGGTGCCGTTATCCAGCAGCAAACGCACGGTAGCTTTGCCACCGGCTTGCTTCAGCGTGCCTTGTTCCAGTTCACGCTTGAGTCGCAAATAGTCATTACTGGATTGCGTCACATCCACATAGATTGGATCGAGTTGCTGCACGCTGGTCAACGCTGTCGCCTGACCTGAAGCCACCAATGCCCCTTCGGTGACCGTCGATTTACCGACGCGGCCTGAAATCGGGGAGAGTACCTTGGTGTAGTTCAGGTTGATCAGCGCTGAATCCACAGAGGCTTGCGCCGCTTGTACGCTGGCTTCTGCCTGACGCTGTGTGGCCAATGCCTGATCGTAATCCTGCTTGCTGACATAATTGGTGCCAACCAGCGGTTTGTAACGGTTCACGGTCAAACGGGCGATTTCTGCCTGAGCCTGTGCTTGTGCCAACGACCCTTTCGCGCTGTTGTAAGCCGCCTGATAGGTTGCCGGATCAATCTGGTACAGAGAGGTGCCCGCTTTTACATCGCTCCCTTCGACGAAGTGGCGTTTCTGAATAATACCGCTCACCTGAGGCCGAACCTCGGCAATGCGGAATGCGTTAGTGCGCCCTGGAAGTTCGGTAATTACGTTTAGCGGTTGTGTTTTGAGGGTCACAATGCCGACTTCAGGCGCTTGCTGTCCGCCGCCTTGCTGCTGACCTTCATTTTTATTATCACACCCGGTGAGCGCTAAGCCGCCAGAAAGCATCAGGACTGCCGCCAGAGGCATAAGCCTTCTGTTTTTGTTCATAAATAAACCTCAAGTGTCCGATTTGAATTTGACCAATGGATCACAAGCCCTAAAACCCATTGCTGCGATAATCCTGCAAGCGTGTTATGTTACATACATTCGCGAATGTATGTAAATCACGCTTACCTTAAAAAACAGCGCCATGGCACGAAAAACCAAACAGCAGGCCCAGGAAACACGACAACACATTATTGATACGGCCTTACGCCTCTTCTCCGAGTTCGGCGTCTCCGCCACGTCGCTGGCGGGTATCGCAGCCGCCGCAGGCGTCACGCGCGGCGCGATCTATTGGCACTTCAAAAACAAGGCTGAGTTGTTTGACGAAATATGGACGCTTTCAGATGCAAAAATCTCCGATTTCGAATCTGAGTATCAGGCAAAATTTCCTGATAATCCACTGCATGTGATGCGTGAGCTACTGATCTATATGCTACGTTTGACGACGACCGACACCCAGTGGCGTTCGATTATGGAAATCATCTTCCATAAATGTGAGTTTGTCGGTGAAATGTTACCGTCGTATAACGCTCGCAAGGCACTCTATTTCTCCTGCTATGAACAGATTGAGGCCAGCCTCAATCACAGTGTTCAACTGGGTTTCCTGCCGTCCGATCTGCATCTGCGTCGTGCCGCCGTGACGTTGCGCGCCTATTTCTCCGGTATCCTGGAGAACTGGCTGTTTCTGCCTGAAAGCTTTGATATCCATCAGGAGGCGCCAACACTGGTGGACAGCTTTATTGATATGCTGCGTTTCAGCCCGGCGCTGCGGCTGCCGCTTGCCACGCCGGTACAACAAAACGCCGACTAAGATTCAATCTGTTATAACACACTGTCTGTTATAATGAATCGTTACTTTTTTGTCAGGTTTGCGCCGTGCGTTAGCGTGCAGAACCGTGATATTCTTCGCCATTCTTTTTATGCCTGACGACGTATCATGTACTGCAAGTCCCTTTCTCGCGGCCTTGATTTCCCGCGTATTCTATCGATTGTTTCCCGCTGCGTTGCCCTTTTAGTGCTATTTTCCATTGGATTTTCATCTGTTGTACAGGCTGCGACCAGCAGTGATATTCCCACGCGCAGTGAGATTCAGGGGCGACTGGACGCACTGGGCAAACAGAAAAGCCTGACGGAAGTCGATAAGCTTACGCAGCAGGACCTCACGCATACGCTTGAGTATCTGGATGCCATTGATCGGGTACGTCAGGAGACCGCGCAATTAAAGCAGCAGGCGACGCAAGCGCCTGCCAAACTGCGTCAGGCGGCAGACGATCTGGCGGCGTTAAGCAATAACGCTGTGGTCACGGCGTCGCTGGAGGCACTCTCGCTGCGCCAATTGGAAACCCGCCTTAATGAATCGCTGGATAACTTGCAGTCGGCGCAGGAAAACCTCTCTACCTACAACAGTCAGTTGATCTCTTTGCAAACCCAGCCGGAGCGCGTACAAAGCGCATTAACCGCGCTGTCGCAGCGCAGCCAGAAGATTCGTAATCAGCTTAACGGTGTGGAAGCCAGCCAAAATGCGCTGCGTTCCAGCCAGCAAGCGCTGCTGCAAACCGAGCAGGCCTTGGTGGGTTTGCAAATGGAGCAACAGCGTAAAAGTCTGGAAGTGAACACCACGCTGCAAGATTTGCTACAGAAGCAGCGAGACTATGCCTCCGCCCAGATTAATCAGTTAGAGAAAACGGTGCAGGCGTTACAAGGGGTGCTCAACGGCAAACGGCTAACGCTGTCGGAGAAAACCGCCAAAGAGGCGCAAACCTCAGAAGACACGCAGCGCATTCAGGATAATCCGTTGGTGAAAGCGGAGATGGAAACCAACCATCAGCTCAGCCAGCGCCTGGTCACGGCGACGCAGTCGAGCAATACCCTGGTGCAGGAAAGCATTCAGGTGAAGAACTGGCTCGATCGCACCCTGCAATCCGAACGTAACCTTAAAGAGCAGGTTACCGTGCTCAAAGGCAGTTTGTTGCTGTCACGCATCCTCTATCAGCAGCAGCTTAACCTGCCCTCCGCCTCTTCCATGAATGATATGAGCACGCAGATTGCCGATCTGCGTTTGGAGCAGTTTGAGATCAATCAGCAGCGTGATGTGCTGTTTCGTGGTGACGAATATATCAGCAAACTGATGGCGACCAACAAGGGCGTTGTGCTGGATGACGAAGTACACGATGCGCTGAACCAGATTCTCGATACGCGACGTGAACTGCTCGACCAGCTTAATAAGCAACTGGGCAACCAGCTGATGTTGGCCATTAACCTGCAAATCAACCGCCAGCAGTTAGTCAGCGTCACAGCGTCATTGCAGCATACGCTGACACAGCAGATTTTCTGGGTCAGCAGTAATAAACCAATGGACTGGACCTGGTTGAAAGAGTTGCCCGGGGGATTGAAACAGCAAGTGCGTCACTCCAGCCTGGCTTTCCAGTGGGATGACTGGCGTCAGGGCGCCTTACGAGCGCTCATTTTTATCATACCGATGCTGCTGCTGAGCGGGCTTATCTATTGGCGGCGACGTCTTATCGCGGGTTATGTCGAGCGCTTGTCGAATGATGTCGGGCAGCTAAAACGGGACTCGCAGCGCCACACGCCACAGGCATTGCTGTTGGAAACCGTGATGGTGCTGCCGGGGATTATGCTGATCTTGGCGTTTGGTCTGTGCTTTCACTACGCCGAAAATGCCGTCGGAGATGCGGTGTGGGGCATGAGCCAGCAGTTTGCGCTGCTGTGGCTGGTGTTCGGTTTGCTCTATCGGGCGATGAAACCCGGCGGTATCGGTGAACGGCACTTCAATTTTAGCGTTTCACTGGCAGCGCATTACCGCCGTCAAGCGCTGCGGCTGGGGGGCGCGCTGCTGCCGTTGATCTTCTGGTCGGTTATCGGTGAGAAAGCACCGCTCTATCTGGTGGATGACGTTATTGGGCAGATAGTGATTTTCTGCAACCTGATCCTGTTGGGCATTTTGGTGTTTCCGCTCTGTCGTGACAGTTGGCGTGAAAAAGAGACACACACGATCCGGCTGATTGTCATTACCGTGATGGCGATCCTGCCGTTGGTACTGTTGGGATTGATGGTGTGCGGTTACTTTTACACCACGCTGCGACTGCTGGGGCGCTGGGTGGAAAGCCTGTATTTGTTACTGGTGTGGAACCTGGTCTATCTCACCACCATTCGCGGTTTGAGCGTGGCAGCGCGTCGATTGGCATACCGTCGTGCGGTAGCGCGGCGTCAGAGCCTGAATAAAGAAGGGGCTGAAGGCAGCGAACCGGCACCGGAACCGCCGTTGGCGCTGGATCAGATTGGTCAGCAATCGTTGCGTTTGACGACCATGGTGCTGCTGCTGATTTTCTCTGGCGTGCTCTATTGGATTTGGTCCGATTTGGTCACGGTGATGTCCTATCTGGACAGCATTACGCTGTGGCATTACAACGCCACCGTCGCGGGCAATGCCGTGTTGCAGGCGGTGACGCTGGGCAATCTGATGCTTTCTATTGTTGTCGCGGTGGTGGCTTATGTGCTAATGCGCAACCTGCCGGGCTTGCTGGAAGTGCTGGTGCTGTCGCGTTTGCAATTGCGTCAGGGGACCTCTTACGCCATCACCACCATGTTGAGCTACCTGATCATGGCAGTAGGCACCACCACCTCGCTCAGCGCTATCGGGGTGTCATGGGACAAGTTACAGTGGCTGGTCACCGCGTTGTTGGTGGGGTTGGGGTTCGGCTTGCAGGAGATTTTCGCTAACTTTATTTCCGGCCTGATCATCCTGTTCGAACGTCCGGTGCGCATTGGCGATACCATCACTATTGGCAACTTTTCCGGTTCGGTGAGCAAAATTCGTATTCGCGCTACCACCATTACGGATTTCGATCGCAAAGAGGTGATTATTCCTAATAAGGCCTTTGTGACCGAACGGCTGATCAACTGGTCACTGTCGGACACCATCACGCGCGTGCTGATTAAAATTGGCGTGGCGTATGGCTCCGATCTGGACAAGGTGAAAGCGGTGCTGTTGCAGGCGGCGCATGAGAACAGTCGCGTGATGACCGATCCTGAGCCGCAGGTGTTCTTCCTGGCGTTTGGTGCCAGCTCGCTGGATCACGAACTGCGGCTTTACGTGCGTGAACTGC
The DNA here is from genome assembly GCA_964293225.1 of uncultured Symbiopectobacterium sp. Taxonomy (GTDB): domain Bacteria; phylum Pseudomonadota; class Gammaproteobacteria; order Enterobacterales; family Enterobacteriaceae; genus Symbiopectobacterium. Next base: position 46,533 of record CAXYYB010000004.1, on the reverse strand, counting down.
GCGATCGCAGCTATACGGTGGATGAGTTAAACCGCAGTATCGACAGGCTGTGTCGGGAAAATAATATTGATATCGCGTTTAATCAGCTTGAAGTCTACCTGCATAACAAACAGGGCAGCGAAGTGCAGGAGATCAACCGCGCGTTGGGCGGTAACGCGGCAGGTGAAACGGCATAAGCAGGGTCATTGGTTGTTGGGCGCATGCTGGGTTGCGGCATGCGCCTTGGATTCATAGTCACGTTGCACAATGGCTAACGCAGCCAGCACCACATCGGGCGCGATAGCGCTCTCTTCCAGCAGCATAATCAGGTCTACTGCCAGTTTGACCTCTAGCGGGGCATTTTCCAGCGACATGCGTTAGATCCTTTGGTTGCGGTTACAGCCCTTGTTCACGCCTTTCTACCTGACGCTCTAAACGCGCCAGTGCCTGGCGACAGCGCGCCAAGCGGCCTTCGAGCGCGGCTATCTCTCGTTGTAACTGTTGCTGTGCGCTCAGCGTTGCGGCTCTGTCGAGTTGGCTTTCCCTATCCTGAATCATCAGGTTCAAACGTCGTTCATAGTCCTGGTGCTCAGCCAGCTTTTGATATAAATCGCTGGCGATGGCGACCGGCGTCTTCTCCTCCTGACGGCGTAGTGCTTGTGTGGAGAGTTCTCGCTGTAATGCACCGATCTGCGCGACCAGCTTTTCCGTCATGAACGCGACGCGTTCGGTACGGTTTTCTGCTACCAGATGGCGCAAGGACTGAAAGTTTTGCTCAACTTCACTCAGGTAATCACGTAAACGCGTGCCATGTGATTGAAACAGTTGTCTGTCAAAACGGGAATAGGCCAACGGCCTGTCTGCCAGCGGAGCGACCGCCTGCGCCAACAGGACAAGTTGATGTTCCAACGCCTGAAGAAAATGGTGGCGGTTCACGAATTGACCCACATAATGAAATGATAAAGCCAAGCTTGCACGGGATTGTCAGCAGGCACAAGCCTTTTGCGCGTGGCGAAGAAAGATGAGCGCATCTTAACTAACGTCAGTGACGGGCGGGATGCTAGAGTGCGAGGACGTAACGTAAAGAGGATGATCGGTGATGTATCGTATCGGGTTGGTGGTATTGGGATGGTTAGCGGTTGTACTGGCGACGTTAGGCATTGTGCTGCCGTTGTTGCCGACCACCCCTTTCTTGCTGCTGGCCGCCTGGTGCTTTGCCCGTTCCTCTCCGCGTTTTCATGCCTGGTTACTCTACCGTTCCTGGTTTGGCCCCTATTTGCGGCACTGGCAGGATCACCGGGCGTTGCCGCCCGGCGCGAAAGGCAAAGCGGTGGCGATGATCGTGCTGACCTTCGCCGTTTCGCTGTGGCTGGTGGATATGGTGTGGGTCAGAGTGCTGCTGTTAACGATAATGGCGGTCTTGCTCACCTTTATGTTGCGCCTGCCGGTTGTTGATCCGCGACAATAAAACCCACCGCAGGCTGTTGCATTTGATCGTCAGTTTGACTAGATTTGAGCGTTTTCGTGTGCCGTTTGCCTCCGGCTCTCTCAGTATTGATGAGAGGAAAGGAGCAGCAGCGGTCATGGGTAAGATTTTTAAAGCGTACTATCAGGCAAAAGATGATGAGCGTAACCGCACAGCAGTCAGAATTAATCAAAAACAGCATTAAAAGCATTCCCGATTATCCCAAACCGGGGATCTTGTTCCGTGATGTCACGAGTCTGCTGGAAGCGCCCGTTGCGTATGCGACCAGTATCGAGATGCTGGCAAATCGGTTTCGTGACACCGGCGTAACAAAAGTGGTGGGTACGGAAGCGCGTGGTTTTCTGTTCGGTGCTCCAGTGGCACTGGCATTGGGTGTGGGTTTTGTGCCGGTGCGTAAACCTGGCAAGCTGCCGCGCCCGACGATTTCAGAAAGCTATGAATTGGAGTACGGCACTGACAGCCTGGAAATCCACACCGATGCCATCAGCGCTGGCGACAACGTGTTAGTCATCGACGATCTGCTGGCCACCGGTGGCACCCTTGAAGCCACGGTTAAGCTGATTCGCCGTTTGGGCGGAGAGGTCACCGATGCGGCATTTATCATTAATCTGTTCGATCTGGGCGGCGAGCAGCGTTTGAATAACCTCGGTATCAACTGCTACAGTCTGGTGAATTTCCCAGGCCATTGATCCTGCCTTTTTTCCGCCGTTAATCTGTTGGCTATCCTAATAAACAGTCTCGCCGTGTCCGGCGAGGCTGTGTTAGCATGGCCTCCTCAATCACACAACCGTTGCGGTATTGATGAGCTATCAGGTACTGGCCCGTAAGTGGCGTCCTCAATCTTTCGCTGATGTTGTCGGTCAAGAACACGTGTTGACAGCATTAGCCAATGGTCTCTCTATGGGGCGGGTTCACCACGCCTATCTGTTTTCCGGCACGCGTGGCGTGGGGAAAACCAGTATTGCGCGCCTGTTGGCGAAAGGGTTGAACTGTGAGAGCGGCATCACCGCCACGCCCTGTGGACAGTGCGCGAATTGCCGGGAAATTGAGCAAGGGCGTTTTGTTGACCTGATAGAGATTGATGCGGCTTCACGCACCAAGGTAGAGGACACCCGCGAACTGCTGGATAACGTGCAGTATGCCCCTGCGCGCGGTCGGTTCAAAGTCTACCTGATCGATGAAGTGCACATGCTCTCCCGCCATAGCTTCAATGCGCTATTGAAAACGCTGGAAGAGCCCCCCGAACACGTTAAATTCCTGCTGGCGACCACCGATCCACAGAAGTTGCCGGTCACTATTCTTTCTCGCTGCCTGCAATTCCATCTCAAAGCGCTGGACGTGGAGCAAATCCGTCACCACCTTGAGCAGGTGCTGCAAGCCGAAGCGATTGCAACCGAACCGCGCGCCCTGCAACTGCTGGCGCGTGCGGCAGAGGGCAGCCTGCGTGATGCGCTGAGCCTGACCGATCAGGCGATTGCCATGGGGCAGGGCGCGGTATTGACCGACGCGGTCGCGCACATGCTGGGTACGTTGGATGATGAACAACCGCTGGCGCTGATTGAAGCTATCGTTAATGCCAACGGTGAGCAAACCATGACGTTGCTTCAGCAAGCGGCGTCGCGCGGCGTTGAGTGGGAAGCGCTGTTGGTTGAGATGCTGACGCTATTGCATCGTATTGCGATGGTACAGTTGCTGCCCACGGCGCTCGGACCGGAAGATTCCCCCATTGCGTCGCGCTTGCGCGATTTGGCGCGTACCGTACCGCCTGCCGATGTGCAGCTCTACTATCAGACGCTGCTGGTGGGACGAAAAGACTTACCCTATGCGCCAGACCGGCGTATGGGCGTTGAAATGACGCTGCTCAGAGCCTTGGCATTTCACCCGCAGGCGGTGATTGCGCCTATGGCAAGCGTGCCAGTGGCGGCGAGTGCACCTGCCGCGCCGCAGGCGCACATTGCGCCAGCGCGTCAGGCAACGGCGCCCGTTGCGCCGCCATCGCCTGCGGTTGCGCCCTCATCGCCGGTCTCGGTGCCAGAGGAGCCTGTTGCGCCCGCCGCGCCGCTGCCGGACGCGACGTCGCAATTGTTGCAAGCGCGCAGTCAGTTATTGCAGCGACAGGGTACGCCGCCGCCAAAAAAGTCTGAACCGGCAGCGCAGGAAGGCGCTCGGCCGGGCACGGCGGTATCGGCACTGGAACGCCTGGCCTCGGTGACGGAACGCAGCCAGCAGCGTCAGACGGCTGACAAGAACGGCGAGGCGCAGAAAAAGCCTGAGGCGTACCGCTGGCGCGCGCAGCAACAGCAGACCGTCGTGACAGAAAACACCGCCACGCCGAAAGCGTTACGCACGGTGCTGGAATATGAAAAAACGCCAGAGTTAGCGGCTAAATTGACAGAAGAAGCGCAAGCGCGCGATGCCTGGGCGGCAGAGGTTCAGCGTTTACCGCTACCGAAACTGGTGCAGCAGCTGGCGCTTAACGCGTTCAAAGTCGATACGGACAACGAAACAGTGACGCTGCATTTACGCTCATCGCAGCGTCACCTGAATTCGCCGTCGGCACAAAAAACGCTGATGGAGGCATTGGCAGCGCATTATGGAAAGCCTATCACCCTGGTGGTGGTAGAGGATGACGACCCCAGCACGTTAACACCGCTGGAGTGGCGTCAGACGATTTATGAAGAGAAACTGGCGCAGGCGCGCGAGTCTCTGATGACCGACAAAACGATTCAAACGCTGCGGCGTTTCTTTGATGCGGAACTGGACGAAGAGAGTATCCGCCCCGTTTAACCGCTGCAATTCTTGCAGCCATGCAATAGAGAGAAGCATATGTTCGGTAAAGGTGGTTTGGGCAATCTGATGAAGCAGGCCCAGCAGATGCAAGACAAAATGCAGAAAATGCAGGAAGAGATTGCGCAGTTGGAAGTGACCGGTGAATCAGGCGCAGGCCTGGTCAAAGTGACCATCAACGGTGCACACAACTGCCGCCGTGTCGAAATCGATCCCAGCCTGCTGGAAGATGACAAAGAGATGCTGGAAGATCTGATCGCTGCCGCATTCAACGATGCGGCGCGCCGCATCGACGAAACCCAGAAAGAGAAAATGGCGTCAGTTTCCAGCGGCATGCAGTTGCCGCCGGGCTTCAAGATGCCGTTCTGATGCAAACCAGTCCGCTCCTTGAGTCATTGATGGAGGCGCTGCGCTGCTTGCCGGGCGTGGGGCCAAAATCAGCACAGCGCATGGCGTTTCAACTGCTGCAACGCGATCGTAGCGGCGGTATGCGTCTGGCGCAGGCTCTGACGCGCGCCATGTCTGAAATCGGTCACTGTGTGGATTGCCGCACCTTTACCGAGCAGGAACGCTGTGCGATCTGTGCCAATCCGCGTCGTCAGCAAACAGGGCAGATCTGCGTGGTGGAAAGCCCCGCAGATATCCACGCCATTGAGCAGACCGGACAGTTTGCGGGACGTTACTTTGTGTTGATGGGGCACCTGTCGCCGTTGGATGGCATCGGACCGGATGATATCGGGCTCGATCTGCTGGAACAGCGCCTCGAGCAGGAAACCCTGACTGAAGTGATCCTTGCCACCAACCCCACGGTGGAAGGCGATGCGACGGCCAACTACATTGCTGAGCTGTGTGCCCAGCACGGCGTGGTGGCGAGCCGTATTGCGCATGGCGTGCCGGTGGGAGGGGAGTTAGAAATGGTCGATGGCACCACGCTCTCCCATTCGCTGGCGGGGCGTCATCCTATCCGTTTGTAGCGGTTGCTCTGCATTTTCCCCGGCCTAGTGTCCTCTTCATCTGACGCTGCGCTGGGGATAAATTGTTTTTTGCTCTTGAAAATCCCTCGTCTTATCCCCACCTTTTGCCTACTGGCCGGAAATACCGGCACCATTCCCATACCCGCTACAGGGATTGAACATTATCAGCCTGACTAACTATTAGGATTGAGGTAAGTGACAATGAACATGAAGGGCCAAGAAACGCGCGGTTTTCAATCTGAAGTGAAGCAATTGCTGCACTTGATGATCCATTCACTGTATTCCAATAAAGAAATTTTCCTGCGTGAATTGATCTCCAACGCCTCCGATGCGGCCGACAAGTTACGTTTTCGCGCCTTATCTTCGCCAGCGCTCTATGAAGGGGATGGGGAACTGCGCGTGCGCGTTTCTACCAATAAAGACCAACGTACCCTGACCATCGCGGACAACGGCATCGGGATGGGCCGCGATGAAGTTATCGATAATCTGGGCACCATTGCTAAATCGGGTACCAAAGCGTTTTTGGAGTCTATCGGCTCCGATCAGGCCAAAGACAGCCAGCTTATCGGCCAGTTTGGTGTAGGCTTCTACTCGGCGTTTATCGTTGCGGATAAAGTGACGGTGCGTACCCGTGCAGCGGGCGCGGCGGCAGAAGAGGGCGTGTTCTGGGAATCGGCGGGTGAAGGTGAGTACACCGTAGCGGATGTGGTCAAGGCCGATCGCGGCACCGAGATCACCCTGCACCTGCGCGAAGGGGAAGATGAATTCCTCGATGAGTGGCGCGTGCGTTCCATTATCGGCAAATACTCCGATCACATCGCGCTGCCGGTGGAAATTGAAACCCATACGCCGAGTGAAGAAGAGGGCGGTGAGCCGACGGTCACTTGGGAGAAGGTCAACAAGGCGCAGGCGCTGTGGACGCGCAGTAAAGCGGATGTGACCGAAGAGGAATACAAAGAATTCTACAAGCATATTGCCCATGATTTCAGCGATCCACTGAGCTGGAGCCACAACCGCGTGGAAGGGAAACAGGAGTACACCAGCCTGCTCTATATCCCTTCTCAGGCACCGTGGGACATGTGGAACCGCGATCATAAACATGGCCTGAAACTCTATGTTCAGCGCGTGTTCATCATGGATGATGCCGAGCAGTTCATGCCGAACTACCTGCGTTTTGTGCGTGGTTTGATCGATTCCAACGATCTGCCGCTCAACGTCTCGCGTGAAATCCTGCAAGACAGCCGCGTTACCCAGAATCTGCGTAATGCGCTGACCAAACGCGTGTTGCAGATGCTGGAAAAACTGGCAAAAGACGATGCTGAAAAATACCAAACCTTCTGGCTACAGTTTGGTCTGGTGCTGAAAGAAGGGCCTGCGGAAGACGGTGGCAATCGTGAAGCCATTGCCAAACTGCTGCGCTTCGCTTCCACCCACGGCGACAGCTCCGCCCCGACGGTATCGTTGGAAGAGTATGTCAGCCGTATGGTCGAAGGGCAGGAGAAAATTTACTACATCACTGCCGACAGTTATGCTGCGGCGAAGAGCAGCCCGCATCTGGAGTTGTTCCGCAAGAAAGGCATCGAAGTGCTGCTGCTTTCTGACCGCGTCGATGAGTGGATGATGAGCTACCTGACCGAGTTTGACGGTAAATCCTTCCAATCCGTCAGCAAAGCGGATGAAGCGCTGGATAAGCTGGCGGATGATGCCAGTGATGACGAAGCGCGCAAAGAAGCGGAAAAATCCCTGGAACCGTTTGTTGAGCGCGTGAAAACGCTGCTGGGTGAACGCGTCAAAGAGGTGCGCCTGACGCATCGCCTGACCGATACCCCCGCTATCGTCACTACCGATGCCAATGACATGAGCACGCAGATGGCGAAGCTGTTTGCCGCTGCTGGGCAGAATGCGCCGGAAGTGAAATATATTTTTGAACTCAACCCGGAGCATGCATTGGTGATACGCGCCGCAAACACCGGCGATGACGTGCAGTTTGGTGAGTGGGTTGAACTGCTGCTGGAACAGGCGCTGCTGGCTGAACGCGGTACGCTGGAAGATCCTAACCAGTTTATCCGCCGTATGAACCAACTGCTGAGTGCATAACCGCTCACACTTTCCCGAAAACCCGGTTTTTAACCGGGTTTTTTTTCGTTTTGCGACACGCTGAAGCGAGCCCGTTCCTTGAGGATAAGCCTCTGGAATGGTATGGTTGAGCGTTTTCAACTTTATTTTAAAAAATCTACATAGCAAGGGGATTTACGCAATGCGTATTATTCTGCTGGGCGCTCCGGGCGCAGGTAAAGGCACTCAAGCACAATTCATTATGGAAAAGTATGGCATTCCGCAAATTTCCACGGGTGATATGTTGCGTGCGGCGGTGAAAGCCGGTACCGAACTGGGTAAACAGGCCAAGGAAATCATGGACGCAGGTAAACTGGTCACGGATGAACTGGTTATTGCCCTGGTGAAAGAGCGTATCGCCCAGGATGATTGCCGTAACGGTTTCCTGCTGGATGGTTTTCCTCGCACCATTCCGCAAGCGGATGCCATGAAAGACGCGGGCATTCAGGTTGATAACGTTATTGAGTTCGCCGTGCCTGACGAACTGATTGTCGATCGCATTATTGGCCGTCGTGTGCATGCCGCATCAGGTCGTGTTTACCATGTGCAGTACAACCCGCCAAAGGTTGAAGGTAAAGACGATGTCACGGGTGAAGAGCTGACCATCCGTAAAGACGATCACGAAGATACTGTGCGTAAACGTCTGGTGGAATACCATCAGCAAACGGCACCGCTGGTGGACTACTACCAGAAAGAAGCCAAGGCAGGGAACACCCGTTACCACAAGGTAGACGGAACCCGTCAGGTAGCACAAGTGCGCGCTGAGTTGGAATCCATCCTGGGTTAACCTCTCGCAGCGTTGCCTGAAAATGCCGGTACAGTGTGTGCCGGTTTTTTTTTACCTGCATCCGGTGTTATCGTCTGCCATTCGCGACTTCAATGGCAAGTATCGGTAATAACATCGCTTTTCCTATCCCGTCCGGGCAACATTTTCGCTACACTCAGCGCTGGTAACGATAATCGCTTCCCGGTGTACCCTATGTGTACGGCGAGTAGCCTTTTTATGAGGGCAGACGATGAGTCAACAAAAAGTGGGCGTTCTGATGGTGAATCTGGGGACGCCCGAAGCCCCGACGCCGCAGGCGGTGAAACGCTATCTGGCACAGTTTCTTAGTGATAAGCGCGTGGTGGATACGCCGCGTTGGCTCTGGTGGCCGCTGTTAAATGGGGTGATCCTACCTTTTCGTTCCCCCCGTGTCGCCAAACTGTATCAGTCCATCTGGACGGTTGACGGTTCTCCGTTGTTGGCATTCAGTCGACGTCAGGAGTGCGCGCTTTCCGCCCGTTTAGGCGACGATATTCCGGTGGCGCTTGGCATGAGCTATGGTTCGCCGAGCTTGCCGTCGGCGTTGGATAGCCTGTTGTCACAAGGTGTCACGCAACTGGTGGTGCTGCCACTCTATCCGCAATATTCCTGCTCCACCACCGGTGCGGTATGGGATGGGTTGGCTGACGCACTACGTATGCGCCGCCAGGTGCCAGGTGTCCGTTTTATCCGTGACTATGCGACGCACCCGGTCTATATCGACGCGCTAAAGCAGCGTGTGGAAGCGTCATTTGCGGTGCACGGCGTGCCAGACCGCTTAGTAATATCGTTTCATGGCATTCCAGTGCGGTACGCTACGGAAGGGGATGACTATCCGCTGCGCTGTCAGGCAACGGCACAGGCACTGATTGCGGTGTTGGGATTGGCACCGGAACAGGCGCAAATGACCTTTCAATCGCGTTTTGGCCGTGAACCTTGGCTGACCCCCTATACGGATGAGACATTAAAGGGATTACCTGCGCAGGGGATCAAACACATTCAGGTTATTTGCCCGGGATTTGCTGCCGACTGTCTGGAAACGTTGGAAGAAATTCAGGAACAGAACCGGGAGATTTTCCTGCATGCTGGCGGTGAACAGTTTGCTTATATTCCAGCGTTAAATGACGATGCGCGGCACATTGATGTGTTTGAAGCGCTGGTGCGTGACGAGTAGGTAAAACAGTACGGCTAAAAGGGCGCAGCGGGGTTACCGCTGCGCATTGGAATCAAATCGGGCACTCTTTTAGTTCTTCCGCTTTTACCTGCTCAAGCTGTAGCAGGGTAATCATGCTGTTGGCGATTTCGCGTTCCCCCATCACGACCTGATTGGCACCGTGTTCGGTGATATAGCTGACTTCATCGTCATAATGTGCGCGGGCAATGATCTCCAGATCAGCGCGTTTTTCACGCGCCGCTGCCACGATCTCCCCTGCCTCATAGCCGTTAGGAATGGTCAATAACAGCCAGCGAGCGCAATCCAATCGAGCCAGCTCCATGATTTCCACCTTAGTGGCATTTCCCAGCACGGCTTTGATGCCTTGCTCGCGTAGCGCATCCACCCGTGCACGCGAATTCTCGATAACCACGATAGGAATGCCTTCCTGATACAGTTTGGCACCGATCAGGCTGCCAACGCGGCCATAGCCGACCAATAGCGCGTGGTTACACATATCAACCGGGATCTGCTTCTCTTCTTCGATGGCTTCTTCCACGATTTGTTCATCAATGGTCTCTGTTTTCTCCAGATAGCGTTCCAGCAGCGTAAAGAGCAGCGGGTTGATCATAATCGAGAGAATCGCCCCGGCCAGCACCAGATTACGCCCCTGCTCGGACAAGAGACCGAGCACAACGCCCAATCCGGCCAAAATAAAGGCGAACTCGCCAATTTGCGCCAGGCTGGTCGAGATGGTCAGCGCGGTACGCTTGGAGTGGCCGAACAGGCGTACCAGCATAAAAGCAGCAGCCGATTTACCGAACACGATAATGGCCAGCGTAATAATGACCGCCATCGGCTCATTCACCAGAATCATCGGATCGAACAGCATACCTACTGAAACAAAGAACAATACGGCGAAGGCATCACGCAGCGGCAGTGTGTCGTGGGCGGCGCGTTGGCTGAGTTCTGATTCGTTCAGCACTACACCGGCAAAGAAGGCACCCAGCGCGAATGAAACATCAAACAGTTTCACGGCACCGAAAGCGATACCGAGCGCCATCGCCAATACGGCGAGGGTGAACAGTTCCCGTGAGCCAGTGGCGGCGCTTTTAGCCAGCACCCAGGGCACCAGGCGACGGCCCACCACAATCATCAGTGTGATAAAGGCGACCACTTTGCCGATGGTCCAGGCCAGGTCACGAATCAGCTTACCGGTATCGGCATGTTCAGCGCCTATCATGTCACGGAACGCGGGCAGCAATACCAACGTCAACACCATCGCCAAATCTTCTACGATCAGCCAACCAATGGCGATTTGTCCGCGCTGGCTGTCAATCAGTTGCCGTTCTTCCAGGGCGCGCAGCAGCACCACTGTACTGGCGGTGGATAAGCACAGTCCAAACACCAACCCGCTTGCCAGACTCCAGCCGAGCAGGGTGGAAAGGCCCATCCCCAGCAGTGTGGCAACGGCGATTTGCGCAATGGCACCGGGTATAGCGATGGATTTCACCGCCATCAGGTCTTTGAGTGAGAAATGCAGGCCGACACCAAACATCAGCAGAATAACCCCAAGTTCAGCCAATTCAGGTGCTAACGCGGTATCCGCGACAAAACCTGGGGTAAACGGCCCCACCAGAACCCCTGCGACCAGATAGCCGACTAAAGGGGATATGCGTAGTCGATTGGCCAGAATCCCCAGCAAGAACGCGAGGACCAGCCCTACGGCAATGGTGGATATTAGTGGTGTGGTTGCATGCATCCCGACTCCTTTTACCATTGTTGAAAAACGTTCATGAGCAGACTTCTTGAACAAATTCTATTTCATTTGAAGAAATCCTGCTTGGGAAAATGAGGGTATTCTAGTAAAAATCTTCGTTTACTCATTGAATCTAAGTCTAACATAGATTTCATGATGCTTTCGTCAGATAAGCATTGATAAACCAACGTTATTGCTCTCATGAAGATACTTTCTCATGCCTATTATGCCGCATTTTCATCCTGTGTACTGAGCGGAACCGGTTTCTCTGTGTTAAAAACCTTAGAATAGCGGGGCTAAATGACATAAATACAATAGAATCAAATGAACTGACCATTTTCATCAGCTTTCTCTCGGAATTTATGCGCGTAACGCCGATTTTACTTGTGATACAAGTCACAGGTTGCAAATGAAATCGAGCGTTGAGCAAAAGTGCGCTATTCTGGAGGAAGATCTCAATCTGCGCGTACCTGACTAAGACCAGGACGGGTAGAGGGCTGCTATCGCATTTTTTTAACAGGGGTTGTTTACTTAACGGAGAGTTTCCATGCGTTTTGCAACGAAAGCGTTAGGACGTGCTATTGCGATGTCGCTGGTTTTTACCTCGGCAGGGGCGTTGGCGTGGGAAAAAAATAAAACCTATGACATCACCATCCTCCACACCAACGATCATCACGGCCATTTCTGGCATAACGAATACGGCGAATATGGGTTGGCAGCGCAAAAAACGCTGGTGGATCAGATTCGTCAGGAAGTGGCTGCTAAAGGCGGCAGCGTGCTGTTGCTGTCCGGCGGGGATATCAATACCGGTGTGCCGGAATCAGACTTGCAGGATGCAGAGCCCGATTTTCGTGGCATGAATATGGTGGGCTATGATGCCATGGCGCTTGGCAACCATGAGTTTGATAATCCGCTCTCGGTACTGCGCCAGCAGGAAAAGTGGGCAACATTCCCGTTGCTGTCCGCCAATATCTATCAAAAGAGTACACAACAGCGTCTGTTCAAACCCTATGCGCTGTTTGATAAGCAAGGTATCAAGATTGCGGTTATCGGCCTGACCACGGATGACACGGCAAAATTGGGTAACCCGGAATTTTTCACTGATATCGAGTTTCGCAAACCGTCGACGGAAGTGAAATCGGTAGTTGATCAACTGCGTAGCACCGAAAAGCCCGACGTGATTATCGCCGCAACCCATATGGGACACTATGACGATGGTCAGCACGGCTCCAATGCGCCAGGGGATGTCGAAATGGCGCGCAGCTTGGCGGCGGGCTATTTGGATATGATTGTGGGCGGTCACTCACAAGACCCGGTCTGCATGGCGAGTGAAAACAAGAAACAGGTGGATTATGTACCGGGTACACCCTGTGCGCCGGATTGGCAAAATGGCACCTGGATTGTTCAGGCCCACGAATGGGGTAAATATGTTGGGCGCGCTGATTTCACGTTCAAAAATGGCACGCTGACGCTGGCCCATTACCAACTTATCCCTGTCAACCTGAAGAAAAAGGTGGAGAAGACCGGTGGCGGCACCGAGCGCGTCTATTACACCCAAGAGATCAAACAGGATGATGGAGTGGTGAAAATGCTGACGCCGTTCCAGGAGAAAGGCCAGGCGCAGTTAGAGGTGAAGGTAGGAAGCGTCAATGGCACGCTGGATGGCGATCGCAAACAGGTGCGCTTCTATCAAACCAATCTGGGGCATCTGCTGCTATCTGCCCAGCGCGAACGTGCCAATGCGGATTTTGCCGTGATGAGTGGTGGTGGCATACGTGATTCTATTCAGCCCGGTGATATCACCTATAAAACGGTGCTGAAAGTGCAGCCGTTCGCCAATACCTTGGTCTATGTCGATATGAAAGGTAGCGAGGTTGAGAAATACCTGGCTGCGGTGGCGAACAAGAAAGTGGATTCCGGTGCCTATGCCCAATTCCTGAACGTCAGCCTGGTGGCGGATGGACAAGGCGTGCAGGATGTGAAAATCAAGGGCGAACCGTTGCAGGCGGATAAAACCTACCGTATGGCTACGCTGAACTTCAATGCGATGGGCGGTGATGGTTATCCGCGTCTGGATGGATTACCCACCTACGTTAACACCGGTTTTGTCGATGCCGAGGTGCTGAAGCAGTACATCGAACAGCATTCACCGCTTGATGCAGCGGCCTATGCGCCAAAAGGCGAAATCCAATACCGTTGATGAAATGGTCGCGCTAACATTAGAGAGGGCTTGCAGAGAGGTAAGCCCTCTTTTTTTATGTCTGTTTCTCATGAGGGAAGGTATGTTTTTTTTGTGATAGATATAGTAGATGAATGTTAGCGATAACATTTTTAGTGCGCTCAGCATCACAAACGTGATCTGTCTTTGTTTTTTATTGAAAAGCCTTTGATATTTTATTAAAACGTCTTTTCAATAGAGGGTGTTGGAATGAAGAAGGGGTTTGTTTTGTCATTGCTTGGCGCATGTATTGCGGTCAGTTCTCAGGCGGGTGCCGCAGCCTTACCTGCCATTGTCACTTTTACCGATAATGGCAAAGTGTGCGATGTCACGCAGTATGGTGCGGAAGGTCATCGCCTGCAAATTGCACTGAATACGGATTCATTCCAACGCGCTATCGATGATTGTGCGGCAGCAGGTGGCGGTACGGTGCTGGTGCCGGAAGGTAATTATCTGGTCAATCCACTGTTCCTGAAAAGCAATGTGCGCCTGAACTTGGCGAAGAACGCTACGATTGTGGCGTCGACAGAAGAGGCTGCTTATCGTGCCACAGAACAGACCAAATACGCCGAGGCGGAAAATGGCTGGTTGCCGTTTATCAGCGTTGCTGATGCCAAGAACGTCGCCATCACCGGTGAAGGTACCATTGATGGGCAAGGTGCCGTGTGGTGGGAACGCTGGCGTGCCAATATCCGTGCTACGGGTAAGAAAGGCGGCACCGATCGTCCGCGTTTAATCTACATCACCCGTTCCAGCAATGTGTTGGTGGATGGCGTTACCCTGACGCACTCGCCGAGTTTCCACGTGGTGATGCGTTACGCGCATGACGTTAACGTCAACAACACCAAGATCCTGTCGCCATGGCACGCACCGAACACCGATGCCATCGATCCTATCGACAGCCAGAACATTCGTATCACCAATAACTTTATCGACTGTAACGACGACCACATTGCCATCAAGGCCGAGAAGCCCGATGAGCGTTTCCCTGAAGGCGTCGTCGACAATATCTACATTGCGAACAATGTATTGCGTCAAGGACGCGGTATTTCTATCGGCAGCGAAACCTCCGGCGGCGTGAATAACGTGCTGGTGGAAAATAACCAGTTCGAAGGTTCGATGTACGGTATTCGTATCAAAACGCTGCGCGGTAAAGGCGGCGAGGTGAAAAACATCACTTATCGCAACACCAAAATGGTCGATGTTGATATTCCGTTGGTGTTTGCAGGCTACTACAAAGCGGCTCCCATTGTGCAAGCCGAAGTGGACAAACTGCTGGCAGAAGGCGGTTTCACCATGGGTGAACAAATTTACCCGCCAGATACCGATGCCAAACAGCCGTTTGATAAATATAAGACGCCGCATTTCAGCAATGTGACGATCGAGAATCTGGAGTCCACCGGCAAAAGCAAAGCCGCTGCGTACATCATTGGTGTACCCGAAGCACCCTTGAGCGGTTTCCACTTTGACAACGTGCGTATCGATGCCGATCAGGGGATCCGCGTGCGTAACGCCGAAGTGCAAACCAAAGGCTTAACCCTTAACGTGAAGCAAGGGCCGACGCTGTTGGTCGAAAAAGGGGCTAAGGTCGATTAATTACCCGTTTTGAAGCGGTGGCAGGGGACACACTGGCCGTGGAGTCCTCTGCCATCAGCTTCTTTTACGCTTCATAATTCACGCTGTGGCAGCGTTGGCTGCGCTCAGTCACCCGAATCACTTACTTGAGTAAGCTCATCGGGATGAATGAACCTCATCCCTGAGGCTCACCCTACGGGCCAGCGCAGGCGCTGTTCGAATTTGTTCCAGACAAATTTGCCCTTCGCTTACCGCCTTGCTACAACGCGAATTATTTCGCATTCCTTTCCTAATCCCGCTTGGCAATATCACTAAATGAGGCTTTCAGCAGTTTTGCCAAATCGGCGGGGGCGAGCCCGATATCCAGCCCGCGTTTGCCACCGGAAACGTAAATCACCGGGAAGTGTTGTGCCGGTTCATCGATGGCGGTTGGCAGCAGTTTTTTCTGTCCCAACGGGCTGATACCGCCGACCAGATAGCCCGTAACCCGCTGAGCCAGCATCGGGTCGGCCATATCTGCTTTTTTGGCACCAAAGGC
This sequence comes from uncultured Symbiopectobacterium sp., assembly GCA_964293225.1. Classification (GTDB taxonomy): domain Bacteria; phylum Pseudomonadota; class Gammaproteobacteria; order Enterobacterales; family Enterobacteriaceae; genus Symbiopectobacterium. Next base: position 31,144 of record CAXYYB010000004.1, on the reverse strand, counting down.
TCGCGCCACCTTCTTTAAATCCAACTGCCCGGAGACTGGCGTGATGGCAACAGCCAAATGTTTGGCATCGCCGTTCAGCGACACCAGCAGGGTTTTGTACACCTGCTCTTTATTCAACCCCAGCTTACGCGCGGCCTCTTCGCCAAAATTGGTTTCGTTTGGGTCATGGTCATAGCTGTGAAGCTGGAAAGCGACCTTATTTTTTTCCAGAAGTTTTACTGCGGGTGTCATGGTGCTCGTTCCTTAGTCAATCCCGTTGTTATCGCTCTGCACTAACAGGTTGTAGCAGGGAAGGCAGGCTATTGTCGCCGTACAGATGCAACGCACCGACAGCCACCACATAATGTCCGTTCGGTAGTGCCTGTAACTGATCGCGCCAACGAGTATTGCGCTGACGCATTAATACCTCGGACAACGCGTGGCTGAACGTCGCTGGCATAGCGGCAGCGGGTTTTGCTGGTGGTCCTTCCAGCCACCAGCCAGTCATCACCTGAAGCAGGCGCGCATTAACGTGCCAGTGATCCAGCGTATCTTCCAGTAATCCTACACCCCCCAACGGCAGTTGTCGCAGCATGGCGAGCTGTTCTTGCTGACCTTCAAGTTCAATCACCGGAATGCTTGCCGCCTTGGCGGCCTGAATCAATTGATAGTCGATGCCATACTGAGGTCGTAAGCCGAGTGATTGTGCCTGCATCGCCTGGAGTGTCAGCGCGGCGTGCCAGGCAGGCAGATGTTCAAAGCGACTCACACTAATCGCCAATGCCTCACAGTGCTTCTGGAACTGCTGGTAGCGTTCTGGATCCAGACGCTCAGCCAGCGCAATGGGCTCGTACTCTTCCTGCAACGGCGAACTCATATCGGAAATATCGGCTTCCACCACCAGTGCAGTAGACTGCTGCAATTGTTTCAGCAACACCTCCGGCAACGGAGACATGGCTTCGCTGCCCATATGGATACTGCCTACCAAATGCAGACGCCCGCCGTTTGTCAGCGAAACATCCAGTGCGGGATAGGCATAGGCGACCGGGGAAATGAATCCCAACCAGGTGGCCAGTTGGCGCAGTAACGTCATGATTTATCTCCCTCAACCACAAACACTCATGCTAACCGCTTGTGCTGCGCGAGGATACTGCCATAAGGATGAAAAATCCCCAACCGTGTTACCGCTGGGGATAATGGGGAAGGGCGGTCAAACCTTGAGGGGGCGGACGTGTAGCGTGATGCCATCAACGGCGATCACTTCGACCGTGGTGCCAACGGGAAGGTGTTCATCGGCTTTGATCCGCCAGGTGCTGTCGCCGATTCTCGCTCGGCCGACGCCATCTTCAACCGCTTCGGTGATGGTGGCTCGCACCCCAATCAGTTGCCGACTGCGCTGATTGAGTAACGTGGCGTCCGTGGCCCGGCGTGAACGGCTACGCAGCCAGTACCACCACAGCAGCGCGGTGATGATGGTCAGCACGGCAAACAGCGTTCCCTGCCACGCCCAAGGCAGCGGTAATACCCAGGTTAACAAACCGATGATAACGGCAGACACGCCGCTCCAGAGCAAATAGCCGCTGGCCCCAAGCATTTCAGCCGCCAGCAGCAGACCACCCAGCGAGAGCCACACCCAGTGGGCATTCTCAGCCAGCAGTTCAACGTCCATTCTGGCTCCGGGCATTTCCGCTGTCTTTGATCAATTCGGCGATACCACCGATAGCGCCCATCAGATTGCTGGCATCCAGCGGCATCATGATAACTTTGCTGTTGTCGGCAGAACCAATCTCTTTCAGTGCATCAGTATATTTTTGTGCCACAAAGTAGTTGATGGCCTGAATATTACCGGAGGCAATAGCATCAGAGACCATCTGGGTTGCGCGTGCTTCTGCTTCTGCGGCTCTTTCTCGGGCTTCTGCTTCCAGAAACGCGGATTGACGTTCCCCTTCAGCTTTCAAAATCTGCGACTGTTTTTCACCTTCCGCTTTAAGAATGGCAGCCTGCCGTATCCCTTCGGCCTCAAGAATATCGGCACGTTTGGTGCGTTCTGCTTTCATCTGCGCGTTCATTGAGGCGATCAGTTCGGCGGGCGGTCGCACATCACGAATCTCAATACGGGTAATTTTTACGCCCCATGGTCCCGTGGCTTCATCAACGATATGCAGCAGGCGCGTGTTGATGCTGTCACGCTGCGACAACATTTCATCCAACTCCATGGAGCCCAGTACGGTACGGATGTTGGTCATGGTCAGGTTTTTGATCGCCAATTCGAGCGAACTGACCTCATAGGCCGCGCGTGCTGATTCCACTACCTGAATAAAACAGATGGCATCAATCGTCACGTTGGCGTTGTCTTTGGAAATCACTTCCTGGGAGGGAATCTCAAGTACCTGCTCCATCATATTGATTTTGCGACCAATGCGATCCATGAACGGTATCACCAGGTTTAACCCCGGCATCAGTGTCTTGGTGTAGCGGCCAAAACGTTCTACGGTCCACTGATAGCCTTGCGGCACGATCTTGATCCCTGACCATACAATAACCAGCGCAACAAATATCAATACGGGAATGACACTCAGCATGGTTTTCACCTCCAAAGGTAGTTTTAAAAATAATTAATTGAAATAAAACTATATTTTTCTTCATCCTGAAAAGATTATTTTAGCGCCGTCGGTGCATAAAACCTATCTTTTCGCAGGCGTAATCGCGGGTTGTCATTGGCGTATTATCTGAAAATAGCAAAAACGAGAGATGAGGCAAGCAGGGGCGCGAATACGCCCCGGCAAGAAGCTGGATTAAAAGGTTGTCCAGTTATCGTTTGAGGATGTTGTAGTGGAACCTGTACTTGCAGCAGCCAGTAGAGGCGTTTTAGTTGCTGCTGTCGGGGGCGCCACAGTGGTTGAATCGGTCGGGGTAATGACAAATACCGCGACGGCATCCGTCAGGCGTTGCGCTTGGTTTTGCAGCGATTGTGCGGCCGCAGAGACTTCTTCTACCAGCGACGCGTTTTGCTGCGTTGATGCATCAAGCTGCCCAACACCAATGTTGACCTGATCGATCCCGACGCTTTGTTCCCGGCTGGAGTGGGCAATTTCCGACATAATGCTACTCATGTGAGAGGCGTTGGTGCTCAGGTTTTTCATTGATGCTTCGGCACCTTCCACCAGTTCCATCCCTTGTTGTGTGGTGTGCACGGCATCGTCGATCAACGCTTTGATCTCTTTTGCGGCGGCGGCACTACGCTGCGCGAGACTACGCACTTCGCTAGCCACCACGGCAAAACCGCGACCCTGTTCACCCGCACGAGCGGCTTCAACGGCGGCATTGAGTGCCAATATATTGGTTTGGAAAGCAATGCCATCGATCAGGGCGATGATTTCTACCATGTGGTTGGCAGAATCACGGATTTCATGCATTTTGCTCGCGGCATCGGACATTTTGCTGCCGCTGTTTTTCATTTCCAGAGCGGCATCATTCACCAGCGTATTGGCCTGTTGGGTATTTTCTGCGGTGTTTTTAACGGTAGCCGCTAGCTGGTTCATTGATGCAGCCGTCTGTTCCAGAGAACTGGCCTGTGCTTCGGTGCGGCCGGAGAGATCCAGGTTACCCGCTGCAATCTGTGCGGTAGCCGAGGCAATGCTGTGGGCGCCATCGCGTAGTTGCCCGACAAGCTGCTGGAGATTGGTGGTCATCTTGTTCAGCGCATTCAATAAGATGCCAGTCTCATCTTTACGCTGATGGTCGATCGATCGCGTCAGGTTGCCCTGTGCAACGGATTCCGCCAATGACACCGCTTGCTGCAACGGCAGCACCACACTGCGCGCCGTTACAAATGACAGCGTCAGGCTGATAACGATGCCTGCAAGAATAATGCACAGCAATATGATGCGAATGCTGCTGTAACTTTGATTAACCGCTTGGTCCGCTTGCCACATGTGGTATTCGGCTTTGCTGATGAATTGTGAGATATCTTTTTTAAGTGCAGTACCCAAAGGCCAGGTGACTTCAAGCGCTTGATGGCGTAGATCCTGACGGTTTTTCGCCAGATTCAGCAGCACATCGCTGGCCTCGGCAAACTTGCTATAGTCCTGCTTGATGGTATTTAACGCGGCAGTGAGTTCAGCATCGTCCTGCACATAATTACTGAGCGTCGTAATATGTTTAACGATAACACTGCGGTCTTTTTTGATTTGTTCAACCGTTGTGTTGATGTTATTTTCGTCATTTTCTGCGGTCAGTGCAAAGAAGGCAGATTGGCTAATAAAGACGTTATTTAAACTGCTCATAACATTGTTGGAGAGCATCACGGTAGGATAATTTTTCTTTACTACGGCGTCGATGTGCTCATGGAAGTTTTTAAGCCCGCCAAAGGCTAATATACCAAAAATAATCAGGATAAGCAGGCTGATGATAGCGCCAATCGCCAGGCGCGTGGCGATTTTCAGATCTGAAAATTTCATTATCGTCCCTATTATAAGAATTATAACAATGTGCTCCTTCTTTCCGCTGCGGGCAGTGCAGGCAAGAATTACTGCCGTAACAGCACGATGGAAGCTAGCTCAGTATATAAGTAAAATTATGCGAAGATTTAGATCGTTTTTATCCTAAAAAAGCGTTTAAATAAAGAGAGTGAGATAAACCTCTTCAATTTATTATATTCACTTTGATAAATACAAAAGGGAAATAATATACCAACTAAACTATTTGCTGTTTTTGTGCTCCCCCCGTGACGGTGGAGATGCCTCTTTGCCCTAGTCTGTTTTTTCTGCCGCTTCCAGCGTCTTCGCTTTTTGAGACCACTGCGCAGCAACATCGCTGTTTTTTTCTACGCCAAGCCCTTGAGAGTACATCCACCATAAATTGATATGGGAGTGGTAATCACCTTTTTCAGCCGCTTTTGTGTAGAGCTCAATGGCTTTTGTGTAATTGACCGCCATCCCCTTGCCCTTTTCGTACATAAACCCAAGTGCCCTCATGGCATCGAGATTTCCACGAGCAGAAGATTTCTCATACCAGTATTTGGCTTTCTCATAATTAATATTTTGTGTGCCGCCATCATCATAAGCGCTTCCTAGCGCATATTGCGCAGCGGCGTCAGGCGTATCGTTATCGCAAGCCGACAGCAGGAAACACATGACTACTAGCACAACGAACCGGTTCATCCTTAACACCATTTACAGCACCTTTATTACCCTTTGCCGTTAAAATCATGGGTATCCATACCCGAATGAAAACGCTCTGCGCACGTCACTTAGAAATATCATACACCGCGCTTCATGATGATTGTTGAGCGGCATTCCCATGTGCTCAAATACCCATTAACCTGGGTACATACTAACTGTCGGGTGACAACACAGCATTGAGCCAATACCGCGCGATCGCCCTATTTGGATATCTTGATAGTGCACCGGGCATGCCGAACGCTCACAGCTCCAACTCAATGTCATTTACTGGCATGCAGCAGCACGGCAATATTTCGTCTTGCTGTACGCAGGCAAGGGGCGTCTGGTGATAGGCAACGCGACCTTTCACTAGCCGTAGGCGGCAGGCACCGCAATAGCCCGAACGGCACTGATATTCCACAGGTACGCGGTGTTGTTCCAGCACATCCAGTAGGGAGGCGGCGCTGTCGTTGTTGGTAAGCTGCGCGCCTGAGACGCGCAGTGTGATGGTTGAGTTGCTCATCAACTTAGAGCTGGAAGTCACTCAGATCGTCGGCGTTGATTTCAGAATCAATTTGGCCGACCAGATAAGAACTTACTTCCACTTCTTGCGGAGCTACCTGCACGTTGTCTGAGACCAGCCAGGCGTTAATCCACGGGATTGGGTTAGTGCGTGTTTGGAAGGGTAATGGCAACCCCACCGCCTGCATGCGGATATTGGTGATGTATTCAACGTACTGGCAGAGAATGTCTTTGTTTAAGCCAATCATCGAGCCGTCACGGAACAGGTATTCCGCCCACTCTTTTTCCTGCTGTGCCGCCAGCACAAACAGGTCGTAGCATTCCTGTTGGCACTCCTCGGCGATTTGTGCCATTTCCGGATCGTCCTGGCCGGAACGCATCAGATTCAGCATATGCTGGGTGCCGGTCAGGTGCAGTGCTTCATCGCGGGCGATCAGTTTGATGATTTTGGCGTTGCCTTCCATCAGTTCACGTTCGGCAAAAGCGAATGAGCAGGCAAAACTGACATAAAAACGAATCGCTTCCAGCGCGTTGACGCTCATCAGACACAGATAAAGCTGTTTCTTCAGGGCATGCAGATTCACGGTGACGGTTTTACCGTTCACCTGATGTGTGCCTTCGCCCAGCAGGTGGTAATAGCTGGTCAGTTCGATCAGATCGTCATAGAAAGAAGAGATGTCTTTTGCACGTTTCAGAATCTCTTCATTGGTGACGATATCATCGAACACCAGTGCCGGATCGTTGACAATATTGCGGATGATATGGGTATAGGAACGGGAATGGATGGTTTCTGAAAACGCCCAGGTTTCTATCCAGGTTTCCAATTCAGGGATGGAGATCAGCGGTAACAAGGCAACGTTTGGGCTGCGTCCTTGAATGGAGTCCAGCAGCGTTTGGTATTTCAGATTGCTGATGAAGATGTGCTTTTCATGTTCTGGTAGCGCTTGGTAGTCGATGCGATCGCGAGACACATCCACCTCTTCCGGACGCCAGAAAAAGGAGAGCTGTTTTTCGATCAGTTTCTCGAATATTTCATATTTTTGCTGATCGTAACGTGCGACGTTAACGGACTGACCAAAGAACATCGGTTCCAGAAGCTGATCGTTTTTATTCTGTGAGAAGGTGGTATAAGCCATAGGGCTGTATCTCCAAAAAAGGGACAGGAGGCATTTAACCGCCTCCTGAAAAAAACTTACGTAAACAACACCCTACTCGGGAAGCGGTTTAAATCTTGCAGGCTCCGCCTTCGCAACCGTCATCCTGCGCATCGGCCAGGATATCTTCCTGAGCGTCTTCTGCACCGTCACGGGTGTTTTGATAATACAGCGTTTTTAACCCGAACTTATAGGCGGTGAGCAAGTCAGTCAGCAACTGTTTCATCGGCACTTTTCCTGATGGGAAGCGCGCCGGATCGTAGTTGGTGTTGGCAGAAATAGCCTGATCGATAAACTTCTGCATCAGCCCCACTAATTGCAGATAGCCGTCATTGTTCGGCATTTCCCACAGTAACTCGTAGGCATCTTTCAGGGTTTCATAATCCGGCACCACCTGGCGCAGAATGCCGTCTTTTGACGCCTTGATACTGATGTGTCCGCGCGGTGGTTCAATACCGTTGGTAGCATTAGAGATCTGTGATGAGGTTTCCGATGGCATCAACGCAGAGAGCGTGGAGTTACGCAGACCGTGTGTTTTGATACTGTCGCGCAGGGCTTCCCAGTCATAATGCAACGGTTCGCTGCAAATGTTGTCCAGATCGCGCTTGTAGGTGTCAATAGGCAGCACGCCACGGGCATACGTCGTTTGGTCAAACCACGGGCAGGCACCCTGTTCGCGCGCCAACTCGTTTGAGGCTTGCAGCAGGTAGTACTGAATGGCTTCAAAGGTTTTGTGCGTCAGATTGTTGGCACTGCCGTCGGAGTAGCGCACACCGTTTTTCGCCAGATAGTAAGCAAAGTTGATAACGCCGATACCGAGTGTGCGGCGGCCCATGGCACCGCGTTTGGCGGCCAGAATCGGGTAATCCTGATAGTCCAGCAGGGCGTCTAACGCACGTACTGCCAGGCGCGCCAAATCTTCCAAATCGTCCAGGCTATTCAATGCGCCAAGGTTGAACGCGGAGAGGGTGCAGAGCGCGATCTCGCCTTTTTCGTCGTTGACGTCTTCCAGCGGATGGGTTGGCAGCGCAATCTCCAGGCACAGGTTGGACTGGCGCACCGGTGCGATGGTCGGTTCGAACGGGCTGTGGGTGTTGCAGTGATCGACGTGTTGAATGTAGATACGGCCGGTAGAGGCGCGCTCTTGCATCATCAGCGAGAACAGATCGACCGCTTTCATGGATTTCTTGCGGATGCTGTCGTCTTTTTCATACTGCTGATATAAGCGTTCGAATTCGTCCTGATCGGCGAAAAACGCGTCATACAGGCCGGGCACGTCAGAAGGGCTGAACAGGGTGATGTCTTGCCCTTTGACCAGACGCTGATACATCAGCTTGTTCAACTGCACGCCGTAATCGAGATGACGTACGCGGTTGCCTTCCACGCCACGGTTGTTCTTCAGCACCAGCAGGCTTTCCACTTCCAGATGCCACAGCGGGTAAAACAGCGTTGCCGCACCACCGCGCACGCCGCCCTGTGAGCAGGATTTCACGGCGGTCTGGAAATGTTTATAGAACGGAATACAGCCGGTATGGAACGCTTCACCGCCGCGAATTGGGCTACCCAACGCGCGGATACGACCGGCGTTAATGCCGATACCGGCACGCTGTGAAACGTATTTCACGATAGCGCTGGAGGTGGCGTTGATGGAATCCAGGCTGTCGCCGCACTCGATCAACACGCAAGAGCTGAACTGGCGGGTCGGCGTACGTACGCCGGACATGATCGGCGTTGGTAGCGAAATCTTGAAAGTAGAAATCGCATCATAGAAGCGTTTGACGTAATCCAGACGCGTCTCGCGCGGGTAACCGGAGAACAAGCAGGCAGCCACCAGTACATACAGGAACTGGGCGCTTTCGTAGATGTCACCGGTAACGCGGTTTTGCACCAGATATTTCCCTTCCAACTGCTTGACCGCAGCGTAAGAGAAGGTCATGTCGCGCCAGTGATCGATGAAAGCGTCCATCTGAGCGAACTCTTCTGGCGTGTAGTCCTGCAACAAATGGGTATCGTATTTGCCCAGTTCCACCATTTTGGTGACGTGATTGAACAACGTCGGTGGTTCAAACTGGCCGTAGGCTTTCTTCCGCAAGTGGAAAATGGCTAAACGTGCAGCCAGATATTGGTAGTCCGGGCTGTCACGGGAAATCAGATCGGCGGCAGCTTTAATAATGGTTTCATGGATATCGGCGGTCTTGATGCCGTCATAAAACTGAATGTGGGAGCGCAGTTCGACTTGGGACACTGACACATTGTGCAGGCCTTCTGCTGCCCAGGTAATCACCCGGTGAATCTTGTCCAGATTGATGCGTTCTTTGCTGCCATCGCGTTTGGTTACTAGCAGGCTCTGGTTCATGTGGTGTAGTACCTATCCGTTTTTCCCAATGCAGTAGCGTTTTCCCGATCGAAAGCGCACACGACAGTCTAGTGCTGAGGTGTGTGGGGTAAACACTACATATAGGGGTTTTGGTTTTGAATGATAACAAGATAGTGAGAATCTTCGGCTATTGCAAGTGAACAAAACACACCGAAATTGTGGATAACATGGGGAGGAATTGTTACACACTGGCTAAACGCCTGTAGCGTTGCGGCCTTAACTTTTGTCAATGGATGGGGATAAAAAAATAAAAAATTGATCGATTGCCGCTTTTTTCTGCGTACAGAAAATTCTTAATTTGATCAGCGTCTAAGGTTATGACAGTTGAGGGAATGGCCGATTGGCGACGATATCACCAATCAGCGTTGCAAAGGTAAGCGATAAAGCCAGCCAACGCTGACTTATTCAGCGCCGCGCTGCGTATGCAGCATATAGTTCACGTCTACATTAGGGCCGAGCGTGAAACGATCACGCAGCGGGTTATAGTGCAGACCGGTAATGTGCTGTTCCACCAGCGAGGTTTCGTCCACCCAATGCAATAACTCCGCCGGGCGAATAAATTTCTTCGCGTCATGGGTGCCTTTCGGCACCATTTTCAGCACGTATTCGGCGCCGAAAATCATCAATAACCAGGCTTTGGCATTACGGTTGATGGTAGAGAAGAATACGTGTCCGCCGGGTTTGACCAAGGCGGCACAGGCGCGCACCACTGATTGCGGATCGGGCACATGTTCCAGCATCTCCATACAGGTCACCACGTCATAGCGCCCGGCGTGTGCCGCCGCGTGAGACTCCACGGTTTCCTGCACATACTGCACGCTGACGCCGCTCTCCAGCGCGTGCAGTCGGGCAACCTGCAACGGTTCGGCACCCATGTCCAATCCGGTCACCTCTGCCCCTTCGCGCGCCATGCTCTCAGCCAGAATGCCGCCGCCGCAGCCGACATCCAGCACCTGCTTGCCAAACAGCCCATCGGCGCGGCGCGCGATGTAGTCAAGTCGCAGCGGGTTGATGCGGTGCAGCGGTTTGAACTCGCCTTCCAGATCCCACCAGCGCGAGGCGACGGCTTCAAACTTGGCAATTTCATCATGATCGACATTCTGGGTCTGTGTTTCTGCGTTCATGCGGTATACAACCTTTTGTTATTCTCATCTGCGGTGAGTATATCGGGTGTAGGCAGGATGTAGTAGCGATTCTCCTTTTTGCCACGGCGACGGAAAAGGCAGTGAATGAAAGAAAAGCGTCATTACTCGTGCGCGTATTTTCCCTGTGAGGTGGGTTTTGTGCTATCATTTTCCACCTTTTGAACTCGGGTTGATGCATTAATAGAGGGATAGCGGCTCCATGAGCGACCTTGCCAGAGAAATAACACCGGTCAATATCGAAGATGAGTTGAAAAACTCCTATCTGGACTATGCCATGTCCGTTATTGTCGGGCGTGCCTTGCCTGATGTTCGTGACGGCTTGAAACCCGTGCACCGGCGCGTGCTGTACGCGATGAGCGTGCTGGGAAATGACTGGAACAAACCCTATAAAAAATCGGCCCGTGTGGTCGGCGACGTTATCGGTAAATACCACCCGCACGGTGATTCCGCCGTGTATGAAACCATCGTGCGTATGGCGCAACCTTTTTCCCTGCGCTATATGCTGGTCGATGGTCAGGGCAACTTCGGGTCGATAGACGGCGACTCGGCGGCGGCCATGCGTTATACCGAAATCCGCATGTCGAAAATCGCCCACGAGCTGCTGTCGGATCTGGAAAAAGAAACGGTCGATTTTGTGCCCAACTACGATGGCACAGAACAGATCCCCGATGTAATGCCGACGCGTATTCCTAACCTGCTGGTAAACGGTTCTTCCGGTATTGCCGTGGGGATGGCGACCAACATTCCGCCCCATAACCTGACGGAAGTGATCGACGGCTGTCTGGCGTATATCGAAGATGAAAACATCAGCCTGGAAGGGTTGATGGCACATATTAAAGGGCCGGATTTCCCGACCGCCGCGATCATCAACGGCAGACGCGGCATTGAAGAAGCCTACCGCACCGGGCGCGGCAAAATTTACATCCGCGCACGCGCCGAAGTGGAAGTGGACGATAAAAATGGTCGTGAGACTATTATCGTGCACGAGATTCCCTATCAGGTGAACAAAGCGCGTCTGATTGAAAAAATCGCCGAGTTGGTGAAAGAGAAACGCGTTGAAGGCATCAGCGCATTGCGCGATGAGTCCGATAAAGACGGCATGCGTATCGTGATTGAGATCAAACGCGATGCCGTAGGTGAAGTGGTACTGAATAACCTCTACTCGCTGACTCAGCTTCAGGTCTCGTTCGGCATTAACATGGTGGCACTGCATCAGGGCCAGCCGAAGATCATGCCGCTCAAGGATATTCTGGTTGCCTTTGTTCGCCACCGTCGTGAAGTGGTGACACGCAGAACTATTTTTGAACTGCGTAAAGCGCGCGAACGTGCCCATATTTTGGAAGGGCTGGCGGTTGCGCTGGCAAATATCGATCCGATCATTGAAGCGATTCGCAATGCACCAACGCCGGCAGAAGCCAAGGCGGCATTGATTGCGCGTGCCTGGGATCTGGGCAACGTTGCAGCCATGCTGGAGCGTGCGGGTAATGATGCTGCGCGTCCTGACTGGCTGGAGCCGGAATTCGGGATTCGCGACGGCAAATACCACCTGACCGAGCAGCAGGCTCAGGCGATTCTGGATCTGCGGTTGCAAAAACTGACCGGTCTGGAACACGAAAAGCTGCTGGATGAATACAAAGAGTTGCTGTTGCAGATCGCCGAACTGCTGCGCATTCTGACCAGCCCTGAGCGTTTGATGGAAGTCATCCGTGAAGAACTGGAAGCCATCAAGGCACAGTACAGTGACGAACGCCGTACTGAAATCACCGCTAACAGTGCTGACATCAATATCGAAGACCTGATCAATCAGGAAGATGTGGTGGTTACGCTTTCCCATCAGGGCTATGTCAAATACCAACCGCTGAGCGACTATGAAGCGCAGCGTCGTGGGGGCAAAGGCAAGTCAGCGGCACGCATCAAGGAAGAAGATTTTATCGACCGCCTGCTGGTGGCTAACACCCATGACACCATCCTCTGCTTCTCGAGCCGTGGCCGTCTCTACTGGCTGAAGGTGTACCAATTGCCGGAAGCAAGCCGAGGTGCGCGTGGGCGTCCGATCGTCAACCTGTTGCCGTTGGAGCCGGAAGAGCGCATTACTGCCATTCTGCCGGTGCGTGAATACGAAGAAGGCCAAAACGTGTTTATGGCGACCGCCAGCGGTACGGTGAAGAAAACGGCGCTGACCGAGTTTAGCAATCCACGTTCGAAAGGGATTATTGCCGTTAACCTCAATGAGGGTGATGAGCTGATCGGCGTTGATTTGACGGACGGTGAGAACGAAGTGATGCTGTTCTCTGCCGAAGGCAAGGTGGTGCGCTTCTCCGAAGCGGCAGTGCGTGCGATGGGGCGTACCGCTACCGGTGTGCGCGGTATCAACCTTCAGGGCGACGATCGCGTCGTGTCTCTGATCGTGCCGCGCGGCGAGGGTGATATCCTTACCGTCACGCAAAACGGCTTCGGTAAGCGTACTGCGGTGAGTGAATACCCGACCAAATCCCGTGCCACCAAAGGCGTTATCTCTATCAAAGTGAGCGAGCGTAACGGTAAGGTTGTCGGTGCGGTGCAGGTTGATGAGCTGGATCAGATCATGATGATCACCGATGCCGGTACGCTGGTGCGCACCCGTGTCTCTGAGGTCAGCATCGTAGGCCGTAACACCCAAGGCGTGACGCTTATCCGCACCGCGGAAGACGAAAACGTGGTAGGGCTGCAACGTGTTGCGGAGCCGGTCGAAGATGAAGAGCTCGACAGCGTGGCAACCGCGCCGGGTGAAGTCGCCGAAGAAGAAGACAGCATTGATGATGCTGAAACCGACGACGATATGACTGACGACGAATAATCGCGTGCTACACCGGTGAAACCAAAGCCAGCACCTCAGATGCTGGCTTTTTTTATGCGCTCTCGGTACTGTATCGACACGCCTTTCCCCTGTAACCGTTTACCGACTTGATGGAATAACTTTGAAATACCTCGCTTCATTTCACACGACGCTGAAAATTTCCCGCTACCTGTTCAGGGTGCTGGCGATGATGTTATGGATGCTGGGGGCGCTGATTTCCGTTTTCTATTTCAGCAAAGTGCTCAACGATAAAGAAGCTGAGTTACGCCTGGAATATAACCAGAGTTACGATCAGTCGCAGGAGTATATTCGTCGCACCACGGATATTGTGCGGGAATTACGCTATGTGGCCGTTAGTCATGTCAACATGGCGCCCGCGCACGCTACGCCGTCAGCTGCCAACACCCCGCGTACACCGCTGCTTTCGCTCTATCCCTTAACCGCAGGCGCAGACTGTCAGGCTATCTATCAGACCCAAAAAGGGCAGTTGGATGCCGTCAGCGCTTTTTTTACCGATTGGCAGGATAACTTCTCCACGGTGTACGATCTGAACCGGGTGTTTTTTGTCGATGGAGCCTGGCAGTGCATGATGGATTTTGGTATCCGTAATCAGGCGCTGGATCGCGATAATTTGTTGCAGAACCTGCAAGAACGGTTTGCCGATAAAAAGCATGCGACTCAGGGTGAATGGCGCGATGAAACGGTGTATTGGATAACCCCGGCCTCCGATCCCGATATTGGCTATCTGTATGCCATTACACCGATTTATAAAGGGGATCGTCTGGAAACCCTGATGGGTATCGAGCAAACCATCCGTCTGGATGATTTTGTTGCCGCCGGTAAATTTACGGTCGGAGCCAAATTGCTCGATCAGTTCAATCAGCCGCTGCTGCAATTTACTGATAAAGAGCGCAACGGCTCGATAACCTCCAGCTACCCGAATGATCGCACCTACTTTGGTTATGTGGACGGTTACGACGAAATTATTCTGAAGAAAGCCTTACCGCCAACCACGTTTAATATCGTCTATTTCATGCCGTTCAGCGTGCTGCTCTCGCAGTTAAACTCGCTGATTATCAACATCGTGTTGTTAAACCTGCTTTCTGCGCTGGTGCTGTTTATTCTCGCCTGGACGTTCGAACGCAAGATGTTTATGCCTGCGCAGATTAACGCCTTTCAACTGGAAGAGAACGAACAGTTTAACCGTAAAATCGTGGCCTCTGCGCCGGTAGGCATCTGTATTTTACGCATCAGCGACGGCACTAACCTGCTTAGCAACGAACTGGCACATAACTATCTGAATTTGTTAACCCATGAAGACCGGATCAAGATCACGCGCATTATCTGTGAACAGCAATCAAAATATGTCGATGTGGTCACCAGCCGGAACCATCACCTGCAAATCAGTTTCGTCCATTCGCGTTATCGCAATGAGAATGTGGCGATTTGCGTGCTCTCCGATGTGAGTGCGCGAGTGAAGATGGAAGAGTCGCTGCAAGAAATGGCCAATGCCGCTGAACAGGCGAGTCAGTCGAAATCGATGTTTTTGGCTACGGTCAGCCATGAACTGCGCACGCCGCTGTACGGGATTATCGGTAATCTGGATTTGCTCCGTACCAAAAGCCTGTCGAAGGATGCGAATCGATTGGCGGCGGCGATGCAGAACTCCTCAGCACTGCTGCTCAAAATCATCAGCGATATTCTCGACTTTTCCAAGATAGAGTCGGAACAGCTTAAAATCGAACCGGCTATTTTTACCCCGCAGGAAGTGGTCAGCCACATCACCAGCAACTATCTGCCGCTGGTGGTGCGAAAAAATCTGACGCTCTACTGCTTTATCGATCCTTCGGTACCAGCAACCTTGTCCGGCGATCCGGTGCGCTTGCAGCAGGTGCTTTCGAATCTGGTGAGCAATGCGATTAAATTTACCGATACTGGCTGCATCATCTTTCAGGTGAGTTGCACTGACGGCTATCTCGAATTTTGGGTACGGGATACCGGCGTGGGGATCAATCCCCGCGAAGCGCTCAAGCTGTTCGATCCTTTTTTCCAGGTAGGCAGTGGTGTTCAGCGCCATTTCCAGGGCACCGGGTTGGGGTTGGCTATCTGTGAAAAGTTGGTGAACTTGATGGATGGCGACATGTCGCTGATATCGGAACCCGGGCTGGGCAGTCAGTTCGGTATTCGTATCCCGCTCTATCAGGCACGTTATGAAACACCGACGGTCAGCGATGCGCTCAGGCAGAAAACCTGCTGGCTGCGGATGCGTAATGCCAGCCTTGAGCACAATGCACTCAGCTTGCTGCATCAATACGGTCTCTCAGCGGCCCGTTATTCTGATCAGGTCGTGCAGGAAGACGACATCGTCATCAGCGATTATTCGCAGGCTACGCCGCCGCTTTCGCGCTGGAGTGTGTTGTTTAGTCACGTGCACATCGGAAGCGCACAAGAGCGTGAGGCAGGGCGCTGGGTAATCAGCACCGCCGGATTGCCAGATTTGCCCGCGTTGCTGGAACGTCTGTGCCGCAACAACGACGGGGAAGAGGAAACCTCAGCCGTGCCGGGTACACGCGCCCAAGCGCACTATAACCTGGTAGACAATAGCGACATATTGATTCTGGTGGTGGACGATCATCCGATCAACCGTCGTTTGCTCGCCGATCAGCTTGGATCGCTGGGCTATCAGGTCATTACTGCTAATGACGGTGTGGATGCATTAGCTACGCTGGCAAAGCAAACGGCTGATATTGTGCTGACTGATGTCAACATGCCGCATATGGATGGCTATACGCTGACGCGTACCCTGCGCGCGCAGCACTGGGAAGCGCCAGTGATTGGCGTCACCGCCAACGCGCTTGCGGAAGAACGACAACGTTGTCTGGCGGCGGGGATGGATAACTGTTTATCGAAACCGGTTACGCTGGATGTGCTGCAACAGTGTTTGTCGCAGTACAGCGAGCAAGTGCGTGAACAGCGGGGTAGTGCAACGTAAGTGCGTTAACTGTAGTGTTCGTCAACGGTAGTGTTCGTCGTTCCTGTGTCAACAGGAACGACGGGGAGACAGTGTGAACGGGAGATGTCAGTGCTTACGCACTTTCTCCCGGTTCGGCGCCATTGATGGAGGAGAGGTATTTCAGCAAGGCAATATCGTTATCAACACCCAGCTTGGTCATAGCAGATTTTTTCTGGCTGCTGATGGTTTTAATGCTGCGGTTCAGCTTTTTAGCAATTTCCGTCACCAGAAAGCCTTCTGCAAACAGGCGCAGCACTTCGCTCTCTTTCGGAGATAGGCGCTTGTCGCCGTAACCGCTGGCGCTGATTTTTTCCAGCACTTTGGCAACGCTATCCGGGGTGAATTTTTTGCCCTTTTGCAAGGCCGCCAGCGCTTTGGGCAAATCGGTTGGCGCCCCTTGCTTCAACACAATGCCTTCAATATCAAGGTCCAACACTGCGCTTAAAATGGCGGGGTTGTTGTTCATGGTCAGCACAATGATCGCCAGATGGGGAAAATGGCGTTTGATGTATTTGATAAGCGTAATGCCATCACCGTATTTATCACCGGGCATGGATAAATCGGTAATTAAAACGTTGGCATCCAGTTTTGGCAGGTGATTGATTAGTGATGTTGAGTCTTCAAATTCACCCACCACGTTAACCCACTCAATTTGTTCAAGCGATTTTTTAATGCCAAAAAGGACAATCGGATGGTCGTCAGCGATAATTACGTTTAAATTACTCATCGTTTTATTTACTCGTCTTGTTGGCCATTAGGTTGCAATAATACACGGACCAGTTCGTCGATCTCATCAATATCGTGTTTGATTTCTTCACTCGCCTGTTCTGTAATATGCCGCTCAAGTTGTTCACACAATTGTTTGCCAGGGTGCAGATTTAACATGGCAAACACACCTTTAAGTCGATGCGCCGTTTGTGCCAGCGTTGAAAAGTCGCTTGTTTCTGCATCAGTATACAGTTTGGCGATGTCGTCGGGTACCGTTTCAACGAACAGCGAAAAATAGTCGCTGCCTT
This sequence comes from uncultured Symbiopectobacterium sp., assembly GCA_964293225.1. Classification (GTDB taxonomy): domain Bacteria; phylum Pseudomonadota; class Gammaproteobacteria; order Enterobacterales; family Enterobacteriaceae; genus Symbiopectobacterium. The sequence continues at coordinate 13,940 of CAXYYB010000004.1, read as the reverse complement.
TCAGTTGTCGGGCGTATTCTTGAATGTCCGTTGGTGCTGCATCGTGCGGTGTAGCCTCTAATTGTTGTTCAATTAAAGTCAACACGGCATCTTGCAGCAATTGGCTGATATTAAAATTGGTGCGTAAGCGACGTGGTGCCAGTACGGTCACGTGGGTATCCTCACCGTTCACCAGCAGCGTATTATCCGCCATTTTTGCTTCATCATCGACAATACGCAGATCGAACTCCTGTGGCATCTGGCGCTCATCGGCGTTGACACATTCGGCCCCCCAACTGGAGAGCAGGTGCTGCACAATCTGCCGTACTTCATTGGCGGTGATATCTAACAGTACTGTCATGTCTTCCAGCAGCTTTTCGTCTTCATCCTCGCTGTTGACGCTGGCAGGCAGCGTGACCGTCAACTGATAGTGCGTGCCGAGATCTTGTTTGCAGGCGATATTCAGATCTCCGCCAAGCTTGCGTGTGATTTGATGGCAGAGAAACAGTGCAAATCCTGAATTTTGTTGGGTGCGATCGGCCGACGGCACGGTCAGCCAGGGGTGGCGCAGATTATCTAGCTCAGCTGCTGACATGCGGGTGCCGGTATCGCTGAGCCGGATAGTGAGTTTGTCTGCCTGCTCGGCATCTGCTTCCAGCGTGAGCGTTATCTTGCCGTAATCCGTGTTGGTGATGGCGTAGCCGAGCAGCAGCAACAGCGCTTTTTGCAACATAGCCATGTCGCCCACATACAAACGTTGCGGTTCTAGACGGTAGTGATGAAACAGATGCAGCCCTTTTTGGGAAAGGCGCGGCAGACTGGCAAGCAGCAGGTTATCCATCATCGTGAGGGGGGAAAATGGCACTACGTCCGGTTGCCATGTGTCGTTGTCGAGCCGGTCATGGAGCGCAATATTATCCAGCAGCGCGATGGTTTGCGCTGTTTCATCCGACGCTTTACGTAACAACCTAGCGCGAATCTCGTCATCCGCCGTTTGTGCCAGAGACAGCAAATGCTGCTGTAAGGCCTGCATTGGCGTATGCAGCTCCTGGCGAAGATGGGTTAACAGCCGTTGGCGCGCCAGCACGTTTTTATCATATTCGCGCTGTGCCAATTGCATCTTTTTATGCACCAGGATTTCTTTATCCTGCTCGCGAATCAGAAACAGGTTGTGCTCTGGCATCTGCGGGTGGCTGAACTGTAAAATCTCGTACATCTCGTTGTTGATGGTCGCCTGCACCACACCCTGATGCTCGCGCGCCATCGCAGCGATTTTCTCCAAACTCAGATGGGGCAACAGATGCTCGGCAATGGCGTTTTGTACCACCACGCGGTTGGCAGAAAAATCATAAACCAGAATGCCAATCGGGATGCGTTTAACGATCTCCTGATAAAGCGCCTGTTGTTTACGCAAGCGGGGTGACGGATCGTCACGCGCATCGCGGTTGGGTTGGCGCCATAGGTAGAATCCTGTGAGGGTTAGCGCCAACAGCGCCAGATTCAGCAGCAGTAACCAGATATTATTACGCGCCATATCGGCAGTAAATTGCCGCAGAGGTAACTGATAAACGATATTCACCGGCGCGTTAACCAGCGGTGCAGCCACCTCTAACAGCGAACCGTTTAACTGGACGCGAGTCGTATCTTCATTGTTGGTGAACGCTTCACTGCTGATTCCCACGCTCTCTGCACGCAGGATGAAGTTGTCGCGCGACAGCGTGTGTGGGATCAGATCGTTGATGGGCAAATCAAAGGCGATAATGGTCGCCAGATGGCCCGGCTGGTTGAAGGTGGTGCGCAGCGTAAAATAGTAGTCATTATAAAAGCGCAGCTTGCGGATGGGGGAGAAGCTCTCGCGTTCATCAAGCGCGTTTGACTGTTGCAGCATCTCGGTGCGCCGGGCTTCAGCAATTGCGGTGATATAGCTGCCGCGAAACTGTGCGGAAATGTCTTTCAGGATTTGCGTGGAAATCATGCTCAGGCTGTTATCTACACCGTTAAGGTAGTACATGGAGTAGATATCGCTCTCGGCACCCCACAGGATATCGAGATAACGAGAAATCTTGCGCACCGCGCTCAGTGTTGATTTATCGTGCTGACCAAAGATGAGCGCATCGGTTTTCTGGCCGTTTTTTTCCACATAAAACACATCCGGCAGCAGACTGATGGCATTGACGTTATCTTCCCCGGCGACGTCGTTGTTCAGATTGCTATAAATTTGGTAGGTGAAAAAGCGGTAGGTGTCGATGCGCTTTTGCATACCCAGAGCGAGGGTGTTGAGCGTAGATTTCTTCTCTGCCAACCAGTTGTTCACGATATTGTAGCTCAGCGTGCCGGTTGTCAGCAGTAGCAGCAGGGCGAACAGGGTAAGGTAGCGAAGCAGACTCGCAGGCATGATGGCAGTTCCTACTTGGCAGAGCGTAAGATGAGAAAATGAAAGGCATTGACCTCAGCCAGTAACAAATAAGGATAACCTGCGCCTTGCGCGGTCTCTTCTGTTTCCGCGCTCTCGATTTGGCATTGCGCTTCTCGCGTTACTTTGCTCATGTTCCACGCACCACCCTCTCTTTGTCCGGCTCCCTTTTTATCATAACTTCCTCACTGAATCGAAACTTCCTTAATCCCGTAGCCTAACTTCCGAGATTAATCGGAACAGTTAACCCTTTTTGCTGTGATATTCGCCAATGGTGAGAGGGGATCCTCAGGAGGACGTAAGCATCGGGGCAAAAAAAAGCCGGTAAAAACCGGCGAAAGGATCGGAAATTGGGAAATAAATGATGATAGCAACGCCATTTTACCGCGTTGCGTCCGCTGTGTTTGTCGATTGATGCGATTAATTATTGCGCGATAGTTTCTATAATGCGTGACACCGGTTTGTTGTTGTGCTTGTTTACAATGATTTGACCATAGATAGCACTGAAGCCTGTCTCACATTATCCGCTTTTTGCCGTATAATCCCGTGCTTTACGTTTGAGCTTTGGGGTAAGGGTGAAACAACTTTCTCACTTGCTGCGTCGTATGCAGCAGGTATTGCGTGAACCGCAGCCAGCATCGCCGGGAAGTCGACAACTCGTTGTCTCTTTACCCATGGATATCGTTGCGACAGAAGCGAGTGAGCCGTCATTGTTGCCTTGGTTGGCCACCCAGCCTGTTTATCCCCAGTTTTACTGGCAGCACCGGCAGGAGCCAGAAGAAGCTGCCGTGTGCGGTATCGTGCGCGGTTTTCGCCACATCAGTGATGCCGAAGGCTTTTTTCAGCGTTATCGCAGTGCGCCGGATGTGCGTGTTTGGGGGCTCAACGGTTTTGAACACACGACGACGGAAGAGGGCGAATCGGCTGACTATCTCTTTTTACCGCGCGTTGAAGTCATTCGTCAGGGCAATCAACTGAGTCTCAAGGTGAATCTGTTCAGTGAAACCTCATTGCAGGCGGATGCCGATGAAGCTGCTGCATTTATCAAATTCCTGTTGCCCGCGCATCCCATTGCGCCACTGACCAGTCGCATTGTAGCGCAAGCGCACCAACCTTCGCGGGAAGGGTGGGTTAGCATGCTTGAACAGGCACTGGCGAGCATCGCTGCTGATAAGATGGAAAAAGTGGTTTTGGCACGCTGTACCACGTTGACGTTGTCACAGCCGCTGTGCGCGGCAAGTATGATGGCTGCCAGCCGCGCCGCCAATCATCGCTGCTTCCACTTTATGCTGGCCCACAACGCGGAACAGGCCTTTATGGGGTCTAGTCCTGAACGCCTTTACTTACGACAGGGAACCACCCTGAACACGGAAGCGTTGGCTGGCACGGTCGCCAGCGATGACAATGATCGCACTGCCGAGACGCTCGCGCAGTGGTTGATGAATGACAGAAAAAACCAGTGCGAAAACCAATTCGTGGTGGACGATATCAGCCAACGGTTGCAGCAATCCGTCGCCACGTTGGATGTTATGCCTCCTGAAGTGATAAGGTTGCGTAAAGTACAACATTTACGCCGCGCGATAAGCGCCACGCTGCATCAAGCCTCTGATACCGTTTGCCTGAATGATTTGCAGCCGACAGCGGCAGTGGCTGGGTTGCCTCGTCAGGCAGCGCGTGCGTTTATTCGTCAGGTCGAGCCGTTTACGCGCGGCTGGTATGCGGGGTCTGCCGGTTATCTTTCACTGGCGCAGGCCGAGTTTTGCGTTGCCTTACGTTCAGCAGAGATCAATGGCGATAAAATCAAGCTTTACGCCGGTGCAGGCATTTTGCCGGGATCTGATCCAGAGCAAGAATGGGTGGAGCTGGATAACAAAGCGGCAGGATTAAAGACGCTATTCGACGGCGAAGTGTCATAGTTTTGTTTTATCTTTGTTGTGCAGAGTGCGGGTTTATATCAAAGTCAGCCTCATGAAAAAAAATATAATAAGCGGCATATCCTGAAATCAGAGCAGTCGAGTCCACCATGTCAACAAGTGTATTTAATCGTCGCTGGGCCACATTATTGCTTGAGGCGTTGACTCGTCATGGCGTTCGCCATATTTGCATCGCGCCGGGCTCGCGCTCAACACCATTAACGCTGGCTGCGGCTGCGCATGCCTCGGTCATCTGCCATACCCATTTTGACGAACGTGGGTTGGGGCACCTTGCGCTTGGTTTAGCCAAGGCATCGCGCGAACCCGTGGCGATCATTGTGACCTCTGGTACGGCAACGGCCAATCTTTATCCGGCGATCATTGAGGCGGGATTGACTGGGGAGCGGTTAGTGGTGCTGACTGCCGATCGCCCGCCCGAATTGATTGACTGCGGTGCCAATCAAGCCATTCGCCAACAGGGCATGTATGCGTCTCACCCTACTCAGGTGCTCAATCTGCCGCGCCCAACGCCGGATTTACCCGCGCGCTGGCTGGTGTCAGCGATTGATGGTGCGGTGGGGGAGTTAACCCATGGCGCACTGCATATCAACTGCCCCTTTGCTGAACCCCTATACGGCCCCGATGACGATGATTTGTATCAGGACTGGCTGGCGACGCTGGGTGGATGGTGGCAAACGCGCATGCCCTGGCTGCGGGTAGCACATCCGACCGCGGTCGCCGTGGAGCCCGATTGGCCGCTATGGCGTAAAAAACGCGGTGTGGTTCTGGTGGGCCGAGTGAGCGCGCAAGAAGGGGCGCAACTGACGGCCTGGGCCGAAACCTTAGGCTGGCCGTTGATTGGCGATGCCCTATCGCAAACGGGCCAACCGTTGCCTTATGCGGATTTGTGGCTGGCGCATCCGACCGCTGCGCAGCAATTGCAGGCGGCCGAAGTGGTCGTGCAATTTGGTGGCAGCCTGACTGGAAAACGCGTGTTGCATTGGCAGGAGCACTGCTGCCCGCAAGAGTTCTGGCTGATTGACCCGATGCCGGGGCGGCTCGATCCTGCTCATCATCGCGGGCGTCGTCTGGTGGCCTCTGTCAGCGACTGGCTTAACGCCCATCCGGCGCACGCGCAGGCACCGTGGGCGCGCGGATTGTCGGCGTGTGTAGACGCGGTTCGTCATTATGTGGCCGCACGCTTGGCGGGACCCTTTGGTGAAGCGCCATTGGCACACCGTGTGGCGGCGCTGTTACCGCCAAAGGGGCAGTTGTTCGCGGGCAACAGTCTGGTGATTCGCCTGATCGATGCACTGGCACAGTTACCGGGTGCCTATAACGTGTATGGCAATCGCGGTGCCAGCGGCATTGATGGCCTGATCGCCACGATGGCGGGCGTCCAGCGGGCAAACGGGTTACCGACGCTGGGGATTGTGGGCGATCTCTCCGCGCTTTATGACATGAACTCGCTGGCGTTGCTGCGCCAGACACCGGCTCCGTTAGTGCTGATGGTGGTGAACAACAACGGCGGACAAATTTTCTCTTTGTTACCGACGCCCGCTCGGGCGCGTGAAACCTTTTATTGCATGCCGCAAAACGTGGAGTTTAGCCACGTTGCTGCCATGTTCGGACTGAACTACGTGCGTGCGGACAGTTGGCAGCAGGTGAGCGAAGCCACCGCAGCCTGCTGGGCTCAAGGCGGCGTAACCTTGCTGGAGGCGGTCGTTGACGCTAAGGCGGGGGCTGACACGCTCAATCAACTCGCGACGCAGGTTGCCAGCGGTGAGATTGAGGCACAGTTGGAAAGCGACATTGCCCGTTTAGAACCGCTCCCGCTATGAGTGCTGGTCCCGCCATGAGCTTGCACTGCCAGCGTATTACGCCTCCCGATGTGATGCCAGAGACACCCTGGCTGGTGCTGTTGCACGGGTTGCTGGGTCGCGGTGATGACTGGCAGGCGCTCTGCCCGCTGTTACCAGAGTGGCCCATTCTGCAAGTGGATTTACCTGGTCATGGTGCGTCGGCAGGTGTGCGTGTCAGCGATTTCAGCGAGGTGCGCCAGCAGTTAGCGCTGACACTGCGCGCACAGGGCATCATGCGTTACTGGCTGATTGGCTATTCGTTGGGCGGGCGTATCGCAATGGATTTCGCGGCCTCCTGTGTGGGGGACGCGGCGGCGGGGTTATGTGGCCTGCTGGTGGAAGGCGGTAACCCTGGGTTGCAGGAAGCTACCGCGCGTCAGGCGCGCAGGGAGCACGATGCGCGCTGGGCGCAGCGTTTTCGCCGCGAATCCTTATCTGCGGTGCTGTCTGGCTGGTATCGTCAGGGCGTGTTTGCGGATTTGGATGATGCAACGCGCCAGACGTTAGTGGCTCTGCGCAGTCGCAACGATGCCGTCGCCGTGGCTGATATGTTGGAAGCCACCTCGCTTGGTCGGCAACCGTGGTTATTGGATGCAGTGCGCCGTCGCGGTTTACCCTTTGGTTATCTGTGTGGCGCGCAGGATCAAAAATTTCAGGCTATCGCCGAGACCTATCGCTTGCCGCTGCTGTCGGTTGCGCGGGCGGGCCACAATGCGCACCGTGCCAACCCGGCAGGTTATGCGCAACAGATACGTCAATTTATCACTTTGCCCGACGCCTCGCAGGCGCAGGGCTGATTCTCTCTCTGCCACGGTAGCGCCCTGGCCCCCTATGAAGGAAGGAACACCATGCTTTATCCGAGTGAAGAACTGCTGTATGCCCCCGCTGAATGGCACGATTGCAGCGGTGATTTTGTCGATATTCTCTACCATAAATCGACGGACGGCATTGCCAAAATCACCATTAACCGCCCGCAGGTGCGTAACGCGTTCCGTCCGCTGACGGTAAAAGAGATGCTCCAGGCGCTGGAAAATGCCCGCTACGATGACGGTATCGGCGTGATTATTCTTACCGGTGCTGGCGATAAAGCGTTCTGTTCTGGTGGCGATCAGAAAGTACGCGGCGATTACGGTGGTTATCAGGACGACAGCGGCGTTCATCACCTCAACGTGTTGGATTTTCAGCGTCAGATCCGTACCTGTCCGAAACCGGTTGTGGCGATGGTTGCCGGTTACTCCATCGGTGGTGGCCATGTGCTGCACATGATGTGCGATCTGACCATTGCCGCAGAAAATGCCATTTTCGGGCAAACCGGCCCGCGCGTTGGTTCCTTTGACGGCGGGTGGGGCGCTTCTTATATGGCGCGCATCGTGGGTCAGAAGAAGGCGCGTGAAATCTGGTTCCTGTGCCGCCAATATGATGCGGCTCAGGCGCTGGATATGGGGCTGGTCAACACAGTGGTGCCGTTGGCTTCGCTGGAAAAAGAGACGGTGCGCTGGTGCCGTGAAATGCTGCAAAACAGCCCGATGGCGCTGCGCTGCCTGAAAGCGGCACTGAATGCCGATTGCGACGGTCAGGCAGGGCTTCAGGAGCTGGCTGGTAACGCGACCATGTTGTTCTACATGACGGAAGAAGGGCAGGAAGGCCGTAACGCCTTCAACGAAAAACGCCAGCCTGACTTCAGCAAGTTCAAGCGTAATCCATAATGCGTAGCGCATCGGTTTATCGCTATAGCGTTCCGATGGACGCGGGCGTGGTGTTGCGCAATCAGCGGCTAAAGACCCGCGAGGGGCTGATCCTGCACCTGCGTGATGGTGCGAACGAAGGCTGGGGGGAGGTCGCCCCGTTGCCTGAGTTTAGTCAGGAAACGCTGCCGCAAGCGCAGGCTGCCTTGTGTGCCGCGCTGGCACAGTGGCAAACCGGAGACGCGCTGGACGACGCCGGATTGCCGCCATCGGTGGCGTTCGGGCTAAGCTGTGCGTTGGCCGAGTGCGACGCGCGCTTGCCGCTGGCTGCCGATTACCGCAAAGCGCCGTTGTGCAGCGGCGATCCAGATGAGCTGTTTGCGCTGCTGCAAGGCATGCCGGGTGACAAAGTGGCGAAAATCAAGGTAGGGCTATACGAAGCGGTGCGTGACGGCATGATCGTCAATGTGCTGCTGGAAGCGCTGCCGGATTTGACGCTGCGTCTGGATGCCAATCGCAGTTGGACGCGCGCCAAGGCTGATGGTTTTGCGCGCTATGTGGCACCGGAACTGCGTTCACGCATTGCGTTTCTTGAAGAGCCGTGCAAAACCCGTGAAGAATCCCGCGCCTTTGCCCGTGATACGGGGATTGCCATCGCTTGGGATGAGAGCGTGCGTGAGGCAGATTTTCGCGTGCAGGCCGAACCCGGTGTCAGCGCGATTATCATCAAGCCGACGCTGGTGGGCAGCCTGACGCGCTGCGAACAGTTGGTGCGCGAGGCGCATCAGGCCGGTTTGACGGCAGTCATCAGTTCCAGCATTGAGTCGAGTTTTGGGCTAACGCAGTTGGCGCGCATCGCACAGTGGTTGACGCCGAACGTTGTTCCCGGTTTGGATACGCTGGATTTGATGCAGGGACAGGTGATACGCGCCTGGCCGGACAGTGTGCTGCCGCTGCAATCGTTGGAATCATTGGATAAGGTATGGCAGGCATAACCGACTGGCCCTGGCGATATTGGGCCGCGCGTAAACCGCAGGCCGTTGCGTTGACGGTGGAGGCGCAGGCCTGGAACTGGCAACGGCTGGCGTCTCATTGTGAAGCGCTTGCCGCAGACTTTTCCCGGCAAGGGGTTAACCCCGAAGATATCGTGGCACTGCGCGGTAAAAACAGCGCCACGATGCTGTTCAGCTATCTGGCGTTGCTGCAATGCGGTGCGCGGGTGTTACCGCTGAATCCGCAATTGCCAGCGTCTCTGCTGTCTACGTTGTTACCCTCGCTAGGTGTGGCGCATTGGCTTTCTGTCGCACCGCCCGATGATGATGCCTCGGTGTTCTGCAATCCACTTCGCTATCCCGATAGTGTCACTGTAACGACACCGGCTGAGCGACCATCGAATGAATGGCAGGCCTCGCGCCTTGCTACCCTGACGTTGACCTCCGGTTCCAGTGGACTGCCGAAGGCGGCGGTGCACGCTTTCTCTGCTCATATTGCCAGTGCGCAAGGTGTGATTGAACTGATGGCCTTTACGGCGCAGGACAGTTGGTTACTGTCGCTGCCCTTGTTTCACGTATCGGGGCAAGGCATTGTCTGGCGCTGGCTGACGGCGGGGGCGCGACTGGTGTTGCGTAGTGACCAACCGCTGGAGCACGCGTTGCAGGATTGTTCGTATGCCTCACTGGTGCCGACGCAGTTGTGGCGGTTGTTGGCGCAAGGCACCTTGCCTGATTCGTTGAGTGCTGTGCTGCTCGGCGGTGCGGCGATTCCTCTGGAATTGACGCAGCAGGCCGAGGCGCGAGGCATTCGCTGCTGGTGCGGTTATGGCATGACGGAAATGGCCTCTACGGTTTGTGCCAAACGGGCTGATGGTCAGGCTGGCGTCGGTCTTCCGTTGCTGGCGCGTGAAATAGACGTGCAGGAGGGGGAGATTCTACTGCGCGGTGACAGCATGGCCGCAGGGTACTGGCGTGACGATGCATTGCTGCCACTCACGGACAGTGACGGCTGGTTTCATACGCGTGATAGCGGCGTGTTCCAACACGATGAGTGGCACGTGTTGGGGCGATTGGACAATCAGTTCTTCAGCGGCGGTGAAGGCATCCAGCCGGAAAATATTGAAGCGCTCTTGCTGACGCACCCGAAAGTTAAACAAGCTTGTGTGGTGCCGGTGACGGATGCCGAATTTGGTCAGCGTCCGGTGGCCGTAATCGACGTCTCCCCCGACATAACGCTCGCAGCGATCCGTGACTGGATCACGCCGCAGTTGGCGGGCTTTCAACGGCCGGTGGCCTACTACGCTATGCCCGCCGACTTACACGGCGGAGGCATCAAAATTGCGCGCGTACAGGTGCAAGCCTGGGCGGAAAAAAACCATCGTAATGGCGTTGAACAGAGGGCAGTTTGACACGTTCACTGATGATATTAATGCAATTTGTTGCTGGTCACCGTGGCTGATTCAGGTAGAATCCCATCAGATGCGATGTGTTGCTCTCAGCGTTTAATGATTGATTTAAGGATAAACACAATGAAAAAGATTGCGATTGCCCTGGCAGGCAGCTTGCTGCTGGCAACAGCGACGGCTCAGGCTATCAGCTTCTCCGGGGAAGCGGGTGATGACTATGCGGGCGCGAGTGCGGGCTTTGGTCTGGGCGTTCCTGGTCTTGGCGCTAACGTCAGTTACGGCCACGGTAAAGACAACAATGACGTGTACGGTTTCGGCTTAGGCTATACGCTGCCGCTGGGCGCGGCATCACTGACCGTGGGCGGCAAAGCACTCTATTTGAATCAGCAACACGCGACCGACGGTTACGGTGTAGCGCTGGGCGGTGGGTTGCAGTTCCCGATCAACCGTTCTTTATCCCTGTATGGTGAAGGGTATTATGCGCCGGATGCGTTTTCCAGCCATATCGATCACTATGTAGAAGCAAAAGGTGGCGTGCGTTGGCAGGTATTGCGTCCGCTGAACCTGGATCTTGGCTACCGTTATATCAATATCGGTGGCGAAAGTGGTCGTTCTGATAACAAAGTGGCCGATACGTTCTATCTGGGCGCAGGCTTTAATTTCTAAGCCAACGCGTAGCGTTATAAAAACGGGTGTTCGCAAAGCGACACCCGTTTTTGTTGGGCAGCGTTTAGCCCTAGTAGAGCAGCAGGCTATCAGCCTACCATCGGCAGCCAGCCACTCGCCATGGCGCACTGGATAGCAATAACCCCGATACCGCATAAAAACACCAGCAGCAGCGCTGGCGTACCGCCCGGCGTCGATGTGCCTACCTGATGCTGTTGCCGCACGCGCCAACTGAGCAGTGCCGGAATTAACAATGCCAGCACCGCGAGCGCAATCGCAGCATAACCCAGTGCCATGACAAACCCTTGCGGGTAAAACAGCGCAAAAATCAGCGGCGGAATAAACGTCAGTGCGCCGGTTTGTAGTCGTCCACGGGCATTGTTCTTGCGTTTGAACAAATCGGCAAGATAGTCAAACAGGCCAAGCGCCACGCCAAGGAAGGAGGTCGCCAGCGCCAGATCGGCGAAGAGGTGTACTGCAACTTCTACGTGAGGGGAGGCCACCAACGTTCGGATCGCTTGCATCAGCCCATTTAGACCGGCTTGCTGAGCCAGAATAGCCGTGAAGGTGTTACCACTCAGCGCACCCAGCGTTGCCAATTGCCAGAACAGATACACAAACAGTGGGATGGCGCTGCCGATAATAAAGATGCGGCGCAGCTTGCGACTGTCTCCTCCCATGTAATGCACAATGCTGGGAATGCTGCCGTGAAAGCCAAATGATGTCAGTACCACAGGCAGTGCGGAGAGCGTGAGCCCTTGTTGCAGCGGGAGCGTCAACAGGTTCTGTTTTTCGACGTGCGGCATCATCATTCCCAACATGACCAGCAGCATCAACAATTTTCCGCTGAACAACAGACGGTTAAAGAAATCTACCGATGTGGTACCGATGCATACCACACTGCCTGCTAACAGGGTAAACAGCAGAATGCCCGCAGAGGATGGAAGCGCGTAACCACTCCACTGGTGCAGGCTGCTTGCCAGCAGTTCGCCTGCGCCGCTGATATAGGCGGCGGTGAGGGCATACATCAAAAACAGCATGCTGAAGCCCGTGAGCCATTGGCCCCACTGACCCAGATAAATCTTGGCCAAGGTGCCCAAACCGGTATGGGATGGCTGATATTGGTAGACTTCGACCAGTAATAACGCGCTGTAGCACATCAACAGCCACAGGCTCAACAAGATAGCGAAGGTGACGCTGAAACCCACGCCGGAGGTTGCCAACGGCATGGCGAGCATACCTGCACCAATGGTGGTGCCAGCAACGATAAATATGCTGCCAAATGTACGATTTTTCACCCTTTCTCCTGAGTGTAATGGTATCTCTTTTTCTTATGGCAGCGCAGACTAGAGTATTCCGTAAAGTATGTCAAAACGCCGTTACGACACCTGTAAAGTTGACGTTACGATTTAGGCGCTTTCACAAAAAGTGGGCGCCGGTGGGCGCAGCGATTGTCTTTCTGCGAGGGAATTTTTACAGTGAAAGAAAAACACAGGAGTAGCACATGCTGAGGGTGGAGATGTTGTGCACCGGAGACGAAGTGCTCCACGGACAGATTCTGGATACGAATGCGGCCTGGTTGGCGGATTACCTGTTCGAACAAGGTATCCCGATGACCAGTCGCATGACGGTCGGCGACAAACTGGAAGAACTGGTGGCAGCGCTGACGCAACGTAGCCATATTGCCGATGTGCTGATTGTGAACGGCGGCCTGGGGCCCACCAGTGATGATCTGAGTGCGTTGGCGGCGGCAACGGCGGCGGGTGAAGGGCTGGTAGAACATCCTGAGTGGATTGCGCGTATGGAGGCGTTTTTCACTGAACGCGGTCGGGTAATGGCACCGAGCAACCGTAAACAGGCGCAGATTCCAGTCAGTGCCGAGGTGGTGGATAACCCGATAGGGACAGCGTGCGGGTTTGTGTTGACGCTGAACCGTTGCCTGATGTTCTTTACGCCTGGCGTACCGTCTGAATTTAAACGGATGGTGGATGAGCAGATTGTGCCGCGTCTGCGTGAGCGTTTTTCTGTGGCGGCTGCGCCGCTGTGCTTGCGGTTAACTACTTTTGGCCGTTCAGAGAGCGATTTGGCAAACCAGCTCGACAGCCTGCCGCTGCCAGAGGGGGTGGTGCTAGGCTATCGTTCTTCCATGCCGATCATTGAACTGAAGCTGACTGGCCCGGCGTCGCAGCGAACCGCAATGGAATCCGCATGGGAGACGGTGCGCGCAGTGGCGGGTGAAAACGCCTTGTTCGAAGGAACGCAAGGTTTGCCAGCCCAACTGGCGCAGCGTTTGACTGAGAAAGATTTGACGTTGACCGTCGGGGAGTCATTTACCGCGGGTCTGCTCCATTGGCAACTGAATGCCGCACAGGTGCCGCTTAATGGTGGTGCGCTGTGGTCGCAAACGCCGTTTGCTTCGTTGACCGTGCTGGCGGAGGTGGCAAACCGCTTGGCTGACGAGCATCAATCTTCACTGGCGCTGGTAGTGAGTGATCGTCAGGACGATCGTTTGTCCCTTGCATTGCACACTCCGCAGGGCTCGTTTGCTCAGGCGATTTCGTTTAACGTGACGCGCTACAGCCTGCAAACTCATCAGGAGGTGGTTGCCATGTTGGCGATGAACATGCTGCGCCGCTGGCTGAACGGCTGGTCACCGTATGGCGGACATGGCTGGATCACGGTGGTGGAGACGCTGGGGTAAAAGTGTAACGTGTTTTGTTTTTGGTGTTTTTGGTTCCCCGCGTCCAACGGCGATTTATGTGAGGAACGGGGATGTTTTCGTGCGCGAATTGCACAGTGTTTCTCAGCGACTTGCGCAGCACGCGCCCGACGAGGGGTGTGCAGTCGCCCACACCCCTAGACCCCGCGCTTTTTGCGCAATGATGCCGCTGCGCGGTACCTTCGCAAACGGGGTCGCCGGACGGACCGGGCCTGACGTGGTCCCCGCACGGCAGGCGCCTTTGCCCCCTCCCCGCGCGTCCACCTGGCGGCCGAGCGGCAGCCAGCGCTCGCCCTGGCGGCTGT
>CAXYYB010000003.1:0-223656 GCA_964293225.1 uncultured Symbiopectobacterium sp. | reverse complement strand
GTGATGATGCGCGCTGGTCAAATGGCGATCCGGTGACCGCACAGGATTTTGTCTACAGTTGGCGGCGTCTGGTTGATCCCGCCAACTCCTCGCCGTTTGCCTGGTTTGCTCGTCTGGCGGGCATCGTGAATGCTGAGCAGATCATTGCCGGGACGCAGACACCAGACCAACTGGGCGTGACGGCGGTGGATGCGCATACGCTACGCGTGCAGTTGAATAAGCCAGTGCCTTATTTTATCAACCTGGTTGGCCATTTCAGCCTGTTTCCGGTGCACCAGAAAACCGTTGAACAATTTGGCAACGACTGGACTAAACCGGGGAATCTGGTGGGTAACGGCGCTTTCGCGTTAAAAGAGCGCGTGGTCAATGAGAAACTGGTGTTAGCACCTAATCCCTACTACTGGGATCGTGCCAATACCCGTTTGACCAAAGTGACCTTTGTGCCCATCAACCAGGAGTCCAACGCCGCTAAGCGCTATCTGGCAGGGGATATTGATATCACCGAATCGTTCCCGAAACCGATGTACCAGAAATTGCTCAAGGATTTACCGGGACAGGTATATACGCCGGAGCAGTTGGGCACTTACTACTATGCCTTCAATACCCAGCGTTTGCCGATGAGTGATGCGCGCATCCGCAAGGCACTTTCTTATGCGATAGATCGCAAGATCATTGCCGAGAAAGTGCTCGGCACGGGAGAGAAACCTGCATACCGCTTCACGCCGGATGTCACCGCTGGGTTTACGCCGGAGCCTAATCAGTTACAGCAGTACTCGCAGGAAGAGTTGGATATGCAAGCCAAAGCGCTGATGGCGGCGGCAGGCTATGGGCCTGGTCGTCCATTGACGCTGTCGTTGCTGTATAACACGGCGGAAAATCATCAGAAAATCGCTATCGCCATCGCCTCAATGTGGAAGCAAAAGCTGGGCGTCAACGTTAAGTTGACCAATCAGGAGTGGCAAACCTATATCAATAGCCGCAACAGCGGTGATTTTGATGTGATTCGCGCCTCCTGGATCGGCGATTACAATGAGGCCTCGACGTTTCTATCGCTGCTAACGTCAACGCACAGTGGCAACATTGCCCGCTTTCATAGCGAGGATTACGATCGTATCATCAATGATGCCAGCCTAAAAACCGATGCTGCGGCGCGTAACGCGCTGTATAACCAGGCCGAAAATCTGCTGCTGGATGCCGCGCCTATCGCCCCTATCTATCAATATACCAACGGACGCTTGGTCAAACCCTGGGTCAAAGGTTATCCGATCACCAACCCCGAAGATGTGGCTTACAGCCATACCCTCTACATCTTGAAGCATTGATCCTGACAGTCAGCGATTAGGCAGCCCGTTTTGCGCGGGCTGCCCACGGCTAGCGAACGACAAGCACCGAACAGGTGGCGTGTCGCACCACGGCGGCCGCGTTGGAGCCCAGTAAAAAGGTTGTGGCGCTGGGGCGGTGGGAGCCTATGATGATGAGGTCAGCATCGAGTGAATCAGCAAGCTTCAGGATTTGCTCCTTGGGCGTACCGGTCATGATATGCGGCATAATCCTGTCTTCCGGCAGGTTAAAACGCTTGATGACCTCGGTAAATGCCGCGCTGGTGTTGCGTTTCATCTCCTCGATATCGGGCAGCCCGGCAGGATAGGTAACACCAAGGGTGGTGTAATAGGGGAACGAAGGGATCACGGTAAGAAAGTGCACGTAGGTGTCATGTAACTTCGCCAACGCTTCTACGTGCGCAACAACGCGTTGCGTTAATTCATTTTCAGATATGTCGATGGGAACGAGCACGGTCTTATACATATCACCTCCTGTTCATCATCTGATGTGGAAACAAGAGCTCGTTTACACTGTAGCAGATTTTGGCAAACCGGCAGTGACATGTGTCAAAAATGTGCTATTCAACGATGATGCTAACGTGCAACGATCGGACGCGATTTTGTTACTGATTGAATTTGCGAAAAATCTAATTATCGCTAGGCTTTAGCTGTTGTAAAACCGTTACGGTATGACTGTCAGCGTAATGGCCGCGGGAGAGAAAAACATGAAGCCGTTTGAAGGAAAAGTATTGCAGGATTCAGAGGCGGTTCATGCCTACCAGTTGGATGGGAAGGGCGGAATCAAACCGATTTCAGCCGAGGGTGTAGTGGATAGCACCGCGCCTTGCTGGCTGCACTTGGATTACAGCCTGCCTGGTAGTGCGCGCTGGTTGAATGAAACCCCGTTGCTGCCTGACGGTATTCGGAATTTACTGGCCGGAGAGAGTGCTCGCCCTCGGGTTACGCGCCTGGGGGAGGGGACGCTCATCACCCTGCGCAGCATTAATCTCAATGCTGATTCGCGTCCTGACCAGTTGGTGGCCGTGCGAGTCTTTATTACGGATACGCTGATTATCTCAACGCGCCGTCGTAAAATTGCTGCCATCAATGATGTGCTGACGGATTTGCAAGAGGGCAATGGCCCAACTGACAGCGGTAGTTGGCTGGTTTCCGTGGCGGAAGCACTGACGGACCAAACCAGTGAGTTTATCGACGATCTGCACGAAAAAATCATCGATCTGGAAGATGACCTGTTGGAGCAGAAAATTCCGGCGCGCGGTACGTTGGCATTGATTCGTAAGCAGTTGATTGTGTTACGGCGCTACATGACACCTCAACGCGATGTTTTTTCCCGCCTTTCGGGCGAACGTCTGGCCTGGATGGGGGATGACGATCGCCGCAGGATGCAGGAAATTGCTGAACGCCTTGGGCGCGGATTGGACGATCTGGATGCCAGCGTCGCGCGCACCACCGTACTGGCTGATGAAATTACTTCACAGATGACAGAGGCGCTGAATCGGCGTACTTACAGCATGTCAGTGTTGGCCATGATATTTTTGCCAACCACCTTCTTAACCGGGCTGTTTGGCGTCAATCTGGGCGGAATCCCGGGAGGGGGTTCATCCATGGGATTTATCACCTTCTGCGTTATGTTGATCGTCTTGGTGGGGGGCGTTGCCCTGTGGTTAAAGCGCAGTAAATGGCTATGAAATTTTCCAACGAGTTACTGCGTCTGCTATCACAATATGTTGAGTGCCTTCAAAAAAAATTGAATATATTGAGAAATATCAACATTTCCTGCACTCAGGTACGGCACTATCACTCCCGCAGGTGAATGCAACGTCAAGCGATGGGCGTTGCGCTCCATATTGTCTTACTTCCTTTTTTGAATTACTGCATAGCACAATTGATTCACACCATGCCGACGTTTATGTCGGCATTTTTTTTGCCTGAAGCTCAGGTGGGCACCGTAGTGCCCTGGCATTATTTGACTTCGATAACGTTAAGGCGCTCAGGCTCGGCAACAGCATCGTCCTCGGGTTGCCAACCGACTGGCTGGAGCGGAAGCGTTTCACGATCAAACGCTAAATCGCCACCGTCAACCACTTCACTGCCGTGCTGGATCCCCTTGAAATCGAAAAGATGATGATCGGCCAAATGGGAAGGAACGACGTTTTGCATGGCCGTGAACATGGTCTCAATACGACCGGGATGACGTTTATCCCAATCGCGCAGCATATCTTTGATCACCTGACGTTGCAGGTTGGGCTGCGACCCGCACAGGTTACAGGGGATAATTGGGAACGCGCGTGCATCAGCAAAACGTTCGATATCTTTCTCACGACAGTAAGCCAGCGGGCGGATTACGACGTGTTTGCCGTCGTCACTCATCAGTTTCGGCGGCATGCCTTTTAGCTTGCCACCGTAGAACATGTTGAGAAACAGCGTTTGCAGCATATCGTCGCGGTGATGACCCAGCGCAATTTTGGTGGCACCCAGCTCGGTAGCCGTGCGGTAGAGAATGCCGCGACGCAGCCGTGAACAGAGTGAGCAGGTGGTTTTCCCCTCAGGGATTTTTTCCTTCACAATGCCGTAGGTGTTCTCTTCGACAATCTTGTATTCAACGCCCAGGCTGTCCAGATACTGCGGCAAAACATGCTCAGGGAAACCCGGCTGCTTTTGATCGAGATTGACGGCGACCAGTGAAAAATTCACGGGGGCGCTTTGTTGCAGATTGCGCAGTATTTCCAGCAGCGTGTAGCTGTCTTTACCACCGGAGAGACACACCATAATACGGTCGCCCTCTTCAATCATATTGAAGTCAGCGATCGCTTCGCCCACGTTGCGGCGTAAACGCTTTTGCAGCTTGTTGAGGTTGTATTGTTGCTTTTGGTTAACTTGTTGATTTTCTTGCATTTTATCTTGTTCCTACACCCGTAAGGGGCACCAAAGGGGCAAAACGATTCACAGCGCGAGTTTCCGATTCAGCATGCCAACCTGATCTTCATTCATGTCTTCAATCCATTTTCCGTAGATCTCATACACCCTTTGCGCGTTTTCATGTCCCATTTGGCTTGCAATAAACGAAGGGTTTGCACCTGCCGAGAGTAACCAGCAAGCATAAGTATGGCGCGTATGGTACGGATTACGGCGACGAATGCCAGATCGTTTTACAGCAGTGTTCCACAATGATCCCATGGTGCTGCATGAGTAACTGATTTTTTGCTCGCCATTACGTACTCGTGGTAGAAAAACGAAGCGTAAACGTTGGATTTCAGTTAGACCATATTCTCTGTGGTGATAGACAATATCGTTGGTACGCTTGTTCCCCATGATTTTCATTTGAGACAGAAGTGCTTCTCAAGCTGGTTTGAGTAAGGTGACTGTACGGATGCCTGCTTGAGTTTTAGGTGGGCCAAAGTGCCCGAGGATGGTTAAATTACGTGAGATATGGATAACACCTGCATCCAGGTCGATATCTTCCCAGGCCAATGCGGCTAACTCACCATGGCGTAGCCCTGTATAACCGTTATAGCGCCCAACGCGGATTCTACGCGACACCAGAATGCTTTCCCTGGTCGGCACCGATCATGTTCTGGTTGGTGACGGATATGCACTGCGCCATGCTTCAGTACAACCACTCCGCCGGCGAACTGCGCAAAGTGGCTGAGTGCCTGTTGAAGCAATGGTAAAAGAAAATCCTGGCGGGGCAGCCTAGCTGAAAACACATTGAAACGCATTGCGCGCGGCATTCAACGGTTCGTGCTGGATAATCTGACGCCGTTTATCGTGAAGTGCAACCATACCAGTACAAAGACAAAATACGATTGTTTCCGTGGTCAGTCATTGACTGAGCCGTTGCAGACCATTACCAAGACCCATGGGTAACCGCGGCCACGGCCTTTAGGATTCTGCCCATGGCGGTAAACCAGAGCAGACTGACAACGTGGGCAATGAACGGTAATGTTGACCATGAGAAATCATCAAAAGCGGGGGGTTATACATCAACTTCAACTAATTGAAGGCATTGCCGAAATAAGAACCATTAGCGTTTTATTTATTTACCCTTCATAAAAAGAATAAATAACAGAACAACCCAGTGGTGTAAGAAAATATTTCTGATACAAGGCAAAGCATCAATCCATTGTTTTATAAGATGTTATGAAAAAACAACAAAAGATCTTGTATTAAATATTTCGCTTTTATTGCCGATACTCTTTTATCACGCTAGGGGATTTACATTAAAAAAAGGTTATATGTTTAAACAAATAAAAGTTGTCACCATCCTTGTTGCTGTATTGCTGCTGTTAGGCTTCTTACAGTTAGTCACCGGAGCTGTTTCTGTTCGTGCATTAACCAATGACAAAGATAATTTTCTTGTTGCACAAAGTTCGAACCTTAATGTTTCTACCTTCACCGATGCATTAATGCAGTTAAACCAATCTCGAGCGACCATTACCAATTTGATTCACAATACGCAATCTGCTGCGGATAAGAACACGAATGCTGATGTTGAAATCAGCAAAAGTTTAATCATGAGCGCTGATAATTTATTCAAAAAGTACAAAAGCATCCCCAATACACCAGGGCTTGATAATAGACTGTCGCAAAAAATTGAAGATGACTTTACTGCATACTATACACAGTTAAAAAGTTTACTGGATGCATTAAACGCAAACAATGCAGGTCAGATAAGTGCTCTAAATCAAGGAGTCTTTGAAAAAAATACTGCCGTTATGAAAACATATCGCGAATGGCGTGATGTGCAAACCGAAATTTCCCAGCGTGGCGCAACAGAAAGTCAAAAGGCATTCGATACTGTGCTGACTCTACTTGGCGTTATTATGGTCATCGTTATCTTGGTGATTATTTTAAGCTGGGTAAGCATACAACGCACCCTTTTACATCCGCTGCATAATATTATGGATCATATAAAATCAATCGCCAGCGGCGACCTTACACTGTCCATCGATAATGCGGGTCGAAATGAAATGGGCCAGTTGGGCACGAACCTAAAGAATATGCAGCAAGAGTTAATTAAAACGGTCAGTGCGGTCAGAGACAGTTCGGACTCCATTTATACGGGGGCTGGCGAGATTGCATCGGGCAGTAACGACCTCTCTTCGCGCACAGAACAACAGGCCGCATCATTGGAAGAAACGGCAGCCAGCATGGAACAACTGACCGCTACCGTAAAACAAAACTCTGACAATGCCCGCCAGGCATCCAAACTGGCACAAGAAGCGTTAGGTATAGCAGGAAAAGGCGGGGAAGTCGTCAACAGTGTCGTTAATACAATGAGCGATATCTCCACCAGTTCAAAACAGATCGCCCATATTACGGCTGTTATTGACGGTATTGCTTTCCAGACAAATATTCTGGCATTGAATGCCGCGGTAGAAGCCGCCCGTGCAGGTGAGCAAGGGCGAGGTTTTGCCGTTGTTGCAGGTGAAGTTCGCACGTTGGCACAGCGCAGCGCCCAAGCAGCAAAAGAAATTAAATCGCTCATTGACGATTCCGTGAATCGCGTTGCCACAGGCTCAAACCAGGTCCAGGAAGCTGGCAACACAATGAGTGAAATTGTTAACTCCGTTACGCGCGTCGCGGATATCATGGGCGAAATTGCCTCTGCTTCTGATGAACAAAGCAGAGGTATAGATCAAGTCGGTGAGGCAGTAGCACAGATGGACAGTGTAACTCAGCAAAATGCGGCGCTTGTTGAAGAATCAGCCACCGCAGCCGCCGCATTGGAAGAGCAAGCTCAACACCTCAAAGACGCGGTGTCCGCATTTAAACTCACGAACAGTCGTACGTCGAGCAGTCAGAAAAATGTCTCACCGTCACCATTACTTATCCACCAATCAACGATAAAATCTGCCGATAAAACGGCAAACGCAAACTGGGAACAGTTCTAATGCACAGCACCTGCACGCCGTTGGCTTCGTCTGCTTATGGTGAAGTGTCGCTACGATAGGGCAGGCAACGGAGCTATCACCCAAGATGCTCAATCATATCGTGCAGGGTTATACCGGCACTCTGGGCGCTTACGTGCTGGGTGCCGGTAACATTGTGGCGCGGCAATTCACCGATGTCGGGGAAACACCCGCGTTGCGGTTGGATGAACTGCCGGTGATTAAATCCTTTCTGCGCGGCGCTGATCCGACTAACTACCCAGTTTGCCGACGATTTCTATCGCATGATGAGCCAGGCCAACCAGATTAACCGCACGATTAATGCTTACCGAGAGCAGGGGCGTAGTGATGATGCGCGTGCGTTACAAGAAGACAATCGCGGGTTACTGTCCAAACGCCAGGCGCTGACACGAACCCAGAAGGCGATCCGCCAGTTGAATGACCGTGCGCATTGACCGCATGCTGAACGCGGAGGAGAAGCGCGAGCGTATCGAACGCATGATGGGGCAGCGCAATAAGCTGTATCAACAGGCGGTGGAGCGAGTGCATCCGTATTTTGATGAGTAACTCATCCGAGTGCCATTTTCATCACTATAATCAGTGGTGGCTAAACAAAGACCACTTATTTGATAGGGACTCTGGTATGAAAAAAATAATAATTGCCGTTCTAACTACTTGGTGTTTATTGATGACGACGGGCAGTGTTTGGGCTCACTCTGGCGGCACCGATGCAAATGGCTGTCACACCAACCATAAAACAGGAGACTACCACTGCCACAATAAAAAATAGCCGTTAGCTCATCCAGTTCCTGACGCACATCACCAGCGTCAGGAATGCAATAAAGCCAATAATTCCTAAAATAATGCTTCCCTCACTGTTCAAATCCATACGACATTTCCCGGTGATCACCAACGCTGCAATCCTAAACGGCACGGCAAAAAGCGGATGCACGGTCATCATAACCGCAGCGAGAATCAAGCAAATAATGAAAGCAGTGGATGACATGAATTATCCTTATTCTCAGGGGTAAAAAAGGGGAAAAACACCGTAACAAGGGCAAAAAAAGAGCAAGAATTGAGCAATAAAAGGTAGCTTGTGGTACTAAGATGGGTTTTCTAATACGCTGATATATAAACAATAAATTGAAAATTCAAGTGTTTATATATCAGCATTCAGCTTGTTGAGGTTGTATTGTTGCTTTAGGTTCAGCGCCTGCTGTTGGTTAGGCGATAGCGCTTGATTACTTTGCTGTTCTTGATGCATGTCAATAGTGGTCGTGTGTCGCCTACGCAGGCGTGATGGTGCGAACGTTGCAGGGGGCAAAGTGTAGCATTAATGCGAAGGCGTTGTTGACTGGAAGACGGCAGTCAGGCACAAAAAAAGCTGCCGTAGCAGCTTCTTCATATAATTAGGTGCTTAGAAAAAGCCGCCTTTCGGAGCGTTTTCGAATAATTTGATATAGGAATCGAGGATGTCTTTAAAGAAAGCGCGAATTTTCATTTTTGACTCCGTATGCGTTAATTAGTTGGCGATATCTGTTCTTGCCTTGTTGTCTATAATATGACTTTCGTCACACAATGCAAGTTTTTTGTGAGGTGTATCACAAAATTATCACATTGCCATTCCGCCCGTGGAGCAGAAAAATGATAGTGCGGATGGCGTGAGCTACCGTGGCACACAGACGGCCTCAACGCGAAAACCGTAGCGTAATGAGAATAAAAATAAGTAATGGAGCCAATGGATGAAAGGGTATCAGTGGCTATTGGTCGGTATCGGCACCGTGCTGGTAACCGCATGCAGCAGTGACAACCATCAGGCCGCGCAGAGCGAGGCCAATGCGTTAAGCCAGAATGAGACAGCATTATTGCTGAAAAGCAGCTCTCCGGCAGAGGTTAATTGTACGTTGGCGGGCGGCACGATGGCGCAGTCTCGGCAATTGAACGGCAGTAATATCGGCACTTGCCAGTTAGCCAACGGTAAACGTTGCGATGAATCATCGTTACTGAACGGGATGTGTCCGGCGGGCTAAGTGTCTATTGCCCGCCGGTCAGGGTTATACGTCCAACAGATTAGGGCAGGACTCACCCTGGGCGAGTTGCTTGATGTTGCTCAGGGTAGTTTGAGAAATACTGAGCAAGGCCTCTTCGGTCAAAAAGGCCTGATGACCAGTGAACAACACGTTGTGACAGGAGGATAAACGGCGGAACACGTCGTCCTGAATCACATCGTTGGATTTATCAATAAAGAACAGGTCGCGTTCGTTTTCATACACATCCATCCCGAGCGCGCCAATCTTTTGCTGCTTCAAGGCGTCAATGGCTGCTTGTGAGTCAATCAATCCACCTCGGCTGGTATTGACGATCATCACACCCTCTTTCATTTGCGAAAAGGCATCGGCATTTAACAGATGGTGATTCTCCGGCGTCAGCGGGCAGTGCAGGGAAATGACATCAGACTGCGCATACAGCGTGTGCAAATCAACGTACTGCGCGCCCAACTCCAACGCCTGAGGATTTGGATAGGGATCGAAGGCCAGCAGCTTCATGCCGAATCCTTTCAGGATACGCATGGTCGCGATGCCTATTTTTCCTGTGCCGACGATCCCTGCTGTGCGCTGATGCATATTGAATCCAATCAGGCCTTCGAGAGAGAAATTAGCATCGCGGGTACGCTGGTAGGCGCGATGAATGCGGCGGTTAAGGCTGAGCATCAGTCCAACAGCGTGCTCGGCAACGGCTTCGGGTGAATAGGCGGGCACACGCACCACGTTAATGCCTAATGCTTTTGCCGCATCCAAATCCACGTTATTAAACCCTGCGCAGCGCAGAGCGAGGGTTTTTACGCCTAACTGTGCCAGTTCGGTCAGCACCTCGCGGCCACCGTCATCGTTGACAAAAATGCATACCGCCTGACTGCCCACCGCCGTTTTGGCTGTTTGCGCGCTTAACATAAAATCAAAAAACTCAAGCTCGTAACCAAACTGCTGGTTCGCTTTTTCCAAAAATTTACGGTCGTACTGCTTGGTGCTGTAAATAGCGATTTTCATCACGCGTCTCTCCGCAAGAATACTTCCGCTACGTTAGCAAGAAAACCAGGGAGAGACAAACCACCGTCTACCCTGTCGCGGTGGTTTGCTGAAAAATAAAGCACAGAAAAATCAGGTTATTATCTGCGCACCGTGCTGAATACAGAAACTGCATCTGCCATGGTGGAAATCTGCTTTTCCAAACAGTCGATCGCGGAGCTAGAGTGGGTGGCCAGCAGCGTGTTTTGGCGCGTTAACTCGTCAATGTTATTTACCGCATCAGTAATTTGATTAAGTCCGGTGGATTGTTCCTGGGTTGCCAGACTGATCTGGCTTACCAACTGTGTGACCTGCTGCACCTGTGTGAGAATATTCCCCATCGAATCACTGGTGTGGTGTACCAGTTTGTCGCTACGGCTGATGTTATCGATTGTAGTGTCAATAATGCTCGCAATGTCCTTGGCGGCGGTCGCACTGCGTTGCGCCAGCGTGCGCACTTCGCCGGCCACCACGGCAAAACTTCTGCCTTGATCGCCGGCATGCGCGGCTTCCACGGCGGCGTTGAGCGCCAGAATATTGGTTTGAAAGGAAAGATTGTCCAGCACATTAATAATATCGTTAATCGCCTGACTGGACTGCGTCATGGTGTCCATCGTGCTGGCAACTTGCTGCACCGCTTTTCCACCCACGTTAACAGCGCTGTTGGCATCCATCGCACACTGCGAAGCCATGTGGGAGGCGGTCGCGTTATTCTTCACAGTCGCGGTCAACTGCTCCATCGATGCTGCCGTACTTTGCAGGCTTCGCGCCGTTTCCTCGCAACGCTGGCTTAACGTCAGGTTGTCATGGGCGATAGCACTGCAGGCGCTGCGGACTTCCCTCAGTTTCCCGTTCACGTCATCCACAAAGGTGCGAAAATTCATGCCTGATTGATTGACGGCCCGCAGCAGCATGCCAACTTCATCGACACGGTTTAATTGAAAATGGTTATCTGCCTGCCCCGAGGCGGAGTTAATCGCCTGAGACAGAATCTTTTCTAACGGAGCGGCAATGTGTCGTACCAGAAATTCACTGGCAAGTAAGGTGGCAAAAAAGAATGACAACAAAAAGACGGTGAGCGGTGGGGTAATGGGGGAAGTCATGAATAAAGCGGCTAGCGTAAAAAGAAACAGCATGGAAAGGTAGCTACTGATCAGAAGTGAGATAAACAACTAAGAGAATCTGAGATAAATGGGATTTAGTGGAACCACTGGGGATTTATCGGGACAGATTACTGTAATTACCTTTCACATACTGCAAAAGAAATCAGGGCAGAAAAATTACTTTCTCTGCCCTTAATTTTACTTCTCGTCGCCAAACAAATCCAGATTAGGTTGTCGGCTTTTCATCACCTGCTTGTGAACCCGATGAATCAGCTTGCGTAGCCCACGTTCGGTGATGCCGTACTTCGAACTCAGCTCTGCCCAGTTATGGCCTTTGTGCTCGTTGTAAATCTGTAGATCACGAACAGCCAGCTTATAGACATAGTCGCGTGGGAACGTGAAGTTCTGCCCGCCAAAGTGTTCAGCCAGGAAATTGGCGACGGCCAGGCCCAACTGTTCGGCTTGTTCTGCCGTACAGCCGTAATCAATGGCGGTTTCAGCTACGTGATCCGCAACTTCAGACAGCAGCTTGTGGCGCTTAACTTCCATCGTCGTGATCATGATTTACCCCTGTCACTTAACAGCCTGGGCCTTGCGTTCGCGGGCCTGCCATTTCTTCAACGACTCAATAACCCGGCTGGCCTGGTCTGTACTGACCCAATCCAGCCGCCCCACATCGGTAATACGATGGACATAGGCATTGATGGCCCTTTCCGAACTGTCACGCACATAGCCCTCGCTGAACATCTCCAGCCACAGCGCACGTATTTTCTTTGACTGTGCATCGGTGGCGGTGATCTTGTGTGGCTTGGCCGTTTTCACCTTAAAACCCAGCATCTTCATGGCATCAAAAACCTGCCGTAGCTGCTTGTCCGTCATATCTTTCGTGCTGTCCATGCCGGTGTAGCTGACCAGCAACTGGCGATAGGTATCATCGTCCAGACGGCGGTCACGCTTCGCGACATGAATCAGCTTTACGAGGCTATTTCTGTCCATCGTTATCCTCCCGCCAAACGGCTCCACACGACAGGACGGCATTCGGGCGGCGTTTCTGAAGGGCATCCAGCATCATCTCGCATGACGCTTCTGTCAGATAAATATCATCTGAAACTGGTAGCGCTTCGCAGGCATCAAATCCGCAGGCAGAAACCAGTAATACAAAGCCGATTAACATGCATCACCTCCGCAACCACTGCACAGATCCGTAGAAATCCAGTGGCAACCACCCTCACAGGCGCAATACCATGTGCAGCCACATACGCGACACGACTGCGATGGATCAGGGGAAACATGGAACGATCCCTTTGCGTGGATAGTGGCCGGTTTTGCTTGTGTAATAATCAGTTTTTGCAGGTCACCAAATAGTTTTCTGCCCACACTTTTTACAGCGACAATAGGGTCATAAGTGCATGACGCAGTCTTTCCGTTTGCTCTCGCATAATATGTTCCGCTGGTGTATCGAACGGAAACATCAATCAAAGGAGACATTATTCAGCCCTCCCAATCCGAGCAATCGGGCCTGAACCATTAACAGCATGATTAATGCTGGCGTTCTTCCCTGCTACATAGCCGGCATATCTTGCTGTATCGACACCTCGGGCCTTACCTGCATCGCGTCCGCTGGTTTTCCCCAGATCTAATTCTTCATGAAGTTTTTTACTGTAAGCCACCATTAATGTTTTTTCGGCATCAGAGGCGGCAAAGTCCTGGATGACCTGATAAACACCACCAATCCAGCCCTCACAGAAAGTATCGCCTCTGGCAATCTTTGTGGATTGCTTAGCGTTTTTACGTATACCGGAAATAAAATCACGGCGGGCTTTCATTAACTGGCGCGACAATACATCAAATGCATATGCTGCAATTTGTGGTCTTTCATTTGGGCCATAAAAAACCGCTGTCCGCTTTGTAAAGGACGAATTAGGCACAAAAGATAAGTAACCCTCCACGCCAAAAGCGCGTTTAACCACAGCCACAAGATGAAGCATGTATCTGGGTGGATGATTGGCATGTGACGGTGCGGATTTACTGGACGCCTCATTAATTTCCATTAACTCAATGTCTGTTGAGGTTACCCCATACTTCAGCATTAATGCCTGGGCCTGACTCATCGCATTGGCCGCTTCACCGGCATTGGTTGTGCGAGAGGCAAGATTCAACAGTTTTTTAATCCGCTGAAGGTATTTTTCTTTCTTATTAATCGACATACTCCACCTCCGCTACAGGATTTTCATCATCTTTTACTGTGATAGGGAATTCGTGGAATACGCCCTCACACAAAATGATGGCGATCTGAAACGCTTTAATCTGTTCAGGCGTTAACTGAATAGGTTTATCTGCCCCATAATGGATGGGTTTGTCTGCGTGTTCGCTCATTAGCGCCAATGCTTCCAGGCGATTCGCATGCCATTGAATAAGTTGTGGCGCAATAGTCTGCAATTGCTCATTCGTTTTACCGTCCTTGGAAAGGATTTTTACTTCATTCGTTGCATTGGTCAGCGTTTGCAGTGCCTTATCAGGGGTATTTTCCTGAATCTGGCGGGTTGCGGTGCGAAGAAACTGGGCTACGCGCTCCAGGCGTTTTAGGGGTGATACATGAGCCATGATCTTTCTCCAAAATAAGGTTTTTACTGAATTAAGCGTGCAGAATTCCCCGGCGTTGACGCCGAAATAAAAACAGATTCATTTTTTAATAATTAAATAGCAGCGATATCTAATGGAATATGAACAAGTTTCCCCGACTCATCTTTTTCACGAAAATGAATATAGGTTTTTGAAACGGTCACCAGTAATGATTCCGAAATCGCCTCCATCGCTTTTTTCCAGCGGTCATCCTCAATTTTTACCCGACGCAGGGACAGAATGCGCGAGGTGCTGAGGTTGCCTTCTTTATCTACCTGAAATGCGTCGGAGATAAGCGCCCGCAAATTATCATTCGCCCCTTCCGACCATTCGGTGACACACTCATCAATAAGATCTTTGGCTACCTGTAACTCGGGGCCGAACGCCAGCGAATCCTGCACCTTGATGCTGACCTGCTTACAGCCATCAAAGCTGGAGAACGTCACATTGCCTTTCGCACCACCGCGCGTTCGGCCATACTTTTCAGCGATCAAATCCAGCCAGGCGTAGCAGTTGTCGAATGACTGTTTTTTGAAGTCCCGGAGTTCGGCATTTTTCAGCTTGGCATCGCGGATGGCGTCATTCACAAAGGCGTCCATCTCAAGGTCATACTCAGAGACCTGATTGATGGGTACTAACCGTCCTTTACGGTCGGTCATATATTCTTCTTTATTAATCGCAGACATAATGTGGCTCCTGTTAATGTAACGATTCAGACCAGATAACGCGGCATCCTGAATGCTCAAATACTCCCTGGCGGAAGCGGCCATTGCTGCCAAAGCCAAAAGACACGTAACGAGCGATACCGTTTTTAATCAACACATCACAATGGGCATTGCGTTCAATACGGATAATGGGTTTATCACCTTTGATAATGACGCTCTGGACATTGGCGTTCATCGCTTTTAAGCACGCCATGATTTCATTTATATCTGCTAACTTTTGATTAATATTCTGGATTGTTTCCATCATTAGCCTCTTAAATGTTTATTCCTGCGCTATTTACCCGCAGTGATAAAAATCACTGCCACAATTCCTATCAATAGAGCCTCGGCAAATAATTCAATATCCACTTCACACACTCTTGATAACGTCAGAATTGACCACCGGCACGCCGATATCAGCGGCCAGGTTCATTGCCGCAATCAGCAGGTTGCTGACGGCCAGCGGGTAAAGCAGGCTGACAATGCTTTTACGGCCAGTGGCCTGATTGCTGAGACGAGCACGAATAGCCTCAATCGCGGTGGTATCCACGATATCTTTAAGCTGCTTACCCGCCCGTCCCAGCTTGAATTGCAGATAATCCTCCAGTGCGTTATCCAGCGGCAGCAGTTCAACCACTTCGCAGCGCTGGACGACTTCACGCACTTCCATATTGCGCTCTGACAGTTTGGTGGCCAGTTCGGGTTGGCCAATCAGGACGATCGACAGCAGCTTTTTAAACCCGCTTTCCAGCTCATAAAAGCGTTTCAAGTGTTTGAGTGTCGGGATGGGGAGGCTGTGGGCCTCTTCAATCACCAGAACGTGGCTGTAACCCGCTGCACTGCTGTCTTTCAGTACACGGTGCAACTGGCGGAAACGTGCATCCTGGCTGCGCTTGATGTTCTCCAGTGGCGCGATGGTGCTGATAATCGCCTCGGCAATGGCGGCGGCTTTCAGCGTTTTGCCTTTAACGTCGTTGTCTTCCATCGCAATGACATAAGGCTCGATCACAATCACCGGCGCGTTCTCGCGGTTGACGCGCTCGATAAGGTCACGGCGCAGCGTCGATTTACCCGCACCAGATTCACCGATGACCGCCATAAATCCGCCATGTTTCGCGGTCTGGTACAAAGACTCGCGCACGTAACGAATGTCCTGCGTGGTAAAGACGTCTTCTGCGCTTTGCATCGCATCGTCAGCGAACGGGTCGCGGAACAGTCCGAATGCCTTTTTTGCCGCTGGACGTAATACCTGTTTTTTCAGTAGCATATTTTCTGTCTCCTCATCATGTGCCTGTTGCTGTGGGACGCCTGTCCCGGTGGTGGTGCCTGCCGCCGGGACTTCTTCAAATGCCCCGTCTGGATCGATACCGCGATGTGACAACACGCGGGAAATACTCTGCCGGATACCCTCGGCGTTACGCTTTGGCCAGATACTGTGATTCACCAGTTGCGCGATAGCGGGCTGTGATATGCCTGCTGCGGTTGCCAGTTCACCCTGGTTGATCCCGTGGTTGGCCATAATGTTTTTCAGTTGCAGCATGTCCTCCCTCCTGGTTAACGAATGCCAACGACATTAGCGATGGCGGGTGCAGTAACGAGCGCGTTCGCCACAGTTTCAATGTCATCGGCGGGGATGCCGTCAGGGTATTGAGCCACCAGTTGCTGGTAATGCTGTGCTGTCCACGGGTGGCCTTTTTCAGTGAGACGGTCACGCAGCTGCTTGGCGGCTTCGACGTGGGTCAACGGGCGCTGTTCGATGCGCGGGCTGCGAACAGCGGCGACGGCCCCGCGTTTGGGCAGATAAGTCGGCGCGTCGTCACGTTCGATATCCAGATACGGATTCAGGCGACCGCCAAACGGTACGGCTTTGGCCTTCTTCGCGGCCTCGGTCTCTTCCTTGCTCTGGGTACCGTAAACCCGCTGTTCAACCTCTTCCTTATGCTGTTCGGTCACGCTTTGCGGCAGCGCACGGAACTCTCGGCCAATCACCGGCGAGTCCACGGCGAAACCATGCTCATCCTTCATGACCTCATCGACCAGGAAGAAGGTCTTAAACCCGTCCTCACCCGTCAGTACCACCTGCGCCTGATCGTCACGGTAGAGGTTCCTGGCCACCATCAGACTGTCGCCCACATAGATGCCCGGCACGGCTGACACATCAAACTGGCGCTTGCGAAACCGAATGCGCAGGAAGGTGTCCACCTTGCAGCTCACCGGCGCGGACACCGCCGCCTCACGGCACACTCCAACGGATGGCGCTTTAATCAGTTGCAGCTCGGTGATCAGCAGCCATTTATCGGTGCGCGTCATGCCGTAGCGGCTGTGAATGGCGGTGCGGTTGAACTTCATACGCCACAACCGCGCCAGCCGGTTCAGTTCGTCAATGTTGTCAACGCGGCAAAAGCGCAGGCCGTGCTCAAAGTCGCGTTCCAGAATGTCACGCGCTTTTTCCACCGAACCAGTGGCGCGGGCATTGCGGGCCTTGTGGGATATCAACTGGATGCCCAGCGCCTGGCACAGGTTGGCCATCGTAGGGGACTTGAGCGCCGCTCCGGGGTCGGTAAACAGGATGCGCGGTACGCCATGCAGCACATCAGCGCCGCCGCGCTCCTGCATCATGTTGATCAGTACTGAGGTAAAGTTCTCAGTGGTTTCACCACCAAAGCGGTACTCCAGATAAATCCAGCCGGTGGTATGGTCGGTGCCTTCAAATGACCAGACCCGATCGTTAACCACTTTCGCCACGTTGTGTAGCGCGGCGATTTTTTTTGCATACAATCGCAAATAATTCCGCATAGATGATAATCTGCAATCATCGTTGATTTTGCATTATGTAATATTAATCGTTAGGTGCGAATATGAATGATTATGAGATTAGCGTGGGCCGTTATGCCCGATTAACGCTTGTTGTGAACGGTGTGTATGCATTGGTGATATATGGGGAAAACGTGCGTTCGAGCGTAGCAACTCCTGTTGGGGGTAATCGCACGGAACTTCTCAACCTAACAGAAAAATACAGCCCGCTGACGCCAAGTGAGCGCAACGGACTATCTGAATATTTAATACTGCGTGGCGTTCCAGAATAATTACTCCGGTTTCTCAGGCCACTCAATGTCAGGAACTGTGGTGATATCAATGCGATTTAGCAGTACCCGGTAGGTTTTCC
This sequence comes from uncultured Symbiopectobacterium sp., assembly GCA_964293225.1. Classification (GTDB taxonomy): domain Bacteria; phylum Pseudomonadota; class Gammaproteobacteria; order Enterobacterales; family Enterobacteriaceae; genus Symbiopectobacterium. The sequence continues at coordinate 205,762 of CAXYYB010000003.1, read as the reverse complement.
ACTCCGTTAACGCGGCTTTCTCTTCATCGGTCGCCATATCTAAATCAACCGCATCGCCCAGCGTCTGAATACGGGCAGTCGCCACGCTAAGACGTGATGTTAACTCCTGTTGTGCCACCTGCTGCGCAGCTTGCAATTCTGCCGCTTGCTGGGCTTGCGTGTCTATCACCCACGCTTCCCCATCCCAGGCATCATAGGCGGTTTCTGGTTCAAGCAACGTAAACCCCTCGGCCAGTTCGCCGATCGCGGTGATAATCGACGCTTCACGCGTCTCGGTGTTATAGGCTGTTTTTCCGCGATAGTCCGGTACATGCTCCCAGCCTGAACCGTCAGGGATGCGTAATAACGCGTGCCCGATGGGGGGTAACTCGGGTTCATCGGGGTAACTATGGGCCGGAAGTCCTACACCGAGCATCAGATATTCCATGCTGGCGCTTTGGTATTCGCCAGTGCTCGCGTTCACATGGTAGACAGTGATCCATCCGGCCTTTTTGCTAAGGCCATTTTCGCCTAATTCGGCAGTTTCAATACTGGTGGAATAGTTGCTCATTATGCTGCTCTCACAATGTAATTAAAGGCGATGTTGCGCGGACGGTTTTCATTTGCGGTGGGTACGACTTTCGATGCATCGAAAGTATACTGACACCCAACGTTTCCAAGATTATTATTAGATGGGATATAGCCTTCTAATCGAGTAAATGCGCCTTCCCCTACCGACGATGAAACGCCTTCTCCCCAAGCCAAACCATTATTTGCAAACTTCCCGGTGATATTTCGAATTGCATCACCTTGCGCACTTAACAATACTCGACCAGCATCAACCCCGCGTCCATCATCAGCACCACGAATAAACTCACTACGCAGGTCTGGTAAATAGCCGGTTGGATAACGCGCTGCGAGAATGGGATAAGCCGTTTTGTTAAAAGCCTGTCCGTTGCATTTCAGAAACCCGGCAGGTGCAACGGCACCAGGGAATGGCAAGGGAATACCCGCAAATTCACCGACCGACAATGCGCCTATTGCAGCCGGTGTTAATTCGGCACTCTCCGGCGTTTTCCAAAGGCCGTTTGAGTCGGCTACGGCGTTAACGTTTTGAACAAGCACGGATAGGTTAGCCGCAGCCGTTCCTGTGGGGAATGGGATTATAATCCTTTGTTGTCCGGCGGTGACGTTTCGCGTCGTCCTTCTCATAAAAGCGACTGATGGTGCCCCCTCATATTCAATTTCAAGGACACGTCCCAGCGCCCCCGCAGATATTGCCGTAGCGTCCAAGCTAATGCCGGGATATTGTGAAGATACAATTGGTTTTATTGAAAACGTCTTAAGTCCGGTAAATATCTCTTCTCGTTGCAATGTTGCTACGTTATAGCCATTCCAAGTGAATGATGCGGCAATAACGTTTAAAACTGCCCCGCCTAACCCTGTATTTCCTCCCGTTGATAATATGCGGGCATCGTAATCAATGTTATTTCCGCTAGAGTGGAAATCTATAAAGCTTTGCGCGGCTGTTGTGATCGAGCCTACCTCTATACCACCGCTAGCCGCCGGACGAACAATCAAGGATTGTCCAAATATTTTTGCACCCGTTATAGTCTGCGAAGACTCAATGTTGACGGCAGTTGACCACGTACTCCAGACGTTGTTATTTCGGCTTCTATACCCAAGATTACCAGTACCAGAGACTTGCAATTGCATGACCTGGCCTGAACCGTCCCCACCAGAACGGCTTGACGTGACCATTGGCATATAGGCATCGAAGTAATTGACAGCCACACTTCCCGGTGGGGAAATGAACCCAGCCCGCACGGCGTCGTCAGCACTACCCACCTGAGGGGAACCCATATTGTCAGAAACAAGTGGTGACGCTCCCAATCCCCATGCGTTGTTTATCATGACTGAATTAGCTGTTGCGTCTATTGGCCCTGATTGTACGCGGCTGACATTTAACTTAGCATCGAGTGCATTATTGGTTTCCGCTTTGGTGTATGCACCCACATCCCCCGCGCTTAATGTGATATCTGCTGTCAGTGACTTACCGTTAACCTTGCGCGCGGAAGGAACGCGCCCATTGGCATTATCGTTGGCATTATTGGCTGCTGTGGTAGCCGCGGTTACCCTGGTATCAGTTTCCACTTTGGTGTATGCACCAACATCCCCTGCACTGAGCGTGATATCAGCGCTTAATGCTTTGTTGTTTACTTTACGCGTCTGGAGGACATAATTCTTTTTCAGCGCAGTCAGTAATTGATCGCTTTTAGCTGGATCGGCTGAAATACCCGCATCGGCCAGGACGGAAAGAATTTCAGCCTGCGCATTTCTGATTGCAGACTGGACGTCATTCATAAATAACGCCGTGACAATGGTTCCCAGCTCTCCCGTTAACGGATTACCGTCGTGAAATGTATTATCAGGCGACTGAATGGGAGGCATCTGATTTTGCATGATTAACGTTCCTGATACGAAAAATAACAAAATGTGTGAGCGGGTTTCAGGTCATTGAATACCGTCTCAATAACCGTGTCACCGAACGACAATAACCGCTCACCCATCGCCGATAATCCTGTCCTGAAAACGTATTGTTTTACCTGAGTCCCCACGATATTCACACGCCATGCCCACATCACATCATGTTGCATCAGCGATTCACCGCACCGGCTGATACCGGTACGAAAGGGGCGTAATTCATCAATCGTGATGGTATAGCCGAGACGACTTGCAAGACGGGTAAAATAGGGAATACTGAGCCCGCCGGTTTCAGCCAGCTTGAATAACACATTTTCCAGGCGCTGCTGATAATTGCTGTCGGGCATCGGCGTAATATCGAGAATACGCTCCCAGTCTGTCAGCAGGCTTTGTGCATCAACGGGTGTGACAGCGCCCAGAACACGGTCTGACAGTCGCTGTACAACATCAAGAGAGGCACCTTCGGCATCGAGTTCGGCGGCGATGAGCGGCTGTGTCGTGTCGTATGACACAGGGGGAAGTAGCAACCCCAGAAGCGTTTTTGTATCACTCACAGGGCCACCACCTTAATATTTCCGGCGCGTATCCATTCAATCTTATTTTCATCTGTGACCGGATAGACGTTGACTGCCGGGAGGGTGATATTGCGATCAACCACCCCGGACACCTGCGAAATAATCATTTCCGCCTGGCTGCGGATAAACGGGTCGCCGGGGGCCAGTGTTTTGATATAATCGGTCAGCGCAGTAATAATGGCGGCGGTGGCATCAGCCAGCGAAATACCATTTAATAAAACCCCGACGGTAACATCGATAGTTTTAATGGTGGGGCCGAGTACCATTGTATTTTTTGCCGTCACCGGGCGAACGTCATCAATATAGGCTTGCACCGCGCTAATGATGTCAGCAGAAGGCAGGCCATCCGCTGAGGTGATCACCACATCCACCGTACCCAGCCCGCGACGCAACGGATAGACATAAGCCGAGGTCACGCCGGTCACACTTTGTGCCCAGCGTTTATAGTCATATTTATTGCCTCCGGCGGGCGGACGCCTGATCAACTCAAGCAGACGGGCCAGCATTTCGGCATCCGTCTCCCTGTCGGTTCCGCCCGCCATCACACTGACCGTGACGGTACTGTCAAAGCCGAACGGCGCACTGGCGAATGTGCCTACCGCTGTGACCGTTGTATTGCCTGCGGCACCTCTGGTTGATGCCATAACAGGAAGAACTACCGAGCCATCCGCGCCGACCTTTCCGTCTGCCGTTGTCGTGTAGGACAGGCTGCCGACAGTGATAACCAGTCCTGCCGTTGCTGGCGCATTCACATTGCCGGTTGCGGTGATGGTGCCAGTGGCCGTGGTCGCCGCCTTACGTGAAATATCACGTAACCGGCAGTGCATCTCGAGAAACTCGGTATCGGCGGTGTCGGGGAAAATCTGTCGGACAATCCAGCCCTGGTGCTGATACACGCCCGTGATAACACTGGCAACCGACGAGGCCCGGACATAATAATCGCTGTCGGTGCTGGTATCGGCGTCGGGTAACAGGTTACGGATATCACGTAATATCCGGGTGCGGGTTTCTTCAAAGACGGGGGTGATGTGCGGCATCAGCTTACCCTCACCGGATGTTTAAAGGGCTGCTTTTGCCCCGTAGCATCAACAACATCAATCAGCAGAATCGCCCAGCCGGGGTTCCCGGCAGAGACAGAGACTGAAACCGACGTGGCGCGTTTATCATCAATCAGCGGTTGCAACGCCTCTTCGGCGTATTGCTGGGCCAGTTTGTACACGCGCGAGACGTCTTTTTCCCGCGCCAGCAGGTGCAGCCGGGAGCCCAACAAGGAGTCAGCCCACCATGAGCCTAGCGGCGTCATAAGGCGCAGGTAAACGGCATTGGCTAATGACGTTGTCGTCGTTCCGGTGTAGTCACCGGTTGTCGGGTTCAGTAAATTATCCATGCCACCAGAATGGCAGCATGGATACAAGGGAGGCAGTGGAAAGGGTTCAGTGGGTATCAGGGTTTGGCGGGGCCGGTGCCATCATGGTGGTGGCCTGTCAGGCTAATGTTACCTGCCTTGACATCACCGTCCGTCGAATAACCGCCGCCGGTTTGTGTGACGTTACCTGTAAACGAGGCACCGGCACCGCCTTTGATCGCCATACCACCATTGCCGGTGATTTTGCTCTGTGCTGTAACCTGCTCACTGGCCGTGACCATCGGGGTATTAAAATCGGCTTTTTCTTCGGCGTTGACAACAAATTGTTTGCAGTTAACCCGGAACTCATCGCAATCCGTCTCTATCAGACGCCCGCGTTTAAGCACAATTCGGGCCCCCTCATCGGTATAGAGCGCCACTTCGCCCGACTTGAGCGCCTGCAAACGGTAGGCGGCGTGCTCTGTCGCAATCACGATGCTGTGCGACGTTCGCCCGCCCAGCGGCAACACCACGGCCATTGTTCCGGGCAGCGGGTTTGAGGTAAAGCCGTAGTGCTGGAATAGCTCACTGTCCTGCAAGGACTCCCCGGCCAGCCCTTTAGCCTGGAAGGTCTGCAACGGGCCGTCGCTGTTTACCCGCGTTAAACGGGTTCGGAACGCCAGGCGAATGCGGTTTAACGCCCCGTTAATACGCCTTTCAATATCAGGCCACATCGACAATTGCGGTTTCTCCCTTGCCTTTACGCTTACGCTGTTTTTTCTTCTTCGGATAGGCGTCGGGTATCCAGACGCCATCCTCTTTGAGCCTGAGTGTGGTGGTGGTGCCGTTCGGACGCCCGCCGTTAAACTCGCGCCCCATCAGGAAATACACCGCATCAATAGCGTGATACTCGCTGATAACGTGAATGCGCTGCCCTGGCTCCCATAACACCCCGCCTGAGGTACGGTGGCCGTGGACAATGGCTGTCAGGCTGTAACCGGACAAACGCGCGTCTGACAACGCTTTACGGGCGCGGTAGTTGATTTGTTCCTGATTGTCCGCATCACCCACAACCATCACCTGGGGTCGGTAGTAACTGACCGTCGGGTCTTTTACCACCGCTTTCATACCGTGCTGGCCGGTCTCGGCGACGCCGGTACTCAGTTCAATGTCACTGTCTGCATCATCCCCCACGTCGATGATCGCGTTCTGTTTTGTGGACGAATGCGCGTGGCTCTGGGCTAATACCGTCAGCTCTGAAAAGGATTTGTCTATCGAGCTGGCATCGGACAGCGACAGCACGTTATTACCTTTACCGTCCATGCGCATGATGAGTGAGGCTACCGGGGGTTTGGTGTAATCCGGGCCACCGATGACCAGCGTCCCGTCCGGGGCGAACCACGGCCACAGACCACGCGCGGCACAGGCGCGCAGTAACATGTCCCAGGCGCGTTCGCCAGGCTCTGCACTGATTTTGTCACTGCGGATCGTTCCCTCGGACTCAATACGGATCTTCGTGATACCCAGCGGGCGCACGATGTGCGCTACCACGTCCGGCAGCTCCATCTGACGGGCGGTGAGTATCGGCGCGGCACAATCGACCAGTATCGCCGCGCTGTCGCGCCCGGAGAGCGCCAGGGTAACACCGCCACGCGCTACGGAGCGCTGAACGCCGTCAATACGCCCGGTCAGCACGGTATCATCCCCCACCTTGACCATGACCGGCGCTCCGCGCACCACATCGGCCGGAAATTTCCCCCCGGGCAATCCCAGGCTGACGCTCCAGGCATCAGCGGGTATCAGAAAGTCGGAATCAATCTGGTAACGTGACCAGTCGCCGTGCTGTTTACCGTTGATGATAACGGACACTGCCGCCTTATCGGTGGCGGGATTATTCTGCGTAGGCATTCAGCACATCCCCCATCGCCAGGTTATTCGGGTCACTCAATTGCGGGTTGAGGCGTTGCAGCTCTGCCGCGCGGGAATAGTCTCCGTACCAGCGGTGAGCCATGAGGTGAAGGTTGCCAGGCGCGTTGACGGTTTTCTGCATCAGTTGGGGCTTTTCGTTGATCACCGCTTCACTCAGCGCCTGCACTGCCGCCGCGACAGTCGCCAGTTGGTTGATAACCGGCTCATACGACAGCCCCAGAGGCTGCGCACTGCTGCTGATATCATCCATCGCAGGGGTGTAGGTTGTCCGGGTGATATCGATGGCGTCCTGTATCATCTGCCGGGTTTCGTTGGCGATCTTCTCGATATCGACCGGTGTTAATACCGCCGTGAGCGCACTATCGCTGAGAATAGCACTGGCTTCATCAACGGCCTCCAGTGCCACGGCCACAGCGACAATGGTTATCAGTTCGACAATATCACCGGCGACCAGATTCTGAGGCATATCAACCGGCGTATCGATACGCCCGCTCACCAGATTGACCGGCATCGCCTGGACGGTCTGCAACGCTGAATAGGCACTCGTCCAGTCAGCCATGATGACAGCGGGAGCGGCGGTGTAATTGGCGGTGGCAATCTGCTGCTGAGTGACTGCCGTTGATACGCTGCCCGAGGTTACTGACGCGGCTGTATTACCGGATGTGCTGTCACCCGATGAACCGCCCCCGGATGTGTTACTGCCTGACGATGACGCCCCGGCCAATAAGGCACCACCTCCGCTGTTGACATAGGATGTGTGCAACGAGCTTTTTGACGCGCCCATTTTTAACGACAGCGCGGAGCGCAGGTCACTGAAAAAGGCCGAGGGGAAATTAATAAAATCGGTGGTGCCGCTGATAAACCCGCTTATGTCACTGCGGAAAATGGTTGTCATGTTGAGGGCAGCTGTTGCCAGACCGCGTACCTTATTCATCATCTTACGTGCCGTGCGCAACGGCTGGGTGACGTTCTCCATCAGCGCGTTAGCACTGTCAATCACCCCCTGCACCTGGTTAAAAATCTCGTCGGCTTTAGATAACGGGGAATCTTTGACGAAAAACGGGTTGCCGGTCTTTGACTGCACAAACTGAATATCCAGCGTGCAATAATCCACATACTCGGCATCATGATTGACCTGGAGCACGCCGACCAGCATGTTTGGCATTGAACCGAAAACCGGGTGTATCAGTTCGGCGGCACCGGGCTTTCTTAATGCCTCAAGCAGCGACTGGAGGCGTGACTCGTAATCATCGCCCCAGATGACCGCCTGGATCTGCGAACTGTGCGGCTTGAGGCCCAAATCCTGAATATCCGCGCCGTCTACGTTGGGGTATTCGTGCTGGGCCATGTCACGCTGTGCACTGTCGCGGGCGTTGATCACATCAAATTTAACGCCCCGGTAAGAGGCATCCTGTAACGACTCTTCCCAGGACATCAGTAACCTCCGTTTGAACCGCGCGTGGCCTGCTGGCCGTTGAACTCATTGACAGTCTCAGCCAGGACACGTCCATCCACCTCAAGGCGGATCGTTGCCTGGATCGGTCGCTCGGGTTGTTTAGGCTGAACCGGTGCAGGCATGGGTCGCATCACGTCCGGCAGACCGAGCGCGGCAGGCGGCAAGCCATTGCCGATATTGGTGGGCTTGCTCCACCAGGTTGAACTGTCATCTTTTTTATCGATTGATACGGTAAGTGGTTCGACACGGACAACAGGAGCGGGACGAATACCCGCGCCATTATCCGCTGACGCACCAGAAACGGGCGGCGGACGAATGCCGGTGTTCTGGTTCAGCAGCGGAAAGGTTGTGGGCGTAGCCGTGAGATAACTGGGAACCCCATAACTTTCCGGCCTGGGGATATTTACAGCGCGGGGTTTATTCCACCACGCTTTGATTTCGTCCCAGGCATCCAGTGCGCCAGGCTGAGCCCGCAGCGAATCCTGTAGCCGCTCGGTATCGTTCGCATACTGATTCGTTGACAGGCGCTGGCGAGCGTCGTTATCACCGCGCTCAACCTGCACCAGTGGTGCATCCTGTGTCGCCTGATAAACGGAAAGCGGGACTAAAGCTTTTCCGGCGATACGGCCTACTCGCCCCCACAAATTAGGCATACGCGTTCCGGGAGGCGTCACTGTCGGTGCGTTAGTGCCTGGCGGAACGGGAGGGGGATTGACACCAGAAGACGCTGGAGGGGAACCAGACAAAATTTTCCAGGCTGCCAGTGCCCCACCGATGGTATATGCCCCAGCGCCAAATGTTGCGATCCCCGTTGTTGCGCCTGCAATGGCAGTTGTCAGCCCCGGATATTCATTTGCATACCCCGTCAACAGACCAGACAGGCGTCCGATCACATCAGAGAGTGGTTTAATTGAATCTACTTGCCCAAAATCAGCCGTATTCTTCATCTGTTCGGCTTTGAAATCATTAGTCCCGGCAATAAGCTGATAGTTAATATCACCGGCGGTCTTCCCATCCTCTAGATTACGCTGTTCATTCGCTCCCTTGACAACATCACGGGCATACTGTCGATTACTGCGATAGCCGATTAATGCCATCAGAGCTTGTCTATCCGCAATTACTTGCCCAACGGCAGAACCTTCCAGAATTTTAGCCTGCGACTGCATAATTTGACGCCGCTCATCACCCTTAGCTGTAGCCAGTTTCGCATCAAGTTTTTTATATGCCGGATTAGTTGCAACAACCTTGTCTATAATGGCAACAAAAGCATCTAAGGAGTTCATCCCTTTGCCTTGTGCATTAGCTAAGCTCCCTGGTAAATCGATGCCTTTGCCATTTACCTTTATCCGGGATGCTGCATTGGCTGCGTCTTGACTGGTTATTTTGCCTAAAAGGTTGACAACATTATTGCCCGCTTCGTCACTATTCCCTGCTGTTATTGCCGCGCTTTGATTAAGTCCCAACAGTACCGCAAAATCATTTAACCCTTTCATCCCATTATTACTGGCTGCGGCAAGCTGTTGCGGCAACCACTTCGCCATATCAGCGAGTTCAAAAGAACCAGCTTGCCCCGCAGAAATAGCCATATTGAGTGCCTTACTGACATCTTTATCCTCAATACCGAAAGTCTGCTTTAACCGGATGGCTATCTGGGCTAAATCTGTAGGTGCGGCTCCGGTCGCGGTTGAATAACGTTGCAGTTGCGGTAATAAGGTATCGGCAGATTTCATATCTACTGCACCGGAAGCCAGCAGCGCATCAAGAGTATCTGCTGCGGATTCTTTCGTCCCGCCCCCTTCTTTAACTGAACGGCGGATCAAAGCATCCATACTCGCCATGCCAGCCTTTCTGCCATCAACGCCTTGCTCCGCGTAGGCGGTATTCGCCATCGATGCTAATCGTCGGTCATAACTCATCTGGTTACGCACTGGCCGCGAGACAACAGCCGTCATGGCAGCAACGCCTCCAGCAACAGCCGTCGCCCCCACACCAACCGCACGCAGCTTGTCCATGCGACTCATGGATTGAGCAACACCGCTTAACTCCGTGCGTAACCGGCTGACGCGGTCTGTCATCGCACTGAATGCCCGTGACTGTTCGCTGGCTGACATTACCCCCATGCGGGTTAACCGACTATAGGCGGCGATGGTCTGTTGGATCTCGCGCTGGATCTCGCGCTCGGAACGGATACCGAGCGTGGAGCGGGCGCTGTTGGCACGTTTAAATTCTTCGCTCAACGCACGGGATGCCCGGATGCCTTGCTGGCTGTTCTGCTGCTCGGATTTCGCCAGTTCATCACCGGCCTTTTCCGCCGCTTTGGTCTGCGCGACCGCATCCTGCATCGCTTTGCGCAGCACCTTTGAGCCGGTATCTCTGGCGGCCAGTGTCAGGGCCAGTTGAAGATTGCGGGCCATTGATTATCGTCTCCCTTTCTTGGTGGATTTTCCGGGGCGTTTCTGGCGCATTGACTTCACGCGGCGGGTGGTCTGGTCTCCGGCTGACGGTTTTTTACCGTGCAACCGGGCCAGTGCCTGGATGTAGCCGTCCAGTTCTGAACGGCTCATTACCTCTATTTGCTGTCGGGTGATGCCGTATTTTCCGAGGGCGAGGACGACGCTGCGGTATCCGGCAAGGGCGATCTCGATTCCATCAGCTTTTTTTTAAGGGCTGAGATTTGCGCGTCGAGGAGGTCAAAATCCTCATCGGACAACTGGTTAAGCAGCAGATCCGTTGTCACGTTCTCCGCACCGATACCTTCAATCGTCACCACCCGCGCCAGAATACCAACGCGGTAATGCAGCCCTGCGGCGGCACCTTCCGTGGTGCCTTTTTCATCCTGGGTTTCTTCCAGAGCCGCGATGGTATCGCCCACCACCGGCAGACGAACGCTGAACGTAAAATGACGTTGACCGTCCAGTTCGACGCCATGCAGCAATGAACCGTGTTCCTTCGCCATTATTCCTCCACCCGACGCAGTGCCTGGAACGTGATATCACGCTTGGCTTCGTTATCGACCGTATACTGCGCACCGACCTGGGTGCTGTACGCATCCAGGAACGACACTTTTTTACCGCCACTGCCGGAGAGCGGGTACTGGGTGATTTTCACCCCCTCCATGCCCTCCCAGTCCAGATCGCCGCTCAGGGGGATCACCACCGAGACCGTGACCTGATATTCCCGGATGCCGCGCGAAAACCCTTTCGAGCGCCCGGTCTTGTTCATCGTCTTGACCGGTTTACGCCCGGTCTGCGTGTCTTCTTTCAGGTCGGTACACTCGATTTCCTGTCCGTTGATCTCGAGGATAATTGCGCCGACATACTCTTCTAAGGCCATGCTATGGGCTCCTTACAGCAACAGGTCGATGCGACCGGCGAAAATATGCAACCCGTTCACCACGTCCGCCGGGATGCGGCCATTAAGTCGGTTGCTATCCTGCGAATCCCGCTCGATGATGAGTGCCGCTTTGTTCGCGTCCACCTCTTCTATGATCTCCAACTCTTCGAGCTTGTAGAGCACATCCAGCAACTCGCTGCGCACCCGGTCAGGGGTGCGGGAACTCAGCTTGTCGCGCGGGAAACGCAACGCGACACGCCTTGCGCACATAGTCGAGAGTGCGGATGGTGGTGATATCCAGCAGCGATACATCATCAACACCCTCGGCATTCTTGGTGTAGGTACTGATAGCCCGGACAATCTGCACCGCTTCACCGGGGCCGACTTCAAACGGGGTCAGGCCGTTATACAGCGCGTTTTCCTGCTCATTACGCCCCGGACGATCGGCAAGCGCGGTCACATCCAGCGTGCTCATTGCCAGCGTGTTTAACGGGCGGGCGGGGTCTTCTTCGCTGGCGATCACGGCGGCATACGCTGCTGCAATCTGCGCCGGTGTTTTCACCGAGCCGTTATGCCAGCCCACGGTGATACGGCCATTGTTGATGCTGGCCGCCAGTGTTGTGCCGGTGGACAGGGATTTGGGCCATCCCGCCACGCCGATAGCACCGCGCTGCTCCAGCGGGCCGCTCACGTTGTCCAGGTGTGTACGCAGGGCCGTTAATGCTGCCGACGTGGCGTAAGGGCTGACCACGATGTCATGACCGGCGGCAAACACTGCCGCCAGGGCGGGCGCAATATCCGGGTCAATACCGCCACTGTTCATCGCAGCCAGAGCCACCGTGATGCCAGTGGCCGTGCTACCGGCACTCAGCTTGATATCGTTACCCGCCGCCCCCTTGTTTTTGGCCGTCAGCGTAACAACGCCTGCCGCCACCGCAGCTGTGACCGGTAGCGTGGTTTTTTGCGCGATGGCGGTATTAAGCGCTGCGGCCACCGTGGCCGCAGCGTCGTTAGCGGAGATCGCCACATCGACACGCACCGTCCCCACCCACAGGCTGAGCGCCCCCGAGGCCGTCGCTGTGCCGGTGACGGTAACTTTGCCGCTCGCTGCGGTCGCCGCGCTGTCGTCGCTGAGGCCGATAATCTGCAACTGCAAATAGCTGTTACAGCCAATCGCCTCGGCGGCCATCAGGTGCGCCATCGAACCACGCCCGAACAGGGTAGCGGCCTCTTCATCAGAGAACACATTGACCGCCTGGAGCGGGGTTGCGGTGCCGGTCTCCAGCATCTGTGCCAGCATCAACACGTTTTGCTGATTACCGGGCAATGTGCGCACGGCCAGGCGGGTATTGAACTCGAAGTATTTCCCTGGCTTGCGAATGCTGCTGCCGATTTGGTAAAACTCAACGTTAGGACTTGCCACGGTTCACCTCCTCGTTGTCACCCATTACTGCGTCTACCGCCTTGCCTTTCTTTGCCGCGGTGGTGGCTTCATCGTCAGGGACGATCAGCAAATCACCGGCACGCACCTGGCGAAGGTAGTAAGCTGAACGCGCCACCGTGACGGCCTCATCCGGGCCGATATAGCGGCGCGGGTTATCTTCCTGCGGCACCTGAATACCCGGTGCAGCCTTAACCTTGATTGTCATGATGAATAATGTCCTCTGCATCCGGGTTGGCCGGAGTCTGGGGAATGTCATAGCTCAAACGGGTGGTTAACCAGTCCGGATCATCGGGACTGGTTTCACCGCGATAGCCGTTAAAAATGCTGTCCGGGTGGAAGGCTGACGGGCCGTCAAGCGGGTATTTGCCGTTCTCGAGTGCGTGTTCAAACCACCTGGTGTCGAACTCGCAGGCGAAAACCGACAGCGCCTGGCGCTCCAGGCGGGTGTTAAACAGCGAGCGTACCCGGCCAGGCATCAGAAAATCGACCTTCAGCCCGAACTCGGCCAGGTCTTGCCCGGACAACAACCGCCGCACCGCACCGACCAGACGGTAGGTGCCCACCTCATTGAGGTTTGCACCGCCGTGGCGTGAGGCTTCTTCACTGCGGACACTGCGCTCGCCGACGATCACCACAAACCGCCCGACAACCTCATACTTGCGTTTGCCGATATTGGCGTTTTTGGTGTTCTGGATACCGCCGAACGTTACCCATACAGCAGGCATCGCGCGGGCAACTTCTTCCGGTTCGCCGTCCAGTTCGCCACCGTAGGAGCACACGTTCGCAGTCATACGCCCCATACCCTTTTTAAGACGCGCGATCATGGCATTTTCAATATCGCGGATAATCAAAATGCACCTCCCCCAGTAGCGTCCCGGTCAAATGCGCGACCCGATGACTGAAAACGTGCGCCGGAGCTGGTCTGCTGCACCACCTGGCCGTCTGACGTTCGCCCCAATCCGTGACGACCGTCTGCAACACGCTCCAGATAACGCACCGCATCTTCATAGCGCTCCCGGATTTGCTCGGTCATCTGCGTACCCGAACCACACAGGAAGTAACGGGCCATATCACAGCAACGCCCCACCAGTACACCCGGTGTATCCGACCACGGCACCGGATAACGACCGACCAGATAGCTGTCGATTTCGGCACTGGCGCGGGTCAACGCGCCATCCATGACCACATCATCAATGCTGCCGGTGAAATCGCGATCAGTGATCGAGACACACTCTTTCTCACCGAACGCGTGCACCATATCGTCACGGGTCGCGTACATTATTTTTTCGCCTTCGCCGTATCAGTCGCTGCCAACTGAGCCTGGAGCGCCTCACGCTCGGCGGTCAGCGCTGCGTTGCTTTCTTTCAGCACATGACATTCACCGATGAGGGCATCGAGGCGCTCGTTAAGCGATGACATCTGCTCAATACGTTTCAGCGCATCAGCCTCAAGCGTGGTAATACGCTCGCGTGCGGTTGCCAACGCGGCAGCACTATCGCCAGTGGCCGCAGCATCAACGCTGACACGCACAACAATCAACTGCGGCTCGCGCTCCAGTATCGCCAGCTCTGCGGCGGTGAAATGGTCATCGGAGTAGGTCTGGGTTTTGGCGCTATGCGCCATACCACAGCGGCGGAAACCGTCAGTACGGGCAGTGATTTGGATCGGCATTATGCGGCCTCCCCGGTGGAGCCATAGGCCATCTGCCAGAACGCGTAACCACCGTTGGCGCGGGCTTCCGCACCAAAACGGAACTTCTTACGCATAAAGACATTGTCGTTGTTGTAGTCCGTCTGTTCGACGAAATCCGGCTTTTTACGCTCCTGGTAAATAATGGGTTTCACCGGCTTGCTGATATCAAACAGGAACCACTCGGTATCGGTTTTCAGTTCGGGGACGACCAGCACTTCCGCCGTGCCTTTGTACGGGTTCGGCGTGTTATCCGGGAAGCGTTCGGCAGTCATCAGGTAGTTGGCCTCATCCTCCAGGGCGGGCGGAACAACCAGCAGACCGGGCAGGATTTTGAGCGACGCGCCTTCCTCATCCTTCATGCTGCGCAGGGCTTTACGTGCTGCACCATAACTGGCCTGTGCGGCGGCAAGGCTGGCAGTGGAGAGCTTTTTCGTGCCCTTGTTCGACACCGACTTCCCTTTGACGGGGTGGTCAGTATCAAAGAACGGCTGGCCGTCATAACACAGATTGGTAAAGCCGTTGCTGACCAGCGCAAAAACAATATCGGCGGGCAACTCTGCGGCAGACTGGCCCGCCGACTGCGCCTGGATGGCATAGCCCATCAGTTGATCGTCTTCGATATCGTTGCGATCCACTTCGACGGTGGCTTCCCAGTCCTTGTTGCGGATGGTGTAATTAAACGCCGCCAGCGATTTAATGACCTTGTCGCCCACCCATTCACGCATTTTGGGAAAGCGCGACAACCAGGAATAATCGTTCTCCTTACCCGTTGACGGCACGACCATCGCCACCTTTTTCCAGTCAGACGGCGTTTGGGTAAACGCATTCTGAAAGGTGGTTTTCAGGTTAACAAAAATCGCTTTAACAACTTTTGCATTTACTAACACGGCATTTCTCCTTAAATCAGAACCCAGACGCCATCGCTGCCGACAGCCTGAACCTTCCCGGCAACCGGGCGGGCATCGGCATTGCTGGTCTTGGCGACGGTCTGACTGTCTACGACATAGCAATTTTTACCGATGTCAGCCTGTGTCACGGCATCCGCGCCGTGATTGGCAAACTGCCATGCACGACCACGTCGCACCAGTGCATCGACGCTGCCATTGGCACCCGCGAGGTTATCCACCCAGCCGTCACTAACCCCGAGGGTGATTTGTGCCGCAGTGGCTGTCGCGGGAACGGCATATCCGCCTGCATTGGCGGCGATGATATGCCCGCCAAAAATCTCTGTTGCCCCCGCGACAGGAACGGGGAACAGCAGCCCGTCGCGGTGAGGTGTATTGCGATCACTCATTGCTTTCTCCTTTTACAAACTTTGCCACTTCAGCCGGATCAACGCCCATCAGGGCGCAAACGGCGACATTAACTTCCTCGTCGTCCGGGCTGGTGTCGGTCTTGGATTTTACGCCTGCGGGCGGCTGGCCCCCGGTCTGGGTAGTGGTCAGCGCGGCGATTTTTGGCGCTTTTTCCAGGAAGGTTTTCAGGCTGTCCGGGGAGGATTGCGCCAGGGATTCCGCCCAGGTTTTTTGCGCCGGAAGCAAACGACCATCGGAGAGCGCGGCGGTAATAAGCTCGGCACTCTGCTGCTGCGCCAGCGCCGCGACGTTGCTGTTTGCGGTTTCCAGTGCCTGAGCGACAGACTGTTGCATCACCTCAACCGGCACCCATTTGGCCGGGTCGGGGTTGGCAATCTGCATGTTAAGCGCGGCAACGCTTGCAGCATCCGCCGTCAGCTTTTCAATCAGGTTGAACGGGGTGGCAGACAGCGTCTTAAAGGACGCTGCTGCCGTTCCGGCGCTCGCGGAAGCCAGTTGATCAATCAGTTTGTTTAACTCGGCGGTAATGTCTTCTGCGGTTGCCGTGATGGGTAAATTCAGCATCCAGCGCAGACGCTCCAGTAATTCGTCCATAGTGTCCTCTTGGGTTGATGATGTGACGGCCAGGAGTGAGGCAGCGGCAAGCATGACCTCCTCCATGCCGTCAACAGCGGGGGTGTTGGTGAGCGCGGCGTGCAGGAGCTGCAAGACGCGGCCTGATTTGTCGTAGGAAAAAACCGGGGAAATAAAACGGTAGGCACCTTCGGCGATCATCTTCGCGGCGCTGTCTGTCCACGTCACATCGACCGCAAACAGACCGTCACCCTCACGCCATTCCAACGTTTTGAACCATCCAGCCGCAGGCGCAGGCAAGCCGTTCTTGGCCGCCCGCAGGGTCTGGTGCTCAAAGTCGATAACGTAAGGGGTTTGCTGGGCGTTAGCTGCCGCGATCAATGCCTGTGCCACCTCGGCCGTCATAATCCATGCGGGGCAGTCGGCAGGACGGCCATCACGCGCCCGGAACTCACCAGCGGGGAACAACTGGATGACGCCGAGAGAGGCTTTATTGATTTCTGCCGACAGGGCGGCGACAAGCGGTTTTAGTTTCATGTCGCCAGATTACGAACGGCGGCGACAGGTGATCAGTGGAAGGGGTTCAGTGGGTATATAAAGATGCTTGTTTTTATCTTGCCACGCCAAACAGGGTTATGACAATCGGTGTAACCCCTTTTAAACCCCGTTTAAATCGCGTTGTAAGCCCCTTAACGGTGCAAGGGGCGGTTAGCGTATGACGTGACACCCAAAATCCGTGCAGTGGCGTTTTTATGAAAGACAGGGGGTTAACCGTCGATGACGCGTTGCAGATAGTTCTGCGCGGTGTTTTCCATACCGTCTACATCCGACTCGGTCAGGTGCAGGAACGGACGCGCGGGGATGGTGATTTTATACTCGCCAATGGTATTCCACTGCGAAAAATTGGATTTGGATTTTTTCACGAACCGATTACCGACGCTGCCGTCTTTGTGCTGTTTGTAGTAAGCCCGCTGGCTGCGGGCGGGCATCGTAATGGTGCCGCCCTCCTGGTGGATGCGTGCATACACCACATTGGTGCCGACGGTGGCGCTGTCGTTATCGTGATATTCACTAATGCTGCTGGCAAGTCGCCCACGCTTTTGCAGAATTTTACCGCCCCGGCGTTTTGCCCAGTAAGCGTTGCTTTTCCAGCCTGCCCAGGCGGGACGACCCTCCTGGGCAAAGTTTTCCTCGACCGCATCATGCATGGCCGCTGCCAGTTCGCGCATCAGTGGCTGTCGCTGTTCCAGGCGGTTAATCAGTTCGCCCAGGCCTTTCTCAAAGTCACTAATGTCATATTTGATTTCGTAGCTACCGCTCATAAATCACCCGGTGTATACTGAAAGTGCGGTGGATGGAGAGTTGTTTCCAATGGGTAACGGTTGCTACTACGCCTTGAGCGTTTGAGCATGATCCGGTTCGAGTCCGGCGCTGTTCATCCCACCGCCTAATCAAGATTGCCCCACAGCACTTCGTTAATCCCTTTGTTTTTCAGTGATTCATCATTCGCCAGGATTTTACCTGTCCGTATCAGATTGGTTTTTATCCGCTCTTTTTTTCCGCCCTCCGGCGGTCGGGCTTTTAGTTCACGATCAATGAACACAACCAGCTTGCCGGACGTATCGGGCAAATCCAGCACATAGGTTAAGGCCGCATCGGCTTTCTGCGTGTTATAGAGAATGGCTCTGGGGTTAAGGATGAACTCAGGCAGGCGCTGCCATAGCGACTCTGGAAGCTGTGCGTCTTTGCTGTCACGTAGGGCGTGCAACAGGTTCTCATCGGTCAGGGTGATCACCGCTGATTCCACCGCCACCCCTTTCTCAGAAAGACGATCAACCACCTGCGGCGGCAGTGCGCCGACGTGCCGGAGCTGGCCGCGTGCCTGCTTGTTCAGCAGTGTGTTATTCACGAACGTATTAACGTCGGTTGAAACGGCATTTAACAGCGTCTCGTTGCCCAGCGTCTGACGAACGGCCAGCGATGCCAACTGCGGCTCGGCGACGGCGGAGCGCTCAAGCAGCCGCTGACCGAGGGCGGCAAGATATCCCTGTCCGGGGTTGTGACCAAACCCCGCATCCGGCGTATACAGTTCGCCATTCCACTTAATCGCCTTGACCATGCGTGAATCATTCGGCCCCCAGGCTTGTTCGACCTCGACGATATCACTGTGCTGAATGGTTATTTTAAGGCGGTCAACATCGGCCTGAGAACGCGCCCGGACACGGCAACGGCAGTGATAACCATCGGGCGGATACATAAACTGCCAGACCGGATCATCAATCCTGGCGGTGTAGCCATGTAACGCAGCATGGCTTGGGCGGATGTGGGTATCCATGATCCCCACGCGCTGCAAGTAGGGACGAAACTCTGCGTTAGCGAGCTGCTCCTCGTAACGGCCAGCGTTATACGCCGCCTGCATATTGGTTTCAAAGATGGTGCGCAGACGGCGTGGGGTAAGTTTTTTCCCTTCAAGCACGCCGTCTTCATCGGCTTTCAGCCCCGTACCCAGCCAGCCCTTTTGCGCAAGAACAGGATGTAACCGACGCCTGAACTGCTCCAGCGTTTCGCCATTTTTCAGCGCGGTATTGAGACCACCCCGAATATCCTCTAACACATCCTGCTTGAGAATACCGGCAACGGTGAACGCCGTGGCGTGGGCGCGGGCTTCAACGTCATGCCAGTTAAAACCAATGGCGTACCCCTTCGATTCAAAATAGCGGATCGCTTCTTCGGGTTTCAGGCCAATGGCATATGCCAGATTGACGTCGCCGGGGTTAGCTGTCGGCATTCAGTCGCCCCCAGACATCCGCCACAAACAGCGCCTGTTTCAGCAACTGCTGGAGCTGTGCGTCATCGAGCACCGGGTAGCTGGCCGCGATGATATCCAGCGCGTCGTCCGGCGTTTGCCCCTGCTGCAACGCCGTGACCAGCGGCGCAATCAGCGCCTGCATGGCATCGTTTATTGCCTCCGGCGTTGAGCGGGCGCTGTCCAGTGCCACCTGTGCCGGGTCGCTGATTTCGCCTGGCACCGTGCTGAGTGCGGCAAAGGCGCGGTACGGGGAAACGGATAATCCGGCCATCGGTGCCGGTGTCGGCGCACCTTCGAGCACCGGCTCGTCATTCTGCGGCACAGGGATACCGACTTTTTTGTGTACCCATGACAGTGGGATGGTTTTCATTCCGGCCTGGACAAGTGTAGACACGCCGGTAGAGAACTTACCGATATCCTCTAATTCGCTGGTATCGAACACGAACTTGGGCAACCGGCGGCGGCTGACCTGGTAGCCGTTAATCGATAACAGCATGTGTATCATGCCCTGGAAGAACCCGTGTAACTGCTTCGCGTCGGCGACCAGAATGTCGTGGCGTACTTCGTTATGAACGTTCCCCAGGGCGTTGGTTGAGGTTTTGCCGTCTGCCTGGCTGGTGAGCGTTCCCCCGAGTACCGCTTTTGAGACCGTGCGTTCGCACCAGTCGATCATCGCCATAAACGGATCGGATTGCCCGTCGGCAGCGGCTTCAAATGAAATCTCGCTACCCATCGGGATAATACCGGCAGCATTGTGGCCGAGTGTCACCAGGGCGTGAAGCAGAGCGTCTTTTTGTTCATCAGATGACCCTTCCATGTACTTGCCCACACGGGCGGGCAAGCCGTAAATCTCCAGGAACTCGGCAAAATCACGCACGCTGTAATTCTTGAACAGGTACGGCCAGACCAGCACGCGATATAACCCGGACTGTGCCACGTAGCCCGCTTTGGCATTGTGGGTGTGCACCAGCCAGCCGAACGGCCACAGTTCGGCACCGTTCATGCTGCCGTCAGACAGGCGCACGGTGTCATCAATTTCGGGGTTAGTACAGAACCAGCGATGCGGGCGCAACGTGATCCTGTCGGGCAACCAGATATTCTCTTCAAATTCCCAATGCTCTATTTCCTGCGCCGAAAAGCCGTGGCCGATGGCTTCCGCCGCGTTGAGGATAATGTCCTCAAAATTGGGAATATCATCTATCCACTCGGTGATCATAGCCGTGAGGTTTTTCTCTTCGGCTGTCGCGTTGCGCGGCGGTTCGATACTCCAGTCCAGCCCCAGCAGGGCATTCTTGCGCTTGGACATCTCGGAAAAGATATGCCCGTCCTTCTCGATCATGTCCTCAAACAAATCCGCCTGGGCGGACAAATCGCCACGCTCTGCGGCTTCAAGGATTCGTGGCAGGCGACGGATCGACAGACCACGCGAGGGATGCTCAGGAAAATGCCGGGTTATCTGCGCGACACGTGCGGTCTGCGGGCTTTTCAGTACCT
This sequence comes from uncultured Symbiopectobacterium sp., assembly GCA_964293225.1. Lineage (GTDB taxonomy): Bacteria > Pseudomonadota > Gammaproteobacteria > Enterobacterales > Enterobacteriaceae > Symbiopectobacterium. The sequence goes on along the minus strand of CAXYYB010000003.1, from coordinate 185,333 downwards.
CGCGGTTAAGCGGGCGACCAAATTGATCCAGAATTTGAGCCATAAACTACCAGCCTCCAGAGCCAAAACGACTGCCCCGGTCATCAGAATCAGAATGACGGGGAGCGGGGGTAAATGAAAATGCACCAAATCCAGACACGGCCAGCGCCCATAGCATATGTAAAGCGTCCGGGCCGTCGTCGTGGTCAGCCATCGGAAAGTGTCGCAACTGGTCAATCAATGTAGATTGGCTCGGATGTAATCGAATTAATCCGTTTGCCATATGTGGTTGCAAGGACTCGATGCGCAGCAGCTTATCGCTGTTCGGTGTCACCGGGCGTGCCGGAACAGGGATGCCCAATATAGCGCTACGCTTCACCAGTTCGGCACGGAGGAATTCCTGAAACTGGACTGATTCAAATGACCAGACCAAACAGCAATAGACCTTCTGAAACTCGACGATATCGGAAATGATTTTGTCAGGAACGCGCTTGCGAATAGACGCTTCCACAACATCTAAGATGCCGGTGTGACGGTTAAAACCGCCGACCAGAATTGCGGCTGGGTCACGTTTTTTCCCGTTCAATCCCAGACTGGGGTCACACGAACCAAAGAAAAGCCACTCATTGAGCCGGTTTACCCAGAACGTAATGCAGTTGGCAAAGGGCGCATCTTCGCCACTGACCGGGTCATTCTGGTACTCGGAATCAAAGGTACTGTGACCGTCGCGGGCGCGGATCAACATCAGTGTCAGTATCGGACGTGCAGACCAGGACACCACCGAGCCCTCATCCATTTCAAGCTTGTGGTTCTGGTAGAAAGCGTTCGCCATCCATTCGCCGTTACTGTCGTTATTCCGCAGGATCTCTTCCCATTCCTCCCACAACGACATGTTGACCGGCCACTGGATAACCGCTTTAAAGCGTGCCGATTTCCACAGGGGATTTTTCAGGGTGCGCGACAGGACGGAATCGTAATGCAGGATGGTGCCGATATAGATAACGTCGAACTTGGCACCCGCACCACCGAGCGGCAGGATGGTTTTTTTCAGCCAGTTATCCAGCTTGTCGCGCTGCTCGGGGCTGCGTACCTGCTCGTCGTTTTCGATATCATCCAGCACCACCAAATCAGGGCGGTACGGGCCGTGACGCAGACCACGCAGCTTTTTACCGCTGCCCGCCACCTGCACCTTGATGTCGTTGTGGGTAACGATGGTTCCGGCCTGCCAGACACGGCCACCGCCTGCCACCTCGGGGAAATCCATCTCAATGCGGGGGTTAAACGCCAACTCGGCCTTGATGGCTTCCAGCATCGGGTAAGCCTGATCAATGGAGTCCATCACGATGACCAGGTAATGCTTAAAGCCACAGATGATGCACCACAGCGAGAACAACTGGCTGACCAGCGTTGATTTTGCCTCGCCACGCGGCGCGGCTATCGCATCATTCTCACCTTTGGTACTGGCAATAATCTCCGGCAGGCGCGTAAACAGGTACTTATGCAGTTCGCTTTTATCGGTGTGGCGCACATAGTGCGGGAAATAATGCTCGACAAAATAGTCATACCCGCTGACCGGGTCGAATACGCGGGCGCGTCGCTCAGCGATGGCCGCTGCCGACGGATCAAAGCCGACACATTCGGCTTCAATCGTCCGGCGTAGCGTTGCCGCCAGTTCTTCCAGCTCTTTGGCAAAGTCCTTGGCGGTGAGCTTGTTGGATTTACGCGCCATTTAATCCCCGCTTAATGCCGCGTTAATCTCATTGATAATACGCGTCTCGGCCTGATAGCAGGCTTCGCCATAGCCCGGTAACAGAGTGTGTTTTACGCCATCGGCCCAGACGAAAACATCGCCGTAGCAGCCCCGTTCTATACGGGTTATCTGACTTGCCATTACGGCGTTTTCATTGTTAATGCGAATTAATTTGTCAGCCATAACGTCTCCCTATCTCCTCACCAAACCCATCAAGGATGCTGACGAACGCTTCCAGGTGTTTAGGATGCCGCTCACGGATGAACGTTGACAGCAACTGGATAACCTCAAGCGCGACAGACAGCTCACTGGTTTCCGGCAGAATCTTCTTGCTGGCCGACGTCGCCTTGTTAAAGGCATCCGCCAGGCTTGCCAGCAGTTCGACGCGCTCACGCGCGGGGATACCTTCCGCACCGTTGAGCATTTCCAGCGTGGTCTGATATTGCGTTACCAGCCCGGTTAATACCGCGCGACCAATATCCTCCAGGCCACCGCCCGCCATCACATGCGCTGCCCGCAGCTTGTCCCAGTCATCACCCGCGTCCTGAGCGTCTTTCTTCCAACGCCGCGCCGTTCCGAACGCAACGCCCGATTGCGCGGCGGCAATCTCAAGGGACATCTGCCCGAAAATGTAGGCCCGCCGCAGCTTGTCGCGGATCTCCTGCGGGTGCGCCATTACAGCCCCATCCGTGCTTTGATTAATAAAATCGTGGTGGTGATAAGCCCACCGGCGACACCGCCCGCGACACCACCGGCAATCGCCCCCTGGCGAACGGCGGCGGCTTCAATGCTGTCCATACGATGCTCAATGCGATCAAGCTGACCGGAGATCGCCGACAGGTCAGCCGCCGGAAATGTCTGAGCCTGTAGCGCCGCAAGACGATTTTTAATGCTGTTCAGGGTTTGGGTATCGATGCCTTCCACTACCGCACTGACGCGGCGCACACGGCGTTTTTGCCTTGCTTTCATTTATCTGCTTTCCTGTCCAGTTTGTTATCAATGCGCTCAATCGAGCTTTTCAAATCACGTAACGTATCCATCAGTGATTCATGGTTGCGCAGGGCGTCATCACGCCGCTGGTAATCATTCTTGATGCGCTCGACGTCGGCACGCAGTGATTTCAGCGTCTCGCTAAGGCCGCGCACCACCAGGCCAAACAACATTGAGATCAACGTCATTGCGACACCGAGCGTCCATTCGGGGCTCACTTGCTGCGCTCCTTGTCGTCGTTATAAAACGTGTTGAGTTGCTCAAGCTTGCCGCGTAGCGTCAGGCACCATTCGCCATAGTCGCCGCTGTGGTTGAGGAGTCCGGTTGGGGAGAGTCCGCCTCGGGCGCGGGGGGCATCGGCGGGATATAAAGCAGCTCCGCCGGGGGCTTGTCCGGTGCCGGACAGGCCGTTATCGGTATAGCCGAGGTTGGCGCGGTAGAGGCGCAGGCTGTCAGGGCCAATGCCGGTAAAAGCATGACCATCATTTTTAATCGCATGGGGGATGTCCTTTTTACGCTGTTCATTAGCCAGGGAAAGCTCGGTCTGGGTTTGCAGCAGTTCGGCGGCGAGTTTGTCTGCGCGTGCTCGCTGTGCAGCCGTGTCCGCCAAGGCTTTTTGCAAGGCGGCGGCGTGTTGTTCGGCAGACTGGCGCTTGTCCCGCTCATAGGCCAGAATCTGGGCATCTTTCTTATCGCTGCCATCGCGCAGGGTTTTGATAGTCGCTTGCAGGTCGGTTTGCTGGGCGCGTTCGCCCGCGTCATGTCCGAGTTGGTAGCCGAACGCGGCGACGGCGGCGAGTATCAGCAGATGCGGCCAGTAGGTTTTAAATAGCGTTAGCACAGCTACGTCCTCCCCAGGTCAGGTAACGCGGGGCCAACTCATGCAGAATGCGCTGCGGATAATGGCGATTCTCGCGCCAGTTGGCCGCAGCACGTCCGGCATTGACGGTGGCAACATGACCGAACCAGCGCTGACGGTCTAACCCTCGCTGCGCCGCCAGTGTTTGATCGCGCTGCACCCAGCCCAACCCACCGTTGTAGGCTGACAGCGTCATTGCCATACGCTCACACTCGCCGCGTGCGCTGACTCGCTCCCATAACCAGCGGTCATAGCGTGTTAAGGCGCGAATAGCCCAGGCGGGATTAAAGGGTTGATTGGCGGATAATTCAGGTATGAGACGGCTGAACCAGTCAGATGTTGAGGGCATAAACTGCGCCAGCCCCTGCGCCCCCACCGGGGAGACGGCGCGAGGGTTCCAGCCGCTCTCCTGGTGAAACTGGGCGGCAAAATCGGCAACCGGGGCATTGATACCCCAATCCAGACGCGCACTGCGGATCACATCACTACGATAAGCCTGTGCCGCAGCCGGTGGCTGGGCGGCGTTAGCATGACCAAAAAAGCCGCCAGCCCATAGCACGCCAGCAGTGACCAGCGCATCGAACAACTTCCAATAGCCGTTATACCTGTCGGTGCGTGGTTGACCGTGTAACATCAACGTCATGCCCAAAACCAGCGACGTAACAACAATCCAGATGATTTGCGGCCAGCCCATGATCACAACCCCATCGCCACAGCCAGGCATACGGCGGCAACGATAATCGCACGGCGAATAAGCGCCGCCGCAAATACCCGGTCACAACCTGGTTTAACCGGATAGAGGCCGGATTGCATCAAGGTGGACGAGTGCTCCAGGTATTGCCCCGGTGTGGCTTTGGGGAACAACGAGCGATCGAGCCAATACCCCAACACGGCAGCCAACGTGATCAGCGAAATCTTATAGATAACAACGGGGAGTTGCTGCGGCGAGACCAGGGCGATAAGCGCCAATAACAGCACCGCCATGAACTGCCAGCCCAGGAGCCGTTTAAGGCGGGTGATACGAAAGATTTTGTTGTTGAAAATGTTCATGAAACCACCTCGTATATGTGAGGTGGTCAGTATTGAATTACGCGAGGCGGTGAGTCAGTGGAAGGGGTTCAGTGGTAAGGTTGTTATTACTTGTTCATTTTTTGTAAGATGCCAAAAACCAGTGACCAAACGTCTTTATTTTCTGTCGGATGGACATTTTTACAGTCAATAGATTCATTGCTGTAATCGTTATTATCGATTTTGTCCGTATTGGTAAGCAAGATTACTTTGCGCCACGCACAAGCATGAATAGGGCTTTTTGGGAAAAAATCAACATCACCTTTTGCCCCCCATCCGTTACTGTAGTTAAAGGCTAAATTTCGCTGAGTTTGATAGTCACCAGTTAATGCTTTGTTTACCGTTTCCAACTGGCTCATATCGTTAGCTGACGCAGTGAAACCAATGCACATCAGAAGTATAAAAAGTGATTTTCTCATCATTTTTTCTCAAAAAAGACTTTGCTGTGAATGTGTTACCGCCGTTTTGCTTTCCCGCACCAGTTCCCACGCGAACCGGTCAGAAAAACCATATTTGGGACAAAGTACCGTCATTGCCATCAGGCCAGAGCTGCCGCCATCGCGCAATGCAGCAAACTCAGACAGAAAGCGCTCGTTACGCAACGCTCTCAGGGCGCGATCACAGCGTGGCAGATAGAGGATTTCACCCCCAAAGTTTTTGACCAGCAATGCTGCTTTGTCTTTGCCAATCGTTTCTCGTAACAACTCTGCACGCTGCGCGCCTAGCGCTTTCATACCCTTGCCAATCGGGAACGTCGTGCCGCCAAACTTCTCTAAAAGCTGGGCGGTTGCCGGAAAGCCGATGAGGTCGGCTATTTGCAGGACTACATCGGGCAGCAGCCCGGCAACGCGTTCCAGTTCCATGATTAACCCTCGGTTTTTTGGCGACGTTTGGCGTCGATGATCAACGCCTGCATGAGTTTGGTCAATTGCTGTATATCCAGCCAGTCAACATATCGTACACCAAACATATGCTGTGCCATAGTCTCGGCATACTGCCACGGGCGCTTAGCATCAGCCAGCAGCGCCTCAATCTTGCCGAGTACGGTTTTTTTGCTGGCCGGAACGCTGGGCTTACGACCGTGCTTTTTCGCCTTGCGTGGGTAGCCCTGCTGGTGCATATACTCCTTAACCTGCTCCAGTTCGGCGACAGTACATAGGGTGGATGAGGGCTTACCCGTCAGTCGGGCCAGCACGCTACGGTAGGTCACATCGTCCCACCCGAGCGCGGCTTGACCCGCTTTAATCGCGCCAATCATACGGCGTTGCTGAATATTCATGGCTGTTGCTCCCCACACTCATCACTTAATTGCGCGTGACCGGTCACACCCGTTAAATTCAAACGCCGAAAGTCACGCGTAAACCAACATGCCGCTTCACCTTTGAATAAACCATCACAGCCCGCAGGCAACGCAGCATGACAACGCGGGCAAACGCCTAGCGAAGCTTCCTGCCGCGCCAGACGCTCGTTATCGCAAAGTATCAGCAGAGAAACGTAATCCGTTTTGCTGTACGGCTCCCGGCCCGGATTACGGCGCTTGCAGTTCTCTCCCACCATCTGCAATTCACGGTCGGATAACATCAGTCCCAGTCTGTGCTGCCCGAATTTATTCACCTGTCGGGCACGCTGGCGGCGCTTACGCGCCGCTGCCTGCTGTTTCTTGTTATGGTTGGTCATTGGCGTTTCTCCGCACAAACCTGATACCCGTCCTTGTCCATCCTTGGCGTAATGCCTGAACCGCCCGCACTGAGGTACTGGCAGCCGGTGGCAGCGTCGGTATACGTCACCAGCCCGGAACGGGATGCACCATCGGTATCATCTGCGGTCAGTCCCGCTTTAAACAACAGCCATGACACCAGTATAAAAAACATGATTGCTATGGCTGTGTACCGGGCAACTTTGCGCACAGCCTTGCGGCCAGATATCACAAGACCGCCCATGATCGACATGCCCACGTCAGTCATGGCTTTCTCGCTCATCCCGTCGATATGAATATTATGCTTCACTGCTTACCTCCTTCTCACGCAACCAGATAAGCCCTTCAACCTTCTTAAACTGGCGTACCAGGCTGGTAGAATTGGTAAACAAGGGAATACGATAAGACAGTGACTCATGAAGCTTCGGGAAATGCTTTCGGGCAGAGCGCTTACCCAATGATTTCTCAATATCGGCCACACGCTTAGCGGAGTAATAGCGCTTTTTCTTTTCGCACCAAAAAAGCCTGGTTATCGGGTTGTAAGCCTCGCTATCTTCCCGTCCCCACTCAATAGCCATCTTTCCATCGAAATACACAGCCAGAAAGGTACGGCTTTCACCATAACGCGCACGAGCAACAGAAATGACAGTGCTCTGATACTTGAACTGAACGCGGCAGAAGTAACCTTGCAATTCTTCGGTGATCTGCGCCCACTGCGTTTTAGTGATGGCATTATCGTTGGTAGCAGGAGTTGACGGGCGGCGCTTGTGCGCCGCTGTCTGCTGTTGAGTTACATTTGTCATGCGTCACCGTCCTTACGTACTGGATGAAGCATTGCGGTGCGATAGGCATTCCAGCCGTCAGTTTTCCCCTTATTGTAGGCATCGATCTCCGAGTCTTCGTCTGGTGTTTGTAGCATCTCATCCAGCACCACGTAAGGCTGGTTTGCGGCTGGTGGGACGGGGCGGCGAAACAACTCAACAACGGAATAAAGAGGCTCGCCATCTTCCAGATCGTCATTCAGCCTTGTTACCTCATTACTCATCAACCCCGCATCACCGACACAGCATTCATCAAAATATGCATTGCCATCTGGATCTGCGATTCCATGCACAAATGGCTCTTGCACCCGCAGTTCTGCCAATTGTGCTCTTAGTGATATAAGCTCACGCGACATTGAACGCTGTTCGCTTAAGCTGGCAGGAACGGAACCAAAGCCGATCACCTCTAGCCGGATATCATTAATCGTTGTCATTCTGTAAGCGCCTCCAGCCGTTGCTCTGTGACACCATCAATCCGCGCAGCCAGCCCCAGACGCATCAACCAGTCAGAGAGTTTAAACAGTGCACCCGCAGGGGTTTCCATATCAGGAAAGCTATCCAGCGTAATAGCAACCTGCCAACGGCCACAGTGCGCAGTCAGCGTGACATCCTGTTCCAGAGTCTGCCCCTCCAACGAGTGATGGAGAGTTAGCGAGAGGGTTTCAGTGTCACCATCAAGCTCATATCGATTGATGAAACAGCCCACGACCTGATTGCCAACATGACCGAGTGCCTGCTGGTCAAGTTCGCCAACTTTCGGACGCAGCTCCAGCAGTTCGTCGCGGCAATTAGCCAGCAAATTGAGCCACCGGTCACCCAGGTCAAGATTATTGGCAATAAAATCATCCAGCAGATGCAAATTAGCGCGAACATTACTCATGACAATCTCCACAATTTTTTATGGCGCTCAATGGCCTGTTTCATTTCCCGTTGAATTGATGGCTTATAAACGCGATTACCGCGTGCATCGTAAAACTCAAAGCGGGATTTTCCCGGCAATGCCGGTCGCTCTTTTACCTGGGTTCCATTATTCAGGCGGTAAATACGCCTTGCGCCGTTATCCAGGTATTCACAACTATTCACCATTGCCATATCACACCCCGCGCACTGCACAGTGGCTACACAGATCGCTTTCAACCCAAAAACACCCGGATGCACACGCATGACTGAATGTGCAGCCACATACGCGGCAGGACTGTGAAGGGTCAGGAGAAATCACAAACTGGCCTTTTTCATGAAGGGATACGGGCTTTACCTGCGTAATAACCAGCTTTTGCAAATCACCAAATAGCTTTTTTCCTACACTATTTACCGCTACAGCAGGGTTATAAGTGCATGACGCTGTTTTCCCGTTTGCTCTCGCAAAATAAGCGCCGCTGGTATATCGAACGGAAACATTAACCGAAACGAACATTATTCAGCCCTCCCGCCTAGTGAGAGCGTAATACCATCACGCATCGCTTTACGAGATCCGCACCATTTCAGCCAGGCTTCTAAAGCCTCAAGCGCAGCATCACCATCAGGTGCCTCGGGTACACCGGGAACAAGCCATTTACCTTTACTGGCCCCTTTACCATGCTGGGCGAGCACATCGAGAAAAGCATTCAGAGCATACTCAGGCCCGGAGGCAATCTGAATAACGCCGGAACCATCAGGACTACCAGCAGGGAGTTCATCGCCAATTTCAATCAGTCCGCTGGCCCAGCACCATGCATCCTTCGGCGATAAGTTGTAATAGCTTTTGCAGCCACAACGCGGGCAGGTTGAATTATATGTAATGAAATCTTTAGCCTTGGGATCGAGCACATCTTTACGTTCAGATTTAAGGTGATTATTTCTGCAACGCGTGCATTTAACCTGAATATCATTTTTATTTTTTGTCACTGTCATTTTCAATTCTCCCGATTTAGGCGTAAGCCAGCCCCTGCGGGTTTACGCCATGTTTAAAGAGGTTTTAATTTCGGTTTAAATCAGCTTGCAGGTTTTAACGTATTAATCTTTACGAAATATGGCTCCAGATTAATCTCAACAATCGCACCGCAATTAAAGTCGCGGGCAATACCTACCGTTTTAACCATGCGACTGCCGCGTAAAGCGGGATAGGCATGATGAAACGCCGCTCCGACTTTATGCTTTTTATTAAACTCAACGGCGTTCACGTCACACCCCCGCGATATCCAGCGAAATAGGCCGGTATTGGTCGGAGTCGCCAATGCGCTCGTAAACGCGGATATAAGAACGGCTACCGACAACCTGTACCGCTTCACCAATCGCATCCATTGCCCTCTGCCAGCGTTCGTCAGCAATCTCCAGACGGCGCAGGGCCAGTACCGCACCGGTGTTAACCTCACCCGATTTTTCAGATTGAAAAGCTCTGTTGATAATGGCGTGAACCTCGGGCCGAGCTCCTTCAACCCAATCGACCAGGCACTCATCAATCAACGCCTTTGCGGCTTGCAGGCGTTCATCAAAATCAATACGGTCTTGCATCGCCCGCTGGATTTTGTAGCGCCCATCGTAACTGTAGAGCGTCACGTTGCCTTTTTTACCCCCCAGGCTAACGCCATATTCATCACCCGACAGTGCAACGAAAGCGGCAATATCGGCAAAACCAGTCAACTTAAATTCGGCCAGCGCTTTATTAACGGCCAACGCTCGGCCTATCAAATCCGCAACCAACTCATCGCGCGCGATATCAATCGGCTTGATAAGATGTTCCGGTGTTAATACGCCTTTGGCGTCAACCCAGTACCCTTCCGGGGCTGTGGTTTCAGTGAATTGCTTATTTTTAGTGGACATTAACTTTCCCCTTTTTGGCAGAATGGATCGCTTTTAAAACCTTTTCATTAACGTGACCAGCCAGTCCCGCACCAACTGCTATTGCTACCGTTTGAGCCAGACCACTATCACCGTTCTCTGGCTCTATCTGACATTGCACGTCAATACCACGCGCTTTATCAGTGATCGTAATTACCACCTTTGCCATTGCGTTTTATCTCCATATCACATGCATACCGCGCCATACCGTCATTTTGACATTGCGCCGCATACCGTTGAGGGTTTCAGTTATATCAACCGCGCTCCTTTCCCAAGCAATAAAGGGGCGGTCAACAACGATGACCGGGCGACGGAATTTAGCGTGATATTCCACGACGTTAATTCCAGAGCGCATCAGTCGATTAATGGGTTTCATTAATTCCGGGTTATTAATCGGTAACTGGCACATAGCATTACCTCGTTAATTAATCAGCATTTCAGCAAACTGGCGGACAGTCGCAATATTGACAGGCCGGTCATTGATATGACTGGTGCGGACTACCCCGCGCAGTAATTTAAACAAACGCCGTGCATTGCCTTTGCTCTCCTTATAGAGAACCGCACCCATTTCGGGGCTGAATGCCTCCGGTATCAGGTTTTCCGCGATAACGTCGGTGTCATCCTGCGGTAAGGCGTTGCCGATATTCAGGGCAAACCCGACGCGGCTGTACAACTGCACGAACTCGCCGCGCTTACCTTTCAGGTTCAGAATCAGCCTGGGCATCCCGGCCAGAACGATGCCGATCCCGCTCTTGTCATGGATGCGGCGCAGCACCTCCAGTGCGCGATGCGGCAATAACTCGCCCTCATCAATCATCAGCAGATAGCCCGAGTCACGCAGCTTGTTGACGCACAACTCAAACAGCTCATGCATGTTGCCACGCGTGGACAGGTTGAGTCGGGAGCAAATCTCTTCAAGCAGAACACGGGCGGTGTAGCTCGGGTCAGCCTCAATGAGAAGAGCCGTTGAGTTATCCGCTGCATACGCTTTCAGCGCCATGGTTTTACCCAGCCCCGCCTCGCCATAAATCACGTTGATTTCGGCATCAACGTGCGCCAGACGGATAATTTCCAGCGCTTTACGTGAGGTGGACGTGGACACAAAATGCGCCTCAATACGTTTTAATTTGTCCTTTTCACGCATACGCTCAATAAAATCAGTTACAACCTGGTTGACGCCGTCAACATCACCGTTATATTTACCTTGCAGGTACTGATTGATTACCGCAGGGCTTTTCCCAATGGCACGCGCCACCTGAGATTGTGTTAACCCTTTGCGCTCCATCAGTTCGACTAACTGCTCTTTAATCGTCATTTAAGTTCTCCAGTCTCTAAGGCCGTCTGGTTGCCGTCAGACGGCTTTATTTTTCTGGCGCAAATAGTCTTCGCGCTCAGACTCAAATAAAAACAGCGGTTCACGGTCATCATTAATTTGGCCGATATCCCCTTGCAGCAACGCGCCAAAATCGGGCGATTGCTCGATAGTGCGAACAGGGTGAAGCTCGGCGTCGATTTCCTCCGCTTTCCTGTTAACGAGCGCCATGCGGCGGCTGTGACGGTCTTTGCGAACCTTCTCGATGTAATCAACAGGGAATGCGGCACGCGTGTTGCCGTTGACGATGGCGGTACAGACAAAGGAGCCATCCAGCCGACGAACGGTGACGCTTGAAGCGTCGTGAATATCGAATGCAACGAGAACCTCTTCGCCATCAACCTGGATCAACGCTTCCGCAAAATACTGGTTGTTGAAAATGGACAACCAACCGCGCTGCGCGGTGCGCTTGACCTGTGGGCGGAACATTTCGCGCAATTCTGCCTCAGATAAGTGGTCAATCTCGGCGTCGGCCAGCAGTTCGGCGCGGTACTCGGCAGGGGTGTAATGTCCACCTGCGGTGCGTAGGGGTAACTCGCTGTGCCGGTGTTGCGTGTTGTATGCGGTGATTTCATCTTCAATCGCATCAATCAACTGGCTCCAGCTTGGCAGTTTGGCTATCGCAGATTTTTGCACTGTGTTTAATGGCTTGTTCTGATTCAGTGCGTTCATTGCTGAATCAATCGCACGGCTGGTGATACGCGCGGTTTCTTTATCTGCTGATTTGCCGTTGTAGGTAGCAAACTTACGGGCAATGTGGGCGGGGATCTCCTTGTTCAAGCGCTCGATGATGCCGCGTGCCTGTGGGTTCCCTGGAATACCGGTGGGGTGTTCGATACCCAGGCGCGGCAGAATACCGGTGATATCGGCATCCAGCAGTTTGCCCGTTTCACCGGCACCATTATCGGAGTAGTACAGCAACGGCACGCCGTGGCGCTCTATGCCGTGACGCAGTGCATCAGCAACCGCCAGCGTGTTTTCGGCCAGCGCCAGGCTCCAGCCAACCACATAACGAGTGCGACCATCGATGACCAGTGTCAGTTCGGGCGTAAACGGGCGTCCGTGGTCAGGATGAGCAACCTTCATTTTCATGCTGTGACCGTCACCGATCCAGACGCCATTAACAGGCATCACAGACCAGTCACGCTTCACATAGGTTTGCAGGGCGGTCATGGCTGAACCCGTGACGCGGCCGCGCTGGCGTACAATTTTTGGCATTTTGTCCATCACTCGGTAAACGGCATGAATAGAGGGGATGGCATCACGCATTGCAGGCTGATCTGCGTAGTGATGCATCCATTCGGCGCAAAAATCCTTATAGGCTTCTGCAACCGTGGGGCCGTTGGGGTTGCGGTAATGCGCCATAAACATAGGCACCCAGGCGACCTGTTCCGGTTGTTTGGCTTTTTTGTGTCCGGGAGCTAAAAGCGCCAGACGTTCTGAACTGTTTTTGGCTCTCAGATAGTCAACAACCCACTGATTGAGCGCGCGAACGCTGACACCGACGCGCTGGCCCTTACGGGCATTTGCGAGATCAACGTACTTTTGCAGGTGTTCAGGTAGATCACTTGAGCGTGACCGGTCACAGATAAAATTAATCGCCTTGATACGTGACAGGCCGGTATCTTCCAGGCGCAGCACTTCGACGACCAGCACCATGCGGGCATCGGCGATATCGCGCTGTTTCTGCGTGAGTTGGGCGGTTTTCTGATCGAGCACTGCCGGACATTGGCGCACGATTTCAAGCAACTGGCTTGATGATGCTGTGGTTTTGGCTACTACCGGAGCCTTGACGGGCTGCTGTTGTAACAGGGTGTTGTAGTAGTACTCACGAATTTTATTTTGAATATCTGACGGCATTGAATCTAATTCATACTCATAACCGCCGCCTTGCCCTGATCGCGGTCGAGAACTCCAACCTTCATTTTTTGCTCGAACAGAAACGCCAGGGCGAGTACCAGGAAGACCAGGTAAACGCATAAACGCTATTTCTTGAGCTGTATAATGTGATTTCAGGTTAATCCCACTCATATTCGTTAGTTCCACTGACCTGAAAATGGTTTATGATAACGGGTAGGCCATATTTGTTCGGGGGCAATTCCGATTGCATCGGCGATGATCCGTTCAGCTTTTGGCCAAGGGCGATCAAGTGCATTTTTTAAGGCTCCTGCGCTTTTATAGCCGTGGTGCAGAGATAGCCTGCGCAGTGACCACCCCTGTTTATGTAAAGCCGCCACGATATCGGCTCTGTGCCAGTCAGAATCATTCTGGCTTTTTTTTGTACCGTCTAATGTACTCATGAATTGACCTCTAAGTCTGATTTCATAAGTACAATATGATCAAAAACGAGTTATGTAAACCTGAAAATGAGTTGTAATTTCTGTTTTCAGGTTTTAATTATCGTAAGTGAACCTATAAATGAGTTAAATCACATTGTTTTCATCGACTTATATCAAGGTGAAAAACAAGAAAAATCAAATGCGGGATTTTCACGTTATGGCAAATAAACCTGAAAATGAGTTAGTGATGGAAATTGGTACTCGAATTCGAGATCGTAGAACTGAGTTAAAGCTTTCAAGAGCATCTTTAGCGGAAGAGGTGGGCGTGGCTCTATCTACGATGCAGGCGTGGGAAAACGGAGAAAGAGAACCATCTGCAAGCAATGTTGTGAGACTGGCAGAAGCCCTCTCAACAAGCGCACATTGTTTAATTACAGGCAACAAGATAGAGCAAGAGACGCAATCAGCAGCGCCCCAGATTCAGGACGTTTTAGGGAATGACGTTGATTTAGAAGAGTTTGTATTTATCCCACGATACGATGTAAGAGCTGCCGCTGGTTATGGTGCCATCAATGATTCGGAGGCTCCTAGGTTCCCAATGGCTTTTCGGCGGTACTGGATAAAAAACCACCTCAATGCCGATCCTCATCACCTGTTTGTGATAACAGTCGATGGTTCTTCTATGGACGGCACTCTTAATGATGGCGATAGCATCTTGGTGAATGGTGCAGATACAGACCCGAAAGAGGGCATCTACGTTTTGCGCGTTGATGGACACCTGTTGGTTAAACTGGTTCAGCGTATTCCTGGCGGATTGCTAAAAGTATCAAGTACAAACTCCGCATATGAACCTTTTACGGTGGACATGAACAATCAACCAGAAGATTTCGCCACCATTGGTCGTGTTGTGTGGTTTGGTAGGACAATTTAAAAGTGGTTTAAATGCCGATTAAACAGGATCAATCGGCGCTCAAAGTTATGCAGTTTTAAACACAAAAAAGCCTACTTTTGCTCATTTTTCGTTGGGCTATGCAAAAAGCCTGAATCCCTATGAACGCCGCGCCATTCAAGGTGCCGAGCTATTCCTGACTCTCCCCCCTAGTTATGTAAAAACGATCACTCCCCCACAGTTGGCGGGCTTGTTCTTGTTGAACTCCCGTTCATCCATGATGCGCAGGCCGGTATCGCCCCGCACACCCTTGGCCGGGTTCTTGAGGTAATAAAGCACACAGATAGACGCATCCAGTTGCCAGACGTGGTTAGGGTGCAGACTGGCAAGCTGTTGCGCGGGGGCTGGCGCACGTAGCTGATCGGGGTGCAGCTTGAACTGGCGCAAGGCACGAATAATGGTACTGGTAGACAGCGGCGCAAACTCGCCCGTGTCCTGATCGACCCGTCCGGCAAGGATAAGGCCGTTGTCGCGCAGGCTGTCGATGGCTTTCTCCACGCTCAGAGTGCGCTTGCCGGTACCGCGAATGGTCTCCATCAGCGCGCCGGAAATGGTCAGCGCCTCATCGCGCGTCAGTGCGGTCTCACCCGCATCTGCACGCTGTTTACGCGGTTTAGGGGCGCGTACTGCATTCAGCTTTTTGAGCAACGTGGCGCGTGACATTTGCAGTTCCTCGCAGGCGGCCTGATAAACCGGCTCTTTATTGCCATGCCCGGCAGCGTTGGCAGCTTCGGCGATAGCAACAAGTCGCTGAGTAAGGACAGGATTCATTGTGCCCTCCGACATGTTCCAGACATTCCCGGTGCTGTGATAGCGTGTGATCTTCTCAGCATAAAAAGGAACGCAATATGGGCACCAAAGAAGACTGGTCTGTGCATGAAGCCATCGCAGTTTCGTTCAGGGCGTTTTCCCGTCGTTATGGCGAAGACCTGCTTTGGTCGGCATTCGGGATGCTGACCAGAAACCGCAGGGAAACGCTCAAAGAACATGTCAGGCTGGAAAAAGACATCAACGACTTCATCCAGTACCCGATCAGTTCGGAGGGAAAAGCGCTCCGTGAATTTATGACGACAGCAAAAGCTGACGAGTACGGTCTTCAGATGCTGCGCCATATGGGAATAAGATGGTGGCTGGCCCGCGATGACCTGCTGTCTTTCCCGCCACAGGCCCGTGTCCCCCGAGTGTATTGTGAGGGTTTCACTGATCATGTGAGTCTCCAGCTTCTTGACCAGATGCTGTGGCGCGGTGCGGCCCCCGATACAACCTGCAATTGAGCTTGCCGAGTCTGTTAAATGCCGGTGATACGGGGGTGGGAAGTTGCAGACACTCCCGTGCAGCTCTGACCACGTTGTCAGCAGGCATAATGCCGTCGTCGTACATCATCAGGCACTGAATAAACCACGTCATTCCGGGAGCTTTATTCATCGCCGCCGCAACTTCTTCATCTGCGACTTTTTTCAGCTCCGTGATTTGACGACCCAGTTCATTTCGACTGAGTGGTGATAACTCTTCATGCTTGGTCGAGCTTTGCTGGGTTATCAGCTCTTGAAGGGCTGCGTTATATTTATCGTCAAATTCTTCGCCGCCCACCCGACCCATCATGAGATTTTGAGCAATATCTTTCTCACTAAGAAGGCATTTGCCATTTGCGCGGGTAGCCTCGCGTGTCGCCTGTTCTGTCTGAGTTCCCAATTCGCGTATATTTTGGAGAAGATTATGTCTGGCCCCTTCCGTTATAGAGAAATGCAGCTTCTGGGTGAGAACGGGTTCAAGAGCCAGAATCCGCCGATTATTTTCGTCAATGGTGGCGAGATTCCGCTCCAGTTGGGCGGCAAGTTTTGGGGAGTAGATTGGATCGCGCGACGTATCGCTACCCTGTCCCAATTGCTCGTCCTGAATCAGGGAGATCTTGCGCATCAATAAGCGCTCCATTGCACCAGCGAACGGCGCGGCATCATCGGCGGTTACATAAATATCACCGTGGCGGGTCTGGATAGTGAAGCCCTTGCGCATATCAGGAACATGGCGGCACAGCGCATGGCCCAGCACTTCAGGGCTGTCCATTACAGGTGTATTACTCATGGTTGTTCTCCTGTGATTCCTTTACCCAATCCGGCACGGTGTCGATGGGCTGGTATTCCGGCAGGTTGAACTGCTGGCGCAGGTCATCGAGCTGGAGTTGCAGGTCATTAAGGATGCCGAGCATGTAGTGATTGTGGTTGATGCCGGTGCGTTCGTGGTGTTCGTCCAACGCATTGAAGCCGCTTTGCAGCTCAACCAGAGCGCTGACCACAGCGTTTTTAAAGCCGCCCACCTCAACCTCAATTGCCTTGCCTTCTTCATCCGGGGTCTCTTGGGCTGAGCGTCGCGTCAGGCGGGTGCGCAGGTCTTCTTTCTCATCTTCCAGCTTGCTGATGATGTCTTTTTTCTCCGCCACGGTCTGGCGGCTGATTTCCAGGTCGGTCTTGAGGTCTTCTTTTTCCTTGGCATGCTTGGCGATCATTTCCTCGGCAAGCTCCAGCAGTGCCGTTTTGTCGCCGTCTCTGGCCACTTCAATCAGCGCACTTTTCTGGTCTTCCGGCAGGCGGCGGAACTGACGCAGTTCGCGATAGCCGATACCCATGCGGGACATGGATTCGAGAGCTTCTTCGCCAAGAGAGCGCAGATTTAAGAGTTCTTCATCAATGTGTTGTGATGATTTTCCGAGTAAGCGGCAAAATTCATCCCACGTCCCCGCTAAAAAGTCCTGACCGTCAGGAGTTTTTTTCCCTTTGAGGGCCCGATATAGTTTGTTTTCCTTAACAAAAGCTAATTTAGAAGTCCTGACTGTCAGGGAAAATTGAGCGAAAGCATCAGCCATCTGAGCCTGCCCTAATAGCTGGTTCAACAGGTCGCGCTCGTCGCTGAATTCGCTGCTGACTGTCGCAATCAGGTTTTGCGTATTCTCCAGCTCCGGGTTCAACTGCGCGTCCGGGACTAGCTCTGTGGATTGGGTTTTAGTACGTGCCATCGTTGTTTTTCCTTATCGGCTGCCAGCCAGAACGCGCTGGTTTAATTCATTGATGCGGTTCTGAGCGCGGGCAATCTCATTGCTGTGAGTTACTGCTATCTGCAACACCTGAACGCTCAGGGCAAAGCGGCCGCTATCCAGTTTTTGTGCCATCCCTTCTTCAATCAGGGTGTTGAGTGCCCGATTAATGTTGGCGGGTGATTCGTCCAACGCTTTCGCAAGATCGCTGTTAGAAAGACCGTCCAGCGAGCGACCACGCAGTGCTTTGAGGACGCGCAGAATGCGGGAGCCTGAACTGGAAGTGTTTGGCTTGGTCATGTCACATTCCCCTTTTTGCAATATGTGATACTCTTTTGCTCATGCTGATAAATCAGGCGGCTTGAGCGGTTTGTTTGAGACCGAGCTTCACCGCGATCTCATGCGACTGGCCATATTTGGCTTTGGTGATGCCGTTCAGTACCCGATATACCGCTTCACGCGAATAGCCGTTATCCAGCGCCCACTGGGTAATGGTGATGCCACGTTGCTGGAAGCGGTTTTTAACCTGCTCGGGGGTCATGGTGTTGCCTCCTGTAATGCAATGATGTTTGTATAATTCGCGTTCAATTATGGAAACAATCAGTTCCATCGTCAAGGTGTTTTATGGAAATAAACGTATCCATCGGAGCGAGGCTTAGAGAGGTCCGCGAAAGTATGGGATTATCACAAACAGAATTTGCAGAGATAGCCGCTAAGGCTGGGGTTCCTGGCGCGACAAGGCAGTCACAGGCTAAGTATGAAAAAGGTATGGCAGCGCCTAGTTCTGGCTATCTAGCTGCGATAGCGGCGGCTGGTGCAGATGTCTTGTATATACTTACTGGGCAGAAAAACTCAGTTGTATCTGAGTTACTTCTCACTAGGCGACAGGCAGCCTTGTTAGATAATTACGATCATACTGATGAGGCAGGAAAGAAGATTATTGAGGCTACTGCCGCTGAAGCGGCGCAACAGATAAAGCCAATGAAGAAATCAGGGTAGATGAAAAATGAGGACGCGCTATCTCAATGTTGCAGTAATGGCTTTTGTTCTATCGGCGTGTGATAGCGTCGAAATGCAAGGAAAGAGCTTTGTGGAACAACAGATGAAAGATCCTGACTCTGCCAAGTTCTCGCATGTATTTGTTGTGCCATATCTCACAGAAGGGAATGCGATGCATGTTTGTGGTGCTGTCAATGCCAAAAATCTTTTTGGTGCCTATACAGGCGAGAGGAGATTTATTGTCCGCATTGAAGGGGCTGACAGCCGCAAGGTTACGGGGTTCGAGATCGAGGATGATGATAAAGAATCTCGCCGAGCCACACCGGAAACAAATCATACATCCAAGCCGCAGAGCGAATTCGAAGCGAAATATTGGAATAGGTTTTGCGTTGATAATGCCAATGGCCCCTCATATTCGGGCATTAGCTGGACGACACCTCTTGAAATCTGCAAGCAAGAGATTGTAAGACGTCTCAATCCTGAAAGAGAAGTTAGTGATAAACCCCTTTCATATACAGAAGGCGGAAGAACAACGTTCATGTGGAGAGGTATCATGCTCCCCCCAACACCATCAGCCGATTTTTTAATTGGCCATAGCGTGACCTGCGTTGTTCATAACAATACGAATGAGATTATTGAGTTCAATCGCTACTGAAGCCAGCCCCAAAGCTGGCCTTGATGAGGGTATACAGGCATGGATATTGGCGCATTAATCACTACGTTTAATACCATCAAGCAAATTGGAAGTGCCCTTATTGATGAGCGCGATCGCCAAAAACTTGCGACCCTCCAGATCGACCTCACGAATAAACTCATGGAGGTTCAGTCCCAGTTTCTGGAGCTGCATGGCACCGTCATCGAGCAACAACGGCTTATCCCCGTCCTTGAGCAACGCATTCGCGAGTTGGAGGCTAGCCATGCTGAAAAAGCACGTTATCAACTTACCAAACTCGGCAGTCAACGGGAGTTCTTCGTTTATGCATTGCGTCCCGATGCTGAACCGCGTGAGGGCGTCAGCGAGGTCGCGCATTTCTTGTGCCAGCCGTGCTTCGATGCTGGTAAGAAGGTCGTCTTGAGCGGGAATGGTGAGGGATTCTGGCAATGTCCCATCTGTAAGCATGGCGCTCAGGTTGAGTCCACCGCCTCGGTTCGCTACAGTACTGGTAGTCGTTACGACACTGACGGCTTTTGATGTTGGCACATTACTTTTCTGGTGCATAATACAATCCCCGTAATAGTGTGATGCTGGTTGTTTTAACCCTCCTGATTCTGACAGTGCACACCGGTTGAATAATCTGCCCGAGGGCCAATTACATCCCGCCAGCCCACGCCCACAATGTCCCTGTTCGTTGTTTTTTTCTTTCAACACCAGGGAATCCATCATGCCACTCATTCATAAAGTCTTTCCCCAGCGGTTGCGTTACTGGGTCATCCTTGCGGTATTGCTGCTGGTTATCATTGCGTTCGTGTCACCGGCACAACTGAGCGTCACCATCTACAAGCTGTCGCTGGTCTCCATCGCTGTCGTGTTGGGCTATCACCTCGATCGGGCTTTGTTTCCCTACGCCAGCCCCGGCAGTTACCTGATTGACGACTGGAAAAAAACCATCGGTAAGCCCCTGCCTGGCGTAGGAGGACGAAACGAGCCAGAGTATCCCATCGCCACCGGTTATGAGCTGGTCTTTGCTGCCGTTCTGCTGCGACGGGCGGTGATTGTGCTGGCGGTGGTGCTGGGCGTGACGCTGGGGCTGTGATGATGCGAACGCTAATCCTGCTGTCTCTGCTGTTAAGCGCCTGCCATTGGGGGCCAGCCGTTGCCGATGTGCCAACGGAAGCCCGTCGCTATCAAAATGAGCTGACCCGCAACAGTCGCGCCATCTGGGGTATCAATGCGCCGGTGGCCACGTTCGCCGGTCAAATCCACCAGGAATCACAGTGGAAAACCACGGCCCGATCGCCCGTGGGTGCCCAGGGGCTGGCGCAGTTTATGCCCGCCACCTCCTCATGGATTGCCGGTATCTACCCCGCCGAACTGGGAGCCGATCAGCCGTATAACCCATCATGGGCCATGCGTGCACTGGTGCAGTACAACCGCTGGAACTGGCAGCGCATCCCTGCAACAGCCAGTGATTGTGATCGGATGGCCTTTACGCTATCGGCCTATAACGGCGGGCTGGGCTGGGTGCAGCGAGACCGCAAACTGGCAGCGCAGCGCGGTCTGGACAGTTCGCGCTACTGGGGACACACAGAGACCGTCAACGCGGGGCGAACGCCCGCCAACTTCCGCGAGAATCGCGGCTATCCCGACCGCATTATTCACCGCTGGCAACCGCTTTATTCCCGTGCGGGCTGGGGTTCGGGGGTGTGCGATGACTGAAGCTATCAAGGTTTTTGCCCGGTATCTGGTATGGGCGGGGTTAATCGCCTTGACTGTGTGGATGATCCACAGTTCAGGCTATGAGCAGGGTGTCGCAGACACCCAACTGACGCAATCCCGTGCCGAAACCCAGCAGGCCGCAGGCGCTCTGAGTGGTTTTATTGCCGCTGCCCGCGAACTCACCGCCAACGCCAATCTCGCCAGCGAACGTTTGTCAGAACAGGTCAATGCCCGCCAGGCGGCGGACGAACAATCAACGGAGGCCATCCGTGCTGCACTTAAAAAAACCGCCACCACTCGTATTCTTTGCGTGTTTCCTGCTGACGTCATGCAACAGATTGCCGCCGCCCGTGAGCGTGCAGCAAGTGCAGCCACCACCGGTCTTACCGGCGCGTCTGGCGGTGCCGTGCGCGCGTCCGGTGGCAGCAGCCAGTAACAGCATGGATGACCTGGCCATCGCGCAAAAGCAGTTATATGACCAGTACGGGCTCTGTGCCGGTCAATTGATCGACGTTATCCGATGTGCCCAGGGAGGCGATTGTGGGGATAAATGAACTGAGTTTTAACTGGCAGTTTCTGCAATGGGTCGTGATGGCCGTGGTGGGGATCTACACTTGGCTGATTGGCCGTCAGTCGGCCAGTCAGCAGGAGTTGCTGGAGTTGCGCACCCGCATTACCACGCTGGAAGCGCAGGTAAAACAGGTGCCAACGCAGGCGCAGATCACCGAGTTAATCAGTAACCTGAGCAGCACGCAAGCGGGGCTAAAAGGGCTGGGTGAGCAAATCACAGCAATCTCTCGTCGTACTGAGACCATTAACGAATACCTGCTAAAGACCAAATAAAGGGGGACTTTGTGAGCGATTTTGCCACTTTCTTACGCGAAGACCAGCGACTGGTTATCCTGCGCTTTCTCGCTGAAATGCCGAGCTACAGCAGCAACAGCTCGGTGGTCTATTCCGCGTTAACACGCTATGGCCATGCACCCAGCCGTGACCAGGTTAAATCTGAGCTGCGCTGGCTCGAAGAACAAGGGCTGGTCACCGTCGACGATATTGAGACCGTGCTGGTTGCCAGGCTGACCGAACGCGGTGCGGACGCAGCAGCTGGTCGTGCCATTATCCCTGGTGTGAAACGCCCTGGCGCAGGGGGCTGATATGGGCCGCAAATCCACTATCCATAAGCTGCCGCCCGATGTCCGCTCTCACATCGAGCGCCGGTTGCGTGAAGATGCGTTAACGCTTGATGAACTGATTGCCGATATCCGCGAGCACTTCCCTGATGCTGAAGATACCCCCTCACGCAGTGCGTTGGGCCGTTACAAGCAGTCGTTTGAGCAGGTGGTCGGTCGCATGCGCGAGCAAGACCAGATGGCAAGGTTGCTGGTGAGTGAACTGGGTGAGAATCCCGATGAGAAAGCCGGTGCATTGATGGTGCAGGCTGTCACCACACTGACAACGCATGCCACCTTTGCCGCCCAGCTAGAGGAAACGCCCGATATCGATACCGTTCGTCATCTGGCCCGCGCGGCAAAAGACGTGCTACAGGCCCGCAAAGCCTCTCTGGATGAACGCAAGGAAATCGAACGCACGGCCCGTGAACGCCTGTTGCAAGAGCAACAGGAAAACCTCGACCAAATCGCCAGTGCCCAGGGTATGAGTGAAGACCAGGTGCAGTTCTGGCGCGAGAAAGTGCTGGGGATCAAGTGATGAGCCAGCCGCAGGGTATGAAACCCCTTGCCTCAACCGTGCGTGTCGTCGAGTGGGACGAACTGCCCCCGCGTGCCAGGGATATTCCTTCCGACTTCAACCCGCTGGCCGACGGGGTGCTGATGGCGCACCAGGTCGAGTGCCTGAAGCTGGATGTGGCTATTCTCGCCATCCCCAAGGGACGCCGAACCGGCATTACCTATGCCTGGGGGCTTAACTCCACGCTGATCGCCGGTGCCCGCAAGTCGGCGGGCGGCAGCAACGTTTACTACATCGGTGACACCAAAGAGAAAGGACTGGAGTTTATCGGCTATGTGGCCAAGTTCGCCCGCGTCATCGCCCAGCAGCAGGCCACGGAGGTGTCCAGCATCGAAGAGTTCCTGTTTGAAGACCAGGACAACGAGGGTAACACCCGGCAAATCACCGCCTATCGCGTGCGGTTCGCCAGTGGCATGCAGGTGGCGGCGCTCTCTTCCCGTCCGGCTAACATCCGTGGTCTGCAAGGGGTGGTTATCATTGATGAAGCCGCTTTCCACCCTGACGTGCAGGGCGTGCTGGATGCGGCAACCGCCTTGCTTATCTGGGGGGGCCGCATTGTTGTTATCAGTTCTCACAACGGTAAAAACAACCCCTTTAACCAGTTCTGCAACGACATAGAGGAAGGTCGCTATGGCGCGAATGCCGCCGTGTTTACGGTGACGTTCGATAATGCAGTGGCTAATGGTCTGTATGAACGCGTGTGCGCTATGGGTGGCAAAGAGGCCACCGTCGAGGGGAAAAAAGCCTGGTATGAAGGCATCCGCAATGGCTACGGCCCACGCAAGGCAGCGATGCGTGAAGAACTGGATGCCATTCCGCGCGACGGCAACGGGGTGTGTATCCCCGGCGTATGGATTGAACGCGCGATGCCGGAAGAACGCCCGGTGGTTCGCCTGGTGCTGGATGATGACTTTATCAACATGGGCGAGCTGGAGCGGCAAAGCTGGGGGGATGAGTGGATAGACCGCTATCTGCGCCCGGTAATGGCGGAAACGCTGAACCCGGAATGCCGCCATGTGTTCGGCATGGACTTTGCCCGCCATCGTCACTTCTCGGCGTTAATGCCGATGGCCATCCAGCCTAACCTGCTGCGCGATGTGCCGTTCCTGCTGGAGCTGAACAACGTGCCGTCAGCGCTGCAACAGCAGATTTTATTCTGGTTTATCGACCATCTTCCGCGCCAGTCGGGCGGCGCGATAGACGCCACTGGCCCCGGCATGGTGCTGGCCGAGTATGCCGCCGACCGCTACGGTCGCCCGCGTATCGCTGAAATCACCCTGAATCGCCAGTGGTACGGTCTATGGATGCCCAAGTTCACCGGCTTGTTTGAGGATTCAATGATCCTGTTGCCGCGCGATGAGAACGTGGCGCAGGACTTGCGCACGGTAGAGAACATTGACGGGGTGCCGATGGTGGCCCGTCTGGAGCGTAAAGACCTCAAAGACCCCGAACTGGTGCGCCATGGTGACGTGGCCATCGCCGGGTGCCTGGCAAACTACGCCGCGCTCAACCTGTCCTCGCAGATCGAGTTTCAGTCAGCGGGGGCGCGAAGTATTTATCAGCATATCAATGGATATGGAGCCAGCCCGCAGGGCGGTGAGCTAACGGATACCGGCTTTGGCACGGTGCGCGGCATGAATGATTTTGGAGGATTTATATGAGCCTGTGGCAACGCGTTAAGGATAGGGTCAAGCGGCCAAAACTGGGCCAGGAGATTGCCTCAACTGGTGACGGCAATGATATCACCCGCCCGTGGCTCGGAGCGCTGGCGCTTTCGGATGACAGCGTTCTGCGTAATCGCGGCTCTCAGGATTTGCAGATCTACCGCGAGGTGTTGACCGATGATGAGGTCAAATCCGCGTTGACACAGCGCCAGGATGCCGTGGTTTCCCGAGAAATACAGGTGGATGCGGGAGGTGAGCAGCCTATCGATATCGAGGCAGCGGATGCCATGCGTCAGCAAATTGAGGACATCGGGTTTGACCGCATCACCCGCCTGATGCATTACGGGGTGTTTTATGGCTATGCGGTCTCAGAGTTGATTTACGGCGTCAAAGATAACCTGCTGTGGATAGAGGAGGTGAAGGTGCGCGATCGCCGTCGCTTTCGCTTCACGCCTAAAGGTGAGCTGCGGTTACTGACCCCGTACAACATGACCGAAGGTGTTGAGTGTCCGTCACCGTATTTCTGGCACTACTCGGTAGGGGCCGATCATGACGATGAACCCTATGGACTGGGGCTGGCCCACTGGTTGTACTGGCCAGTGTTCTTCAAGCGTAACGGCGTTAAATTCTGGATGATCTTCCTGGACAAGTTCGGCATGCCGACCGTAGCCGGGAAATATCAACAGGGAGCGACACAAGAGCAAAAGCGTGACCTGCTAGCGTTGACGCGTGCATTGGCCACCGATACCGGCGTCATCATGCCAGAGGGGATGGCCATCGAGTTGCTGGCTGCGGGTCGTTCCGGGGCAGCAGATTACCAGTCATTGTATAACGCGATGAATGAAGCCATCCGGCGTGTTGTGGTCGGGCAGATTTCCAGTTCCGGCGGAGCTGCCAAGGGCATCGGCGGTAATGAGTCACTGCAATCGGATATTTTGAATTCCATCGCCAAATCGGACGCCGATCTTATTTGCGAGTCCTGGAACCGTGGCCCTGGCAGATGGTGGACGGAGCTGAACTTCCCTGGTGCTGCTGTCCCACTGGTTTCCCGCATCTTTGATGAGCCGGAAGACCTCAAATCACGCTCTGAGCGTGACAAGAACATTGTCGATGCGACCGGCTTCAGGCCGACGCTGGCCAACGTGACGGACACCTATGGTGGCAGTTGGGAAGAGAAACCCCAGTCTGTACCCGCAGCAACGTCACCGACAGTCAGCTTTGCCGAACATGACGAACCCGACGCCACCACCTTGATGGCCCGCCGGTTGAACAAAGAGCTACAGCCTGTCACGGATAAGTGGATTGAGCAGATACAGGCGATTGTCGACAAGGCAGAAACGCTGGAGCAGCTGCGCGACGAACTCACCGGTCTGCTGCCTGAAATGAACCTCGACGACTACGCCGAAACCCTTGCACTGGCGATGAAAGCCGCTGCACTGGCAGGCCGCAATGACTTGCTGGAGGAAATGAATGGCCGGTAACGTCAGTTATGGTTCGCTCCCGTTCCGTGAGCAGATTGCCTTTTTCGAGCGCAAGCTCAACACCAAGACCGATGCCTGGACGGACGTCTACGGTGCCAGTCATGACACTGAGTTTATGGTCGCCGGTGCCAATCGCGATGACCTGCTGGCTGACCTGCGCACAGCGGTAGAAAAGGCGAACACCGGCGGCACGCTTGAGCAGTTTCGCAAAGCGTTCGCGGCGATCGTCCAGCGCTATGGCTGGAGCTATAACGGCGGTTTCGAGTGGCGCTCCCGCATCATCTATGAAACCAACCTGCGTTCGTCCTATATGGCAGGTCGCTTTCAGCAACTGATGGCCATGCGTGAAACGCATCCCTACTGGGAATACGTTCACAGCGATGTGGTTGAAGAGCCGCGCGAAGAGCATCTGGCATGGAACGGTATGGTACTGCGCTGGGATGACCCGTGGTGGCTTTATCATTTCCCCGTCAATGCCTGGGGATGCCAATGCAGCGTTATTGCACGCACAGAAGATGACCTGAAGCGGATGGGGAAAACCGGCCCGGACGCCGCGCCTCCTATTACCTTTGTTGAGCGGGTTATCGGACAGCGTAGTCCGGGCGGGCCACGTACCGTGTTTGTGCCCCAGGGCATCGATCCGGGCTTTGAGCATACGCCAGGGCGCACGCGTGAGTTCAGCCAGGTGCCGCCTCCGCGTGGCGATGATCCGCTGGCTGCTGATATCGCGCCGGACGGTCTCTCGACACCGGCAACGGATGTTCCTCCTTTGCCGCCACCTCAACCCGCACCGCAACCGTCGGCCAGCGATAACGCTATCGAGGCGTTTCTGTCCGCGTTCCAGGCATCGCTTTCGCAACCAGCGGTGTTCCTTGATGCAGCGGGCCAGCGTCTTGCTATTGGCGCTGAGATGTTCGACGCGCCCTCGGGGATAGGACAAATTGCCGCGTCAGACCAGTTACTTTTGCTGGCTCAGGGGATTCGATTCCCGGATGAGATCTGGGCGCAGGTGGTGTTTTCTCCCGATCAACAGCAGTCCGTTGTCCACCATCGCTATCTGGCCCGTTTTCAGTCGCCGGGGACTGACGTGTTATCGGTGGTGTTTGAAACCGGCGCAGATGGCTGGGCTGGAAGCATTGCAGCCGATGAAACCCTGTTGCAGTCCCTGCGCAGTGGTGTACTGATGTATCGCCGGGAGGATTGAAGATGGCTGGCGCAACCCTTGCTCTGGATTATCGTGATGCGCTTCAGGTGCTTCTTGCTATCGAAGAAACCGTGAAATTTCCCCAGACTATGCTGCAAGGCATGGGGGAGACGCTGCTGGAGTTGCACAAACAGCGCTTTACGGAACAAAAATCGCCTGATGGTGAGAAATGGAAGGTATTATCGCCACACTACCAAAAGCGTAAACGCAAGAACGCCGACAAAATCCTGACCCGCGACGGGTACCTGCGTAATACACTGCGCTGGCAGGTGAACGCCAACGAGCTGCTGTTTGGTACCGATCGGGTTTACGGTGCTATTCACCAGTTTGGCGGGACGATACAGATTGCTGCCCGTAGTCAGCAGGCGTACTACCGCACCAAACGCAACAGCGACGGGAAAACAGAAATAGGCAATCAATTCGTTCGCAAGTCAAAATCTAACTCAAGTAAATGGCATACGCTGCCCAACTACAGCATCACAATCAAGGCCCGCCCCTGGCTGGGAATTTCAGCCACAGACACCGAAAGATTGCTGGAAATCGCCCGTCAATCGTTCCAGAGGAAAACAGGGGGATAAATCGCTCTGTATGCCATTGTGCGCTGTTTGAGGCGCAATGGTCGCGGGAATACGTTCAGGGCTTATTATAATAGCTTTTAATAACGCTCTCGGGCGTATCCCTTGCGTCTCCTTCAGTGCTTTCGCTGCCAGCCCCCGGAAATTATCTGTCCGGGGGCAGATTACCCCTTTGCGCCATTCCCGCATCATCGTCCCGTAACGTTTAACGGACGATAACAATGACCACGCAAACCACCACTGCAACACTTGCTGTTTTCGCACCAGGGACTCATACCGCAATGGATGGGCGGACGGTAACGTTCACGCTGGATAACTGCATTGACCTAGCCAGTAGTTATGACCCTGCGTTATCCGAAGCGCCATTTGTTGTCGGCCATCCGAGCCTGACGGCTCCCGCTTATGGCTGGGCCAAGCGTTTTGAAGTCCGTGACGGGCTGGTTTATGCCGAACCGAAACAGGTCTATCCGGCATTTGCCGAAGCCTTTAATGCGGGCTGCTACAAGAAACGCTCCCTGTCTATTTACCTGCCTGACACCCCCGGTAACCCGAAACCCGGTCATTACTATGCTCGTCATGTCGGTTTTCTCGGCGCGGTGCCGCCTGCGGTAAAAGGGTTACCCGATGTGCAGTTCTCTGAAGCCAATGGCGATAACGCGCCACTGGAATTTGCCATGCCGTTTGAAACCGAACTGCTGGCCGATTTGTTGCGTGGTGTTCGTGACTATCTCGTCGAAAAAGAAGGCACTGAACGTGCCGATCAAATCCTGCCGCAGTGGCGCATCAAATCGTTGGAGGAGATGGGCATCAAGGCAGATAACTCTGTTATTCCCCCACTGGCGTATGCCGAGGAGCAGATCGTGGATGAAAAAGAAAAGGCGTTGGCCGCGCGTGAAAAAGCGCTGGACGATCGCGAAGCCGCCCTGGCGGCTAAGGAAAAGAACCCGGGCACAACGACCACAACAACACCAGCTGACGACTTGGCGAAGCGTGAAGCAGACCTTCAGACGCGTGAAGCGAACATCGCTGCGCAAGAGAAAGCAAACGCGGAAGCGGCGAAAAAGCAGCGACGCGACGATATCACTTCGTTTGCAGATGGCCTGGTGAAAGACGGCAAGATCCTGCCGCGTCAGAAAAACTCGCTGATCGAAGTGCTGGTTAATCTGAGCAATGAGCCGATTTCGTTCGCTGATGGCTCTGCATCTGTCAGTGAGAAGCCGGAAACCCTGCTGCGCAAGCTGCTGGAAGAAAAGCCCACGGTGCTGGATTTTGCCGAGAAGTCACCCGGCACAGGAAGCGACCCGGTGGATTTCGCCGATGCCAATGCGGTCGCTGAACAAGCGCGTACCTATCAAGCCGAGCAGCAGAAACTGGGCCGTTCGATTTCAACCACCGACGCAGTTAATCACGTCAAAAATCGGGGTAACTAAGCAATGAATATCCCAGGGTTAATTACCGGACATAAAGCGGAAAGCGGGGTCACACGTCGCCGCTTAATCGTGCGGGGAGAGGCTGAAGGTGCCGTCATCCAAGCCGTTGGCGGTACAGCACTGATCATCGGTGTGAGTACCGCTGTTGATGGCGTCATTGGCGACACCGTGGATGTGATCCGTGGTGGCCTGGCATTGGTTACGTATGGCGCAGATGTTACCGCTGACGATCCGTTGACGTCCGATGCTGAAGGTCGGGCTATTCCCGCCACGGCTGGAACTTTCGTTATCGGTTATGCCGAATACGACGGTGCAGAAGACGACACCGGTGCTGTCTGGATTGCACCAGGGAAATTACCCGCAGCCACTGGCGGCGGTTGATTTAACACGCTGAATACCACGCCTTGTCGCCGGGATAGGCACCGGCACCGATTTTTATCAGGAGAACAAACATGGCCGCGCCATTTCCTATTAACCCGCACTTGACCGCGATTGCTATTGCGTATCGTAACGCGTCACTGATTGCTGACAGCGTTCTGCCGCGTGTGCCGGTGGGTAAGTCCGAATTCAAGTGGTGGGAGTATGATCTTGCCGACGGGTTTACCTTGCCAAATACCAATGTTGGCCGCACGTCTCAGCCGAACCAGGTTGAGTTCAATGCTAAAGAGGAAACGTCATCCACCAGTGACTACGCGCTGGATGCCCCCGTGCCTCAGTCAGATATTGACAATGCCCCGCAAAACTATGATCCACTGGGCCGCGCCACGGAGCAGGTTTCTGACCTGATTGAACTGGATCGTGAAGTCCGTACTGCCCGTGTTGTTTTCTCTGCTGCGACGTATCCGGCAGGGAATAAAGAAGTGGTCGCCGCCGCAGATCGATGGGATGAGGCTACGAGCAAGCCGATTAAGAAAATCGTTACTGCGCTCGACAAGATGATCATGCGACCTAACGTTGCCATTTTAGGTCGTGCAACTGCCACGGCGCTGCGCATGAATCCATCCATTGTAAAAGCCTATAACGGTTCAACGGGTGATGATGGGATGGTGCCGTTGCAGTTTCTGCGCGACCTGCTGGAACTGGACGATATTCTGGTTGGCTCTGCGTTTGTTAATATCGCGCGTCCAGGCCAGAAGCCTCAGTTGCAGCGTACCTGGGCTAATCACGCGGCATTTATCTATCGCAATAAGCTGGCTGATACCCAGGTGGGTGTGACTTTTGGCATCACCGCTCAGTTCGGCACCCGTGTCTCCGGCTCCATCCCAGACCCGGATATGGGGATGCGTGGTGGTCAACGCGTTCGCGTCGGTGAATCGGTCAAGGAGCTGATTGTGGCTTCTGACGTCGGCTACTTCTTCCAGAACGCGGTGGCGGCGTAAGACGATGGCCACGAACTGGTATATCTCGCTGACGCAGTTAGCCGAACGTCCGGGCGCGGTCGAGCTGTCTCAGGTCGCGCAGCAGATAGGCAAGCCTGTTGCACGACCGGAAATCCTTGATGCGGTACTGCGCGGCGAGGAAACCAGCCAGTGGCCAGCTGACCAGGTTAATGTGGCGCTCGATGCCACAACCCGCATTGGTGATGCTGTTGCAGAGGCTCAGACGCTGATTGACGGCTATCTGCAACAGCGTGGCTACAAACTGCCGTTAGCCAACATTCAACCCATCCTGACGTCCTGGGCGCGATCTATCGTCCGTTACAAGCTGCACGCACACCGTATCTCCGATGAACGAACTGACCCCATCGTGCGCGATTACCGCGATGCGTTGAAATTTCTGCGTGAAGTCGCTGATGGGAAATTCAGCCTGGGTCTGGGGGATACGCAAAAACCTGCGGGCGGTTCGCCGCAGATAACCGGCCCCGGTCGCACATTCAGCATGGATTCACTGAGGGATTACGGCAAATGAGCAGCGCACCGTTTGATATCTCCCTCATTGTAGCCCGCCTCCAGGCGATCGACCCGCAGCCGTTCACCCTCATCGGTACGGTGGTCGAGTACAGCAAAATCACCGACCTGACGGGCTTCTCAACCCCTTCAGCTTATGTGCTGATGGGGCCGGAACAGGGAGAGCCTGGCTCAGGCCGTGGCCAGGTGGCATCGATGGTGTTTGGCGTGGCCATTGCTGTGCGCAATTACAGCGGTGACGGTGCCATTGCCCTGGCGCATGAATCCCATCCGTTGATTGGCCAGGTTCGCGATCAACTGATTGGTTTTTTGCCGTCGAAGATGCACACCACGCCGGTGCAGTGGCTGCGTGGTGACGTACTGGACTATGACGCCGGGACGCTGGTGTGGATGGATACCTTTCAGACCAAACGAGTCATCGGAGGCATGCGATGCCAAAAGTAACCCTCACTGCGCCGCACACGCATAACGGTAAAGGTGTTGCCGCAGGTGAAACCATCGAAGTGAGTGACCGCGAGGCTGACTGGCTGCGCGACCACCACCTGATTTCTGTGCCTGCCGACAAGGCCCAGGCAGTTAAAAACGCAAAGCAGGAGAATGACGATCATGGCACAGCCTGAAACGTACTTTTACGGCCAGGGAAAAGTCTTCCTGGCAAAACGCGATGCCAATGGCAAACCGAAGGCATGGCGCTGGATTGGTGATGTCTCTGCACTTTCCCTGGCACTGACGGTGGAGAACCTGACACATCGCGAATCCTACAGTAGTCAACGCGCCACAGTACGGCGTTTCCCGACCAGCAAGGATGGCACCGTCACCTCAACGTGGCATGACTACAGCCCGCAAAACCTGGCTCAGGTGCTTTACGGCGAGCAGGCTGTCATTCCGTCAGGCTCTGTGACCGGTGAAGCCCTCGGCAGCAATATCGCCGCCGGTGATCGCCTGACGCTGGCCCAGCAGAATGTCAGTGATGTGGTGATTGGCACACTGGTGGCCGGAACTGACTATGAAGTGGATGCGGTATATGGCGCTGTCACCTTTCTGACCGCACAGGCGGGTGCAACGACCGTGAATTACAAGTATGAGGGCGGCATCAATACCACGCTGTTCAGCGTCCAGCCCGAGAATCTTGCCCTGCGCTATGAAGGCATCAACCTGGCTGAAGGTGGTGCAGCGGTTATCGTCGAACTGTACAAGCTGGCATTCGATCCTGTGTCGGCGTTACCGCTGATTAACAACGATACGTCACTGGCGGCACTGGAGACCACGGCAGGCGTGTTGTTTGATACGGCGCGACCCAATGACCCGCTGTTGGGCCGTTTTGGTCGCATCATCCACGTCGCGGAGTCAGCGTAAATGAGCACGCCCAAAGAGACCCAAAGCGATCTGGAAACGCTTATCCCGGAACGCACGCTCACCATCGCCGGTGAAACAGTGACGGTACGCGAATACAGCCTGATGGATTCATTGGAGCTGCATGCGCCTATCACTCAACTGGTCTCGGCGCTGGCTGAAGTGATGAAATTACGGGCAATGGCGTATGACGAGGTTGCCGCACTGCTGGCGCAGCATGCCAGCATCATCCCCGTTCTGATCGCTCGATCCGTTGATAAGCCGGTTGAATGGGTCGCTGCTTTGCCTGCGCAGGAGGGGACTACGCTGCTGGACTGGTTCTGGACGGTTAACCGGCATTTTTTTACGAGCGCTGCCGTCCGACGCCTCACCATTCTGGCCGCACAGGCAGCGCAGAGCGAACAGTCGGATTTGGACGCGTCTTCGCCACGCTCGTCAGAGAAGGACACGACGCCGAACGCCTCCGCCACTACACCAGCCGACAGTTAACGCTGTATTACCGCGAAGCGCTGCGCCTGCAAGGCCAGGACAGCGCCGGTTTTATTCTGGATGTTAACGCGGGATTTGCGGGCGGAGATGCGGCAAAAAGCCGGATTAACGCACTCACAAAATAGTCTTTACAGGTGTATCAATGGCCACGGGCAATGATTTGAATTTAGCACTGCGTATCACTGCCGACCTCAATGAGGCAAGGGGTGCCGTTGATTCATTGCCGGGTGATACCAATAAGGCGGGTGCCCCCGCCAGCAGGGGTAATGCGCAATGGACAGCCATGGTCGCCTCGCAGGAGGCGGCGGCCACAGCAGCCAAACAGCATGGCCAGACGCAAGCCGTACTGGCCGCTGAATTCGCCCGCGTCGGGGCAACCACCCAGCAAACCGCAGCCAGTACCACCAATTATCAGAATGCTGTCTCGCAGGCATACACCGCCGCCGAAGCTCTCAAATCTGCGACCAGTGATGTGAATACTGACCTGGTCGCGCAACAGGCCGCACTGGCTGGATTGCTGGGCCGCATTGATCCGGTTGTCGGAGCCTATGAACGCCTGGATGAGATGGAACGGCAGCTCGGTGAGTTCAGCGCTGCCGGGTTAATCGGTGGTGACGACCTTGACGAGTACACAGCCCGCCTGAACGCCATGCGCGAGCAGGTGGAAAAGAACGCCTACGCCGCCAGTGAAGCGGGACAGCGTGAAGCGCAGGCGGCGCGAGAATCCGCCCGCGCAGCACGCGAAGCCGCCCAGGTAGAATCCCAGGCCCGCGCCACCAAAGAAGCCTTTATCGCCCGACTGCGCGAGCAAGCCGATACGATGAACATGACCACGGCTGAACTGCTGGAGTACAAAGCAGCTCAGTTGGGCGTCACTGCCGAAGCGGCTCCCTTTATCCAGCGGCTGACGGACTCTTCAGCCGCGATGAAGCGCGGTGGCCTCAGTGCTGGCCAATACGCACAGGCGATGCGTTTTCTGCCGATGCAAATCACCGATGTGGTCACCTCCCTGGCTTCCGGGATGCCGGTATGGATGGTGGCCATCCAGCAAGGTGGCCAGATCAAGGACTCGTTTGGCGGCATCGGTAACACCTTCCGGGCACTGACCAGCCTGATAACCCCTGCACGTCTGGCGATGGGCGGGCTTGCCGCCGCCGTAGCCGCTGTGGGCATTGCAGTTATCAGCGTGATGAACGATCAGGATACGTTCAATCGTGCGATCGCTCAGACCGGGAACTATGCCGGTGTCACCGCTGGCCAACTGGAGCAAATGGCCCAGCGCGGCGGCGCTCTCAGTCATAACTACTCACAGGTGCGGGACGTTCTCACCGGGCTGGTCAGCAGCGGTAAGTTCACTGCCGACACCATTGACAGCGTGTCTCAGGCAGCGTCAGCGATGGCACAACTCACCGGGCAGTCTGCCGATCAGGTGGTGAGCGAATTTTCGAAGATGTCCGACAGCGTCAGTGAATGGGCTGTAAACAGTTCCGATAAGTATCACTGGCTTGATACGGCTACCTATCAGCGTATCCGGGCATTAGAAGAACAGGGAAAAACCGAAGACGCCATCGAATTGGCCTCACAAGAATATAAAAGAGTTGCCAGCGAGCGTTTAAAGACCCTGGAGAATGAGTTGAATTGGGTTGCTCGCGCATGGAAGGGCGTGAAAGACCGGATGGGTGAAGCTATTGACCGTGCTAAAAGTGGCACATCTAGCGCACTGGGATTAGACACTGAGGATGAGGCCAGGGCAAAAAAGATTCAAGATATTCAAGAGCGCCTGGCTTTTGTTGAAAGAGATCCTTTTGCTGACTCCTGGGGCGATGATAGGAAAAAATACGTTCAAAGCTTGAGGGATGAATTATCAGCACTCAACGAAAAAGAGGCCGCAGTCAGGGCCAATAAAAAAGCAGAGTCTGATCGCCAAGAAACAGAAAGAAAATCTCTGGCCGCATCGCGCGAGTTGGAAAAAACCTGGGCGAACAATCGCACCGAGTTGGATAAAGAAGCCGATGCGATTGAAGAAACCCGCAAGCGGTACGAAGCACTGTGGAAGACTCAGGGTGGCCAGGATACGCTGCGCAGCCGTGGCGTTACCTCAACCGATGGCCAGAACTTTTCTGGTGGCCAATGGGATGTTGATGTTGCTGCGCTGGATACCTCAAACAAAAAAGCGCAACAGTACAACGACACGTTACGTCAGACCATTGAGCAGAAAACTGCCATTACCCAGTTAGATAAAGTCGAAGCGGAGATCCGCTCCGGCTCGCTGAAAGACGCCACGATAGAGCGGCAGAACGAAGCCCGTGCCCTTGCCCGTCAGGCTGATGCGCAAGATGCATCCATCAAAGCAGCCCGCGAAGCAGCTGCTGAGACCAAACGCTCTGCGGCGGATAACGAGCGCTTTGTTAAATCCCTGGTCGAGCAAGCCTCAAAACACACCCAGGGCGCAGCGGCTACCCGTGCCCACGAAATCGCTACCCGTAATCTCTCCGCTGAACAACGCAAGCTGGCTGAATCGGCCAATGCGGCACTGAATGCCCGCGAGTTCGGTGACAAAAACCTGCAACTGCAAATGGAATACATGCGGGCATCGGGAGACAGCGCCGGTGCCAGCCTGTTAGAGGTTCGCAGCCAGTATAAGCAAATGCGTGATGAGTTCACCGCCAGCGGCAATACCGAGGGCGTGAACTGGCTGGATAAGCTGCTGCCGATGCAGGAAG
Source organism: uncultured Symbiopectobacterium sp. (assembly GCA_964293225.1). Taxonomy (GTDB): domain Bacteria; phylum Pseudomonadota; class Gammaproteobacteria; order Enterobacterales; family Enterobacteriaceae; genus Symbiopectobacterium. The sequence goes on along the minus strand of CAXYYB010000003.1, from coordinate 149,777 downwards.
CCAAAATCCGCACCGATGCACTGAAAAAGGAAATGGAAGACCTGCTTACCTGGCGCAGCCAGCAGGAAACCAGCATCCAGGCGCAGGTACAGGGCGGCTTATTAACTGAAATGGATGGGCGCCAGCGCCTGGTCGAATTGCACCAGCAGGTGGGTGCCAAGATTGAGGAATACCTGCCGAAGCTGCGCGAACTGTCAACCCAGCCAGGCCAGGCGGGTGAAAACATCCGGGGCTTAATCAGCACGCTGGAAGGTGAACTGGGCAAGCTGAAAGAAAGCGGCAACCAACTGACCGTAGCGTTCAAGGATGGCCTCCAGTCCGGGCTGCAAAGCTCCATCATGGGTCTGGCCAAAGGGACGATGAGTTTAGGTGATGCGGTGGGTAATCTGGCGCTGTCGATAGTGAACAGCATGGCGCAGATTGCCGCGCAGCAGCTCGCGATGATGGCCACGTCGAGCTTGATGGGCGCGGGTGGCGGCGCGGGCGGTGGTCTCGGCGGATTGTTCTCCAGCTTCTTTGCCGATGGTGGTCACGTTCGCGGCCCTGGTACAACAACCAGTGACTCTATTCCTGCGATGCTATCCGATCATGAATTCGTCACCCGTGCCGCAGTGGTTCAGCAGCCGGGTGCGCTGCCGTTCCTGCACGACTTTAACCAACGTGGTATTGCCGCACTGGAAGACTGGGCACCGCGCGTTCGTCATGCTACGGGGGGACTTGCCGGTATTCCCGCCCCGGTCTTCAATGTGCCCGCCACCATCCCCGAACCCGCACAGCGTCAGTCAGCCGCCGACAGTGATGGTGCTGGCATGCCGTTCCAGCAGACCCTGGTATTTGATGCGGGTGACGCTATGTCCGCTGGTCTGAAATCTCTGCGCGGTAAACGTGAGATGTTCACGTTTGTTCAGGCGAATGCACCGACGCTGAAGCAAATGCTGGGGGTGAAATAGTGGCTGACTTCATCACCTGGCTGGCAGAGCCCAACTGGACGGACGGCGTCACGGAGACGCTGGAGTGGAAAACGGATGTTCTTCAGTCACCCACTGGGGCTGAGCAGCGTATCGCACGTCGCCTGTCTCCGCGTCGTACCTTTGAGTTCAGTATCCTCGTCGGGGATAACGATCGCCAGCGTCTGGAGAATGCATTGTTTCATGCCGGTGCTGCCCACTGGAACATGCCGGTCTTTCCTGACGTGTCTGTGCTGCCTGCCGCGCTTGCTGCCGGTTCGTCGTCTCTCGCGCTCGATACCACGGGGCGTGACTTTTCAGCCGGTGGAAAGCTGTTACTGAAAAGCGGCATTGAGGTAGGTGCCCGGTCATCATTAGTCGCTATCGAGACCGTCTCGCCGCAAGGGGTGACGTTCTCCGCTCCCCTCGCTGAAAGCTGGCCTGCGGGTACGCTGGTGTATCCGTTGCGCCTGGCGATGTTAACCGACCCGCCAGACTTCACCCGCTATAACGCCACGCTGGCCACGGCGCAGGTCCGCTTTCGGGTGGATGAACACAATGCTTTCAGCGATGACATTACTGATTTGCCACGCTATCGCCAGCATCCGGTGCTTGAGCCTGATTCTGACTGGAGTGAATCCGTCACGGGGCAGTATGCCCGCCTGCTGCTGGAGCTGGATAACGGCTCCGGGTTGATTGCCCGGACAGACACCGCCCGCCGTCCGTTTGTCGTGCAGTCTCATGCGTGGATGCCCATTGGCAATGAAGCCCATGCCACCTTGCGCCGCCTATTCTATTACCTGCGCGGGCGTCAGCGGGCTGTCTGGATTGCCACGCCAAGCGCTGATTTTTATCCCGTCAGTGGCATGAACGGCCATGCGATCGACGTTGAGAACGCCGGGTTTGCAGATTTGGGCGTTGTGCCAGGGCGACGTGATGTGCGTATCCGCCGTACCGATGGTACCTGCTTGTATCGCCGCATAACGGCAGCAGCCGTATTGTCGTCAACAACAGAGCGCCTGTTGCTCGATGGCGATGCCATTAGCCTGGCCCTTGACGATATTGAGTCCATTTCCTTTATGGCGCTGTGTCGCCAGGAGTCCGATTCGGTGGAGTGGCAACACGTCACGGACACTGACGGGCTGACCACCGTAAGCACTACTTTCAGGGGTATCCGGGATGAGCTGGAATCAGTTTGAGTATTCAACCGCCGATGGTCGCCCGGTCACGCTCTATGAGTTCGTGCGGGGCGATACGCTGTTCTACCGCTACACCAATGCGGACAAAGATATTTTGCTCAATGACGTGATGTGGACAGCGCAGGCAATCAGCGACAGCGGCCTGAGCGCAGGCAGCGGCGACAACCTCGATGTGACTGTGCCCGCTGAGAACGCGGTGGCGCTGCTGTTTCGTGGTGTGTCGCCCTCCCGCGCGGTGCGTGTGCGTATTTATCGCTGGCATGTGGATGACACCAGCGCCGAGTTCAGAACGGTATGGGTGGGCACCATTAAAGAGGCCAAGCGTGAAGCCATTGATCGCACCCGCCTGGTGACGGCCAGCCTGGCATCAACATTCAGCCGCGTCGGGCTGCGGTTGACCTATGGCCGTGCCTGCCCGCATGCGTTGTATGACCACAACTGTACGGTTGATCCGGCCAGTTTCGGTGTCTCCGGGTTGGTCATTAGCAGACTGGATGGCGCTGAAATTACCGTCACCCTTCCGGCGGGGCTGGAAAACGGCTGGTTCACGGGTGGGTATGTTGAATGGGAAACCGACGGTATCACCGAGCGGCGCGGTCTGAAAGTGCAGGATGGCAATGTGGTCGGTGTGATTGGTGGCACATCGGGTTTATCCGAAGGGCTGGCCATTACGTTGTTTCCAGGCTGCAACCGGACGATCAGCCAGTGTGCGGAGAAGTTCAGCAACCATCTTAACTACGGTGGCCAGCCGCATATGCCAGGCAAATCCCCGTTCACCATTATCAAGCTGTTTTAAGGGGCATTACTCATGGAACCGTTCTCGTGGCTTGCCGTCGCTAAATATGTGGCTGTGTTGGCAGCATCCTATTTTTTGAATGCCGCTTTGGCACCAAAACCAAAGAACTCCTCGCCAGAGGCGGCAACGGAAGAGGACTGGGAAATGCCCCAGCCGACAGAAGGGACGGCGCAGTGTGTGTTCTTTGGTGACTGCTGGACGGAAGACTGGTTCGTTCTGGCTTATGGCAACTATCGCTACGATGCGATCAGAAAGTAAGGGGGCGTTATGTTGATCACGATGGAGCATATCCGGGCAGGCGGTGGCTGCGCCCCTGGGCTCAGAGCCTTTTTCAAACGTTACTCGCTCGACCTGAAAGCGTTTCTGGCGAACGGCGGTATCGACTCGGCGTTGTTTCTGGCCACCGGCGATGCGCTGGCCATCAATATTGTCCGTCTGGCTGAAGCTCAGGCCAGACAAAATGAGGTGAAATAGGATGGGCGGCAAAGGGTCTAAAAAAGTCACCGTGGGCTATCGCTATTATTGGGATATCCAGGCAGGGCTTGGTCGAGGCCCGGTAGATGAAATCGTGGCCATCACGGCTGACGATAAGAATGTCTTTGCAGGCACTGCGGGGCAAATCAGCGGTAACACGTCTCTTTATATCGATAAGGCGGGCCTGTTCGGCGGCGATGACACCGGCGGCGAAGGGGGTATTCAGGGCTCGTTTGAAGTGATGATGGGTGGGCCGACACAGGAGCCTACTCCGGCATTGCTGCGTTTGCTTACCGGACTCGTCCCCGGTTTTCGTGGCCTGGTGACAACGTTGTTTAGTGGCCTGGTGAGTTGTTACAGCGCCAGCCCTAAGCCCTGGAAATACCGGGTGCGTCGTACCGATAAAGGGTGGGACAAGGGAGTTGTGTGGTATCCAGAAAAACTCAAGATAACCCTCAGAAATGATGACGCACAGCTCAACACCAACTACCTGTTAAACGATAACTGGCCTCCTGTTGTGTTGGATGAAGAGGGTGAGCCTGAGCCCCCACTGCCTGGCGAACCGACGCGTGATGAGATCAGGATGGAAGCCAGTGAAGCGATACAGGATAACTTACGCACGATTCTTGCCATGAACCCCGCGCACATCCTGATTGAGTGTGGCAGCAACCGTGACTGGGGGCGAGGTCTTTCTCTCGAAGACGACTTCAACCTGGACAGCTACAAGGTTGCTGCCGATCGCCTCTACGATGAAAAGTTCGGGCTGTGTTTTCGCTACAATCGCCAGGACTCGCTGGATACCTTTGTTCAGCAAATCCTCGACCACATCGGTGCGGCACAGTACGGTGATTTGTCTACGGGCAAAATGACGCTGAAGCTGATACGCGATAACTACAATCCCGCCGATTTGCCCCTGTTTACCTACGATAACGGCATCATCGCGGTGCAGGACGATGACAGTACCAGCACGGACTCGGCCCCGAATGAAATCGTCGTGACGTTCCGCGATCCGGTCACCAATACCGACGGCACGGTGCGGGCGCAGAACCTCGGTTCGATTCAGTCCGTCGGGCTTATCTCCAGCTCTACCGAGTACAAGGCTATTCCGACTCAGGAGCTTGCCGCCCGCGTCGCACAGCGCGATCTGGAAATGGGGGCATCCGGGTTAACTCGTCTGGTCATCCAGTTCGACCGCCGTGGTGGTAGCCTGGCCCCCGCCAGTGTATTCCGTGTTTCTCTGCCCGACCGCAACATTGCCAATATGGTCATGCGAGCCAGCAAGATAACGGAGGGAGAAAACGGGGCATTGACCGTCACAGCGGTACAGGATGTTTTTGGTCTGCCAGCAACGTCATACAGCAATGGCAACCAGGGCAGTGAGTGGACGCCGCCAAACCAGTCATTACATGCCGTCAGTGATGTGCAGTTGATTGAAATCCCCTACATGATTTTGGTTGCAACGTTGAGCACTGCCGAACTCGACTATCTGAAGGCCGAAGCGGGCTATGTCGGTGTACTGTCTACTGCCCCCACGCCACTGTCTGTTAACTACCAGTTGCAGACCCGCGCCGCCGGGGCCGCGTTCGCTGACCGGGGGCTGGGCGACTGGACGCCATCGGGTATCGTGCTAACCACCATGACGCGGTGGACGGACACGATGCATATCTCGTTGCAACGTCTCCCCGCAATCGGCTCGGGGATCATTGTGGGCGACGAGATCATGCGTATCGATGCGGTTGACGCAGAGAACAATCGCCTGACGGTGGGCCGTGCCTGTGCGGATACGTTGCCAGCACAACACCCGGCAGGTACGCGGGTTCGTTTCTACACCGATGCTATCGAATCAGATAACGTCGAGTACATCACCGGGGAAAACGTGGAGGTGCGCCAGTTAACGCGCACCAGTGCTGAGATGCTCGATACGGCACTGGCACCGGTATCAACGATCGTGATGAACCATCGCCAGTCTCGCCCCTACCTGCCAGGGAACATTCGCATCAATGGTGTTCTTTACCCTGTCTCAATAGCTGCCGCTGTCAGTTACTCGCTGACCTATGCCCACCGTGATCGCCTGCTTCAGGCCGACCGGTTGATTGATTTCACCGAGGGTAGTATCGGGCCGGAGACTGGCGTGCAATATGTCATCACGTTGACCAATGTGGCCACGAGGGTTGTGGTCTGGACGAACACTACGACGGATGAGGCAGTGGCGCTGCCGTACAGCACAGAGACGGAAAGCGAAGATGCTGCTACGCACATTCTGACGCTGTGGAGTACACGCGGCGGCACAGAATCGCTGTATCGCTATCAGGTGACATTGCCAGTCGGCGTCTATGCTCCCGTGCCGACGCCAGATCCAGAACCAGAACCAGAACCAGAACCAGAACCAGAACCAGAGGGAAGCCTATGAGCCAGGAAAACTATTACTACGGCCAGGGGAAGGTCTATCTCTCTAAGCGTGATAGTGACCGACGCGTGAACTGGCGCTGGATTGGTGACGTTTCCGCCTTAAATGTAACGCTGACCCATGAGCAGCAGGTCGGGAAAATCTCTCGTGGCGGGAGTGTGTTGCAGGCAAATAGGTACATTACCGCCAGGAACGGCGGCATCACCGCGACATGGCATGACCTGTCAGCCGATAACCTGGCCATCCTGCTGTATGGCGAACAGTACCAATACCGGCAGAGTTGGGCTGAAGATGAAGCGTTACCGGAAGGCATTGTTGCCGGTGACCGCGTTTGCCTGGAATTTCAAAACGTGCGTGATGTGGTGCTGTCCGGGTTAACTGAAGGTGAGGACTACACAGTTGATGCTGACTTTGGCGCGATTGAGTTTCTCACCTCTCCCGCCGAGCAGCCGGTGTTCGCCAGTTATGACTATGCCAGCTATAAAACCATCCCGGTATTAACCTCTACGCCGGGTGAATTTGCGCTGCGATATGAAAGTATCAATCTGGCCGAAAATGGCCGGAAGACATTGGTGGAATTATATCGTGTCAATATCGACCCGGTTGGCATGCTGGAGCTGATTAATACCGGGAATACCCTTGTTGGGCTGGAAACCACCTCATTAATACTGCCTGATTTGCAGAGAACACCTTCTCGGCAATTGGGTTTATTTGGCCGTATCTCAATGATTAATGATTTCCGGCTGATTACTTATAACGATGAAATTGATTTTGATGGCGAGCATGACTTTGCCTATTAACCGCACCAGGGGAGTTAAATAATGTCGTATTTACCTAACGTGCCCGAATGGGCTGAAGGTGTATATCAGTTAGAGCGTAACGACCCTGTTTCCGGTGGGCCATTGCGCATTGATGAAAAAGGCAAAGAGCGAGGGACGGCCAATAAACCCCTTATTGACCTGGCCAATCGCACAGCATGGTTGAAGGAAAAATATGATACGGCCTTTGATGGCCTGGGCTGGATGCAGTTGGGGTTATGGGCGGTGGGACTTGAGGTTTCATTGCCGACCCAGATCGTAAGCTTTGATGGTTCCTGGTATCGCTATCGTGGCAACCTTGACGTTCCGCATGTTATTGCCGGAGAGTCGCCTGAAGAAGATGGCGGAGTGTGGTCTGGCGATAATCCTGATGGGGTTTGGGTTGATGTGGGTGAGGCGTCACTTCGCCTTGACCTCTCAAGTTTAGATGAAGATAAAGGTACATTCTTAGTTAAGGACAGAACTGGGAAGAATTTACAGGACGCGCTGATAGTAAAAGTCGAAAATATTGATGAGCTTCGGGAGTTAAAATCGTTCTCTGGTGCTGTTTCTGAGATAACAACAACGGGGAGACGCGGACTATTTAAGTTCATTGCGAGTGACTTATCAGATCCCGTTTTGCTGGATACGGCTGCTGGGGTTTTTGTTGCTCCTGCTTCCGACTTGAGTGGTGCATCAGGGGCGTGGGTGCGACAATGTTTTGCTAACGAACTAGGTGTACCTGCGAATGGCGAATTCGTTTGTGTTGACTGGTTTGGCGCTGATAATTCAGGTGATTCTTACTCATCTGACGCCATTCGTGCGGCTTTTACGTTCCATTCATACGTGGAGTTTTCTGGTAAATATAAATATTCCGGTGCTGCCATCGACCCAAGCTACGGCGGATTTCGCATTGTAGGTAATGACTCTGAATTGCGCCTTGATGCTGGTGTTGTCTTTATTGATTTCACTGGGACAATTCGGAACCCTGACGTAAGAGATTTGCGCATTTATGGTGGAGAGACACAAATAACTTTTGAAAATGCGACAAATAATACTTTTTACGAAAACCGCGTTTTTAAAAACGTCAGCTTTTTTGACTATACGAAGATTGGCCTAAGAATTACAGACAGAGATTGCCCTTACTGGGTTGTTGAAGAATGCGTCTTTGCCGGATTAACTGCGGTGGGAACGATTGGGCTGTGGGATAATTCATCAGACACTAATGTCGTTAGTAAGTGTAAGTTTTTAAAGAACCAGATCCATCTTTCTGCTGTTCTCCAGTCCGGCATGTACTCAGTAACAGAAAATGACTTCATCCAAACGGCGGCGGGCGATGAATCCTCACCACGCGCAAGCATCTGGTATAGAATCCCTACCACAGTACCGACATATACCGGAAACATCGGAAAGCATGTCATTGAACGCAATAAGTTTGGCAATGAAAATTTGCGGTCATATGATACTAAACTGCTTTTCGCCAACGTAGCATCCGACAGTCATTTGCCAGATTTCGTCAATTATTCCGGTGAGCCGAAAACGTGTAATCTTTACTTGCGCGAAAACACTTTTGCGTTTGCCGGGGCGTATCCATCCCATTTTTCAAGAAGCGTTGGGCCATTTATTCCCTACGATACCTTCATTTCCGGCTGCAATATGACGCCAGGATTGCCGTCTGGGGGAAAATATGTTTTCTACTTTGACAATGTAGGCGCAGCACATATCTTTTCACCGCATACCGTGTGGATTGATACCGTCATGCAGCGTGATGCGGGAAGTCAGTATCCTCTGCATAACTTCACGAACGCTGATACATTTGTGCGCCTCATGGCGATGAACGACATTGATATACTTACAGCAGGCATGCCAATCGTTCATTCTCCGCTAAGTTGGCACGGTGGTGTAAAAACGGATGTCACTACTGATATACTCCCAAGCATCCTGACATCAGGAAGCGTGACCACCGCGGCTGGTGTGGATAGCCTTGGTGGGGCCGAGGCCAGAGTGGTGACCATCACAGGAAGCAGTCATGCTGTGTGGCAAAAGATGACCGTTCCTACTCTGACCGATGCGATATGGTGCCAGGGAGAACTGAAACTTGACGACAGCGTTGCAGAGGACTTTGTCTACATCCGGGTAGCTGTTCGTTCTACAGGTGCCAGCCCGAGAACTTACGCTACAATTATCGTGAAAGTGTACAAGCGGTGGTCTAGTTTTTGCTTCCCCGTTAACGCCAAAACCGATTCTGGTTATGCAAATTGGCAGATCATGTATGAGATGTTTAATCAGTCAACTTACCCCGTCACTTTTCATGTTGGGAAATCGCGAGCGTACAGAAGTAAAACACCTCAACCAATGGGAACCACCCGGTTTGATAGCCTGTTGCTTTCTAACGTTCCTACCAGTAGTGCAGGACTGCCATCCGGTGCGGTTTGGAGCGATGGCGGCGTATTAAAAATAGTCTTGTGAGTTTTAATATTGGAGATATTCAAATGTCATTTACTGTCAAGAGCGCACTGACAAAACAGACTCGATACAATGAGCTGGGCATTATCTTTTCAGAGGAAAAGGTAACGGTTGACACGATTTTTGAAGCAACTGAAGTGCTTGAGCTAACTAATGGTCGAGCCATTGTTAAGTTTGTAACTTCTATCCTGGGCTCTGAATCAACCGGGATTTACACGCATACAATAGACACTGCGAGTAACCTTAGTGCTGAAATTCTTATGGAGGCAGAAGAAGCACTTAAAACCATTCTGGGCTAGTTTATTATTGTTATTTGTAATTAATTATCATTATGTGAAATTAATTCGATATTGAATTATCTTGTTCCCGCGACCCGCTTTATCTCGCGGCGCATCAAGCTACGAATACGCCAGCGCAACGGAATCACTTTGCCGATACTGAGGAATTTTAGCGGCCCGGTAAATATCAATATTCCCTGGTAAAGGGTTCGATAGGTGAGTTTACCTTCATTCATGTCCCGATACAGCGCGCTGGTCTGTTGAATGTCTTCTTGCCCGACAGGGGTACGCACGGACATGAATCCCGCCAATTCGCCCTCTTTCATGAGTGGCGTAGAGCTGGCTTTAACCCAGTAATAATCACCGTTTTTTCGCCGATTCTTTACCACCGCCGTCCAGAGTTTTCCCGCTTTCAGGGTGCGCCACATATCGGCAAACGCCATGGGGGGCATATCGGGATGTCGCACAATATTGTGCGGCTGCTGAAGAATTTCATCGGAGCTGTAACCGCTGGCGGTAATAAAGTCGTCATTCGCGTAGGTAATATGTCCGGTCGGTGTGGTAACCGACATTAATTTGGCTTTTTTATCTAATGGATACTGAATGTCGCTTACAGGAAAGTTCTTTCGCATTTGCCAATCCTTTTCGTTAATGCCAATACGACAGCGATAAAGGTTCGAATGATGACGACAATACACATAACCCCGCTCAGACTGACCAGAAAATGCCGGAAACCGTGAGGAGGCTAATGACTTTTTTGTGATAAGGGTGATACCAGATAAATAACAAAAAATGACCCTATTTATTATAGGCGACGTCCAGAATTTTGAAGGGCGCCACCACGTTTTTCGTGTGAGAAAAAAGGCCGGATAGTGACCCTATCCGGCGGTGAAATGCGGGGTTAACGCGAGGCGTTGAAAACGGAAATGGCGCGGGTCATATCGGCAATCTGCCGCTCCAATTGATCGGTCGCGCTGTGAGACTGGCTGGCTAACACGGTATTTTGATGGGTCAACTCATCAATTTTGGTGACTGCGCTATTGATCTGGTTCAATCCGTGTGACTGCTCCTGCGTGGCCAAACTGATCTCTTGCATCAAATTGGTGACACGTTGCACCTGTTGCAGGATGTTCCCCATAGAGGTGTGGGTATGAGAAACCTGATGTTCACCGGCGCGGATAGTGTTGAGCGTCTCATCAATGATGGCGGCGATGTCACGTGCCGAGGCGGCGCTCTTTTGCGCCAACGAGCGTACTTCTCCAGCTACCACGGCAAAACTTCGCCCCTGTTCTCCAGCATGTGCGGCTTCCACGGCAGCGTTTAACGCCAGAATATTGGTCTGGAAGGCAAGGTCATCAAGTACGCTAATAATATCGGTAATGCGTGCGCTGGACTGGGTGATCGCCGCCATGGTCGCAGACACCTGACCCACTGCCTCCTCACTGCTGTTGACCGCGCGATTGACATCCTGTGTGAAATGAGACGCTTGCAATGTAGCATCCGCATTGCTTTTAATGGTGGCGGTGAGTTGTTCTACGGATGCCGCCGTCTGTTGCAAATTGTCTTCGGTGTCTTCGCAGCACTGGGACAGCGTATGATTACCCTGTGCGATATCTCGACAGGCCGCATTCAGCGCTTGCAGGTTGCTGTTGACGTCGTCAACGAAGGTACGAAAGTTCAGGCCAGATTGGTTGACTGCTCGCATCAGCATACCTATCTCATCGACACGGTCCAGTTGTTCCATAGAATCTGCCTGACCGGCGGCGGCGCGCATCGCCTGCTGTAAAATGTGTGCAAGCGGCGCGGCTACTTGACGAACTAATAATTCGCAGCCCGCGATGGAACTGGCAGCAAGCAGCCCCAGCCATAAGGGCGCAGAAGGGGTTGCGTGTAGGGCCGCGCCCGCCAGCGACAGGGGTAACAAACTGCACAGCAGAAAGCAGATACGTATACGCCAGCGCAGGGGTAAGGTTTTTGTCAGGTTTAACCATCCCCACAGGCCGCGATAAACTAACAGACCCTGAAAAAAGGTTTGGCGCTTCAGTTTACCGCGGTTGACCCGGTCATACAGGGCTTCAGCTTGGGCGATTTCTTCTTGGGTGGCAGCAATCCGCACTGACATGTACCCCGTAAGCCGATCGCCTTTTTTTAACGGCGTAGTGCTCGATTTTACCCAGTAGAATTCGCCATTTTTGCGGCGATTTTTGACGATACCTGTCCAAATATTGCCCTTCTTTAGGGTGTCCCACATATCCGCGAACGCAGATGGCGGCATATCCGGGTGTCGGATAATATTATGGGGCTCCCCCATCAGTTCATCGGCGTGGTAGCCGCTTACCTGGATAAAATCTTTATTGGCGTAAGTAATAAAGCTACCGGGTGTAGTCACAGACATAAGCCGTGTCTCAGCGTCCAATGGATAGCGCTGCGAGAGGATGGGAAGATTTTTGCGCATGACATAGTCCTTTAAGTACAAATTCCGAGTACAGCGTGGCTCACACAAGAAACGCATTACCTAACCTGAATGCTGTAACCCGTGGCCGTGGCACTTTTATGCTTATCACCGTGCCTTAAGCCTGCGATGATTTTGGTGCTAAAGCATTGCAGCTTTTACACATAAGTAAATATTTTATCACTAATCTGTAAGTAATATGTGCGCTGAATGGTGCAAGGCGTGACTGAGTAGGTTAATGAATGTTAATAATTAAGAACTGTGCACATGTCTGGACAGGTGAAGAAAACTGCTCCCGATCGGATTTCCAATGAGAAAGTGTCTGTTTGCCGCAGGGAGCACGCTGCTACTTGCGTTGGTCATTTGGTACACCTCACCCCAGTGGCTGGCCGCTGCGATGAGAAGCGTATTGCCTGAAGGCGCATCCTTTACCTTGAAATCACGGCCTGTCTGGCACCAGGGCGTGAACACAGCGGGTGTGCGTATTGCGGTGGGCGACTGCGTGCTACTTGATGTCGATAACGTTCAGTTCGTGCGTGCGCAGCAGCGCTGGCGCGTGGACATTGATCGCTTCACGCTGGACACCGCCTGCCTGCCATCATCCTCCGCTGACGTCGAACCCGCGTTACTGGCTCCGTGGCAGGCGAGGCTGTTCGCGGCTGACATCAACATCGGGCATCTGGCGATTTTGCCGTGGAAAAGTTATGCCGGGCAGGCACATCTGGTGATTGATCGCCAACAGCAATCCTTGCGCTACCACAGTGAACTGTTATCGCTGGCGGCAAAAGTGGAAGGCGCGCATTTTACGCTGGAGCGCGCGGAGTTTTCTGCACCGAATGTCGCTTCTCGTCTGGTGCTGCGCGGTGAGGTCGAGTTGGCGGAGAGCGTGTCACAGCCGCCGTTGCATGGCGCGTTGCGAGGGCGGATGGAAAGCGGCAGTATCCCCGAACCGCTCACGTTGGCACTGAACTGGCAGGGAACGCAAGGGGTGCTGCGTTTGGAGGCGCAACATGACGACTCGCCGCTGGTGTCGCTGCCGTGGAAAATGAGCCCGGACCGTATCGATATCGAAAGCGGCATCTGGCGCTGGCCTTACGCCGCACAACCTTTGTCCGGTAATGTCTCGATGACCCTGCACGACTGGCGCGATGGCTGGCAGCAGACGCGCATTGATGCGCGCTTGAATATGCTGACGCAAGGGCATAACGGCAGGGCCAACGCCGTGCTGGTGCTAGGGCCTGGGCGATTGGGGGTGATTGACAGCGCCTTACGTTTTCAGCTTACCGGACAGGCCAATCTGGCCGACATCTCGTTGAGTGCTACCATTCCCGGCGAGATTCGCGGTTCTGTTCTCAACCCAACGCTGGCGCTGCTGCCGGGATCGCTACTGCGTGCCTGGGGGCGACCGTCGGCGCAGACAGTGCTGGAGGAGGCGCGCTGGCCACTGGCTGGTGTGCGCGTGAATGCCAACGGCGTGAATGGCCGGTTACAGGCGATCGTCCGCGCGCAGGATCGCTACTGGGGACGCATTGCACTGCACCTGGATGGGCAAGCCCAAGATTTCTGGCCGGACAAGGGGCGCTGGCAGTGGCGCTATTGGGGCGAAGGGCAGTTGCCGCCGCTCGGGAGTCAGTGGGATGTCGCCGGGCATGGCCGCTGGGAAGATTCGCTTATCACGGTTGAGCAACTCTCCAGTGGGTTGGATCAGTTGCGCTATGGTCGCGTGCTGGCACACCAACCGCGTTTAACCCTGACTGCACCCTTGCAGTGGCAACGTAAAGCCGGGGAGGAACATTTCACCGGTGCATTGCACTTGACCTCGCAGCGGGTTGATCTGGGGGAAGGCGGATACCTTCCTCCTTCGCAGTTGCTGTTTAGCGTTGAGGGGCGTAGCCCATCGAATTTTCAATGGCAGGGCGATCTCAATGCGCAAGCCATTGGTCCGGTAGCGCTGCGTGGCCGCTGGGATGGTGAACGTCTGCGCGGTATGGGGTGGTGGGCGGCACAGCCGCTCACCGTGTTTCAGCCATTGCTGTCGCCGAAACTGAACATCAACGTCCGTTCGGGGGAATTTTATGCGCAGGTGGCTTTTTCAGCTGCGCGTCAACAGGGCTTCAGTGCTGGCGGGCACTGGGTGGTGAAAAATGGCAGCGCCTGGCTACCGGATGGGGAAGTGCGCGGCGTCAATTTTGTCTTGCCGTATCGTTTTGCGCAGCACCAGTGGGAATTCGGTGTCAAGCACCCCGTTACGCTGCATATCGACAAACTGGTCAGCGTCTTCACCATGCAGGATATCCATCTGGCATTGCAGGGCGCGTATCCTTTCAGTGAGCGCAATCCTCTGATTTTGTCACAAGCGGAGATGGGCGTGCTCGGAGGGCGAGTCAGTCTCTCTGCGCTGCGATGGCCGCTGCGCGATCCGGTATTGTTCACCGTCGAGGGGGTGGACCTGAGTGAACTGGTGACCGCACTGAAGATAAAGCAGTTTGCGCTTTCAGGAAAAATGAGTGGCGTACTGCCGCTGGATTTCACCGATCCGAACAAGATGATTACACGTGGACAACTGCGCAACGACAAGTCACTCACGCTGCGTCTTGACCAACAGTTGGCCGATGAACTGGCGCAACGTAACATGGCGCAAGGTGCCGTGGTGAACTGGCTGCGTTACCTTGAGATCAGCCGTGCTTATGCCTCTGTGGATATGACGCCGCAAGGTGAAATGGCACTGATGGCGCATGTTGAAGGCAAGAACTCGACGCGTAGCAGCCAAAAACCGGTCATACTTAACTACCGCCACTGGCAGGATCTGAGCCAGCTTTGGCAAAGCCTGCGCTTTGGCGGCACCGTGCAGGACACATTAGAGCAACGAGCCAATGAACGAGAATAACTTCAGGAAGTTAGGCAGTGCACGAACGCGACGTCGTTCTGTCTGCGCGCCCTACGCAGTTGCAAGCCTGCTGACGTTGTTGCTGGCAGGCTGTGTACCGCGCATTGAGGTGGCTGCACCGACCACACCGATCACCATTAACATGAACGTTCGGGTGGAGCATGACATCACTATTCGTGCTGATAAGGACGCCACGCGATTGCTGGAATCCGGGAATAACGCGGCGGCGGAGGCGGTGACTGAAAGCACCAGCCGGGTTGAAACCACAACCCGAGAACAGACGCGTGCACAAACGGTGGTCACGCCTGCCGCAGCGGCGGCGCAGGGGCGCTGAAAGCAAAAAAAAAAGCGCGTCGAAAGACGCGCAGTAGCTAACCAAACACACAATATTGAGACAGGGTAGTAATGATGAATCTGGGGGCCTGATGGCGCATGCGCCATCAAGAAGCGGCATGCCAGGGTTACGCTGCCGCCAGTGAAGAAAGCTGTGCTTTTGCCGTTTCGGTTGCTTTCTGAGCAACATCCGGGCCGTAGCCGTAGCCTTCTGCGAACACAAATTCCACGTTGGTAATGCCGATAAAGCCCAGGAACAGACGCAGGTACGGTTCCAGCAGATCAGACGGTGTACCTTTGTGAATGCCGCCACGGCTGGTCAGTACGATAGCGCGCTTGCCCTTCACCAGACCTTCCGGGCCTTGTTCGGTGTAGCGGAACGTCACACCGGCACGGGCAACCAGGTCAAAATAGTTTTTCAACTGGGTCGGAATATTGAAGTTGTACATCGGTGCAGCCAGTACCACCACGTCATGTGCCTGCAATTCGGCAATCAGCGTATCAGACAGTGCCAGTGCTTCTTGTTGACGCGGTGTCAGCGGCGCATCGGAAGGACGCAGTGCGCCCACCAGTTCACCATCCAGCACCGGAATCGGGTTGGCGGCAAGGTCACGCACAGTCAGGGTATCGTTCGGATGCGCGGCCTGCCATTCGGCAACGAAGTGATCCGCCAGTTGATTTGACTGGGAATACCCTGCCAGAATGCTGGATTTCAGAACTAGTACTTTGCTCATTGTGTCATTCCTTTTCTCGTTTGGATGGGGTACGTCTTGTCATTGCCCCCGGATGACTAGCATCTTATGCAGTGTACCAACAGGTTGAAAGTGCAATATTTCGAGGGCATTGTTCGATTTTATTGAACAAGAGAAAAAAGGCAGGGTGATAACAGCCGCGCTGGCATGTGATAACATGCCCGCCGAATGATAAAACGCAGGCGCAGAGGCAGCCTGCGTAGCGCGTGCGCGATATACGTTTGAGGAACAGGATTGTGACATCACCCCTTACAGCATTGTCATCTCAGTTGGATGAGCTCATGTTGCGCGACAGGTTGCGCCTGCAACGCCGTTTACAGGGGGCGGCGAAAGTGCGTAACCCACAGGCGCAAGCCGCTATTGCGCAGGAACTGGGGGGAGAGATCGCTGCGGCGCAAACGCGCGTTGCGCTGCGTCGGGCCAGTTGTCCTGCCATCAGCTACCCACCCGAATTACCGGTAAGCCAGAAGCGTGACGAGATTTTGCGCGCGGTACGCGATCACCAGGTGGTGATCGTTGCCGGTGAAACCGGCTCGGGCAAAACCACCCAGTTGCCGAAAATCTGCCTGGAACTGGGGCGTGGCGTCAGAGGTATGATTGGTCATACCCAGCCGCGCCGTCTGGCCGCGCGCGCCGTGGCGGATCGCATTGCTGCTGAATTGGACACGCCGCTGGGCGGCTGTGTCGGCTATAAAGTGCGCTTTAACGATCAGGTGGGGGAAACGTCACTGGTGAAGTTGATGACCGACGGTATCTTGTTGGCTGAAATTCAGCAGGATCGGTTATTGATGCAGTATGACACCATCATCATCGATGAGGCGCATGAACGTAGCCTGAACATTGATTTCATTCTGGGCTACCTGCGGCAACTGTTGCCAAAACGCCCGGATCTCAAGGTCATTATCACGTCAGCGACCATTGATCCTGAGCGTTTTTCGCGCCATTTCGGCAATGCGCCGATCGTGGAAGTGTCAGGGCGTACCTATCCGGTGGAAGTACGCTATCGTCCGGTGGTCGAAGAGGCCGACGACAGCGAACGCGATCAGCTACAGGCAATTTTTGATGCTGTTGATGAGCTGAGCCGCGAAGGGCCGGGGGATATTCTGGTGTTTATGAGCGGCGAGCGGGAGATTCGTGACACCGCTGATGCGCTCAACAAGCTGGAGTTGCCGCACACTGAAGTGGTGCCGCTCTATGCGCGCTTATCCAATCAGGAACAGAACCGCGTTTTCCAATCCCACGCCGGGCGGCGCATTGTGCTGGCCACCAACGTGGCGGAAACGTCGCTCACGGTGCCCGGTATTCGTTATGTGATTGACCCTGGCACGGCGCGCATCAGTCGCTACAGTTACCGCACCAAGGTTCAGCGCTTGCCGATTGAAGCCATTTCGCAGGCGTCGGCCAACCAGCGTAAAGGTCGCTGTGGACGCGTGGCTGCCGGGGTTTGTATTCGGCTTTATTCTGAACCCGATTTTTTGTCGCGTCCTGAATTTACCGACCCGGAAATCTTGCGCACCAACCTGGCGTCGGTCATTTTGCAGATGACATCACTCGGGCTGGGCGATATTGCCGCGTTTCCGTTTGTTGAAGCACCGGACAACCGTAATATTCAGGACGGTGTGCGCTTGCTGGAAGAGCTGGGGGCGATCGCCACCGCGGAGAACGGTCACTATCGGTTGACGCCCTCAGGGCAGCAGTTGGCGCAGTTGCCTATCGATCCACGTCTGGCGCGCATGGTGCTGGAAGCCAGCAAAACCCGCTGCGTGCGGGAAGTGATGGTGATTACTGCGGCGCTGTCGATTCAGGATCCGCGTGAGCGGCCACTGGACAAAAAGCAGGCATCCGATGAAAAACACCGACGCTTTGTTGATAAATCCTCGGATTTTCTCACGCTGGTCAACCTGTGGAACTACCTGCGTGAGCAGCAGCAGGCACTCTCTTCCAGCCAGTTCCGTAAACAGTGCCGTAGTGATTACTTAAGCTACCTGCGCGTGCGCGAGTGGCAGGATATTTACACCCAACTGCGCCAGGTGGTGAAAACCCTGGGCATACCGGTTAACAGCGAACCCGCAGACTATCTCAGCGTACATTGTGCCTTGTTGGCCGGTATGCTTTCCCATATCGGTCAGAAAGATGTCGAAAAGCAGGAGTTTACCGGCGCGCGCAATGCACGCTTCGCGCTGTTCCCCGGCTCAGCGCTGTTTAAAAAGCCGTCTAAATGGGTAATGGTAGCGGAACTGGTGGAAACCAGTCGTTTGTGGGGGCGCATGGCGGCCCGTCTGGAGCCGGAGTGGATTGAACCGGTTGCACAGCACCTGATTAAGCGCAGCTACAGCGAACCGCACTGGGAAAAGGCGCAGGGCGTGGTGATGGCGCAGGAGAAGGTTACACTGTTCGGCTTGCCAATTGTGGCAGCGCGTAAGGTTAACTACAGCCAGATTGATCCGGTGCTGGCGCGTGAACTGTTTATCCGCCATGCGCTGGTGGAAGGGGATTGGCAAACGCGGCATGCGTTCTTCCGCTCGAACCTGAAACTGTTGGCGGAAGTGGAGGATCTCGAGCACAAATCGCGCCGTCGCGACATTCTGGTCGATGACGACACGCTGTTTGCATTTTACGATCAGCGCATCCCGCACGAGGTTATCTCTGCCCGTCACTTTGATAACTGGTGGAAAGCGGCCAGCCGCGCAGACGCAGACCTGCTCAACTTCGAGAAGAGCATGTTGATCAAAGCGGGGGCGGAGAAGATCAGCGCATTGGATTACCCCAATTTCTGGCATCAGGGGGCGATTAAACTGCGTTTATCTTACCAATTTGAACCCGGTGCTGGTGCGGATGGGGTCACGGTGCATATTCCGCTACCTATCCTTAATCAGGTGCGTGAAGACGGGTTTGAATGGCAAATTCCCGGTCTGCGTGAAGATCTGATCATTGCCTTGATCAAATCCTTGCCCAAACCGTTGCGTCGCAATTTTGTGCCGGCCCCTAACTATGCGCAAGCCTTTCTCGGACGTGCCACGCCGTTAGAGCGGGGACTGCTGGAATCGCTGGAGCGTGAACTGCGCTTGATGACCGGCGTAACCGTACCGCGCGAAGAGTGGCAATGGGAACAGGTGCCCGATCATCTGAAAATGACGTTCCGCGTGATTGATGAGAAAAATCATACATTACGCGAAGGCAAAGATCTGGCGGCGCTGAAAACCCAGCTTAAAGAGAAAGTGCAGCAGACGTTATCCGCCGTTGCCGATGATGGGCTGGAGCAGCAAGGGCTGCATATTTGGAGTTTTGGCTCCTTGCCGGAACGCTATGAACAGAAGCGCGGCGGTTACTCGGTGAAGGCTTATCCGGCATTGGTGGATGAAAAAGAGAGCGTCGCAATCCGGGTATTTGATACACCGGAACAGCAGATGAATGCGATGCGCCACGGCCTGCGTCGCCTGCTCTTGCTCAACATCCCGTCCCCCATCAAGTACCTGCATGAAAAGCTGCCGAATAAAGCCAAGCTGGGGCTCTATTTTAACCCCTATGGCAAAGTGCTGGATCTGATCGATGATTGCATCGCCTGCGGCGTTGATAAACTGGTGGCCCAAGCCGGGGGCGTGGTGTGGCAGGAAGCGGCGTTCCAGCAATTGCATGAAAAGGTGCGCGCGGACCTGAACGAAACCGTGGTTGATATCGCCAGGCAGGTGGAGCAGATCCTCACCACCGTTTTCGCTATCAATAAACGTCTGAAGGGACGGGTCGATATGGCGATGGCGTTGGCGTTAAGCGATATCAAAGCGCAGTTGAGTGGCTTGGTTTATCGCGGTTTTGTCACCGATGTCGGCTGGCAGCGACTGCCCGATGTGTTGCGCTATTTACAGGCAATTGAGCGTCGGCTGGAAAAATTGGCACTGGATGTTCATCGCGACAGGACGCAAATGCTGAAGGTGGAGCAGGTGCAGCAAGCCTGGCAGCAGTGGTGGCACAAGGTGCCTGAAGCGCAGCGCGAGGATGACAATGTGAAAAATATTCGCTGGATGATTGAAGAGCTACGCGTCAGCTACTTTGCCCAGCAACTGGGCACACCCTATCCCATTTCGGATAAACGGGTGTTGCAAGCCATGGAGCAGATAGTGTTGTAATCATTAGCGGCGTATGGCGAAGCGAAAAGGCGGGCGGAACGGAAAACGGTACGCCCGTTTTTTTATTTGTGCAGACTGTCTCAGGGAAAGGGATCGTTGGGTGATAGCGGAGTGAATGCGGCGCGTTGTCAAGCACGCAGGGGTGCAAGGTGAAAGCGGTGGTAGGTGATAAAACGATGGAGGATTACAATTTTATGCTGGCATCATGTAACGCTAACCACCGTGCAAAATTGTCGGCCACCAACGGGCGTGAGAAATAATAACCCTGACCCTGATCGCAATTGTAATGCCCTAAATAGTCGAGCGTTTCCTCATCTTCAATCCCTTCTGCCAGCACCAGATAATTCAATTTATGCAGCATCTCGATGGTGTGCTGCACGATAATGCGGCTGCTTTTATCCGTTTTCATATCCTTGATCAGAGATTTATCGAGCTTGATCACGTGGGCTGGGGTGTTTTTCAGGTAGTTAAGGTTGCTGTAACCGGTTCCAAAATCATCCAGGGAGATCATAAAGCCCTGGTCTTTCAGTTTTTTAATGGTGGAGAGCGCGGCGGAGTTTTCGACTATTTTTTGCGTTTCAAGGCATTCAAATTCAATATCGTGGATGCTGAGTTCATTGGTTCGTAGGATGCGTTGTAAACGTTCAATCAAATCTTCTTCGGCGAAATTGGTAACAGTAACGTTGACCGAGACGGAAATATTAATGCCAACTTGTCGCCATTTTCTGACTTGTCGTGCCGCCTGCTGAATAACCCATTCCGTTAAAGGCCGCATCAGGGTGGTATCTTCGGCCAGTGGAATAAATTGGTCGGGATAGATTTCACCGAATTCGGGGTGTCGCCAGCGAATCAACGCTTCAGCACCAATCACGCGCCGCGTTTTGATATGTAATTTCGGCTGGTACACCAGATACAGCCCCGGATGACCGTGCTGCAAGGTATCCGATAAATCGTTGAGCAGTGTGAAAGCGCGTTTTTGATACTCATCACTCTCTTTGTGATAGGCCATCAGGCGCGTATTTTTCTTAAGCGCATCGTGTAGTGCACTCAATGCCTCCCGCAGAATACGTTGCGGGTCATCGATCGGGATCTGAAATTCGGTATAGCCGATAAAAATTTCTAGTTTCAACGGGATATGGCTGGTGATGCTCTGCTGAATTCGGTCCGCGCACGACATCAGCGTACCGAGTATCTGCTCTTGTTGCTCTTTTTTGACCAGCAGTGCAAAACGGCCGGCGGAAATGCTGTAGATGCTGGCTTGTCGGCTGATGTTCAGTCGTAGGAACAGACCGATATCTTTGAGTACGCTTTCTACGGTTGGCATCCCGAGAGAGCGCGCCATTTCATAGATATAGGTAAGATCGATGCTGTCGAGCAGGATGAGAACGAAATCTTCGAAAATATCTGTGGACTGGCTGATATCTTCGATAAGGCGCTGGCGATTAGGCAGCAGGGTCACCGCATCGATCAGGCCAATGGCGTTGCGGTATTCGATCAGCGCCATAGTAATGGATGCCAGCGTTTTTAAATCACGACGCTGCATTTTTGAAAACGAACGCGCTACATAGTCGACAACGCTCAGGGTGCCAATAGCATAACCGGCTTTGGTAATGAGCGGGATACCCGCATAAAATCGGATATGAGGCTCACCGCTGACATACGGACTGTTCTTAAAGCGCTCATCCTGCGATGCATCATTGCAGACCAGCAGTTCGTTGGTTTGCATGGTGTACTGATCGAGTGCGCCGACTTTGCGCATCTCGTTGAGCACGAAATTATGTTTGGCTTTGATATGCAATGAATGGGTATCACTGACGGTGATCAGCGCACTGGGCATATTCAATATCTTGCTGGTCAACGAAGTGATTTGGCTAAGCACATTATCTTGAGAGGTATCCAAGTGAAACAATAACCTATCGAGCGCATGCATCCGCTGCTCCTCATCATGATTCAACTGTCTTAGCATTGATGACTCCATTTATGCGCTATAAGAACACCTCATCTTAGCCTATTCAATAGGGGACAAACCTGTCATTAGGCACCGCTATTCATGATATTTCACTGGATAAAAAACCGGAGAAGTGCCGCGTTTGCATTATCTGATGAAAACGAGAAGGGCGTAGTAAGGCGATTTTACATGAAAGCGATCGCCTGGCTAGCGCTTGTATGCGCGGCGTTTAACTTTACGCCGCGTTTGGCGATAAATTATTCTGAAACAGCAGCGTTTTTCATCGCGTGACGAGCTAGCGCCTTTAGTTGCCGCTGAATAGCGGTGATGGCAACCGCATGGTTGTCAGCGCGATCGCGTTCGCTGGCATCTGGCGCAGAACTTTGAATACCAATCAATTGCCAGCCTTGACGTGTTTTCAGCATCAGTGGAGAACCACTGTCGCCGGGTAAGGTGTCGCACTGGTGAGATAAAATTGCGGATGCAGCCCAACCGGTGATCACGCAATCCTGATGGCGGTAGAGCGCTTCCTGATGGTCTTCGGGATAACCCGCCTGAGTAACTTTTGCTTGCTGCTGCGCCAGGGCGTCATTCAGTTCTGATTGCGTGCCATTCCAGGTGGTTAACGGGGTGATACCCGCAGGCGTATCGCGCAGCCAAATCAGGGCATAGTCCAGCGGTGCGGCGGCGGGAGAGACAATCCACCCTTCGCCGTCGGGCTGCAATTTTTTGCGTAGCGTACTATTGGTCACGGCTTCGATGGCGTGTGTTTCGTATTTCCATTCGCCATTGACCGCAATAAAACGTAGCGCAACCGGTTTGTCGGGTTTTCCTGACGGCGGCGTCAAGACGCAATGACCTGCGGTTAATGCCAGATGTGGTGCAATCAGCGTGGCGGTGCACAGGTTGCCGCTGGCGGTTTCCAGTTGACCAATGGCTTGCCAGGGCCAGGCATTGGGGGTCGGCACCGGATCGCGATCGTCATGATTGAAGAAAAGGGTGTTCTGACGTTCCGCTTCAGAAGGGGATTGTTCAGCCCAGACATGGGCTACGGGTAACGTTATCAAACAGAACAACCAAGCCAGTTTACGCATCAATAGGATTACCTTTCGGAAAAACGAAATCTATTTACGTAGCCCACTAACTATAGTCAGGTTTTCCAGGATGGTGGGTTTTAGGGTATCTGGAATCGATGTTGTGTTCGTCATAAAAAGAACAGCAGCGTGATAAATCCGCATACCAACACCAACGTAAACGCAATTTCAAATGAGTAGCGATGGAACATCATCAGGCACCCCATTAAATATACCGTGTGCGTACGGCATACGGCGGCTACCGGAAGGGAAGCGGCTGGAATGCCTGTTATAAAAAAACACCCGATTCACCGGGTGTCATACTCGCTAACGTTGCGTGAAACCCGCTGGTGTTGGCGGCGTTTTGTGGCTAGCAAGTCCCT
Organism: uncultured Symbiopectobacterium sp.; assembly: GCA_964293225.1. Classification (GTDB taxonomy): domain Bacteria; phylum Pseudomonadota; class Gammaproteobacteria; order Enterobacterales; family Enterobacteriaceae; genus Symbiopectobacterium. Next base: position 126,461 of record CAXYYB010000003.1, on the reverse strand, counting down.
GCCGGAGCAGGGATCTTGAGATAAAAACGGTGATGCGGTTATGCTGCGGTTGGAGCCGGTTTTTTAGCGGCTTTCTTCACGTGTTTCTTAGCGGCTTGCGCTTTTTGCGCAGCAGCCGGTTTAGCTTTTTTTACATGTTTTTTAGTCGCTTGAGCTTTTTGTTCAGCCGGTTTAGCGGCTTTTTTAACGGCCTTTTTCGCATGTTCCTGAGCATGTGCAGCAGGTGTGGTTGCTGGCGCAGCCGTGGTGTTCGCTGCAAACGCGACAGAGGAGAGACCCAGAGCGGCACCTGCGATCAACACTAATACTTTTTTCATCATCAATTCCTCATTATTCCGTTCACATGTAGGCCCTGAAGCGGCCCGGTGAAAGAAGCATAAGAAAAAGTCCGTTAAGGGTCTGTGAGTCATTGGTATCGGTGTGTAACGCAATGTACAGTCTCAGGAGGGCAGTGCAGGGCGAACGGGGATATCGGTTTTAACCGGCCAGCAGAAGCGGAAACGTGCGCCGCCCCATTCATTACTCTCTACCACGATGGTGCCGTCATACGCTTGCACGATGGCATATACAATCGCGAGGCCCAGCCCACAACCGCCGCTGCTGTTTTCCAATCCCGCCTCCAGTCGGATAAACGGCTCAAACACCGTTTCCCGATCTTCTTGAGCAATGCCGGGGCCATCATCATCCACCTGAAGACAGGCCATGGGCCCGTCGCGGGATACGCTCACGGTGATGCGTGAGTGGCAGAAACGCAGTGCGTTATTGACCAGATTATCCAGCACCCGCTCCATCAGGCGCATATCGAGATAGCCAATATCCGTACCGGGCGGCATCGCCAGCGCGAATGCCTTATCCGCGTGCAGCATGCGCCACTCATCAATTTTATTTTGCAGCCAGGCAGTGACATCAATGTGCGTCAAGTGGAGTGAGACCTGCGGACGATCGAGGCGTGCATAGGTCAGCAACTCATCAATCAGCGCTTCCAATTGTCCAATATCGCGGTTGAGCGCCGTTTGCTCATCCTCACTCAAATTGTCGCTCATGGCGAGGCGATAGCGCAGGCGTACCAACGGGGTACGCAATTCATGGGCAATGTTATCAATCAGCCGTTTTTTACTGATAATCAGTTGATTGAGATTATCTGCCATTTGGTTAAACGCGATACCCAGTCGCACCATGCTCGATGTGTTGTCGTAGTGCAGTCGCTCTTCAAGGTGTCCTTCACCCAATCGCTGAGCGGCATTTTCCAGCTTCAACATGGCCTGCCAATGCGGCCGCATCCACAGGAACACCGGCAGTGCCAGAGAAAGACCAATCAACATCACAAACAGTAAATCCCACAGTCGCATCTCATGCAGGAAAAACAGATACGGGATTGGACCGACCGACAGCACATAGTGAGAGCGAGGGATACGCTGGATAAAGGTGTATTGATCTTCAATCGCGATAATTTCGCCCTGATTCAGCCGCTGCTGCGCTTTTGGCGATAAACGGTATTTACTCAGCGGCTCAATGTTCAGTGTGAACGACAGATTGAGGTCCATCTCATTGATGGTTTTATGCCATTCGCGCGGTGGGATGGTGCGCAGTTCATTGCGGATCAGATAGAGCGAGCTTTTCATCAGATCGTCCATCGACTGACGGCCTGCGCGCTCTGCGGTCATCTTGTAGACTAGACCTACCAGTAGCGTCATTACCACGAAGCTGGCAAACAGTAACAGAAAAAACTGCACAAACAGTTTTCTCATGGTATCGCGCTCTCCCAGGCGTTCGGCGCGAAAAGGTAACCTTTATTGCGCACCGTCTTGATACGAAAGGGCTCCAGCGCATTGTCGTGCAATTTTTTGCGCAGACGGGAAATGGCCACATCGATACTGCGATCCATGCCGTCATAACTGACACCGCGCAGATTTTTGAGCAACAAATCCCTGTCCATGGTGTGTCCAGCATGGGTTGCCAACTGCCACAGTAAATCGAAGTCGGCGGTGGATAGCACGATATTCTCTTCCGCCAGCGTCACTTCACGGTTAACCGGATCGATACACAGCAACCCGAAGTGCAGCGTTTTGTGCACCTGAACCTGCGCCTGTACTGTGGGCGTTTCGGGTACAACCTGCGTGGTGGGTTGCGTCGAGTATTGACGCAGATGGAGTCGCAGGCGGGCAAGCAGCACGGCAGGCGGCGTCGTTTTCAAAATATAATCATCTGCACCCATTTCCAGCGCCAATATGTGGTTCATGTCGCTGTCAAGTGAGGTCAGCAGCACGATCGGGCCGCTGTACAAAGGGCGCAACTCGCGGCAGATGGTCATGCCATCTTTGCCCGGCAGCATCACATCCAACAGCACCAGGTCAGGGTTTTGCTGCGCGATGAAGTCGAGCGCTTTATCGCCGCGCGGCTCCAGATGAACATCTATGTCATGTTTTCCCAGATAAGCCGCAATCAGTTTGCCCACTTCAGGGTCATCTTCCACAAAGGCAATCTTATGCATAGTCACCGTAGCTATTGTTCTCTATCGTCAGTCTACCGTGTGGCAAACCGTTTTCGTCTTGCGATAGCATAGCGCCCACACATTAGCGGCGCCAGCAATGAAGCGTAAAAGGGTATATCGTGCAGATACCGGATTTCATTGCAATATCGTGAACTTGATAACGTGCTCGCGCTGTCAAATCACTCACGCTCGTGACAATATAGAGGGGTGACCCGTGAGCCTGGTAAAATAGGGCAGATGTATTATCGACGCTTGATGAAAGGTGATTGACGTACAAGTGACGCGATGAACCCACTGGCGAACAGGAGAGAAGGACATGGGAGATAACCCAGAGTCTGTGTGTTCCAATGAGACGTTAAGTATTGATTACGCTGAGTATTTGGCAGCGCTGTGTAATAAACGCTGGCGTTTTATTGATGCCATGTATGGCGTGTTGCCGATTATCGGCATGGTGACAAAATCGGCGTCAGCCCGTCAGGTTGCTCCGCAAGAGCAAATGAAAATGCTGGCAATGCAGGTGCTTTCCACGCAGGTCAACGATGAAACCAATCTGACGCGACTGATCGCGCTGGCGCAGCAGCAGAAACTGACAGCACTGAATATTGTGTTGCCGTATCCGCTAACGTCGCAACAGTTGGTGACGATCCGCGAGGCCTGTGCGGCATCAACAACGGTGTCGCAGCGCAATGAATGTCTGAACGTCCAGATTACACCGGTCTAGGCCGCTTGCGCGGCCTGATAGGTGATCAGATTAATCGGTAGACTGCGTTGCTTCCAACGCTTGTGCCAGCGTGGGATAAAACGTGCGGCGTCCCGCGATGGGATGCACATTCGCGCGCGCCAACGTTTTCAACGGTTGGAATGGAATATCGGTGATCAACAGCTGTTTGTCTGCGGGTAGTGCATCGCTGAAACGCAAGAATGCATTCAGTCCTCCGGCATCCAGAATCGGCACCGCATCCCATTGCAAAATGATGGTCTGATAATCCTCACTGCGTTGCAGAATGTCGTTAAAAATGCGCTCTGCGGCGGCGAAAAACAGTGGGCCGTTCACCCGCAGTACCAGTCGCGTCGGCGACGAGGTTTCCGGGCGTTCGCTAAGCCGGGTCATTTGGGCAATGCGGCGCATAAACAGCAGCGACGCCAACACAATCCCCACGGTAATCGCAATCACCATATCAAACAGCACGGTCAGTGACATGCAGAGCAGCATGACGATGATGTCATCCTTGGGGCCGTGACGCAGCAAATCCACCACTTTATGGGCTTCGCTCATGTTCCAGGCGACGATCAGCAGCAGCGCCGCCATGGCAGCCAACGGCAAATAAGAGAGCCAGGGGGCCAGCACCAAAAGCGCCAACAGCACCAACAGCGCGTGCACCACCGCTGAAATGGGGGATGTTGCCCCGGCGCGCACGTTGGCGGCGGAGCGCGCGATAGCCGCAGTAGCGGTGATGCCGCCAAAGAACGGCGCGACCAGATTACCGAATCCTTGCCCCATCAATTCGGCATTGGAGTTGTGTTTTTTACCGGTCATACCGTCCAGCACCACCGCGCACAGCAGTGATTCGATAGCGCCGAGCATCGCCATGGAAAATGCCGCAGGGAGCAGAGCGGAAATGCTCTGCCAGTTGAGTGTCATGACCGGCTCACCGGCGGCGGACACGTTCCATGGTAGCACCCACTGCGGCAGAATAGGCGGAATGCCCTGACCCTGAGAGCCATCAGCCAGCATGTAGCTAAAGCGGGAGCCGATGGTGGCGACATCATGCCCCATCAACGACATGATCCCCATGACAGCAACACCCGCCAGCAGCGCAGGCAAGTGGCCCGGCAAGCGAATGCCCAGCTTGGGCCAAAAAACCAGCACTGCCAGCGTAGTCAGGCCAATAAGTGTGTCAGCCAGCGTCAGCGTGGGGAGTGCCTGTGCCAGCGCCACCACCTTTTCGATATAGTGTTCGGGCACGGTGGTCAGGTGCAGACCAAACAGATCCTTGACCTGCATGGTAGCAATGGTGATGCCGATGCCCGAGGTAAACCCCAGCGTCACTGACAGCGGAATATATTCAATCAGGCGCCCAAAGCGGCAGACGCCCATCAACACTAAAAACACCCCGGAAAGCAGTGTGGCTACCAGCAAACCAGAGAGGCCAAACTGCTGGGAAACCGGATAAAGAATCACCACAAAGGCTGCCGTCGGGCCGGAAACGCTGTAGCGTGACCCCCCGGTTACCGCAATGACAATCCCGGCAATTGCCGAGGTGTATAGCCCGTACTGCGGTGGAACACCGCTGGCAATCGCCAGCGCCATTGCCAGTGGAATAGCAATAATCCCTACGGTGATGCCCGCGATAATGTCGTGAACTAAACGTTGTGCGGTATATTTTTCGCGCCAACAGGCGGCGATCAGCGCGCTAAAAGGCGTAACCCCGCTTACTCCATGCGTTTTCATCTTATGTCAGACCAAAAAAGAACAAAAAATGGCGGACCGTTGGCCCGTCGTCGATAAGTGAAGTGTAGGATACGCCTGTTAAGCGAGGAGTGTTAAGACTTACATCAAAATGCAGGCTGCCCTGACGTAAAATCAGGGCTTTCCCGTAGGATCACAGCATGATTGTCATCAAATATGCTGCAAATAGCGCTAAATGTGCGCTGCCGTTCAACACGTTGGTCCTGCCCGTTGAGAACGAAATATGACACAACATCAACACCGAGACCATGACGACAATGCTTGGCATCTCCAGGCCGAAATTCAGCGTATTGCCCGTTAGGCTGGCAATGACGGTAACGGCTGGCACGGTCAGTGAAATGGTGGCGAGCACCGATCCGAAAAACAGGTTCATGGCACGCTGTACCTGATTGCGCAGCACCGCTTTGATGGCACCCAGTCCCTCTGGAGAGAGAATAAGCAGTGCCACTAGAAAGCCTGTGAACTGTTCCGGAGCATTCATGCGTGTCAGCAGCGCGTTGAGCGGCGCGGAGTCCATTTTGGTGATACTGATCACCGCCACCAAATGAATCAGCAGCCAGGCTGTATGCCACAACGAACTGTGAGAAGAGGGTTTGCCATGGTGCGGGTCACCGTCATCACTTTCATCTTCATGTTCGTAGATAAACAGGCTCTGGTGCGTGCGCGTTTGGATCAGGAGAAACACACCGTACATGGCGGCAGAAATAAGGGCGATAACCAGCGCTTGTCCGGTGGTGAAGTTGCCGCCCGGCAGTGAGGTAGGGAAGACCAGCACAATAATTGCCAACGGAAAAATAGCCATCAGGTACTGTTTGATACCGATCAAATTGACGTGCTGCGTGGCAAATTTCCGACCGCCTAACAGTAAGGCAAACCCGACCAGACCGCCGCTGACGATCATAATGATGGAGTAAAGCGTATCACGCATCAGATCTGGACCGGCATCGCCCGTGGCCATCAGCGCAGAGATCAGACTCACTTCCAAAATGACAACGGAGAGACTGAGGATCAGTGAACCGTAGGGTTCGCCCAGTCGGTGGGCCAACACGTCAGCATGGCGCACTACGCTAAAGGCGCTGGCGAGAATGCCTACCAGTGCAATAAAGTTGATGCCAAGGATAGCCATCAGGTTTTGTGCATCGCTCCATTGCAACAAGACAAATAGCGCGATAATGGGGAAGATCAGGGAATATTCGTGGTGACGCGTCTTGATCACCTCGGTGTGCGACTTCATGGCAGGTGGCTCCTTGTCAAAAGTATTGAATCTCACTAGCAGTGCCGCACGCCTTATTGTTCTCTTCACTAGTGCCTGGTGGCAATCCATGTGCAAGGGTGTGACGTTGCGGAAAAAGTGGCTTATAAATATTTATAGCCTAAAAAACAGAAGCAGATTAGCAGAATGCGCGCAGCAGACGGGAGATTTTAAGTAATTTTACATTTTTGGTGGAAAAAAGAGGGGGAGTGAAGAGAATTATGCAGTTTTCTCTCCACTGTATTGATGTGGCTAGTGAAATTTATCCCGTTCAGTCATCTGGATTATCCATAACATCATGGCGTTTCTGGTGATAATCCTCTTCGTTTAACCCTTCACGCCAATAGGGCACGGCGTAAAGCTGATTTCTCTCTGCTTTGAGTTCTCTGCGCACGTAACGGCGCAGTTGCACCACGATACGGTCTTCGCCCGCCAACCAGAAAAATGCACGGCTGGCATCAATATCGCGCGTCACTGCGTGGAACTGTTGCAACAACGTATCCGTGCTAGCGGTCGAGCCGACCACCCAATGCACGCTGAGGCCATTGGGGGCGGTCATTGGCAGACGATCGGCCTCGCTGTCGATGCGGATAACGGCATGGCCAGTGGCATCGGGGGGCAGCGCACCGAGCAACGCCGCAATAGCGGGCAGCGACGAGGGATCGCCTGCCAGGTAATAGGCGCTGGAGGCAGGTAGCATCGGGTGCGGACCACCTGGTTGAGTGATGCCTACGCTGTCTCCGGGCTGCGCGTTGCAAGCAAACGTAACGGCTGGCCCGCCGTGGTCGTGCAAGGCAAAGGCAACATCCACTTCGCCCAACTCCGGCCGGAATGCATAGAGAGTATACGTGCGCACGACGGGGCGCTCCTCGCCTTCTGGCCATTGCGGGCCTCGCTCACCCACTGTGGGTAACGTAGGCGCTTTCTGTCCAGGGCGTGCTAAAAACAGTTTGATATGCGCAGCATGTCGTCCGTCAGCCGGGTAGTCGTGCAGTGTGTCGCTGTGAAAGGTGATGCAACGCAGGTGCGGTGAGAGGTCGGTGATGCGTTTAACCTGGATTAATCGGGGTTGGACTGGGCGAAAACCTGTCGGATGAGCCATTAAATTTCTCCATCATTCAGCCGATATCATTATTGATTTGATGGACAACATCATAGCATGTTGATGATAGTGATTATCATTTTAGTGACAGGTAAAAAGCACGTGTGGCTAAAAAACGCGGTCCATCCTTTTTTGTTACGATTTCAGCGTTACATTAACCCTTTGTGATTAATATCAAACTTGATTGCCACACAAAAAATGGCATATTCTGGCACCAGTTGCGGGAAATTTAAGCAGCTACGCTGTTTTTGTTAGAAAGAACGCGGCAGTTATCGTTAGGTTATTGGCTCTTGGGGGTTTTAAAGTATTGTTAACACGCGATTTTTTACAAAAGGCTGATTGTGGTACGTCTTTTGGTTGTATCGAAGAAAACTTGCTGCTCACGCCTTCGCAGCGAGCAGACTCCCTGAACCAGACGCTATCGCGTCGCCCTGATAGCCCAGTGTGGGTTTTTGGTTATGGCTCGCTGATGTGGAATCCGGTATTTACTCCGGAGGAAACCCGTTTAGCCACACTTTCCGGCTGGCAGCGTGCATTTTGCCTGCGCCTTACGGCAGGGCGCGGTACGGCAGCGCAACCGGGGCGCATGCTGGCATTAACCCCCGGTGGGAAAACGACAGGGATGGCATTTCGTTTGCCGGAGGCTTCACTGCGTGAAGATCTGGAACTGCTGTGGAAGCGCGAGATGATCACCGGTTGCTACCGCCCGGAATGGTGCGATCTGCACTGCCAAAACGGCGAGACACTCACGGCGCTGGTGTTTGTTTCGCAAGAGCGGCACCCGCTGATTGAAGCGGACACCTGCATACACCGTGTTGCCCCTTTGATTGCCAAGGCCAGCGGTCCGCTGGGGACCAACGCACAGTATCTGTTTGCACTGGAAGAGGCGCTCAAGAAACACGGTATGACCGATGAATGCTTAACGGCGCTGGCACAGCGGGTGCGAGAGCTTCAGGAGCAGGCGAAGCAGGCTCATCCGCAGCAGGGTGACTGGTGGGGCGTTTAACGCCGCATCGAACAACATCATATCGCGTCGCCATTGACCGTAATACATCAGCCAATGGCGACACCTCGGATTACCAGCCTACGCCAAGACCCAACGTATACATGGTATCGTCGACATTCCCTTGATTACTTTCGATGCGGGTGCGCACCACGCGCATACTCAATGAAGACCAGTCGGTCAACTTGAAGCGCAAGCCGCCTTCCGCTTTCAAATAGATGGGTGCAGTACCATCGAATGAACGCCCAACTTCACCGTTGGTGAAGGCTTCTATGGTTTTACTGTACAGATAACGGTTGTAGGCCCATTTCAGACCGGCAGAGTAGAAGTTGTCTTCTTTGCCTTCCGCTTCATTCTGATAGGTGAAGGTTTGGCTGTTGACCAGAGACGTCAGAGAGAACGCGCCTAAATCATTGTCCCAGAACTGGTAACCGGGACCAAGACCGAACGAGCGGTTGACCTTGATGTTCTCGATCCAGTCGCGTTTGTAGTAGTAACGGGACTGGACGAACCATTGCTCATCAAGAAATTTATCCAGTGCGTATTCACCGGAGGCATTCTTGGTGCTGCGCACATCGTTCTCAGTGGCCTCGTGGTAAGTCGCATCCACGTTGTGACGCCAGGTGCCGTGGCGCATCCGCGTATCGAGGGTTACGTCGTAGTTTTCTGTTTCGGTAGAGCTTTTCTTGTGTGACATCCCTGCGTCGATGTTACCTTTCCAAGAGAAGTCAGTGACCAACGGTTTCGCGGCAACGATGGATTTGATATTGGTCAATGCCAGCGTTTGTTCACCTTGACCAGCACCGGCTGGCGCGCCGACGACGGAACGGGTTTCACCCGCTTTCAGGTTCGGATACAGCACGCCGTTTTCATAGCGTTCGCCCTGAATCACTAACCCGTGGTCGGATTCAAAGGTTTTGACCTGATCCCAGGCAACGGAAACGGAGCCTGCATAGTCCGTGGTGATAAACAGTTTTCCGCCGTCAAGCAGCGTAATTTTCCCGGTAATTTTGTCCCCGTTGTTGAGCCAGACCGTATCGGCGTAGCTTGCAGACGTGCCAGCCGTTGCCAGAGCAAAGGCCAACCCCAGGGAAGATAGTGCGCGTTTAGTATGTGTCATTTTTTGGGAGATAATACAGTGGAAGTCGTTGATGAATAATGCTGCCAATGGCGCTGGCTAAAGCAGTTGAGCCGTTAATTTCGGCCCTGCAAACAGTAACAGGAAATGTGATCTGGCTCTACAATAAAACTGCAATTCGTTAGACTCTAAATTGTTATAAAACATATCAATGATGATTAAGCGCTATAACCCGATCAAAAACCCCTTCCTGTAGGGTGCTCTCCCCTCAGCGTCGCCCGCTGGTGCGAAGAGGGGGGAGGGATATCACGCCGTTTGTTGTGGCTTGCGCAGGTTTCTCTCTGGACGCGCCTTACGCGGCAAAAAACGCGTGGTGAGAAATTGGCGTACTCGCGTCACAATGTGCTCCTGGAACAGTAAGCAGATAACCACGGTTGCCAGCAAAAATAGGCCATAGCCTGGCAGTGAAAGCTGCACGTTCCCGGCGGCCTCGGCACACTGTTCCCAATCGCTAAAGCAGGCCATAGGATCGCCGCGCAACAACTGTTCCAGCGTTCGGAACAGGTTAAACAGCGGAACATGCAACGCAAAAATAGAGAGTGATGCGGCACCCAATCGCGGTGACCAATGGCGCAGCCAGTGGCTATTCGGAGCGCGTGCCAGCGCGCTCAGACACACTAATCCCACTTGGGCGGGCAGCAGCAGCCCGTTGTGCAACAAGAAATACCAGTAGGCCTCGCCATTAGTGAACAACCAGGCACCCACAATGAAATTCAGCAGAATGAACGCGGCAACGCCGTTACGTTGGCCGCGGGTCAGCGGTGTTCTGGCGTGATCGCGATAATGGCGGAAGAGTGCATAGCCTAAAATCCCCGCTAAAAATTCCGGCAAGCGAAAAATAGGCCCGCGTTGCAGTAAACCGGTGTAGGGCATACCAAACTGCTGCTTCCAAATAACCCAAGCAGGTGGTATCAAATAGAGCAGACAAACAACGCCAAGCCACAGCCAGAGGTGACGGCTGTTAAGTAAGCGTGGGCCCAGCGCAGGAAACAGGAAATAGAAGAAAAACAGTGTTGAGAGTGACCACAGTGGGGCATTGAACGTCAGAAAATAGGGATTCCACGCTTGCAGCATAAACACTTGCAGCAGGCCGTTGAACAGCAATTGTGCATTGGTCATGTAATGACGCAGGGTTTCCGGATCGACATTCGGCTCATTGGTGTCATAAATGACAAAACGTGCGCTGGCGACCTGGCCTTCCGGTGGTACTGCCAGCCATTGCATCAGGGTGACCACGGCGATGGAGGCGAGCAGCGCCATAATATGGATAGGATAAAGGGTGAACAGACGTTTGGCCCAAAAATGGCGGACGGGTTCGCGCAGTTGTCCACCGCGAATATAAACGTGAGCCAGCAAAAAACCGGAAAGCACGAAAAAGGTGCTGGTGGCGAAAAACCCCATGCTGGTCAGTTCACTTAAAAAAGGCACACGTTTTATCTGGGGATAAACATGGGCAGTGTGATAGATCATCACATAGCAGCCGAGCAGAAAACGCAGCCATTCCAGTCCGATAAAGCGTTCTGTACGCGGTTTGATCATGATTGTCCCTCTGTGCCGAGCAGCAATGCGCATTACGCCAGAAGGCGTCGAAAATCATTGCTGTGGCAAATAGCAAAAAATGACTCTTAATGTGAGTTTAATGAACTAACCAGCAGAAATAAGTAGGATTATGACGATAAGTGCCACTATCGTTTAGGAATGGTTTAGTATTCATGGTGTTATTTAACCAACTGAAAAGAAACGTAAAGTTTCTTAAGGAAGTCGGGCTTTCATTTATCACCGGTATGCCGGTTTCTCCGTGAACGAAATCCGATTGAATACATGAATAATGGTAATGTTTATAGGGCTATCACATTTTACAGAACGGCGCTAAGCAGCCTGGCAATCAAGGAATAACAATGTTAACCGTGGATTTTTATTTGGTCGATGCGTTCACACAGCACACGTTTGGTGGCAATGCGGCAGCGGTATGCCCATTGACGGCATGGTTGCCCGATGAACGTTTGTTGCAGATGGCGCGCCAACACAACCAATCGGAAACGGTCTTTTTTGTGCCCACCGAACAAGGCTTTGCGTTACGCTGGTTTACCACGCAGGGCGAAATCAACCTGTGTGGGCACGCCACGCTGGCGGCCGCGCATGTGATTTTCACGGCTATCGGGTACGCGGGAGATACCATCCGCTTCTCAACCCGTTTCGTTGGGGAACTGACGGTCACGCGCAGTGATGCCGGTTTGACGCTCGATTTCCCTGCCTGGCAGGCAGAACCGGTCACGCCGCCCGCGCTGCTGTTGCGCTGTTTAGGGATCGACAACGCGGTCGAGGTGCGTGCGGCGCGCGATTATCTGGTGGTGCTGGAAAACCAGCAACAGGTTGAAGCGTTAACGCCAGATATTCACGCGATGAAACCCTTGGGCAAGCTGGTGTGTGTGACAGCACCGGGGGATGACTATGATTTTGTCAGCCGCTTTTTCTGCCCGGGAGAAGCCGTTGCCGAAGATCCGGTCACGGGCTCGGCGCACAGCATGTTGATTCCCTACTGGCACGAACGTTTGGGAAAAACCACGATGCGTGCACGTCAGGTTTCTGCCCGTGGCGGCGATTTGCATTGCCAATGGCAAGGCGATCGGGTGCTGATTAGCGGCCAGGCTGTCACCTACTTGGAAGGCAAGATCACCTTGCGCTAACCGCCAACGCGGCGCTGCCGGGATGGCGCTTAGGGCGACGCCCGGCAATTAAAATATTTTCTCTTGCAGCACCCATACTGCCGCTTCCACACGCGATTTCAGCTTCATTTTTTTCAGCAGATGCTTAACGTGCACTTTCACGGTACTTTCCGTGATGGAAAGCTTGCGTGCAATCACCTTATTGGCAAGCCCTTGTGCCAGCAATTTCAGAATATCGCGCTCACGCGGCGTCAACTGCTGAATGCTGCGATCGCTCCCCTGACGATTTTCGCGCAGGCTGGCGGCGAGGATCGGCATCAGGGTTTCGCTCAGTACCATCTTCCCTGATGCGGCTTGATGCAATGACGCCAACAGATCTTCCGGTTCCATGTCTTTAAGCAAGTAGCCATCTGCTCCGTTTTTCAAGGCACTCACCACGTCATCTTCATGATCGGAAACGCTAAACACCACAACGCGGCCAGACAGCGCTTTTTCTCGCAAACGCACCAGCGTCTCCAATCCGTTCATGCCGGGCATGTTCAGATCCAGCAAAATCAGATCTGGGTCTAACTCTGCCGCCAGTATCACACCCTGTTCCCCGTCGCTGGCTTCACCCACGACGCGCAAACCGGGCACCATGCTGAGCAACTGCTTTACGCCATTGCGCAACATCGGGTGGTCGTCAATCAGTAAAAGGGTCGCGCTATCATCGTTTGGCATTTCATTCGTCATGGTGTTCTCCTGTTAATTCTGGTCGGTAGCGGTTTTCTGCGTCAAACGTCACTTTCACCTGCGTTCCGCCATCCTGATGGCGCGCAATGACGCACTCTCCATGCAGGCTGTGCGCGCGGTCTCGCATGATAATCAAACCGTAATGATTGGTGCGTTGGCTATCCTGAACGATGCCGACCCCGTTATCACGAACGGTCAATTCGATACGCTTTTCGCGCCACACCAGCGTAATGTCCACCTCATTTGCCTGCGCATGTTTGTAGATATTACTCAGCGCCTCACGCACGATTTGCAGGACATGGATTCCCTGATGGGCCGATACCGCTTGTGGCGGCAACTGATAATGCAAACGCAAGGGGAATCCCAACCGTTTTTCATATTCTTCGACGGTGGCGCGGAGTGCGGCCAACAGGCCGGATTCGTTGAGTTGAAGTCGAAAGGTGGTCAACAACTCGCGCAGTTGGCGGTAGGCGGTGTTCAACTCATCACGCATTTCCGTCAACTGGCTGCGTACCTCATCCGACAGGTTCCCGCCTTGCATCTGAATGCAACTGACATGAATTTTCAGGCAGGAGAGCGATTGGGCCAGTGAATCATGCAATTCGCGCGCAATTGCCGCACGCTCTTCCATGAGGATCAGTTGCTGCTGGTGCTCAGATTGTCGTTCCAGCGCCAATGTACTGGTGAGCTGACCCAACAGGGTATTCAGCAACTGCTGTTGGTCGGGGCTCAGTTCGCATTCACTGGTTCGTGTGGCCAGCACCATGCCGTATTGATGGTGTTGATCGTGCAGCGTCCAAAATACCGGCTCACCGCTGGCGCTGTTTGCGTTGCTGTATAAACCGCAGCTTTGGCAACTGGCGTCAGGACAACGTGCCGCATCGTAAGGCGCGTCATGACTGAACTGATGAAACTGCTCCTGATTATTACTCTCATAGAGTCGCAGTTGGATATTCTTCAGCGGGGTTAGCGCGGGCAATTCGTTGAGAATGGGCATCACCCTGCTGCAAAGTGGCGCGTTGGTATGCAAGCGACGGCTGGCGCGATACAGAAAGGACAGCGTATCGTTTTTCTGACGCAAGCGGGTGGTCTGTTCCGCGACGCGTTGTTCCAACTGGTGGTAGATGGCGGAAAGCTCATCCGACATGCTGTTCAACGCTTGCGCCAGCGTGCTCATTTCATCTTTGCCGGAGAGGCTGACGCGTTCGCTAAAATCACCGTGGCCGATGGCTTGCGCCATGGCGACCAGCTTGCGCAGTGGTGTGAGCAAGCGGTGACGCAAATAGAGAATGGTTGCCAGCAGCACAATGCCCATCAGCGCGATAAACAGGCGTTGGATTTTGGTGACCAGCGCAATGCGTTCTTCGGTGCTGTGATCGATGGCGGATACCAATGCATCCAACTGTGCGACGAAGGCGGCAACGTCGCTGGCGGCGTCGTCTGGACGAGACGCCTGCTGCAACTAGGGACGCAGCTGGGTTTGCCAGAACGAGCGCAGTTGCGAAAATGGTTCGCTCAACCCTTCGCGCCGCACCGCTTGCTGTAAATCGCTGTTGGCTTCATCACGCTCGAGATCGTCCAGGTAAATGTGGCTGCTGTTGGATAACGGCACCATGGAGAGCAGGCGATAGCTCTGCATGCGCAAGGAACCTGCTTTATTGATGGCGTGGGCATTCCCTTGAATGTTCTGCGACATCCAACTGGATATGGCCATGCCTGCAATGCCGAGTAGTCCGAGTAACAGCATCAGCATCGCGACCTGATGTGTCAGGGACAGTGGCAGCAAAAGGCGTCTAACCATGAGCACTCCACGTCGCCATCCTTCGCTCACATTGTTGTTCAACGAATGTCCTGTTTTTGCACGTGTGCTTTGTGGCGAAATAGGGCGACAAAGCGAACGGTATCTGATAGGTCTGCATTCTTCACCATCCTCTGCTATAACCCTATACCCCTTAATAAGTACCCACAAATATCCATCGTGGAGCATGACTGGGAGTAGTTGCGGTTGAAGCCGCGTTAACGGGCTGAATTCGTGGTTTTTATTTTTTAACTCAGGGTTACTCACAAGGTGGTGGGTGGCGTTAGAGGGGCGTTTTTTACCTGACAGTGCGTTGATTCATATCAATTTTATTTACACTGGCATCCCTCATGTTGCGCCCTGAATACCCTGTTATTTCCTCAGGGTTATATACCGAGTTTTTACTCACTGAGGTTTTTATGACGCAGCCTACTACAACAAAAAATGATCCTACGAGAAAGCCGCTTAACGCGACAATAGGGGAGTGGTATCCAGAAGACCCCGATTTCTGGCAACGGCAGGGGCAGCGCATCGCTACCCGCAACCTGTGGATTTCTATCCCCTGCTTATTGCTCTCTTTCTGTGTCTGGATGCTGTTTAGCACCGTGGCCGTTAACCTGAATAAAGTGGGTTTTCACTTCTCGACGGATCAGCTGTTTTTATTAACTGCGTTGCCCTCGGTGTCCGGTGCGCTGCTGCGCGTACCGTACTCCTTTGTCATCCCCCTCTTTGGTGGACGACGCTGGACCACCCTGAGTACCCTCATTTTGGTGATCCCGTGCCTGTGGCTGGGGTTTGTGGTGCAGGATACGCAAACGCCGTATCACACCTTTGTCATCATCTCCTTGCTGTGTGGTTTTGCCGGGGCAAACTTTGCCTCCAGCATGGCGAATATCAGTTTCTTTTTCCCAAAAGTCAGGCAAGGTGGTGCGTTAGGGTTGAATGGGGGATTGGGTAACCTGGGTGTCAGCGTGATGCAAATTCTGGTGCCGCTGGTCATTTTCTTGCCGCTACTTGGCTCGACCGGCGGAGTAGTGCAGGCGGATGGCAGTACCGTGTGGTTATACCGCGCCGCCTGGCTTTGGGTGCCGTTCTTGTTGGTGGCATCGCTGGCGGCCTGGTTTGGCATGAACGATCTGAGCACCACCAAAGCCTCAATCCGTCAGCAACTGCCGGTGCTCAAACGCTTGCATTTGTGGGTTCTCAGCTTTCTTTATCTCTCCACGTTTGGTTCGTTTATCGGGTTCTCCGCGGGATTTGCTATGCTCGCTAAAACGCAATTCCCTGATATCGTTATCCTGCACTACGCCTTTTTTGGCCCTCTGCTTGGGGCATTAGCGCGACCAGTAGGAGGCATGCTCTCCGACCGTTTTGGCGGTGTACGCGTCACCTTGATCAACTTTATCCTGATGGCGCTATTCTCGGTATTGCTCTATCTGTCGCTGGCGGCGGATGGCCATGCGGGCAGTTTTGCCGTGTTCTTCGGGCTGTTTATGCTGCTGTTCCTCACCGCAGGGTTAGGCAGTGGATCGACCTTCCAGATGATTGCCGTGATCTTCCGTCGTTTGACCGCAGAGCGTGTTAAAGCGCGCGGGGGCAGCGATGACGATGCGCTGCGTGAAGCGGCAACGGATTCCGCCGCTGCGCTTGGCTTTATCTCTGCCATTGGCGCCATCGGTGGCTTCTTTATCCCCAAAGCGTTCGGTACGTCGCTCGAGCTGACCGGTTCGCCAGCGGGGGCAATAAAAGTGTTTATCCTGTGCTATGTGGTGTGTGTGCTGGTTACCTGGCTGTTCTATGGACGCAAAGTGCAAAAATAGCAGCAGAGAGGCAGCGCGTCAGTTTCCCTCTCACTTCCGATCAACACGGTGCCGAATGGTGCCGTGTTTTGCACATTATTCGCCCCTCACCACTCTACCTACCTCCAAATAGTCACGAACGGAAATCATTGTTATCCCTTTGGGTATAAAGGTTATTAATATCTATATTTTTCATGTGGATATCGGTTTTTATTTTCATAATCCCTTGGTGGTATTTCGTTCGATAGTGCCGTTTGGTACTCCAGAGGAGCTTGATCGGCATCAATTTTGAACCCGTCTCAGGTCGTTACCCTAGCGCCAATTGGAGCAATGTGCCGTAGGCAACACACCGTATCGGCTACGCGCATTCATAACGACAGAAGCCAGCAGGCTTCGCAGCAGGAGAGTCCGGATGAGCAAGTTTCTTGACCGGTTACGTTACTTTAAACAATTAGCCGAGCCCTTTGCAGAGGGGCACGGTCAAACGCTCAATACCAACCGGGATTGGGAAGACGGTTACCGTAGCCGTTGGCAGCACGATAAAGTGGTACGCTCAACGCACGGCGTCAACTGCACCGGATCGTGCAGTTGGAAAATCTATGTGAAAAATGGTCTGGTCACCTGGGAAACGCAGCAGACCGACTATCCTCGCACCCGCCCGGACCTGCCGAACCATGAACCGCGCGGCTGCCCACGTGGTGCCAGCTACTCCTGGTATCTCTACAGTGCGAACCGCCTGAAGTATCCGATGATGCGCAAGCGTCTGCTCAAACTGTGGCGCGAAGCCAAACTGGCACATCCCGATCCGGTCGATGCCTGGGCGTCGATCGTGACTGACCCGGAAAAAACCGCCTACTACAAGAAAATCCGCGGTCGCGGTGGTTTTGTGCGTTCAGACTGGAACGAGGTCAACGAGCTGATCGCGGCCTCCAACGTGTACACCGCCAAAACCTTTGGACCCGACCGCATTATCGGCTTCTCGCCAATCCCGGCGATGTCGATGGTGTCTTATGCGGCGGGGGCGCGCTACCTCTCGTTGCTTGGCGGTGTCTGTCTGAGCTTCTACGACTGGTATTGCGATTTACCACCGGCGTCGCCGCAAACCTGGGGCGAGCAGACCGACGTGCCGGAATCCGCCGACTGGTACAACTCGTCGTACATCATCGCCTGGGGTTCCAACGTGCCGCAAACGCGTACCCCGGATGCGCACTTCTTTGCTGAAGTGCGTTACAAGGGCACCAAAACCGTGGCTGTCACGCCGGATTATGCAGAAATCGCCAAACTGTGTGATCAATGGCTGAATCCGAAACAGGGCACCGACAGCGCTATGGCGCTGGCGATGGGCCATGTGATCCTCAAAGAGTTTCATCTGGATAACCCAAGCCGCTATTTCACTGACTATGTGCGCCGCTATACCGACATGCCGATGTTGGTGTTACTGGAGCCGCGTGAAGCGGGTTACTACGCGGCAGGTCGCATGCTGCGCGCGTCCGATTTGCTGGATAACCTCGGTCAGGAGAATCACCCGCAGTGGAAAACGGTGGCGATTGATGAGCAGAGTGGCACTCTGACCGCGCCGCAAGGTTCCATTGGCTACCGTTGGGGCGATCAGGGCAAATGGAACCTGGAGCAGCGCGACGGCGTCAGTGGCGAGGAAGTACAACTGCGCTTAAGCCTGCTGGGTGTGCACGATGAGGTGGCGGACGTTGGCTTCCCATACTTCGGCGGGTTGCCAAGCGAGCACTTCAGCAGCGTTGCACTCGACGACGTGTTGCGCCATAAACTGCCGGTAAAACGCTTGACGCTGGCCGATGGCAGCGAAGCACTGGTTGCCAGCGTTTACGATCTGACGCTGGCGAATTATGGCCTGGATCGCGGACTGAACGATGACAACTGCGCCCGTGACTACGATGAGGTGAAAGCCTATAGCCCAGCGTGGGCCGAGCAGATCACCGGTGTCTCACGTCACAACATCGTGCGTATCGCGCGTGAATTTGCGGATAACGCCGACAAAACACATGGCTGTTCGATGATTATCGTGGGTGCCGGTATCAACCACTGGTATCACATGGACATGAATTACCGTGGTTTGATCAACATGCTGGTGTTCTGCGGTTGCGTCGGCCAAAGCGGTGGCGGTTGGGCGCACTATGTCGGTCAGGAAAAACTGCGTCCGCAAACCGGTTGGACACCGTTAGCATTCGGCCTGGACTGGCAGCGCCCGCCGCGCCACATGAACAGCACCTCCTTTTTCTACAACCACTCCAGCCAGTGGCGCTACGAAACGGTAGCACCACAGGAATTCCTGTCGCCGCTGGCGGATAAATCCCGTTTCACCGGCAGCATGATCGATTTTAACGTGCGTGCCGAACGCATGGGCTGGCTGCCTTCTGCACCGCAGTTGAACGTGAACCCGCTCAGTATTGCCGCCAACGCGCAGCAAGCGGGCATGACGCCGCAAGAGTATGCCGCACAGGCGCTGAAAGCGGGCACTATCGCGTTTGCCGCTGAACAGCCGGACAACCCGCAAAACTTCCCGCGCAACCTGTTTATCTGGCGCTCCAACCTGCTGGGCTCATCCGGTAAAGGGCACGAATACATGCTCAAATACCTGCTCGGCACCGAACACGGCCTGCAAGGTCAGGATCTCGGTAAACAGGGCGGCGTGATGCCGGAAGAGGTGGAGTGGCAGGCGCAGGGCGGTGAAGGCAAGCTGGATCTGGTGGTGACGCTGGATTTCCGCATGTCCAGCACCTGTCTCTATTCCGATATCGTATTGCCGACCGCCACCTGGTACGAAAAAGACGACATGAATACCTCGGATATGCATCCGTTTATTCATCCGCTGTCAGCCGCTGTCGATCCTGCCTGGGACGCCAAGAGCGATTGGGAAATCTACAAAGGCATCGCCAAAACGTTCTCCAGCCTTTGTCACGGGCACCTCGGCGTAGAAACCGATCTGGTGACGCTGCCGATCCAACACGATTCTGCCGCTGAATTGGCGCAACCGTTCGGCGTGGATGACTGGAAAAAAGGCGAGTGCGATCTCATCCCTGGCAAAACGGCACCGCACCTGATGGTGGTAGAACGCGATTATCCGAATCTTTACGAACGCTTTACCTCGGTGGGCCCGTTGCTGGACAAGCTGGGTAACGGCGGTAAAGGCATTGGCTGGAATACGCAAACTGAAGTCGATTTCCTGAAAAAACTCAACTACACCAAGGCTGAAGGCGCAGCGGCAGGGCGTCCGAAAATTGACACTGCTATTGACGCGGCAGAAATGATCCTGACGCTGGCACCGGAAACCAACGGTCAGGTGGCGGTAAAAGCCTGGGAAGCGCTGAGCAAATTTACCGGTCGTGACCACACGCATCTGGCGCTGAACAAGGAAGATGAAAAAATTCGCTTCCGTGATATTCAGGCTCAGCCACGCAAAATCATCTCCAGCCCGACCTGGTCAGGTTTGGAAGATGAGCATGTCTCCTACAACGCCTGCTACACCAACGTGCACGAGCTGATTCCTTGGCGCACGCTGTCAGGCCGCCAGCAACTGTATCAGGATCATGAATGGATGCGCGCCTTTGGCGAAAGCCTGCTGGTGTACCGTCCGCCAGTGGATACCCGCGCGGTGGCACCAGTGATGAACCAGAAACCGAACGGCAACCCTGAGAAACCGCTCAACTTCCTGACGCCGCACCAGAAGTGGGGTATTCACTCCACCTACAGCGACAACTTGCTGATGCTGACGTTGGGGCGCGGTGGGCCGGTTATCTGGCTGAGCGAAGATGATGCACGGGATTTGGGCATTGTGGACAACGACTGGGTGGAAGCCTTCAACACCAACGGCGCACTGACGGCGCGGGCGGTGGTGAGCCAGCGCGTACCGGCCGGCATGACCATGATGTACCACGCCCAGGAGCGTATCGTGAACTTGCCCGGCTCGGAGATCACGGCACAGCGCGGCGGTATTCACAACTCGGTGACGCGTATTACACCGAAACCCACGCACATGATCGGTGGCTATGCGCAGTTAGCCTATGGCTTTAACTACTACGGCACGGTCGGGTGTAACCGCGATGAATTCGTGGTGGTTCGCAAAATGAAGCGTATCGATTGGCTGGATGATGAAGGCCAAGATTACGAACAGCCCGTAGCCCGTACACTGACTGCGCAGGAGAAAGCCTGATGAAAATTCGTTCACAAGTGGGCATGGTGCTGAATCTGGACAAATGCATCGGCTGCCATACCTGCTCTGTCACCTGTAAAAACGTCTGGACCAGCCGTGAAGGGATGGAATACGCCTGGTTCAATAACGTCGAAACCAAACCGGGTGTGGGCTATCCCCACGCCTGGGAAGATCAGGAAAAATGGAAAGGCGGCTGGATCCGTAAAATCAGCGGCAAACTGGAACCGCGCATGGGTAACCGCGTTAGCGTGCTCTCCAAGATTTTCGCCAACCCGGATGTGCCGCAAATCGATGACTATTATGAGCCGTTTGACTACGACTATGAAAACCTGCGTAAAGCGCCGGAAGGGAAACACCAGCCGATAGCGCGCCCGCGTTCGCTGATTACCGGTCAGCGCATGAAGAAAATCGAAATGGGGCCGAACTGGGAAGACGATCTGGGCGGTGAGTTTAGCCGGCGTGCCAAAGATAAAAACTTTGAGCATATGCAAAAGGAGATGTACGGCCAGTTCGAAAACACCTTCATGATGTATTTGCCTCGGCTGTGTGAACACTGCCTGAACCCCGCCTGTGTCGCGACCTGCCCGAGCGGTGCGATTTACAAACGGGGAGAAGACGGCATTGTGCTGATCGATCAGGATAAATGTCGCGGCTGGCGCATGTGCCTGACCGGTTGCCCGTACAAAAAAATCTACTTCAACTGGAAAAGCGGCAAATCAGAGAAATGTATTTTCTGCTACCCGCGTATCGAAAGTGGACAGCCGACCCTCTGTTCAGAAACCTGTGTCGGGCGCATTCGTTATCTCGGCGTGCTGCTGTATGACGCCGACCGCATCGCTGAAGCGGCGGCCACGGAAAACGAGCAGGATCTCTACCAGCGTCAGCTTGACGTGTTCCTCGACCCGAACGATCCCGCTGTGATTGCTCAGGCGCTGAAAGACGGCGTGCCGCGTGGGGTTATCGAAGCGGCTCAGCAATCGCCGGTCTATAAAATGGCGATGGAGTGGAAGCTGGCGCTGCCGCTGCACCCGGAATATCGCACGTTACCCATGGTGTGGTACGTACCGCCGTTGTCACCGATTCAGTCTGCTGCCGATGCGGGCGCACTGGCACACAGCGGTGTCCTGCCGGACGTCGAAAGTCTGCGTATTCCGGTGCAGTACCTGGCCAATCTGTTGACGGCGGGTGACACCGCACCGGTACTGTTGGCGCTGAAACGTATGCTGGCGATGCGTCACTTTAAGCGTGCAGAAACCGTAGAAGGGGTGATCGATACCCGCGCGCTGGAGCAGGTGGGGTTGACCGAAGCTCAGGCCCAGGAAATGTACCGCTATCTGGCGATTGCCAACTATGAAGATCGCTTTGTGGTGCCGTCCAGCCACCGTGAACTGGCGCGTGACGCCTTTCCAGAAAGCAAAGGATGCGGTTTCAGCTTCGGCGATGGTTGCCACGGCAGCGACAGCAAATTCAACCTGTTTAACAGCAAACGCATTGATGCCATTGATGTCACCAGCAAAACGCGTGACATGAACAGCAAAGTGATGCAGGGGGATTGATGATGATGACGTTACGCATTATCGCCCGCTTGCTCGATTATCCCGATGGAGAACTGTGGGCGCATCATCAGGAGTTGATTGAAGCGCTGGCACAGGACGACACGCTATCCTTGCCGCTGCGTGAGCAATTGGCGCAGTTTATTCGACAACAGTGTGCGCAGGATCTGCTGGATAAACAGGCAGAATACTGCGCGCTGTTCGACCGGGGCCGGGCGACATCGCTGCTGTTGTTCGAACATGTGCACGGTGAATCGCGCGATCGCGGTCAGGCGATGGTGGACCTGATGCAGCATTATCAGGCAGCCGGTCTTGAGCTTGATTGCCGTGAACTGCCGGATTTTCTGCCGCTCTACCTGGAATATCTCTCACGGTTGGAACCAGCAGAAAGCCGTGCAGGGCTATTGGATGTCGCGCCCATTCTGGCGTTGCTCGGTGCGCGTTTACAGCAGCGTGACAGTGATTATGCCCTGTTGTTTGACGTGTTGCTGGCGCTTTCTGGTAGCGCATTAAAAAGTGACGATGTCACACATAAAGTGGCAGATGAGGCCCGTGACGACACGCCGCAGGCGTTGGATGCGGTATGGGAAGAAGAGCAGGTGAAGTTCTTTGCAGATAAAGGGTGCGACAGTGCGCAGCAGACCGCGCACCAGCGCCGCTTTGCGGGCGCGGTAGCCCCCCAGTATCTGGATCTTGATGCACAACCTGCCGGAGGAAAAAACCATGCACTACGTTAATATGCTGTTGTTTGATATTTACCCTTATCTGGCCGGTACGGTGTTCCTGGTGGGAAGCTGGCTGCGTTATGACTACGGGCAGTATTCATGGCGTGCCGGTTCCAGCCAGATGCTCGACAAAAAGGGCATGCGGTTGGCCTCGAACCTGTTTCATCTCGGGATTTTGGGGATTTTTACCGGTCACTTTTTGGGAATGCTGACGCCGCATTGGATGTACGAAGCCTTTTTGCCCATTGAAGTAAAGCAAAAAATGGCGATGATTGGCGGCGGATCGGCCGGTGTACTGACGTTTGTGGGCGGTATTTTACTGCTTAAACGCCGACTCACGAATCCGCGCATCCGCGCCACGTCGAGCGTTGGCGACATTCTCATCCTGTCGCTGTTGGTGATTCAGGCCGGATTGGGATTATTGACCATTCCGTTTTCCGCGCAGCACATGGACGGCAGCGAAATGATGAAACTGGTCGGCTGGGCGCAGTCGATCGTGACCTTCCACGGCGGTGCATCGGCACACCTTGAGGGCGTTGCCTGGGTGTTTAAACTGCACATCGTGTTGGGGCTAACCCTGTTTGTGCTGTTCCCGTTTTGTCGCTTGGTACACATCTGGAGCGCGCCGGTAGAATATCTCACGCGTCGTTATCAGTTGGTGCGTAACCGCCGTTAATCTGATCTTCCTAACAGCTCATCCCGCTGCCTTGCAGCGGGTTTTTTTTGCCTATACTTAATGCACCAGCATCACCGTACAGGCATGCAGGTTATTGATTAAGTGTATTCATCGGTAAAATATGAGGTGGTTATGGGTATCTTGTCCTGGATTATCTTTGGGCTAATCGCGGGTATTTTGGCAAAATGGATCATGCCGGGAAAAGACGGTGGTGGATTTATCATTACGGTGTTGCTCGGCATCGTCGGCGCGGTGGTGGGCGGTTATATCAGCACCTTCTTCGGATTTGGCCGCGTGGACGGTTTCAATGTCGGCAGTTTCTGCGTTGCCGTGATTGGCGCGCTGGTCGTGCTGCTGGTGTACCGTAAAATTCGCGCGTAATTGCAACTGGCGGGATCAATGCTGTCCCGCCGTTATCCCCGCCAATAAGGCCACAGCGTAAGCCACAGCAGCATCAGCCCCCACCGAGGTTGATGGTGGTTTCCATCCTCTGCATATTGACTGCGCGCGCTGAGCGCAACACTACCTGCGTGGTTAGCAGTAACCATCCTCCCATGATGGCGACGTGTACCGTTGCCAACGCCATAAAACTCATCACGCTCTGCGCCAGCGGTTGGCTATCGCGCGCAGTGCCGGCAAACAGAGGCACTACCGTCACATACAGTAAAATGGCTTTGATATTGAGCACATTGGCAACGTAGGCGGCGCGAATCCCTAATGAACGGCCGGAGGAAGGGGCGCGTGCAGAACCTTGCCAGCCGCGCTGTATCAGTCGCAATGCCAGATAGACCAAATAGCCGGTGCCGAGCAGTGTGAGAACGCGCATCAGTGCGGGGTAGCGTAGCAACAGCGCAGAGATCCCAATGCTTGCCAGTAGCGCGTGGGTATAAATGCCCAATGCGGTGCCAATAATAATACGCAGTACGCCGCGTGCACCCTGTGTCACCACATTATTGAGCGCCAGCGTAAGGCTGGCACCGGGCGAGAGGGCAATGGGCATCATGGTTGCGACAAATCCAATAACATCCATGCAGTTTGCCGAAAATAGGGTTGTCTGCTGATGGTAGCGAATCTCGACTTGAAAGGCTGTGACAGGGAGGGGAGATTTGGCGTTGACGATTAAACCTACGCTGAGCCTATGTCAGGCTGACAACAACGTTCGTGGTTAGGCGAAGTGCGGCGATGGGGTCGTAGCGGCGTAAGCCGCCGAAGCGCCCCTCGTCGTGATTCGCCGGGAAACACGGACATACCGAAAAGGGGCTGTCGATAACCTCGACCAGGCGAGATAGTCAGTGGGTAACAATCACATCCAGCGCACGCAGGTGCTCCGGTTGCCACGAGAGCATCAGTTCCGTGCCGGGCTTCCAGTGCGGTTGGATTTCGCTGGCTGGCAGTTTCACCATAAAAGGCGATTGGCCTGCCACTTCCGTCATCATACGCACATGATCGCCCAGATAGATAAATTGCTGAATACGCGCGCGAACCTGTTCTGCACCGGCGGTCAGCGGATTGGCGTTGACGCGGATGCGTTCCGGGCGGATACACAGACTGATTTTTTTACCGGGCGAACTCGGGCGAACCTTAAGGGCGCGTAATACGGTACCGTCATCCAAGGTTGCCAGATAGTAATCGCCATCCGTGCCGCTTTGCGTGGCAATCAGCGTATTATTTTCACCGATGAACTGCGCAACAAAGGTGTTCTGCGGGCGTTCATAAATATCACTCGGGCTGTCCATTTGCTGGATGATGCCATCATTGAACACGGCAACGCGGTTCGACATGGTCATGGCTTCACTTTGATCGTGCGTCACATACACCACGGTCAGATCCAGCGATTCATGCAGGGCTTTAATCTCCAACTGCATGTGCTCGCGTAACTGCTTATCCAATGCGCCGAGCGGTTCATCCATCAGTACCAGTTTCGGTTCAAACACTAAGGCGCGGGCCAGTGCTACGCGCTGTTGCTGCCCACCGGACATCTGTGCCGGGTAGCGATCCGCCAGCGCGGTCAGTTTGACGCGATCCAGAACGCGATCCACTTTCTCCTTGATATCACTCTTGTTCATGCGACGAATAGAAAGGGGAAACGCCAGGTTTTCGGCAACCGTCATATGGGGGAACAGCGCATAGTTTTGGAACACCATACCAATGCCGCGCTGGTGTGGCGGCAGGCTGTGCAGCGGGGCGTCTTTCAGCAGGATTTCACCTTGAGTGGGGGTTTCAAACCCGGCCAACATCATCAAACTGGTGGTTTTACCGGAGCCGGAAGGGCCCAGCAGGGTTAAAAATTCCCCTTCCTGGATGTCCAGATTCAGGTTCTTGACCACCAGACGATCGCCGTCGTAGGTTTTCTGAATATTCTTGAAGCTGACGTAGGTTCTCATGCGTCCAATCTCTCGCGTAACGGTATTATCACAGCCGTTATGCATAAAGCATGCCCACTCGATGAAATCGTTGTGTCACTAAGCGGTTAAAAATAAAAATAGGGCGTGAGTGACTATTGTTATGCGCCACGGTGGGGCGTTATTGCGAGGGTTTGCTTACGTGTGGTGCAGTGCGCCATCGGGACGGCGCACGATAACAGGGCGCTAGCGCGCAAGGCTGGGCAGGGTGCGCAGGCAGGCAACCACCACATCAAAAGCACGCACAATTTCACCCTCTTCAATGCTGGCGTATCCCAGCAACAGGCCGCGTTCGGCAGTGGGGTGCAGGTAGTAGCTGGAGAGCGGTTTTACCATGACGCCGTGGCGGAGAATCTGTGTGCTGAGCAACACGTCGTCCACCTGTGCAGGCAGCTTTAGTAGCATATGCAGCCCGGCATTGCTGCGATCGCCGACGTATTCGCTGCCAAGGTGGGTTTCAATCAGTTGCGTCAACAGCGCGCGTCGGCGGGCATAAAGCAGCCGCATGCGGCGAATGTGCGCCGCATAGTGTCCTTCTCGAATAAACTCACTCAGCGTTGATTGCGTTAACCAGTGCCCGCCACGGTACAACTCGGCGTGGGCAATCTTCAGTTCTTGCGCTAACTGCGGGGGCAGCACCATGTAGCTGACGCGCAAACCGGGATAGAGCGTCTTGCTGAAGGTGCCGATGTAGATCACCGGTGCATTTCTATTCAGCCCTTGCAGCGCGGGCACCGGGTTGCCGGAGAAGCGAAATTCGCTGTCGTAGTCATCTTCCACGATCCAGCTATTGTGTTCCTGTGCCAGTGCCAACAACCGTTGGCGGCGCGCCAGACTCATCACTGCGCCCAGCGGATACTGGTGCGATGGGGTTACGCAAATCAGGCGCGGCACGCGTCCGGATGGCGGTGTTTCCGGCGGAGCCATCCCTTGATCGTCCACGGCAATGGGCGTCACGCGTAATCCATTAATGGTCAGCACGTTGCGCATTCCCCAGTAGCAGGGGTCTTCGATCCATGCGCTATCGCCGGGGTTACACAGCATCTTGGCCAGCAGATCCATGCCCTGATGGGTGCCCTCGGTGATCAGCACTTGCTCCGGTGTGCACTCTACCGAGCGGGCAACGCGCAGATACTCTGTCAGCGCCAACTGCAACTCCGGGCTGCCACCGATTGGTGAATAGGAGAGCTGTTCCGGCTTCATGCGTCGCATCAATCGTGTCTGCGTGCGTCGCCACAGATCGTGCGGAAAGCTGGCAATATCGGGAATGCCCGGCATAAACGCGCCCCATTGGCGTGCTGATGCACCGGCGTAACCCAGCAGGTTCATCCCTCGCCGAGACAGCGCCGGTGCGGCGGCGTGCGAAGAACCTTCCTGCGCATCGGGTACACGCTCCATATTGCCCTCTGGCAGTTGTTCCGTGACAAAGGTGCCGCTGCCGGGACGGGTTTCGATGTATCCCTCTGCCAGCAGTTGTTCATAGGTGGCCAGCACGGTATTGCGTGACAGACTGAGTTGTTGCGCCAAATCGCGGGATGAGGGTAGACGACTGCCCGGCGTGATAGCACGCGCCAGTATCGCCTGACGCAGCGTATCGTATAACCGCTTGTTCAGCGTGCCTGACGTCTGTTTGGCTAACCGTTGCATCAATAGGTCAGTGAGCAGCGAGCGCAAAGTGGATCCCTCAAATTGTATAAACTGGCTCTGGATTATAGGACCAGAGAGCGCATAAATAGAATCAAATTTGATAACGGGTCTGTCGTCCTCTCATTCACCGGCCCGTCAATACGACCTTGTGCTTTGGGTGCGAACGTAATCGGGAGCTGAAAAATGAGTAATAGCGAATTAAATCAACGCCGTTTAGCCGCTACACCGCGTGGTGTGGCTGTCATGTGTGATTTTTATGCGGCGCGCGCCGAAAACGCCACGCTGTGGGATGTGGAAGGCAACGAGTACATCGATTTCGCGGCCGGTATCGCCGTATTGAACACCGGTCACCGTCACCCGAAAATTGTGGACGCCGTGCGCAAGCAGCTGGATTGCTTCACACATACCGCTTATCAAGTTATCCCTTACGGCAGCTACGTGGAACTGGCTGAGCGCATCAATGCGCGTGCTCCCATCGACGGCACCGCTAAAACCGCTTTCTTTACCACGGGTGCCGAAGCGGTAGAAAATGCGGTGAAGATTGCACGCGCCTACACCAAACGCCCCGGCATCATTGCCTTTAACGCCGCGTTTCATGGCCGCACGCTGCTGACGTTGACGTTAACCGGCAAAGTGGCACCGTATTCTACCGGCGTCGGCCCGTTCCCCGGATCGATCTTCCATGCACTGTACCCGAATGAAGCGCGTGGCATCTCGGTTGAACGTGCGCTGGAGAGCTTGGATATTCTGCTGCATACCGATATCGGTGCCGATCAGGTGGCGGCCATTATTCTTGAACCGGTACAAGGGGAAGGCGGTTTTGTCCCGGCACCGCCGGCATTTATCACCGCCATTCGCAAGCTGTGCGACGAACACGGCATTCTGCTGATTGCCGACGAAGTACAGACCGGCTTCGCCCGCACTGGCAAACTGTTTGCCATGGAATACTACGCGGAGAAAGCGGATCTGATCACCATGGCGAAAAGCCTGGGGGGCGGTTTCCCGATTTCTGGCGTAGTCGGTCGCGCTGACGTGATGGATGCACCTGGCCCTGGCGGGTTGGGCGGCACCTATGCGGGCAACCCGCTGGCCGTTGCATCTGCGCTGACCGTGCTCGATATTATCGATGAAGAGCAGCTGTGCCAACGGGCGCAACGCCTTGGAGCACAGTTGGTGGAAACGTTGCAGGGTGCCAAAGCATCTTGTCCGGGGATTGTGGCGATTCGCGCCCAAGGGTCAATGGTGGCTGTCGAGTTTAACGATCCGGCGACGGGCAAACCTTCCGCTGAACTGACGCGCCGTTACCAACAGGCGGCGTTGGAGCAGGGCCTGCTACTGTTAAGCTGTGGGGTACACGGCAACGTGATTCGTTTCCTGTATCCGCTGACTATCCCTGATGCGCAGTTCAGTCAGGCGCTGAAGATTTTGACCAGCGTGTTGGCGAAGTAACCAAAGGATTATTATGCAATTGAAAAACAATGCGCTTTTCCGTCAGCAATGTTTGATCGACGGTGAATGGCAGAACAGCGAACGGGGTGACACCCTTGAGGTGACCAACCCGGCGACCGGTGCTGTGCTCGGTGCTGTACCATTAGTGACGGCGTCACAAACCTCGACAGCCATTGCAGCAGCGGAAAAAGCGCTGGTGAGCTGGCGGGCGTTGACGGGGAAAGCCCGTGCCAGCCTGTTGCAAGCCTGGGCACGCCTGATTGTTGAACATCAGGATGCGCTGGCCGCGATCCTGACGGCTGAGCAAGGCAAACCGCTGGCGGAAGCGAAAGGTGAAATCACCTATGCCGCTTCGTTTATCGAGTGGTTTGCCGAAGAGGCAAAACGCATCGAAGGCAGCGTGTTGCAGACACCGCAAGGGCACCAACGCCTGTTGGTGATCAAACAGCCAATTGGTGTGTGTGCGGCTATCACCCCGTGGAATTTCCCCGCGGCGATGATCACGCGCAAAGTGGGGCCGGCACTGGCGGCAGGCTGCACCATGATCGTCAAACCGGCCGAGCAGACGCCTTTTACTGCGTTAGCGTTGGCGGAGTTAGCGAATCAGGCGGGCATTCCGCGCGGTGTGTTGCAGGTGATCACCGGTGAAGCGGCTGACGTGGGTAAAGTGCTGTGCGACAGCCCGGTGATCCGCAAGCTGAGTTTCACCGGGTCGACGGAAGTGGGTCGCATCCTGATGGCGCAGAGTGCGCCAACGGTGAAAAAACTGTCGCTGGAACTCGGCGGCAACGCCCCGTTCATCGTGTTTGATGATGCTGATGTGGAATCCGCCATCAAAGGCATTCTGGCCTCAAAGTTTCGTAACAGTGGGCAAACCTGCGTCTGCGCTAACCGCATCTATGTACAACAGGGTATCTATCCGGCGCTGAAACAGCGTTTGGTCGAAGAGGTTGAGAAGCTGAAGGTGGGCGAAGGTACGCAACCGGGCGTCACGCAAGGGCCGCTGATCGATACCGATGCCGTTGAGAAAGTTGAGCAACACATTGCCGATGCATTGGAGAAAGGCGCAACGTTACTCACCGGTGGCACGCTGCACGCGCTGGGCGGTACGTTCTTTACGCCGACCGTAATTGCCGATGTGACACCGCAAATGCGCTTTGCGCGCGAAGAAACCTTTGGCCCGGTAGCACCGTTGTTCCCGTTCAAGGATGACGCTGAGGTTATCGCCATGGCGAACGACACCGAGTTTGGTCTGGCGGCGTATGTGTATACCCGTGATGCGGTCCGCCAGTGGAAGGTGCCGGAAGCGTTGGATTACGGCATGGTGGGTATTAATACCGGCCTTATCTCCAATGAAGTGGCGCCGTTTGGTGGGGTGAAACAGTCCGGTTTAGGGCGTGAAGGCTCGCGTTTCGGCATCGAAGATTATCTGGAGATGAAATATCTCTGCGTTGATTTATCGTAATGCCTGAGTGGCACGGTTCAGAAACTCGTTTCTGACCGTGCCGCAATCCGGCGCGCTGTTGCTAGAAGCCTCCGCCTTTTGCTGGTGCAGTGTGTGACCTGATGCACCACAACAAAGCAAAAAGCGCGGCGTCAGGACAGTGCAGCCAACCATAAAAATTCCCTATGCCTTTTTCAGGCTCCAATCACGGTAATTCAGCTAATCAGCCAGGGGTGATCCGAATTCATGGCACAGATTATGCTTTTTATTTGATGCATGATGCATCAAATAATTGTGATGGGTACAGCCCGCATTTTACGTTGACGAACTCTCCAGGAGCCGCACTATGTTGACAAATACGTTACCGACGTTGACCAAGACGTTACCGTCCAAGATGTCCGCAGTGAAAAAAATGGCGCTCGGCGCGCTGGTGACTGCCATGGCTTCACAGGCCTATGCCGAAACCGTAACCGTTGTCTCGTTTGGCGGCTTGAACAAGGACGCTCAGGATAAAGCGTTCTACAAACCTTTCGCTGCGGCGGGTAAAGGAACGGTAGAAGCGGGTGAATACAATGGGGAGATGGCCCGTATTCGCGCGATGGTGGAAACCGGTCAGGTTGGCTGGGATGTGGTTGAAGTGGAAGGGCCGGAGCTGGTGCGCGGCTGTAACGAAGGGATGTTTGAGCCGCTGGATTGGAAAAAACTGGGTAACCCTTCAGACTTCGTGCAGGGTGCGGTGTCTGAGTGTGGCGCAGGGATTTTCCTCTGGTCTACCGTACTGACCTATAACGCCGCCAAACTGCCGCAGGCCCCGAAAAGCTGGGCCGATTTCTGGGATGTGAAAACCTTCCCCGGCAAACGTGCGCTGCGTAAAAGCGCCAAGTTTACGCTGGAGTTCGCGCTGCTGGCAGATGGCGTAAAACGCGAAGACCTCTACAAAGTGCTGGCAACCCCTGCCGGTGTCGATCGTGCGTTCAAGAAACTGGACCAAATCAAACCGAATATCCAATGGTGGGAATCCGGCGCGCAGCCGCTGCAATGGCTGGTGTCTGGCGATGTAGTGATGACCTCCGCCTACAACGGCCGCGTTACTGCGGCGCAGAAAGAAGGGCATGATTTCCGCATCGTATGGAATGACAGCATTTACGATCTGGACAGCTGGGCTATTGTTAAAGGCACCAAACACAAAGCGTTGGCAGAGCAGTTTATTGCTTTTGCCAACCAGCCGGAAAACCAGAAAGTGTTTGCTGAAACTATCCCTTATGGCCCAACGCACGTTAAAACGACCAGCCTGATCTCTCCTGACGTAGTGAAAAACCTGCCGACCGCGCCGGATAACCTGGCACAGGCCTTGCAGGTTGACACTGAGTTCTGGATTGACCACGGCGAAGAACTGGAACAGCGCTTTAACGCTTGGGCTGCGCAGTAAGTTGGTTTTGCCGTATCTGTGATTGGAGGTAAATGTATGACCCAGAATAATCTGGCTGCGGCGTTGCCGTCCGCCAACGAAAGAGAAGGGAGCCCGTTGCTGAAACAGCAGCTTAAAACGGCCGAAGCACTGTATAAAAAGCGTTCTTTGCTGTTGATTGCGCCGCTGTTCCTTTTTTTGGTGGTGAGCTTTCTCTTTCCGATTTTTTCGATTCTGGGAAAAAGTATCTCGAATCCAGAACTGCGGGAAGCCATGCCAATGACCACTGCCGCGTTGCGGCAGTGGTCTGGCAACGAATTACCCAATGACGCGGCGTTTAATGCCGTGGCTGTCGATTTGCGTCAGGCGCGCAGCGCCGGACAGGTTGCCATGATCACCAAACGTCTCGGCTATGAAGGATCTGATTACCGTACCCTGATTAACCGCACCTTGCGCCAGTTGCCCGCACCTGACAGCGGTAACGTGCGTGAACAACTGATTCAAACGCAACCGATGTGGGGAGAACTCGCCACCTGGCGCACGCTGGATCGCGCTTCGCGTCCCTTCACCAGCTATTACCTGCTGGCGGTGTTCGATCATCGCGTTGACCCTGCATCGGGAAACATTGTTGCCCAACCGCCGGAACAATCGCTGTATGTCGATGTGCTGCTGCGTACGCTGTTGATGGCCGGCGTTGTGACGCTGCTGTGCGTTGGGTTGGGCTATCCGTTAGCCTATTGGCTGGCAAAACAGCCGACTAACCGTGCCAACTTGCTGATGATTCTGGTGTTGTTGCCGTTCTGGACCTCACTGATAGTGCGCACTGCCAGTTGGATTGTGCTGTTGCAATCGGGCGGGTTGATCAACCGTGCCTTACTCAGTATTGGCATTATCAATGAGCCGTTGGTGATGGTGTTTAACCGCATTGGTGTCTATATCTCGATGACGCACATTCTGTTGCCGTTTTTGATCCTGCCGCTGTATGCGGTGATGAAGGGCATTTCCCCCAGCTACATGCGCGCGGCCATTTCGCTGGGTGCGCATCCGTTTGGGGCGTTTTGGCGCGTGTATGTGCCGCAAACCTACGCCGGGATCACCGCCGGTGCGCTGCTGGTGTTCATGATGGCGATAGGCTACTACATCACACCGGCGTTGCTGGGTGGGCCGAGTGACCAGATGCTGAGCTACTTCGTGGCGTTCTTCACCAATACCACCATGAACTGGGGGATGGCGGCAGCGCTGGGTACACAACTGCTGATTATCGTGACGCTGCTCTATATTGTTTATATTCGCGTGACCCGCACCGACGCCGAAGCGGCGGCGCGTTAAGACGCAAGGAGAACCCTGATGAGACAACAAGGTGCCGTGGTCCTGCGTTTATGGAAAGGCTTCTTTAATTTTTACGGCGCGGCGATGCTGCTGTTCCTGGTAGTGCCGGTGCTGGTGATCGTGCCGCTGTCGTTTAACGCCGGTTCTTTTCTCAGCTATCCGCTGACCGGATTTTCGCTGCGCTGGTATCAGGAGTTTTTCAGCTCCAGCGCCTGGTTAGGCGCACTGGGCAACAGCCTGATGATTGCGCCGCTCTCAACGCTGTTAGCCACGGTGCTTGGCGTATTGGCCTCCATCGGTCTGGTACGCGGTGAGTTTCGTGGCAAGGCGTTGGTGATGGCAGTGCTGATCTCCCCGATGATTGCGCCGGTGGTGATTGTGGCGGTTGGGATGTTCTTCTTCTTCGCCAAACTTTCTTTGCTCAATAGCTATCTCGGCTTGGTGTTGGCTCACGCCATGCTCGGTGTACCCTTTGTGGTGATCACCGTCACCGCGGTGCTGAAAAATTACGATCACAATCTGACCCGCGCCGCCGCCAGCCTGGGCGCACCGCCACTGTATGCGTTTCGCAAAGTGACGCTGCCGCTTATCGCGCCGGGCGTGTTCTCCGGTGCGCTGTTTGCCTTCGCCACCTCGTTCGATGAAGTGATCGTCACGCTGTTTCTCGCCAGTCCGCGCCAGCGTACGCTGCCACTGCAAATGTTTGCCGGTATCAGGGAAAACCTTGATCCGACCATTGCCGCCGCCGCCTCTATGATGGTGGGCGCTGCGTTGGTGCTGCTGATTGTGATGGAAGTACTACGTCGGCGCGCGGAGAAACTCAGAGGTGGACGCTAGTACGCCAGTCGAGTCCTGTTGTTTGATTGTTAGTCTCCTGTATTGGGTGTGAACTTCGCGGGAGACTGAGAAGTCCGGTTGCCTCAACGACGAAAATTTCACGCCGTTGCCTGCACAACACGTGCAGTATTTATCGGGTCAGATTTTGCTGAACAGTTCGCTGTTTCAGTTTTTTTTAACGCTGAATTTATGATGCATCAAATATCTAATGAGGTGCCTATGTCCGAGCAAAAGACCTTGTTGTTGACCGGCGCGAGTCGCGGGATCGGTCACGCCACGGTGAAGCATTTCCATGCGGCTGGATGGCGTATTTTCACTGCCTCACGGCAGAGCTGGGTAGAGGATTGTCCGTGGGTGGAAGGGGTGCTAAACCATATCCACCTCGATCTGGAAGATATCGACAGTGTGCAAGAGACGCTGCCGCTGATCAAAGAAAAGCTTGGCGGCAGGCTGGATGCGTTAGTCGATAACGCGGGTATTTCGCCCAAGGGTGTGGATGGCAGTCGCCTTGGTGTGCGCCAGACCGACTACGCCACTTGGCTCAGGGTGTTTAACGTTAACCTGTTTTCCTGCGCACTGCTGGCCAACGGACTGTTTGATGAACTGCGCGCCAGTCAGGGCAGCATTATCAATATCACCTCGATTGCCGGTGCGCGCGTGCATCCGTTTGCCGGTAGCGCCTATGCCAGCTCCAAAGCGGCACTCTCAGCGCTGACGCGAGAAATGGCAAACGAGTTTGGACGCTATGGCATTCGCGTCAATGCGATTGCGCCGGGGGAAATTGAAACCAGCATCCTGTCGCCGGGCACCGATGAGGTCGTGGCACGTCAGGTCCCCATGCAGCGTCTGGGTAAACCCGAAGAGGTAGCAAGCCTGATCTATTTCCTGTGCAACAGCGGTGCTTCCTATGTCAATGGGGCAGAAATTCAGGTTAACGGAGGCCAGCATGTGTGACGCGCAGGACACGGGCACACTGATGACGCAGGCAGTACCGGAGGTTTCTTGTCAGCAGGCACAGGCGCTGGTCTGGCAATACTATAGCCTGCAAGGGGATGTCACCTTGCTCACCGGCGAACGGGATAAAAATTTTTGCCTGACTGTGCCGTCCGGGCGTCGTTATATGCTGAAGGTGATCAATGCCGCCGAATCCGTGGCTGAAAGCCACTATCAGACCGCGTTGTTATTGCATATTGCCCAGCAAGCAGCGGCGCTGCCGGTACCTCGCGTGGTACTGACGCGCTATCAGCAGGCAGAACCGGTGGTGGATATTAACGGCAACGCGCTGCGCATTCGTTTGGTGAGTTTTCTCGAAGGCACGCCGCTGCACGCGGTAATACCGTCTATCGCGCTGATGGAAAGTTTAGGCAGCACGCTGGCACAGTTGGATGTGGCATTGAGCCGCTTTTCTCACCCGGCGCAACAACGGCAACTGTTGTGGGACATCAGCCGCGCCGAGCAAATTCGGCCTTATCTTGCATTTGTGCATGACGCTGAACAGCAGCGGGCTATCACGCAGATCCTGCAACGCTACGATAGCCATGTCGCGCCACAGTTAAAAACCCTGCGTCAGCAGACCATCCATAACGACATGAATCCACACAACGTGTTGGCAGACGTGGGGGACGCCACGCGCGTAAGCGGCATTATCGATTTCGGCGATGCGCTGTATGCGCCATTGATCAATGACTTGGCAACGGCGTTAGCCTATCAGGTCCATGACGGGGACGATCCGTTCGCGTTTATCGTGCCGTTTACCGCGTCTTATCATGCGCATTTACCGTTGACCGAGCAGGAGGTTGCGCTGCTGCCCGATCTCATCATGACGCGTCTGGCGCTGATCGTCACCATTGCACAGTGGCGTGCCGCACGCTACCCAGAAAATAGAGACTATTTGTTGCGCAATTTGCCGCGCAGTTGGCGTAGTCTGCAACAGATAACTGGTTATTCGCACGATCGATTCTGCCAGCGGATATGGCAGGGGATAAAGGAGATAAATAATGGCTGAAGTGACAATGTCACCAGTAAATGATAGCGCCGAACTCTTGGCGCGTCGCCAGCGCGTACTGGGTCAGGGTTATCGACTCTTCTATCAGGAGCCGTTGCATCCGGTGCGCGGCGAGGGCGTATGGCTGTTCGATGCACAGGGCAAACGCTATCTGGACGTGTACAACAACGTGGCATCGGTTGGACATTGCCATCCGGTGGTGGTGGAAGCCATTGCCCGGCAGAGCGCCCAGCTCAATACGCATACCCGCTATCTGCATCATGCCATCGTTGATTTTGCCGAAGATTTGTTGCGTGAATTCCCGCCTGAACTGAATAACCTGATGCTGACTTGCACCGGCAGTGAAGCTAATGATTTGGCCCTGCGCATTGCTCGGCATGTGACGGGCGGCACTGGAGTCATCGTGACACGCTGGGCCTATCACGGCGTGACCAGCGCGCTGGCGGAACTTTCGCCGTCACTGGGCGACGGCGTGACACGGGGTAATTATGTAAAACTGATTGATGCGCCAGATAACTATCGTCAACCCGGTGCGTTTTTAGCGTCGGTGCAGGCCGCATTGGCGGATATGCGGGCAGAGGGCATCCGTCCTGCGGCGCTGCTGTTCGATACTATTTTTTCCAGTGATGGCGTCTTCTCGCCCCCGGCTGGCGAAGTGGCGCAAGCGGTACAGTGGGTGCGCGATGCCGGGGGACTGTTTATTGCAGATGAAGTGCAGCCAGGTTTTGGCCGCACCGGTGAAGCCATGTGGGGATTCGCCCGTCATCAGGTTGTGCCGGATCTGGTCAGCTTGGGCAAACCGATGGGCAATGGGCATCCAATTGCCGGACTGGTAGGAAAATCGGCGCTGTTTGCCGCGTTTGGGCGCGATGTTCGCTATTTTAATACCTTTGGTGGTAATCCGGTGTCGTGTCAGGCGGCACATGCGGTGTTACGCGTGATCCGCGAAGAGCAACTGCAACAAAACGCGTTGCGGGTCGGGCATTGCCTGCGTGAAGGGTTGCAAGCATTAGCACAGCGTCATGAGCTGCTGGGGGATGTGCGCGGCAGCGGACTGTTTGTCGGTGCGGAATTGGTGAGTGACCGTGAACACAAAACGCCAGCCAGCGCTGAGGCGGTAGCGGTGGTGAATACCATGCGCCAGCGCGGCGTATTGATCAGCGCCACCGGGCCTGCGGGCAATATTCTGAAGATCCGGCCACCGCTGGTGTTTAGGGAAGAGCATGCTGCGCTGTTTCTCGATACGCTGGACGCTGTGCTGACCGACGTGGCGCAGCGCTAATGAGCGACTGTCAGCACGCGGGGTAAGGGTGCCAATTTACGCGTCCTTGGCGTTCTCTTCCGCGTGCTCGATAAACGCCAGCATGGTGTCGCTACCATCAAGAATATCCTGCTGGATGGCATGCTGTGCAGCGGCTCCATTCTGTTTACGTAGGGCTGTCAGCACCTCTTGATGGTGCTCAATCGCCATTTGATGGGAGAAATGGGCATAGGCCTGGGCAATCAGCGGTCCGGTGCGCATCCACAGGCTGCCGATAAACTGGCTGAGCAGCGGCATATCAGCCATCTGCGCCAGCATCAGGTGAAATTCACTGTTGAGACGTAGCGCCGCGCTTAAATCGTTATCATCAATTGCCTGAAGGTTTTGCGTGATGTTGGCATCCAATTCGGCAAGCTTACTCGGTGTCATCAGCGTGGCGGCGTGCAGCGCACCGCTGCCTTCCAGCGATACGCGTAAGGTCCGAATCTCAATAAACTGTGCGCTGGTGAGTTGCGGCACACGGATATCGCGCGGTGTTTTCAGGATCAATGCCTGTTCTTTGGCGAGTTGCAGAATGGCATCTCGCACCGGGGTGACGCTGGTCCCGACCTGAGCGGCCAGTTCGCGAATACGCAGCCGATCGTCCGGTTTTAGCCGCCCCATAATCAGTGCTTCGCGCAGCATGGTGTACACACTGGAACCCAGATAACTGTGGTTGATTTGCCCAATTGGATAATTCACGCATTCACCCCGAGAAACAGCGCATTCCTGTCGCTTCAATCGATCTATTATACAATATGATGCATCATCATGTATCGGCTACCCGAAAAAGAAAACGGCTTTTCGCCCCGCTGCTGAAGAGAAAAATGCGTGGCTGCGCAATTTTGTTCTAAACCCAGAGAGAATGCCGAGTGACAATGGTGTGAATATCCGCATACTGCTCACAGAAGCGGTATCAGCAGGGGGCACTCTATGAGTAAAGCAACGCCACGTGAACAGGCGCAGTACCATCGATTGGAAGCCTTCGGTGGCTTGGAAATGTTGCAGGCCCGCTATTATCGCCAGCGCTTTTCCCGTCATGTGCATGACACCTTTTGTGTGGGGGTGATTGAAGAAGGTGCTCAGCGTTTTTATCGTTCCGGCGGGGAGCACGTTGCGCCACAGGGAGACATCATTTTGGTCAATGCGGATGATGTGCATACCGGGTGCTCGGCCCGAGAGAACGGCTGGGCCTATCGCGCCATCTACCCACACACGGATCTGTTTCGCGCTATCTCGCACGATCTTCACCAGTCTGAAGGGACGGTGCCGTGGTTTCCTGATGCGGTGCTGCACGATCCGGGTCTGGCACAGCAGTTACAGATGGCGTTTCGCCTGTTGGCACAGCCGGGCAACACGTTGTTAAAGGAGACGCTGCTGTTTTCATCGCTGAGTTGGTTGATGCTGCGCTACAGCAAAACACGCCGCACGCCGCGCCCATTGCCCTTTTCCGAGCAGCGTGTGCTACAGACCAAAATGTTGCTGGATGATACGCCAGAGCAAGAGTGGTCGCTGACCACGTTGGCGGCGATGGCGGAACTGAGCCCGTGGCACTATTTACGCCAATTTAAGGCGCTGGTCGGCATTCCGCCGCACGCCTATCAGGTTCAGGCGCGGTTGCGCAAGGCGAAAACGCTGATGCTGCACGGGCATACGCTCGCTGCGGTATCGTCGCAGTGCGGTTTCTCCGACCAGAGCCACTTTACCCGCCATTTTAAAAATGCCTTTGGCGCTACGCCCGGCAGTTTTATTCAAAGCATCGTCTGGGATCGGACAGAACGAGCGCCGCTGCTAGGTTAATTAATCGCGCTACAGCGATGGGTTTTGGCAGCAATATTGTTCAATACCCTGTCCCTGGGGTTTGGCTAGCCTGAAGACCGCACTCGATTACAAAGGTCTCAGGACGCTATGGAAAAGCATGCTTTATCACAGGGCGTTGCGCCAAACGCCAACCTACCCGATTCACGGTGGCGGGATATTCGCGCCGGTATTCTTGATATGTTCCCGTTTTGTCTGGCGGTGTTGCCCTGGGGTATTCTGGCCGGTTCAATGGCGGTTCAGGCTGGGTTGCCGCTCTGGCAATCCATTGGGCTCTCGGCGTTGGTGTTTGCCGGTGCTGCACAGTTGGTCACGCTAGGATTGGTGATGAGCGGTGCCAACGTCATCACGATTTTAATCACCGTTTTCTTTATCACCACCCAACATATTATCTACGCACTGACCTTACGTGATTATGTGTCTCGACTGGCACTGCGCTATCGTCTGCCGATTGGTTTCTTGCTGACGGATGAACTGTTTGCGCTGAGCGGAGGTAAGTCGGCACAGCCGTCGCGTTCTGTCAGCTATTTGATCGCTGCGGGCGGTTTTTTTTATGTCTGCTGGGTGATCTTCAGCGTTGCCGGCATCGTGATGGCGACGCGGATACCTGATTTGGCCCGCTATCATTTGGATTTCTCGATCATTGCCACCTTTATCACCATCGTCGTACCGATGGTGCGTAGCATCAGTACACTCCTGGGCGTGGTGTTATCGCTGGTGCTCTCGATGGCGCTGGCCTATTTCAACGTGGAGGGCGCAGTGGTGATCGCCGGTCTGAGCGGCATGTTCTTTTCAGCATTGCTGTCACAACATGAGGAGGTGGTTCAGTGAGCGGTGCATTGTTATTTGCTTTGGCGGGCATCGTGTTTCTCAATCGCTATCTGTTTCTTGAACCGCGTTTGCCGATTCGCTTGCCTGCACTGGTACAACAAGCGCTAAAATATTCAGCGCCCTGTCTGCTAACGGCGATATGCGGCCCGATCATCCTAATGGATCACGGTATTGTGCGACCGCTCGGCGATAACCCCTATTTGTGGGGCGCGCTGTTTAGCATGATTATCGCGTTCTTTATCCGCAATATGTTGCTGGCGGTGGTGTTGAGTTTGATCTTTTTTGCGCTTCTGCTTTCGCTCTGACAGGCAATTGCAAAGGCGGTTTGTTATGCAGGGTTCAGTACTTCCGATTGCTATTTGGGTGTACTGCACTTTTTGTCTCGTCGCCTCCCGCTTTCAACCAGCCCGATACCCGGATTGCACATTGAGCCAATCGATAAAACGCGAGGTTGATTGGCTATCCGGATCGCAAAAATCCATGTGGGTTCCCTGCGTGATGGTTATCTGTTCGATGGGTGTGCCTTTTTGCCGAGCTTGCCGTGCATAGTCGTCTATTCCACCAATGGGGAGCACTTCATCGTGCTCGCCGTGAAAGATAACCTGTTTACCCAGGGCAGGTAGCAGGGCGATCGGCGACGTATGGTGGTAAATATCCCCGTTTTCATCGGGCGTGCAGCCGAGGAATGCCGTGATAAATCCCCGCCGCTGTATATCGCGGTAGCTTTCCACTAAATCAACTACTGGGGCCAAACCGATGAAAGCATCGGGGGCAATTGTCAATGCATGCTCACCCAAGCGTGTCTTATGATTGCTTAGCCACAGGCTTAAATGCCCGCCCGCGGAATGACCAGCGATATATAATGGGCGTAGAGCAAGGCGGGGATGCTTTTTACTTAATGGGGCTAATTGATTGATGGCACCGATCGCATCAATAAATGTCTCTGGGTACCCTTGCTGAAGATAACCGACTCGACGATATTCGATATTCCAGACAGCAAAGTCATTTTCAACCAGTTTTACTGCCACCGCATCAAGTTGGCTTTTATCGTAAGGCATTTTCCAGAAACCGCCATGAAACAGGCAGACGGTTCCCTTGCTGTCCTGGGCGGGAATGTATAAATCCCCAGTCTGGTGCGGGTCTGTGCCATATTGTTCCGTAAAAACCTGATATTGCAGGCTGTTGTGCATAACTCTGTTTCCTTAATTCTCTCTTCTAAAAATGAGAAAGCTGGTTTGCTTTTTTATTCATTGACGCAACGCTCATTTCTCACTACTTTAACATAACGATATAATAATGTTTATGTTGTTGTTTTATATGTGTTATTTATCTTGATGTTCCCCTCGTGACATAAATAAGTAGCCAAACAGACAGGCATGGTACGGCCGGATTCCGTCAGTAGCGATGTTCCTGCAACGTATCCATTATCCGCATTCACGAGAGGAGTAAACCCGGTCATGATTCGGTTAGAAGGCGTGTGCGTAGACTTTCCCGGTGGTAAAACCGGTCAGGTCAGGGCCGTCAACGATGTTAATTTAACCATCCGCTCCGGCGAGGTATTCGGCATTGTCGGCACCAGCGGTGCAGGGAAAAGCACGCTGCTACGAACCATCAATATGTTGCAACGCCCTACGCAGGGCCGTATCCGTATCGGTGAGACGGTCATCAGCCAGGCCTCAGGACGCGAACTGCGTCAGCATCGTCAGCGTATTGGTATGATCTTCCAGCATTTTAACCTGATGCATACCCGCACCGTGTTTGAAAATGTGGCGTTTAGTCTCCGCGCTGCCGGGAAATCCCGCGCGGAGATCGCGCAACGGGTGCCGGAGATTCTTGAGCTGGTAGGGCTGTCCGAACGCGGTAATGCCTATCCGGCGCAGTTGAGCGGCGGTCAAAAACAACGGGTGGGTATTGCTCGCGCGATTGCCAATCATCCCGAAGTGTTGTTGTGCGATGAACCGACCTCGGCGCTCGATCTGGAAACGTCAGCCTCGATTCTGGCTCTGTTGAAAAATATTAATCGCCAGTTAGGCATTACCATGGTGCTTATCTCCCACGAAATGAACGTCATCAAAAGCATCTGCCACCGCATGGCGGTGATGACGGGCGGCAATATCGTGGAGGAAGGCGATGTGTTTGATGTATTCTGCGCGCCAAAACACCCTTTTACCCGACAGTTGGTGCAGCACGCCAACAAGATAGACTTACCCGAGCGTTTTTATCGTTCAGACAAAGGCCCATTGCTGAAAATCATGTTTGCCGATGACTCTGTGGAGCAACCGGTGCTATCCGAGGTGGCTCAGCGTTTTCAGGTGTCTATCAATATCCTGCATGGCAATATCGAATACATCAATGAGCGCGCGCTCGGGCATATCATTGCCCAGATTTCGCATCAGGATGGCGCACAGGCGGATAACGTCAGTGCCGCATTGGCCTACATTGGTCAACACACCTTTGGCGTGGAGGTTGTCCATGAATGAGTTAATGGGTGAATTGAGTGTTGCGTTTGGTGAAACCTTTACCATGGTGTCGATATCGACCCTGGGCGCCGTATTGCTAGGGTTGCCACTCGGTATCGCTATCTATGTGACCGATCGTCATCTTTTTTGGCAGAACCGCGTGGTCTA
Source organism: uncultured Symbiopectobacterium sp. (assembly GCA_964293225.1). Classification (GTDB taxonomy): domain Bacteria; phylum Pseudomonadota; class Gammaproteobacteria; order Enterobacterales; family Enterobacteriaceae; genus Symbiopectobacterium. The sequence continues at coordinate 83,773 of CAXYYB010000003.1, read as the reverse complement.
CCTGCTCTCCACCGTGCTGGTCAATATTATTCGCTCGGTGCCGTTTGTCATTCTGCTGGTGTTGCTGTTGCCGCTGACACAGTGGCTGTTGGGCAGCACGATCGGCCCGGTGGCGGCGGCAGTGCCAATGTCCGTGGCTGCCATTGCGTTCTATGCCCGGCTGGTGGACTCCGCGCTGCGTGAAGTCGATCCCGGTATCGTGGAAGCGGCGGAGGCGTTTGGTGCCAGCCCGATGCGGATCATCGCTACCGTGCTGTTGCCGGAAGCACTGGCGGGGTTGCTGCGTGGATTGACGATTACATTGGTCAGCCTGATTGGCTATTCGGCGATGGCGGGTATTGTCGGCGGCGGCGGCGTTGGGGATCTGGCGATCCGCTTTGGCTACTACCGTTATGAAACCGAAGTGATGGTGATCACCGTTATCGCGCTGGTGGTACTGGTGCAACTGGTGCAAACCGCCGGGGATTGGGTATCACGCCGGGCCAACAAGCGTGAGAAACGCTGAGGCCAGACACTGAGAATACAGGGTTGAAGACGCATGAAAATTGACAAGATTGTACTGCGCAAAATGAAGATGGCGCTTAAAACGCCGTTTACCACCAGTTTTGCCACCCAAACGGAAAAGCACTTCACCATCGCGGAAGTCCATGCCGGTGGCGTTATCGGTTACGGTGACTGCTCTGCGATTTCGTTGCCGTTCTACAACGAAGAGACTAACGTCACGGCCTGGCACATCATGCGGGATTTTCTGATCCCGATGGTAAAGCAGGCCGGAACGATTACCCATCCCTCTGAAGTGCGTGAAATCTTTATGCCGGTAAAACGCAATAACTGCGCCAAAGCGGCGATTGAGGGCGGTATCTGGGATGCCTTTGCCAAACAGCAAGGTATTCCACTGCATCAGGCGATTGGTGGCACGCGCGATCGGGTGGAAGCGGGTGTCAGTATCGGCATTCAATCTTCCCCGCAAAAGCTGGTCGAGGTGGTTGCTGGCTATCTGGATGAAGGCTATCGCCGTATCAAGATAAAAATCAAACCGGGCAAGGATATCGATTACATTGAGGCACTGCGCAGCACCTTTGGCGATATCACGCTGATGGCCGATGCCAACTCCGCCTATTCGTTGGACGATATCGATTTCTTTAAACGCCTCGACCGTTTCAATCTGCTGATGATTGAACAACCGCTGGCGCACGATGACATTGTCGATCACCGTAAACTTCAGGCCGCGATTGCCACCCCTATCTGTCTGGATGAAAGCATTGCCTCCGTTGAGGATGCGCGTAAAGCCATTGAGCTGGGCAGCGCCCGCATCATCAATATCAAGGTGGCGCGGGTCGGTGGCATCACCGAAACCAAATTGATCCATGACTACTGTCAGGCACACCAGATCCCGGTGTGGTGTGGCGGTATGCTGGATACGGCGGTGGGCAAAGCGCACAACATTGCGGTAGCCTCGTTGCCCAACTTCGTTTATGCCCACGATATTCCGCCTTCCAGCCGCTACTGGCATGAAGATTTTATGCTGCCGCTGGTAGAAATGGATGCGGATAGCTGCGTCGCGGTGCCAAGCGCGCCCGGCATCGGTTTTGATATCAACCCCACGCTGTATCAACGCTATTGCTACGGCGAGGAAACGTTTCAATTTTAATGCTGGGGTCAGCATTGGGGCGTCACCACCAGGGAAGCGCCTACTCTACTAAAACAGGAATCGCAACATGACATTCAAAAAATGGTTACCGCTGCTGCTCGTTCCCTTGCTGGGGTTTGGACAAGCCTATGCCGCTGATGCGGCAAAAGAGATCACCATCGGTGTTTCACCCGGCCCTTATGGCGATATGGTGAAACAGGCCATCAAACCGGAACTAGCAAAGAAAGGCTATACCGTTACGGTACGCGAATTCAGTGACTATATTCAGCCCAATCTGGCGCTGTCAAACAACAGCATTGATGCCAACTTGTTCCAAAACCGCCGCTATCTGGATCGTTTTAGCGCCGATAAAGGCCTGAAATTGTCTGAAGTGATCACCGTACCCACGGCGAGCATGGGCTTCTACTCCAACAAGGTAAAACACCTTGATGAACTGAAAGCCGGAGATGTGGTGACGTTACCGAACGATCCGTCCAATTTGGCGCGTTCGTTAGATTTTTTGCAGAAATACGGACTGATCAAGATTAACCCGGATATCACCCCCACTAAGGCATCGTTGCGCGATATCACCGAAAACCCGAAGGGGCTGGTGTTTAAACCGTTGGAAGCGGCACAACTGCCGCGCGCGTTAGGGGGCGTAACCGGGTCACTGATCAACGCCAATTTCGCCATCTCTGCCGGTCTGAAACTGGCTGATGCCATTCAGTTGGATATTCTGCCGGAAGACCTGAAAAACATGATTGTGGTGCGAGCGGAAGATGTCGATAAGCCGTTTGCGCAGGATCTGAAAGCGGCTGTTGAATCGCCGGAGTTTGAAGCCTTTTTCGATCGCAAAGACACCATGTTCTCTGCGTTCCAGAAACCGGAATGGATGACGGCGCGTCACAAACCGTAAGCGATTATTGCTATAAAAAAAGGCCGCGTCAGCGGCCTTTTTCGTGCGCTATTCCTGACTGTACTCGCGATGCTTCGCCAGCAGGGCGCTCCCTTGTTCTCCCAATTCCCAGAATAACCCCGTCATGATCGCCAACCCTTCCTCCACCACCGGGCGCAGCAGGTGCTCATTGACCGCATGCTGGCCGCAGGTGGGGTAAGAGTGGGGGATCCAGAGCGTCGGCAATCCCAAAATGTCCGCAAATACGTCATTGGGCAGTGATCCCCCCAAATTGGGCAGCAACGTGGGTTGCTTACCGCTGATGTCGCGCATCAGCTCCAGTGTCCAATCCACCAGCGGATTTTGTGGATCGAAACGGGTGGCGGGGGAGCTGTTAAGCAGTTCTACCTCAATCTGCCCATAGCCGTGCTGTGCCAAATGACGGCGTACATGGTCAATCAGACGGTCACTGTCAGTCCCGACCACAAAGCGCAGTTGGCACACTGCCGTCGCTGTCGCCGGAATGGCGTTGACCGGGCGTGCCGGGTTGCCTGTAACAAACGAAAGCACCTCAAGTGCGTTCCATCCCAGCAATTTCTCGGCGGCGCTCAGACCCGGTTCACCCCAGTGCGCGTCGATATCCGGGTCACCTGGATTGCCCGCCGGAACCACATCTTGCAATATCGCGCGCAGCGCGGGCGTCAGCGGTGGCGGCAGCAAATCGTCGATCAGAATCTTGCCGCTGCCGTCAACCAGCGTGGCGATGGCGTTGGCAAGCTGTGTGCCGGGATTGCTGAGCAGCCCTCCCCAGTTGCCAGAGTGATAAGCGCGATCGCGCCCCTGCACATGCAGTTTGAAATTGATGCAGCCACGTGAGCCTAAAAACAGCGTTGGCTTATCGGCATGCAGGCGCGGGCCATCGGAGGCAATAAAAATATCCGCGGCCAGCAGTGCCGCGTGTTGGCGACACACTTCGGCCAGCCCCGGAGAACCAATCTCTTCACCCATTTCAAACAGCAGTTTGCAGTTAAACCCCAGCCGCGCACCGCGCGCCAGATAGACCTGTTCCAACGCCAGTAAATTGATGGTGTGCTGGCCTTTATTATCCGCGCTGCCGCGTCCGTACCAGCGGTCCTGCTCTTCGATCAGTTGCCACGGATCCAATCCTGTGCGCCAGTTGGCCGCATCACCAAACACCACATCCCCGTGCCCATAAGAAAGCAGCGTGGGGAGCGCAGGATCTTCAATGCGTTCCGCCAACATAAAGGGCATCTCTGGCGCTGCCTCTGTGGTGAGAAAATGGCAGACAAAGCCCATCGTTTCCAATACCGGACGCAGTTCATCGCTCAGGTAGGCGCGCAGAGCGGCATGATTATCGGGTTTCTGGCTCTCGGTGGCTAGCGCCAGACGGCGTGCCAGCGTGTGAGCAAAATCACCACGCGTCACACAGCGTGCGGCGCGGCGAATGACATCGGAACGTGTCATAGATTCCTTTATGATTGTTTTGGAAAAGCAAAGACTATTTAAGGGAAAAACGGGCTTTGCCACCATAATAAAATTTGCAATCAAGCTTTGCTTTTCATATAAACCTCAAACGGACTATTGGGAATTTTTCAGATTATGTTGAGCAGTGAACTCCGCTATTTTCTGGCTGTAGCAACAACGGGCTCACTGAGTGCCGCCAGCCAGCAACTCTTCGTGGCGGTGTCCGCCATCAGTCGGCAGGTTCAGCGTTTGGAGGAGCGCATGGGCGTGTCGCTGTTTGAGCGCCATGCGCGCGGCATGATTTTGACTGACGCGGGTCGTATTCTGGAAAATCATGTGCGCAAAAGCATGATGGATTTGGATGCGGCGGTGGCGGAAATTCAGGGACTGAGCGCACAGCGTAAAACGCTGATAAGCGTCGGGTGCACTGAGGGAATGGCCTTTGACGCGTTGCCCAACCTGTTTGCCCAGTTCCAACAGTCACACCCGGAAACCGCGTTTCATCTGAAAGTGGGATCGGCACAGCAGGTCTCACAGATGGTGCGTCACGGTGAAGTGGACGTGGCATTGCAATTTGCGTTTGCACCAGAGCACGGTGTTGAGGTGCTGCTTTCGCTCCCCGCGCCGTTACTGTTGTTGATCGCGGAGGATCACCCGCTGGCAGGCGACACCATCCAATTAGCCGATCTGGCCCCTTACCCATTGGCGTTGCCTGAACCGACCACCACGCTGCGTCAACTGTTCGATCTCTCTTGCCGTATGCAGGGTACCTACCTGGAACCCACCCTCTCTTGCAGCAACTTCACCACGCTCTATCATTACGTACTCTCCACGCCACAGGCAGTAACGGCATGCAGCTTTTACTCGGTGATGTATAAGTGCCGGCAAGCGCCACTCCGGTTGGCAAGGTTGGCGATGCGTCAACTGGAACAGCGTTCGTTGCAGGTACAAATCCAGTCTGGGCATACGCTTACCAATGTACAACAAGCGTTTATCGCTATGATGCAAGATGCACTTTACGATGCGGAGAAATACTGTAATACGCTTTTTGATACAGATAATTAGCGATATTGATTTGAACTCTATCACGGAATTCAGGTAAAAATCGGATTTTGTGTTCAGAACAACCTCAATAGTATTGGTGTAGCATTGACGCGGAATCAGCAACACACCCCACCTTGTTGGGGGGACGATTTCTTGCTGAAAAAATACATGGAGGTTCGTTATGTTACTCAAACGACCGATGACATTTTATGCCAACAGGAAGGGTGCCGGTTGTATGAATGGCTTGGTCATCCATCGGTTACATGCTGATTATCCTGTAAAAGGTATTCAGCCAAAACACACGCTTTCAATGGCATTGCTGCGACGATCGTTACGTCGTCAGGGCGGAGAGGGGCAGAGCGTGCTCTATTGTCATCCTGTGCAACAGACCGATGTGGAAACCTGGTTATGCCAACACGCGCATTTGGGTTGGCGTCTCGAAATCGATGCGAGATTAATACTGGGTGAAGTGCGATTAAAAACAGAAGGTGGTGTATTTACGTTGAAGTGGTAACAACGTCTATAGCAAGATCCATTATTAGGCTGATAACAGTCGGTGAAAATAAAGTGTTGCATGCATGTTTTCTCTGCTTCGCAGAATAATAAAAAACCTTGCTTTTGTTAGGGTGAAATAAAATAACGCGCTAATGCAAATAAAAGTCTCTAGGCGTAAATCTTTGTCACTATATTGAGTTTCCCACGTCTTCCTTCTATCATCGCAAAAAAATTATTCACAATGCACGTTATTTTGTGGCCGGGAATGACGTCAACACTGCTTATCCCCAGTTACTAATCAAGTAACAATGTAAATATCCCAGTAAACCGAATCCTCCATTTTAGCGAGCTTCCGACATACTGATTATCCCTCCCGATGAGACTACCATGCCTAAAGCCCAACCCCCAGAGCACCCAATTATCGCCGTTTTAAAACCAGCCTAAGCCAGACACGGCATAAAAGACGGTTCACTGCAAAACGGCGGTATACTAAAGCCATGTCGCGCATAATGCGCGTTGATTTCCGCGCATCAAGAGCGTGAAAAAATGGACAAGGAGTTTCAATGAATTGGCTGCATGTGTTCTTCTCGGCGGCGGTTGCCATGGTCGCGGCAAGCATTCTCACGCTGATGAGGAAAAAACAATGGATTGGTAAGACCACGGGGGGTGTTATCTTCGTCGCTGTGATTATCGGGTGGAATGTGATTGATACGGCGTACCTGATGCCGAATAAATCACGTTCGCTGGAATTGCAATATGCGGAAGCATCAATGGCGAAACTGCCAATTTTTCAAACCATTAAGCAATATGCGCCAGATACCTATCAGACCCTCAAGGAAAAAGTGGTTGATGCTAAAGCCGAGGGTAAAGATCTTCAGCAGGCGATCGATCTGGTGCAGGCTGACTCATCGGCCTTTTTGCTGTCCCGTCTTTATTCTGCGCCTGATGACAAAGTTATCACCACGCTGAAAGTAATGCTGGAACAAGGTGAGAATATTCAACAACAGAGCGATGAGGCCTGTTTCAAATTTTTCTTTCCTTTTGTCAGCGGTGGGGTGAACCCGCTGGCGCTGAATTCGGCTGAGCTTATTCAGCGTCGAATGCATGCCGACAGCGAATTAGTGGCAGCGTCCTATACCTCTCCTCGCGCCGCCGATAAAGCGCGAGAAGATGCCGCCGCCGCACAAGCGATACAACCGATAATACAGCGGCTGTATGGGCAATATGGCGCTGATTTGCAAATGGTTGCCGATCCTGCGGCAAAACACGTTGATCGCAAAAAGGTCTGTGATATTACATTACAGTTGTATCGCCATATTCTCGCACTGCCGCCACAACAGGCTGCGGCGGTGATCCGCAGTGTGCTTACCAACTAAACCTCTTTACCTGAGAAAAATCCCAGTGTAAGACATGTCAAATCTCAAATCCCGGCGCGACGTCTTTTACTTGGCAGGTGTCGGGCTTCAGCGTGCCAGCGGGTATTGCCGTACAATCGGGTTTAAACGGGTTCAGAGCATCACGGTTGAGATACAGCAGTAACAACACGATGGCAATCAGCAGGCATTTTTTAGTCATAAGTGGGCTATTTTATTGAAGAACGCACAGTGTAAAGGCTTTTACTCACGCTGTCTTTCCGAAGTACCCGTATCCTACCGGAGGTAATATGAGCGTCGAGAAACTGCGTTTTGCCGCAGTACAGCTAGAGCACAACCATATCTATGATATGTGTAGCCATCTGATTGGCGCAGGCGCGGAGCTGGTTGTAGCGTACGATCCTGACCCGATGAAGTGTGAACGCTTTGCCGCGCGTTTTCCTGATGTGGCGCTGGCGAGCAGTGTTGACGCGATTCTGACAAACCCAGCGATTCATCTGGTCGCTAGCGCGGCGGTGCCGGATGAACGCGCCGATCTGGGGCTGCGTGTCATGGCGGCAGGTAAAGACTATTTTACCGATAAACCGCCGCTGACCACGCTGGCACAGTTGGATGCGGTAAAAACCGCTGTGGCACAGACCGGATGCAAATATGCCGTTTATTTTAATGAGCATGTGGTGGTGGACAGTGTGTTGTACGCGGGTGAACTGGTGCGACAGGGGGCGATAGGGCGCGTTCTCCAGACCATCGGCGTTGGGCCGCATCGCGAACGCGGTGCCCGACCTGATTGGTTTTACCAGCGCCAACGCTATGGCGGCATTTTATGCGATATTGGTATTCATCAAATCGAGCAGTTCCTCTATTTTACCGGCAATACGGCGGCGAGCGTGGTTGCCAGTCAGGTCGCCAATTACCAGCACCCGCACGCGCCTGAGTTCGAGGATTTTGGCGATGCCATGCTGCGCGGTGAAAATGGTGCCACAGGCTATTTTCGCTGCGACTGGTTTACACCCGACGGACTCAGCGCTTGGGGAGATGGGCGTCTTACCCTTTTGGGCACCGAAGGATACATTGAACTGCGCAAATATGTCGATATTACCCGTGGTGAAAGCAATATTCTCTATCTGGTGAACAAGGATGGCGAGCAGCGCATCGCCACAGCGGGCAACGTCGAGCGGCGTTTTTTCCGCGAATTTGTGCAGGATTGCCTAAACCGCACCGAAAACGCCATGACGCAGCACTGGGTGTTTACCGTGACCGAATTGGCGCTACGCGCTCAACGCATGGCGCAGCGGATCACCCCTGCCGGGCGCGAATAATCGGCGACACCCTATCACGCCGTTGTTGAGGTTGCCTGACTCGTCTCTGCCGTGTGTTGCTCTTGCGCCAACTGATGCAAGGCGGCTTCTGCCAGAGCTGCAAAATAGCGCGATGCGGGGTAGATAGCCGATTCATCAGGGTTGAAGCCGGGATGGTGCAGGCCAAACGGGCTGCCAGAGCCGATGCTGACAAACGTACCGGGGCAATCCTGTAAATAAAGCGCAAAATCTTCTCCCCCCATCTGCCGTTCTGCGGTTTCAACGTGGTAGCCGTGCTCTGCGGCTACCCGACGACTGAAGTCGGCCCAAAAGGGCGTATTGACCACAGAAGGGGGGCCGGGGTGCCACACCAGTTCGGCCTGCGCGCCCAGTGCGGCAGCGGTGCCGTGGATAACCTGACGCATCATGTCTGGTACTTGTTCCCGTACCTGGGGGCTGTAGGTGCGCACCGTTCCTTCCAGTTCGACCGTTTGCGGTAACACATTCCAGGTATTACCGCCTTCGATACGCGTTACGCTGACCACCAGCGATTCCAGTGAGCTGACCCGGCGGCTGGGAAGTGTTTGGAGGGCGATGACAATATGGCTGGCGGCGATAATGCTGTCGATCCCTTCTTCAGGCTTGGCCGCGTGAGCCCCTTTGCCCGTAATGCGAATGGAGAATCTGTCGACGTTGGCGTAAAAGGCCCCCGAGCGCGTGGCAAATGTGCCGCTGGGTAACTCCGGTGCGTTGTGTAGGCCAAACACGGCAGAGACCGGTTGAAGCGCGCCTGCGCTAATCAGTTGTTTTGCACCGACGGAAACCTCTTCTGCCGGTTGAAACAGCATGCGCACGCGGCCCGGTAGCTGCGCTTCGCGGGCTTTCAGTATCCCCGCCGCACCCAGCATCACCGCGGTATGAAAATCATGTCCGCACGCATGCATCACGCCAGGGCGCTGTGAACGGAAAGGGATATCGGTGTCTTCGACGATCGGTAACGCATCAATATCTGCGCGTAGCGCAACCACCGGCCCCGAGGACGCACCAATATCGGCGACAACGCCAGTTTTCAACGTAATGGGAAGGGGGGAGATCGACAACTGATCCAGCCAGCGGGTAATGCGTTGGGTGGTCTGAAACTCCTGCTCAGACAGTTCAGGAAATTGATGAAGCTCGCGCCGCCATTCAATAACGCGACGTGCTAACGTTTCGGCGCTGTACTTATCGGTACTACAAGGCGCTTCTGGCGCAGGTTTACGGGTTGTCATCTCACTTCTCCCCATGGATTGCCTGCTATCAACCGTAGCGGATCCCTCGACGCGAAATAAATATCGTCTGGTTATATTTTATGACTGTAAAGCAGAACGACCGCTGCCGCTCGCGCTTTTCCACACGGTGAATAAAAGCAGAATAACGCCCCTGATTATATTTTCCTGCGTACCTATATGCCGCGTATAACTATTTATGTCACAAGAAGAAAAGGTCAACGAAAAAGCAGGAATAGCATATCGCTGGGGTTAAACGTGGCAGATTTAAACAAGGTATTCCTGTTTTCTGAATGCAGAAAACTCAACGTTGCCGTTATTTTGGCTTAACGCATAGGTGAATGTCTTTTGGCATAGCTTATAAAACATGATTTTGGCCGCAATAAATAAACATCATAGGTCTCTGTCAGTGAGTCAAGCCGAAGTCGGACTTCGGCAAGCAAAAGGAGAGTGAACCAGATGGCCAAAAATGATGCGCTGTTGATCCCTTTATTGAGCAGGATACTCGATGTTCCCGAAGCAGCATTACACGATGACAGTAATTTGATGCACCATGGCATGGACTCGATGCGCACCATGCGTGCCGCGACCGGGTTACTGCGCGAAGGGGTCGCCGTCACGTTTTCGGATTTTATCGATAAACGAACCGTAAAAGCGTGGTGTCAGGTGATATCGGCGGCCGGCGAGTTAGGCGCAGTTGCTGATGTTGATGCTCAGCGGTGCGATACATCGGGGTTCGAACTTGCCACCATGCAGCACGCCTTTTGGATTGGGCGTAACGCGCGGCAGCAACTGGGGGGCGTAAGCGCCCATTTTTATGCTGAATTGGGCGGCAAAACACTCGATCCAAAACGGCTGGCGAGCGCGCTGAATCGCCTGATTCAACGGCATGACATGCTGCGGTTGCGTATCGATGAGGACGCGCGTCTGCACATTGCACCGGATAGCCCCTGTAAACTACAGATCAATGATTTGCGCGAATTGTCTGCGGAGCTGTGTCATGCACGTTTGGCGGCGTTGCGTCAGCGCTATAGCCATCAGCAGTTAGATATCGCCAATGGCGAAACGCTGATGTTGGCGCTATCGCAACTGCCAACAGGAGACAGTCGGCTGCATATTGATTTGGATATGATCGCCGGTGATGCCGCGAGCCTGCGTATCCTGCTACGTGAGCTGGCATACGCTTATCGCCAACCGGATTATGCGTTACCGCCGTTGCGGTTAAGCTATCGTGACTACCAACAACGCTGGCACGAAAAACATCAACACCGTCGTGAGCAGGACCGATCATGGTGGCAAACCCAGTTATCCCGCCTAGCGACATCGCCCACCTTGCCCCTTCAGCCTTCAGAGAAAACCGCACCGGTAACCGAAAGACGCTATCTGTGGTTAAACCCTACGCAGCAGCAGCAATTGACGACAATGAGTCACCAATCCGGGCTGAGTGCCCCGGTGGTACTGGCAACAATCTTTGGCGAGTGCATTGGTCAATGGAACGATGGTGCCCCTTTTTTGTTGAATTTGCCGGTGTTTTCCCGCGATGAAGAGATAGACGATGCCGATCGGCTGGTGGGAGATTTTTCCAGCTCGGTGTTGCTGAGTGTGGAGCCGGGGAGTAGCGCGAACGTTATCGAGCAGGCGCGTCAACTGCAAACCCAACTTCATCGGGCGCTTGCGCACACTGCCTGGAGCGGCGTTGATGTGTTACGCGATCTGTCACGGCAGCAACAGAGCAATGCTCGCCTGGCGCCGGTGGTGTTTACCAGCGCATTGGCACTGGGCGATCTCTTTGAACCACACGTGCGCGCGACGTTGGGGGAGCCCGTGTGGTCTGTTTCTCAGGGACCACAGGTGTTAATTGACGCACAGGCCACGGAATACCTGAACGGCATTATGCTGAATTGGGATGTGCGTACTGACAGGTTTGCCCCCGGGGTGATCAACGCCATGTTTGAGGGGTTTCAGCAGCAGGTGCACGCGCTGCTCAGCGATATAGCCTGCTGGCAGCACCCTCTGCCAACGCCAAAACCGGTAACACCCTGGCCGCCGGAGGTTGCCGAACCTGCCGGTGCGCCGACGCTGCTGCACAGCTTCTTTATGCAGGCCGAGCGAGAACCCGATGCTATCGCCTTGCAGTGGGGTGAGCACGGTGTGCTGCATTACGGCGAATTGGCGCAAAATGCCTTGTGCATCGCGCGTTTTCTTCAGGAGCAGGGCATCAAAACGGGTGACAGCGTTGCCATCAGCATGGGGAAAGGGCCTGAACAGGTCATGGCGGTATTAGGCACTCTGGCCGCGGGCGCAACGTACGTCCCCTGTGGGATTGATATTCCATTGGTGCGTCGCGAAGCCGTATACCGCTTGGCAAACGTGGCGCTGGTGCTTTGTGACTCCCGCAGTGCCTATCAGCCTATATGGCCGCCGGATATTCCGGTATTTCCGTTGGTGCAAGGGTTGCAGGCGTTGCCGCTTGCGGCATCGGCCGAGGTAGATGAGCAGCAGGCGATGTATGTCATCTTTACCTCCGGCACCACCGGCGAACCGAAAGGCGTTGCGGTTTCACACCGGGCGGTTGCTAATACGGTGGACGGCGTTGATGCGCATTTTACTGTCACACCCCGCGATTGTAGCATCACGCTATCGGCACTCGATTTCGATCTTTCTGCCTACGATATTTTTTCCTGCTTGAGCCGCGGTGCTCGGCTGGCCGTGGTTGAGGAACACCAACGCCGGGATGCCCATGAATGGCTGGCGCTGATTCAGCGCTATGATGTCAGCATTATCAGTTGTGTACCCGCGCTGTTGGAGATGATCCTCACGGCAGCCGAAGACGCGCCATTATCTTCTGCGCGGCTGGTTATGCTGGGGGGCGATCGCATTCCTGTGGCATTGGCGCAGCGCTGGTGGCGGTGCACGGCGGGAGCGCCCTTTGTTGGATTGGGCGGGATGACGGAAGCCGCAATTCACTCCACGCTTTTCGTGCTGCATGCCGACGATCCGCGCTGGACCACGGTGCCTTTCGGTACGCCCTTACCCAACATGTATTGCCGTATTGTTGATGCTTTGGGGCGGGATTGCCCGCCCTGGGTAGCTGGTGAACTGTGGATCAGCGGTCCGGGACTGGCACTGGGATATCGCAACGATCCGAAGCGCACCGCAGAAAAATTTGTTCAACACGCCGGGCGACGTTGGTATCGCAGCGGCGACCGCGCACGCTATTGGCCCGATGGCACCATTGACTACCTTGGGCGTAATGACCAGCAGATTAAGATTCGCGGGCACCGTATTGAACCGGGTGAAGTGGAAGCGGCGTTGATGCGCCATCCCGCCATTCATCGGGCCTGTGTGACGGTGGTCGAGCCTGTGGCCCGGCAACTCTGCGCTACGCTGGTGACCGATGAAAATAACAGCGCCAGCGTCTGGCAAAGCGGGTTGCAACCGCTGCTACCAGGCTATGCCATTCCCGAACATTACGTGGTTGTGCCCGCGTTGCGTATCCACTATCGGGATTATCAATGCGGGCAGACAGCGTATAGCGCAGCGCTGATGCAGCAGGCGCAGCGGCATGGCATCACCGCCAGCGTGGCGTTGGCAGCGGCTTACGGTGAAGTGCTGGCGTTCTGGAGCAATCAGTCTGCGCTGGCGCTGAATTTTACGCTGTCCGATCGGCAGCCACTGCATCCTGATATCAACCGTGTCGTCGGGGATTTCGCCTCTATCCTGTTGCTCGGTTATGAAACCGCGCAGGGTAGTGATTTTTGTCAGGCAACCATGAAGTTGCAGCAGCAGGTAGGGGAAGGATTAAGCCATCGGCAGTTCTCGGGGGTGAAAGCACTGCGTGAACTGGCCCGTTATCACGGCCAAAGCATGGCGACGATGTCCGTGGTGTTTACCAGCGTACTTGGGCTGGAAAAGGATGCGTCGCTGTCGGAGGCATTCCCACGTGTGAACTATACGCTGACGCAAACGCCACAGGTGTGGCTCGATGCCAAAGTCAGCGAATCGCAGGGGTGCCTGCTGCTGGAGTGGGATGTGGTGGAAGCTCTGTTTCCGCCCGGCGTTATCGACAGTCTGTTTTTGCCCGCCATGGTCGAGCAGATGTTTGCCTGGTACTGCCATTCGCTGCGCGCGTTGGCAGGCAACGACTGGCTCGCGCCGCCGATTCGTGATTTGCCGGTTGCGCAGCGCCAGATGCGATGCGAGGCCAATACCTCTGGGGGCCCGATGCCAAACCATCGGGTGTTGCATTCCGCCTTTTTCTGCCAAGCGCAGCAGTGGCCTGAGCGCCCGGCGTTGTGGGATAGCGTGAACGGCTACCTGAGCTACGGCGCGCTGCGTGAACACGCGCTGACGGTTGCCGCCGGGCTGCTTCATCGAGGCATCCATGCAGGGGATTGTGTGGCATTGTGCCTGCCATCAGGTCGCGATCGCATGGTGGCGTTGCTTGGCATCCTTGCCGCCGGAGCGGCCTATTTACCCCTCAATCAGGCACATCCCGCTGCGCGTCACGCGATGCTGTGTCGAAAGAGGCGTGTGAAAGCCGTTATTTGCGACAACGACCTTTCGTTCGCCTCACCGACCTATTTGCTGGCTTCGTTGCGCGACAACGCACCGTTAACGGCACCGATCATTCCATCGGATGACACGCTCGCCTACGTGCTCTTTACTTCCGGCTCCACCGGGGAACCTAAAGGCGTGATGATTGAACACCGTAATGTGCTCAATACGCTGGAAGCGGTGTGCCAGCAACTTGATATCACAGCACAGGATGTCTTTCTGACCGTTTCCGCGCTGGATTTCGACTTCTCGGTGTTTGATCTGTTCGCCGCGCTGAGTGTGGGGGGATTAGTGGTGTTGGCGGAGGACGCCCCCCACCATGATGCGGACCGATGGTTAACGCTGATGTCTACCCACGGCGTTAGCGTATGGAACAGTGTGCCTTCGCTGTTCGATATGTTGCAAACCCTGGCGTGTGCGCGACAGGTGACGCTGCCCGATCTGCGTATTGCACTGTTGTCAGGGGATTGGGTGAAGCCTGACAGCGGTGAACGGTTGCGCACGATTGCGCCGTCAGCACAGGTGTTTGCGTTGGGCGGGGCGGCAGAGGCTGCTATCTGGTCCACGATCTGGCCGATGTCGTCACCGCTACCGGAAGGGTGCTACACCGTTCCCTACGGTTTCCCACTGAGGAATCAGCGGGTTCGCGTAGTAGATGCATTGGGTAATGACACGCCCGACTGGGTGCCCGGTGAACTGTGGATTGGCGGGTTAGGGGTGGCGCGCGGCTATTGTGCGGATGCGCGCTTGACGGCGCTGCACTTCAACGGTGATTACCCGTGGCGCTGGTATCGTACCGGCGATCGCGGTCGCTACCGCCCTGATGGCGTGCTGGAGTTTTTAGGACGTATCGATAGACAAATTAAGTTACAGGGTCACAGAATTGAGTTGGGTGAAATTGAATCTATCTTGCTGCGTCATCCACTGGTACGTCGGGCGGTTGCCGTCGTGCACGGCGACGGCACCACGGTCGGATTGCACGCTTATGTCCAGATGGATGCCTCTGAAGAGGCGATCAACACCCTCCTGAACGCATTGCACCACGAACTGCGCAACACCTTGCCGGGCTATGCGATTCCGGGAATATCGCCTGTTACCACCTGGCCGTTGACGCCCAGCGGGAAAATCGACAGGCGCCAGTTGACGATGTCTTCGTCGCACACAGCATTACTACCCCACAATAAAATCAGCGAGTTGCAGGATATTGTTGCTGTGTTATGGCAACAGCTTGTGGAAGGGCACTGCCATCGGGCACTGACTCCTTCTTCCGCGTGGACGGTAACTCGTTGCTGGGGACAAAACTGGTGGCTCAGGTGTGTGAACGATTTTTTATCAATCTGACCATGAAAGAGTTTTTCTCTGACGCAACCTTATCTGGCCTGTGTGTTTGCATTGAAAGGCATTTAGCCGACCGCGCTCGAATGGAGGAGGGATCCTTATGAAAGTACAAGGCAATGCGCTGTATGACGCGCTGGAGCAGGATATTGCCGCCATCTGGAGCGAAGTGCTCGACATGGCGCATTTTAGTTGCATGACGCAGCAACACGCCGCGTCTCTGGCTCACTGTATCGCACGGCATACACGCCCGAAGGAGGCGCAGTGAACCGATTTTGCATCGCGATTCTGGGGGCGACAGGCTGTATCGGACGAGAAGTTACCCACTGGCTAGGCGCGGCAGGATACACATTACGCCTCGGCGCCAGACAACCCAAGGCACTGCAAGCGCTGGCACAACGGATCAATGCGCAGTCTCAGGTGGTCGATCTCTATCAGCAAGAGGAACTGGATGCCTTTAGTCAGGGATGCGTGTTGATGGTGAACTGTGCCGGACCGTCCTATCTGGTGCTCGATCGGGTTGCGCGCAGTGCCGCACGGTCTGGCGCACATTATATCGATGTATCCGGTGATGCACCGGTATGGCATTTGCTGCAGCAAACACCGACTCGTTTACGGGGCTGGACCGCAGTACTCTCAGCTGGCATGTTGCCAGGGTTGGTCAATTTGATGCCTGACTGGCTGGGCGTGCTGCCTGATGATGCCATTACCGTCTACAGCGGCGGGCGTGAAAGTGTACGCGGTGCGGCAGCGGGCGATCTGGTGCTGTCCGTCAACGATCAGTACGGCAGGGGGGCGGCCAGTAGCTACGGGTATGGCGAAGCGAGCGCCTTCTGGGTCAAGGGGGAGCCGCATTTACGCCAGTTAACGACAGAACTGCGCCATGATTTGGCGCATTTCCCCGGAGAGGTAACGCTGCTCCCGTTTCTCAGTAGTGATGCTGAGCGTCTGGCATTACGCCATCAATTGCGTGAGTTGCGTTGGTATAACGTGTTTAGCGGCAGCTTCTTGCGTGAAACGCTGACCGGTTTACGCGGTTGGGTCAACAGTGCTGAACGCCTGACGCAGGCGGTGGCACAAGTTGAACAGGCCAGTGAGCTCGATCTGCTGGGGCACTCGTCGTATTACCGACTGGTGTTCGATCTTATTCCTCATCACACACCGCGCCGCCGCGCGGTTATCTCTACCAACAGCAGCGCGGCGCTGACCGCCGCTGTTACGGTGAGCACAGTGAATGCGTTATTACGCGGTGATATTTCCCCCGGCGTGCATTTCGCCGATGACGTCCTGATGGCAACACAAACCTTTAACGACATTGTCCGTCTGCATCCGGGTACACAGATTCGTCAATACCTGCCTGATGATCGCTTCGACGAGGGAAAACGATGACCAGCAAGATCAACGCCGTCGTGTGCGGCACCGCGTTTGGCCGTTTTTACCTTTGCGCGGTGTTCGATACCCAATGGCCACAGGCCATCAATCGGGCGTTGGATGCCTTTATCGCCAGTATCGGAACCCCCGTGCTGGCCCAGCACCAATCCGCCAGGGCATTGAACGTCACGCGCAGTTGGTATCAGATTTCAACCCTGCTCTGTCCCCCCGCACTGATTGAATCCGGCACGCCACCTGAGGTGGCGCTGTGCCAACAGGAGGCCGAATGACCCGCCATTTCTTGCGTTTTTTTTCTCCGCCTTCGGCGTCGCAGCTGCTGTTGATTTGCCTGCCCTATGCCGAGGGCGGCGCCAGCGCATTTCGTGCTTGGGCACCTCTGTTTGATACGCAGATCGCTGTGGCTGCCGTGCAATATTCAGGGCGAGAAGATCGTTTTACCGAAGCGACTATCGATGACATGTCATGCTTGCTGTCCACGTTGGTGAGCGAGTTGCAACGCGATATCGCGACCCGGCCCTACGCATTGCTGGGGCACAGCATGGGCGGTGCGATTGCCCATGAACTGGCGGTTCAACTGGAAGCGCAGGGTATGCCGCCACGACATCTGTTTATCTCCGGTTGGCAGCCGCCACGTTATCACCCGCGCGACAGTGCCATTCATCGCAGCAGCGACAGCGACATTTTGGCTGAGCTGAGTCGTTTGAGTTCGCGCAACAATGCGTTGGTGGAATCGCCAGAATTGGCGGCCCTGCTGGTGCCTATTATTCGCAGTGATTATCGCTTGATTGAAAACTATCGGCCTCATAACACGCCAGTGATTGGCTGTCCGATTGATGTACTCGTAGGAAATGACGATCCCTGCCTTCCCGTCGACCAAGCCTGCGCTTGGGCAGATTACACCTCGGCATCGTGCCAAGTGCATATTTTCCCCGGTGACCATTTCTTCATCAATCAGCAACGTGATGCGGTGGTTGACACCGTACAGCAGGCCTTATTCTCCTCGCTCACTTCCTGCACAAAAGGATAAACAATGGATGATTTCTACTCACCCGTAGCGGAATATTATGACCTGGTGACCAGAGCACATTCCTAAGGCGAGGCTGTGTTGCGGGAGCGCCTTGCAGCCACCGCGTTAAGCGGTGAACCGATCCTGGATCTCGGGGCGGGAACCGGGCGCACGGTAGCGGCCATTGCCGATAGCGTGCCACTGTGTGACATTTTGGCGGTGGAACCAGCGCCGGCCATGCGCGCCGTGTTGATGCACCGTGTTATCAATGATCCGAATCTGCGTCAACGCGTGACCGTGGTCGCTGAACCTGTGGATCAACTGCACTTGCCGGATAAACTGGGCGCCGTGGTGGCCTATGGCGTATTGGGGCATTTATGCCGGGAAAAGCGCCAGCAGCTATGGCAGTTACTGTTACCGCGCCTGTCGGCTGGTGCACCGATTTTTGTTGAACTACTGCCGCTGGATAAACCTGTCGTACTACCCGCTTTTCCGCTCGCTTGTGAAACGGTAGGTCAACGACATTACACCGCATCATTGCAAGGCGAACCGGGGCCAGACGATACTATGCTGCTGACGTCCTGCTGGACGGTGCGCGGCGGGCCATGCCCGGCGCAGGTGATCCGTAATCAGAGCGTCTGGCACACATTTAGTCTGGCGGAACTTGCGCAGGAAGCGGGGTTACGCGCAGAACGTCTCACCGCTCAGGCCGGAGTGCTTTATGCATAATAACGATGCGCAGGATGCTTATCTGACCGATACCCGTTTGCACGCTACCGATGCTCGGCGCTTGTCGCCGCCGCTTGCCTGGCCGCCGGACGTCGCCCAGCACTATCAGGATGTGGGTTACTGGCAAGCGGATACGCTCTCTACCCACATTATCCACTGGCAACAGGTCTACAGCGATCATATTGCCTTGATCGCTGAAGGGCACGTGTGGCCTTATTGGAAACTGATTGGTCAGAGCAGGCGTTTTGCCACCATGCTCAGTCAACATGGGGTCTCTCCCGGCGACACGGTAGTGGTGCAGTTGCCAAACGGCGCTGATTTCGCTGTCGCCCTGTTTGCTTTATTGCTGATTGGTGCTGTACCGGTCTTGGTGGTGCCGACACTGTGTACCAAAACGGTACTTCAGGTTGCGGTGCAGGCACGTGCTCGACGCTACCTGGGTAGCGCACGCCTCTGCCAGAGCGAAAACGAGGCGTTGACTACGCAACTGGCAGAATACGGGTGCCGTACACTCTTCAGTGGCAAAACGGTTCGCTTTTGTTTTTGCCAAGAGACCATGATTGCTACACCACCGCCCGGGGATGCCGCGGGCAACATTGCACTGCTGTTACTGTCAGGTGGAACAACCGGTATACCGAAATTAATCCCGCGCACCCACGCTGATTATGGCTATAACTTTCAGCGCTGTGCCGAACTGTGCGCGCTGAGTGAGAGGGATCGCTATTTGGCAGCCTTGCCGATGGCACACAATTTTTCGCTGGCATGTCCCGGGGTGTTAGGCGTGTGGTCGCGTGGTGGTTGTGTGGTGGTTCCTGCCACGCCAGCACCGGAAGATGCTTTCGCAACGATTGCCCGTTTTGGTGTCACACTCACCGCATTGGTACCGTCGCTAAGCCAATGCTGGCTGGAAGCACTGGACCGTGAACGCCCTGATTTGCGATCGCTGCGTCTGATTCAGGTGGGTGGCGCCAAACTTGATACTATTCGGGCTGGCGCAATGCTGAATCGTTTCAGATGCCAATTGCAACAAGTGTTTGGCATCGCAGAAGGGCTGATCACCGCGACCAGGCTGGACGATACGCCACACACCATCCTTAACACGCAGGGGAGACCGCTGTGTGAGGATGATGATATTCGCATTGTGGACCCGGATGGGATTGCCGTTTCTCCCGGTAATGCGGGTGAACTATGGGTGCGCGGGCCCTATACGATTCGAGGGTATTTCCGTGCCGACCCATCAGATGGTCAGCCGTTCACTCCTGAGGGGTTTTACCGTAGCGGCGATCGGGTTCGACGTCTACCGGATGGCAATCTGTGCGTCGAAGGGCGTATCAAGGAAACCATCAACCGCCACGGTGAATCTGTGGGGGCGGGGGACATCGAAGAGGCGTTGCGCCTGCATCCTGATGTGCGTGACGTGGCCGTTGTGGCCGGCCTGGATGAAACAGTACATGCGGTGGCGGTGGTCAAACGGTCACTGTTGTTGGCGGATTTGTGTGCTTTTTTGGAACAGCAGGGCGTGCCCGAATCCCGATGGCCCGACGCGCTGAGCGTGGTAAACGCATTGCCGCTTACTCCAATGGGAAAAATCAATAAACAGGCGCTAACGGCACGCATTCTCGAACGCGTAAGGGAACAGGTAAAGGGACAATCATGATGGGATATCACAGTAGACGGCATCTGATTTTGCCTGAGGTGCAAACGCTGCCAATTATCGCGGAACTGCTCAACCAGTTGAAAGGGGAGGACCACTATGTCTATGAGCGACAATCCTGTTGGTATCTTGCGTTAGGGCAACGAGCCTCGTTGACCGTCGATGCCGCAGGCGAGCAGGCGACCACTATTACCGATAACGGTATCAGTACCACACGCATCAAGGGATCGCCGGCGGAGCATGCCCGTCGCTTTCAAGTGGCACATGGCGGTGAAAATCTGCGCATCTATGGTGAAGCGGGATTTCACTATGCGCTTTGCGTACAGGGTCACGCTTACAAACCGGGGCGTTGGCCGGTGTTGAACCTGGTTGTACCGCGTGAAGAACTGATTTTTTCACATAATGGCGTCACCGTGTTGGCTGAGGACGAACTGCGTTGTCGGCAGTTGTCTGATTGGATATTGAGCGCCGTTGCCGTGGCGAAACGTCGGGGGCGGGATGTCCGACTGGCGCAGGTTGCTGAACTCTCCTGCGATCAGGGAGATTACTGCCAGCGTATATGCCAGGCGATTGAAGAAATTAACGATGCCTACTACAGCAAGGTGATACTGGCACGGGTCATGCCGCTTAAACAATCGGTGGATATGGCAGCAACGCTGCTGCGTGGACGCCAGGCTAATACGCCAGTGCGCACCTTTTTATTGCGCCAGGGAGAGCGGGAAGCCGTCGGTTTTTGTCCTGAACTGGTGATGTCCGTCGAACGGGACAAGGTGAGTACCGACACGTTAGCGGGCACCTGCGTACGGCATCAGGACGCGGCCTCATCAAACGTCTTGCTGAACCATTCCTTAAGCGACGATAAAGAGATTGTTGAGCATGTGATGTCTGTCAGAGCGGCGGTAGAGGAAATGAAAGCGCTGTGCCAGCCGGAGAGTGTGGTTATCAATGATTTAATGTCAGTACGCCAGCGCGGCAACGTGCAACACCTGGGATCGCGCGTCAGCGGTGAATTGGGCTTCGGGAAGGACGCGTGGGACGCCTTTGATGCCCTGTTCCCTGCGATAACTGCCACGGGCGTGCCGAAGCGTGCTGCGCTGTCGGCAATCGCCCGACTCGAATCGTCCCCGCGCGAACTCTACTCCGGTGCCATACTCTGGTTAGATGGCAAAACACATTTCGAAGCGGCACTGGTGTTGCGTTCTGCGTTTCAGGATAGCCATCAATGCTGGTTACAGGCCGGGGCCGGGGTGATTGCGCAGTCATCACCCATACGTGAATTCACTGAAACACAGGAAAAGTTGGACAGTATTGCGCCTTATCTGGTCTTCCAGCAAAAAACGCGGTAGGGGTGCAACATCGAGGGACTGGAGGAAGGGTGACATGTCATCAGTACAACACCTCTCATTGTTAAAACAATTAAGCGATTTGGCTCCTCATTGGGGCTACGAATATGAAATGGTCGCGGCAGAAAAAAGCCCGCCCCGAGAGATCGCGTTGGAGGGTACGCTGCGGGCCGTGACGTTGCCGTATGGGATCGATCTTTGCCTAAACGTACTACCCACGAGGAAGATTATCGCAGCGCCACGCTTAAACAGTGCCTGACCATCCTGTTGACCCTGGATGGGGACACGCCAAATTATTATCTGGATGATGGCCGCATGCTGATGATGGAGTTTGGCGTGGCGAAAGTGATTGCCACTCGCAGCCCGCTTCAGCTCTGGTGCCGCAATCCGTGTGGACATCATAGCCGTAGTCTGGTTATTCAGGCGGCACCACGGCGTATTGTCGATGACGAATTGGCGCAGCAGACGTAAGTTTGGTCGTTGCCCCCGTGATACGCTCAACGTCTGATTCTGGCTCCTGTCACAGCTGTTCACGCACCTTTCCATAAGAGGTGTGGGCACGTTGGCGCAGCCTATCGGTCACGATGACACCTCGGTAGTCACCTACATTGATGGCGTACCGCAGCCGCTGTTTGTCTCTGATTTGCGTTTTCTCGACGTTGAACGTATAGACGTGCTGCAAGGTACGCCGAACCTTCCCACCGTAGCGTTGGACCCCAAGGCTGGGCACATCGAGAAACGGGGGCCCTGTCGCTGACCGCCAATCGTACGCCGCGTACCCTGCAAGTGACCTCGGTTACCGCCTTCAATCGCTATGATTTCGACAACCTGACGAGCAATTCCGAAGCACTCACCTATGGAGCCATGTTTAACCAGCCCAGCGCAGCATTTTTACCGGTGCTTGACTGGAGTACCTATGACGAAAAACAGCGCAGTTTCTATCAGGAACTGCGGATGAGCAGCCTGGATAAGGCCCGGGTGATATGGGGCAGTGGCATGAATTACCTGCACGATGACTATCGCCTGATGAATGATTACACCACGACCTCGATGTTGGCACCGAGCAACGCCAGTTCGATGATTAATGGAATGCGCAATAACCATTATCAAACGGACAGCTATGCGCTGTTTGGCGAACTGACCACCGCGCTGACGGAAAACGAAAAATTAAAAGGCACGCAGGGATTGCGGTACACCCACGACAGCAAGGGGTATCACGCGCATATTCAAAATAATGGTCACCCCGGTAATGTTGCCGCTTTCGATCAACAAGGAAGATTGCAATATGACATGGTGACCGGACGGGCCGCGCTACACTATCAACTGACACACGACGCCATGGCGTATACCAGCGTAGCGCGGGGGGCGTGGTGAATGGAACCTCGCGCTGTTTTACAACCAGGTACGAAACGAGCACCTGTTTGCCAAAGAAAAGAACTCGATGGTCTTAACACCACAATCCATCGATACCGCAAGCTATGGCGCGGAGTTGGCGGGAGGATGGCAACTGGCGGAGCACTGGCGATTGGGTGGCGGCGTTGGGTTTACCCATGCGGAACTGTGCAACGTGCCTACCAGTGTGACGGATAAAACCGGTACGCGTGATGGTTATCGCATTCCTGCCGTGCCCCGTTTTACCACCTCGATGACCTTGGCCTACTACGACTCAGCCGGCGTGTTGGGGATCCCTGATGCCAATGTGTTTGAGCTGGCACAGCACCAGTTTATCGCTCAGCGTGAGGCGAATGTGGATAACAACGTTACGCTTCCCGCGTATCGCCAGATCAATCTCAGGGCAGGGTTAGAGTTTCCGTCATTGGGTGTGTATTTGTTTGCGCAAAATGTAACCAATTAGCGACCTCAGTATACCGGCATAAGTTATATGCCCGGCGTGAGCGTGGTCACCGTGGGATACGGGGGAGTGATCGGTGCCGGAATGAAGGTGCACATGTAGCCGTTATATCGCCCTGTGCGGCGCACGCGGGCAATATCAGAGTTCAGGATTCGTATGAGAAAACAGAGAATACTACGGCGGGTTGTTGTACTTCTTGTGCTGCTGGTTGCAGCCGTTGGGTTCTTATGGCGATATAGCGACATCGCTGATACTAGGCGCGATGACAAAATGCTACGTGTTGTCATGCTCGGCAGTCAAAATGAGACGCTGAAGTATGGTCAGGCTCAAACCTACTTTCCCTGGGCAGTGATGGGAAACGTGTGTGATGTGCTGGTCCGGTGGCGCAATGGGCTACTGGAGTACCCGTTGGCTACGGCCATTGAACCCAATGAGGATGCAATGCGCTGGGCGATACGTCTGCGCGCCGATTTGATCCCCGCAGTGCTGGCTGTGGCCAGCATGGTGTGGAAGGCCGGTCCGCAAACCGGCGATTTCCCGGTGTGCAGCGGCCCCTGGCAGGTGAGCCTCTTCGACGGTATCAACGGCGCCGAACTCACGCGAAATCCGTATGCCTGGCAGTCTGTCGTTCACTTCGATCGTATCGTTATTCGTCCCTTGGCCGATGCGTCTGCACGTGTCAATGCATTGCTGAGTGGTGCCGCCGATTATGCGTTTGATATCCCGGTGAGCTGTGTGCGCATGTTGGAAGGGCAGCCCAAATATCGCGTGCTGCGCAGCGGTATCATTGGTGCCAACGTCTTCTATTTTTCCATGAATACCGCCGCGTATACGCGGCGCTTTCCAGCACAACTCTCTGGCGGGGAATTACAGCGGATTACCCTGGCGCACGCGCTAGGGTAACCCGCTATCTTGATGTGTGACGAAGTCACTTCAGCGCTGGATACACTCACCACTAGGCAAATTCTTATGCTTTTACAACGACTTTGCCATGAGCATCACATGGCTCTGTTGTTGATCACGCATCAGGTGGAATGCGTGCACTGTGCCATCGGGTGTTATTGCTTAGCCCTGCGTCGGGTATCACCCTTTCATTACCCCAGCAACAAGGAGAGCCCGTTAATGATGGAGCCGATAATCCCTTTATCGTCACCTACTGATTCGCTTGAGAGTATCAAACCTGCGTCACTGTTAGCCCCTATTCGGGGCTGGATTTTGCTTGCAGCGCTGCTGAAAATGCTTTCGGCAGGGTTGGTATTGGTCCCGCTGGTTGAATTATGTGAATTGATTACGGTGCTGATGGGAGTATCGCTGACGCGGTATCAGGAGGCCTGGCACGTAATTATGCTTGGCTGCGTCTGTCTGGCTTTCGGCTTGGCCCTGCGTGGCCTGTCGGAACTGATTACTCATCTGGCTGATAATCATTTGGCCTTGTCGTTGCGCCGCCAATTAGCACAACGTCTGTCTCAGGCTCCGCTCAGCTGGTTTACCGCCCAGAGCTGCGGGCGAATCAAACAAGGGCTTCAGGATGATGTCACGGCGATCCATCATCTGGTGGCGCACGCCTGGCGTAATATCACCAACGCGAGTGCTACGCTGCTGTTGTTTATCGTGTTCTATCGGCAGGTGCAGAACGGATGTCAACGAAGAATGTCGGAATACGGCACCGCGCTGGCACAAGTGAACCAATCGGTGGTGGAGTACGTGCAGGGCATCACCGTGGTCAAGACCTTTGGGCTGAGCGGTAAAGCCCATCAGGCTTATTGTCGGGCAACATCTGATTTTCAGCGTTTTTTCTTGGATTGGGCACTGCCGCTGATCAAACCCGAGTGTTGGTCTACCGTCATCATCGCGCCACTTACCTTATTGATGTTGGTCGGTGGCATTGGGTTTATGCATCTGGGGATGACAGAACTGTTGCCTTTTCTGGTGATTGCGTTCGGTATCTCAGTGCCCGTCACCACGTTGAGCCACAGTGCGCAATCTTTGCGTATGGCGAAAGCCGCGTTAAGGCGGCTTGCCACCTTTCACGTTAGGGGGCATTGAGTTGAGCCAGATTGACAGCCGACATTTGTACCGCCAGATCGGTACTGTGTTTCAGGATACGCAACTGTTACGCATGAGCGTGTATGACAACATCGCGCTGGGCGATCCGCAGGCCAGTGAAGAAAAGGTCACTGCTGCTGCCAAGGCGGCACATATTCATGAACATATCTTGTGTTTGCCGCGCGGTTATCAATCGGTATACGGCGATGATGCCACACTGTCTGGCGGTGAGGCACAGCGGGTCAGCATTGCCCGAGCACTCTTGCTACAACCCGCTGTGCTGGTGCTGGATAAGCCCACCGCGCAGGCGGATACCGAATCAGAAGCCGCGATACAGGCGGCGTTCAACGCATTGATCGCGCATCAACGCCGTCAGGTCGTGCTGGTGATTGCCCACCGATTGGAGAGCATCAGGCACGCCGACAACATTGTCGTGCTGTCACAGGGTCGCATTGACGCACAAGGATGCTATGCCGATTTGCTGGCCGGTGGCGGTGAGTATGCGCGGCTGTGGGCGGCACAACAAGGGCAACAGGAGGCCATATGCTGTTGATGCGCCTGACCAGACTGATGGGGAAATCTCACGCGTTGCTGCTGCGTCATTATTTGCTGTGGGTGTGCAGCTATTGCCTGATGCAGGGGCTGACCTTTGTACTGGTGGTGCCCATCATTCGCGCCCTGCTGGATCTCCGTGTGGATGATGCCTTGCTGTGGTTGATGCCGTTAGGCATTGGCGTGGTGCTGACCGGCTATTTGCATTATCGCGCTGCGTACAGTGGATTTCAGGTGGCCGCAACGCTGATGAATCAACTGCGCCGCCGCATTGGCGATCATGTGGTCACCCTTCCGCTCGGCTGGTTTGTGCGTGCCAACACCAGCCGCTTGGGTCTGTTGCTTAGTCAGGGCGTGATGGAGATCCTGGGATTACCCGCCCACCAGTTAACCCCGTTGTTGCGGGCGGTGATAACGCCCGTGGTGGTGGTGGTGGCAACCAGTTTTTTTGACTGGCGCGTAGCGTTGTGCACGGCGTTTCTGTTTCCTATGTTAGGGCTGGTGTATTGGTGGGCTGGACGACTGGGGCGTACCGCCGACCGGACTGTTCAGACTGCCAATGCACAGGCGTGCGATCGCATGGTAGAGTTCGCGCAAAGCCAGCCAGTGTTACGCACCTATGGCAAAGCTGCACAGGGATATCAGCAATTTGATCAGGCGCTGATGGCGCAAAGTCGGGCCGCACGACGTCAGCTGTGGCTGGTGTTGCCGCCACTGCTGCTGAACACCTGGTTGGGACAGTTGGCGTTGATGGCGTTGATGGCGGGAATTACCTGGCTGGTGGTGATTGAGGGGGACGCGGAGCAGCAAACGACGCTGTTTGCCTTGCTAGTGCTGGTGAGCCGGGTTATCGACCCCCTCAGTGAAGTGGCCTCCTACAGCTCGGGCATCCGTATGGCGTCAACCCAAATGGAGGCGGCAGAAAACGTGTTGTCGCAACGGTCGTTACCAGCGCCGACAGAGCCCGTGCCTTTACCGCAACACTACGGCATCGAGTTGCGGGACGTGACTTTCAGTTACCAGCAGGGCGTTCGGGTGCTGCAAAGTGTCTCAGCGACGCTGCCAGCCAATAGCATGACCGCCGTCGTGGGGGCATCCGGCTCGGGGAAAACCACGTTAACCAAATTGATTGCCCGCTTTTTCGATCCAGAGAGCGGTGCCATTGTTATTGGGGGCGTTAATGTAAAACACTTCCCGGTTGCGCAACACATGAATATGATTTCGCAAGTGTTTCAGGACAATTACCTGTTTAGCGGCACCCTGCGGGAAAACCTACTGATGGGAAACCCTGCAGCCGATGATGACACGTTGCAAAACGTCTTGAAGCTGTCGCGTTTGGACGAGGTGGTGCAGCGCTTACCGTTGGGTCTGGATAGCCGGGTTGGCGAAGGGGGCGGATTGTTGTCGGGGGGGGAACGTCAGCGTGCCGCACTGGCGCGCGCCTTGCTGAAAAACGCGCCAATCTTGCTGTTGGATGAAGCAACCGGTGCATTGGATCCCGAAAATCAGGAAGCGATCGCGCAGGGGCTTAACGCGTTGCGTGGCCGCTGCACCATGCTGGTCATCGCGCACCAACTGCACACCATTCGCAGTGCGGATAACATTATCGTGCTCGATCACGGGCAGATTGTGGAGCAGGGCAACCATCAACAGTTATTGACCATGAACGGACGCTACGCAGCCTTTTGGCAGGCAAAAGTACGCGCTGAAGGATGACGCATTGTACATCCCCGGGAAGAACGAGGAGAAGATGATGTCTGAGCCTCTGTGTGATAGTCAGCATTGCGCTGCACGTTGGCCGCTGCCTGACGTTGATTTGACCGATTTGTCACTGTTCTCTCAAGGCTTCCCGCATTCCGTTTTCGCGCAATTACGCCACAAGGGTGCGCGTTGTATCATCCGGCTACGCCGTTGACGCCGGATAACAAGGGTTTTTGGGTCTTTACGCGCTACCAGGATATTGTGCTGCTCGCCAGAGATATCGACAGGTTCTCCTCGCACCGAGGCGGCGATCGTGCCGGAGGCGGAACCATGATTGAGAATTTGCCCAGCACCGAAGGGCCGGGGACAGTCATCAATATGATGGATGATCCGCGCCATAAAGCATTGCGACGCCTTATGGCTCCGGGGATCACCCGTGGGCGTATCGCGGCATTGGAACCCCTGCTTACGGTGGTGGCGCGTCAGGCTGTCGTAAGCGCGTTAGCCAAAGGCGAAGGGGATTTTGTATCGGATATTACCGCCGAACTCCCTCTGTTTGCCATTGCGCATTTGGTCGGGATTCCTCCTGAAGATCGCTACCCGACCTCAGGTTGGATTAATGCGGTGCTTGATTATGCCGATCGCCAATTGGTGCAGAGCAGTGTCAGCAGTCAGCAAGGCATGCAGCAATTTATGGCTTACGCGCAGCGCGTTGTGGAACAACGCCGTCAGGCTCCCGGTGATGATATTGTGTCGCTAGCGATTGCGGGAGAATTTTCCGCTGAACTGGGCTGCTTGACCCCAATAGAGCTGGTGATGGTGGCTGGTTTGTAAACCACGCGCAATGCTAGTGCGGGTGGAATACTGGCGTTTATTCGGCACCCGGAACAGTGGTAACTGCTGCAACAAAAACCTGTGCGAATGAGCCGGGCACTGGAGGAAATCTTACGCTGGACCTCTCCCACTCCGTACAACCGCCGCACCGCGACGCGTGATGTTGACGTGGCGGGTAAACGCATCAAAGCGGGTGAGAAAGTGACACTCTGGTGGGCTTCGGCCAATCGCGATGAACAGCCATTTGAAAATCCCTTCACCTTGGATATCTGCCGGGAGAACAATGCCCATTTGGCGTTCGGCAGTGGGGGACTCGGTTGTCTGGGGGCGCAGCAACAAGCACGCCGGTATTCGTCGAATGCCTCTGCGTTACAACGGGTTATAGTAATAGATTGCCTCAATTCACGCTTGTCATGAAGAGAAATAATAGCTGTTAAAAAATAACGGCTGCTTTTTTTAAAGAATATCTTGTGTCAACGGTGTAAAAATCAGTATCTGTTCAACTCGATAAGTTATCATTATGCCTATATTAACACCGTGTCGTTCACACCCAACACTTATTCCATCATCCCCTTTGTATGGTTCGGAAACCAACAGTCATCGGCTTGGCGTGCTTATTTCAGCGGCTATCGAGGGGACGCCTTTACACCGTGACAGTGGTGATGGTGTCTCGGTCAAGGAGCATCTTGATAGCGTATACCACCGAGCAAAAAATAATTGTTGTGAAAGCCTTGAGTTATTACAGAATATCGCTCTTGGAAAAGGTGAGATTGCAACACTTGCCCAGGATTATCTCTGCCGCATCGTATGTCAGGATGAGGGCGGTTCTGCCCATGTCGCCAAAAGGGCGCGCGCCCAGTGCCAATCGTTAATCACGGATTTCCCTCAATGGATCAACACTACGTTTCTACAAGACCGATTTACGCTGCTGTTCATCGCTGGCACGTACCTCAAAGATGAGGGACCCCATGCAGATAATATACCGGCCCTGGTGAAAGAAAAGATCGTGCGACTCGACCATTTTCCTGTCAAACCGAAATGGTACACACCGCAACACGGGACGTTTGATGCGGTAGATTACGCCACTTTCAGCGACAACAACCGTCAACTGCGCTATGCGTTGCCTCAAGACGGTGCCTGCCAGTTTCGCGCGGCCTTGATGCTACGTGATAGAAATGAAAATTGGTTGGATGTCGATAAATCAATTATCTTGCAGGAAATAAAAACCACTGATTGGGAACCTAAAATACAGATGGCGATTAAAAATGCCATTACTGGCATGAGTGAGCTTTACGGTTATTTTCCTGTCTCTGACGGAGAAAGTGTTGATGCGATAATTTACAACAACACCATTGCGAGCGGTGACTTTTCGCTCTATTCGCCACAGGCGGTAAGAGACGCATTAAGGAAGATAAAATACCAGAAAAAGGACAATGACTATTTATCTGACATGTCTTTTGAACAGTGGGATAATTTCACACACCTTATTTCTGAGAATTTGATTTATCAATTGAACATCAACGTGCATGACAGCACATTGCCCTATGCGGAGTGCAATATCGAACAGGCGCATTACAATGTGATCGTTGCCTCAGATGATCGCTTTCCTCGTACTTAGTTTCAACTATGCTTTAGGGGTAAACAGCGATTTTTGATGGCTATCGCATCACATCATTTCGTTGCTTATTATATTGATGCTAACAATGAGAGTTGCATCACATTCTAACGAGATGGGGTGTTTATCCATATAAATAGCAGGAAACTGCATTTTTCGTTGTCCGCCCCAAGATTACCCTTTCTTGGATTTTTTACTGAAAAATCACCCTACTTAGACAATAAACGTAAGCTGAAAAAATAATCTCCATCGGCAGATGACGCGGCGGCGTTATGGGGAACACCGCATCACGGGGAAGTCACTGTGGCGCAGTTCCCTGGCAAATGGTGAGTAACGAGGCTGAAAATGATGAAAAAACGTCTTCTCTGTGGCGTAGTGTCCTCCCTGTTGTTGGGCATGTCGCTTATCGCAACACCAGTCTATGCAGAACAAAAAACGGTCGTCAATATCGCAAAAGTGGACGGCATGCCCTGGTTCAACCGTATGGGTGAAGGTGTCGTTCAGGCCGGTAAAGATTTCAACGTCAATGCGACCCAAGTGGGGCCAGCCAGTACCGATGCGCCGCAACAGGTCAAAATCATCGAGGATCTGATCGCTCGCAAAGTCAATGCTATTACCATTGTGCCGAATGATGCCAACGTGCTGGAACCGGTGTTCAAGAAAGCACGTGATGGCGGCATCGTGGTGTTGACCAACGAATCCCCGGGGCAGCCCAGTGCCAACTGGGATGTGGAGATCATTGATAACCAAAAATTCGCTGCGGAATACGTGGAGCAGATGGCAAAACGTATGGGGGGAAAAGGGGGCTACGTCATCTATGTCGGTAGCCTGACGGTGCCACAGCACAACCTGTGGGCTGATTTGTTGGTGAAGTACCAGAAAGAACATTATCCCGATATGTTTGAAGTGACCAAGCGTATGCCGGTAGCGGAAAGCGTTGATGATTCGCGTCGCACCACGTTGGATTTGATGCGTGCATATCCTGATATGAAAGCGGTGGTGTCCTTCGGTTCGAACGGCCCCATCGGTGCCGGGCGAGCAGTGCAGGAGAAACGCGCAAAAAATAAAGTGGCGGTGTATGGCATGATGATCCCATCGCAAGCGGCATCGCTGATTAAAAGCGGTGATATCACTGCGGGCATCACCTACGATCCTGCCAGTGCAGGCTATGCGTTAGCCGCCGTTGCCAGCACCTTGCTCAACGGTGAAGCGATCGCCGAGGGGTTCTCGGTTAAAAATCTGGGTAAAGCGGATGTGGATAACGAAAAACGTATTATTCGTTTCCACAAAGTGTTGCTCGTAACCAAAGAAAATATCGATACGCTCTATTGATTCTGCTTATTCGGGGCGCACTGCGCCCCGCTTTCCTGTTTGCCAGGGGGTGTTATGGAACCATTCCTGTCCCTGAGCCATGTCAGTAAAACGTTTCATGGCACGCGTGCGCTCAATGATATTTCGCTCACCTTTATGCCCGGCGAAGTGCACTGCCTCGCTGGACAAAACGGCTGTGGCAAGTCCACGCTCATCAAGATTATTTCCGGGGTATACCAACCTGATGCCAAGGCGCGCATCGCGCTAGGCGGTAAGATTTGGCCTAAATTGACGCCTGCTGCGTCAGTGGCACAGGGTATCCAGGTGATCTATCAGGACTTATCGCTGTTTCCCAATCTTAGCGTTTGGGAAAACATTGTGATCAACCACTACCACCACGGCCTGTTGGTAAAACGCAAGGCGCTGCGCCAGGTAGCAGAGCGCGCGTTGGCCAGCATCAACGTCAACCTACCGCTTGACGCACTGGTGGAGTCGCTCTCGATTGCGCGCTGCCAACTGGTGGCTATCTGCCGGGCGTTAGCGCAGGATGCCAGGCTGATCATTATGGATGAACCCACCGCCTCCTTAACACATCAGGAAGTGGAAGGGCTGCTGCATGTGGTACGTCAACTGCGTGAGCGCGGTATTTGTGTGGTGTTTGTCAGCCACCGGTTGGAAGAGGTCATGGCGGTATCCGATCGTATCACCGTGCTGAAAGACGGCAACCTGGTGGGAACCTATCCCGCCAACGACATGAGTACGCGCCAACTCGGCATGCTGATGACCGGGCAAGCGTTTGACTACCAGATTCGCGAACCCTGGCAGGGTGATGCGGCACGCAAGGTGCTGGAGGTGCGGCAACTCAGCCGTGCGGGCGAATACCGTGATATCTCGTTTTCGCTCGGTGCGGGGGAAATTGTGTCTATCATCGGGCTGCTGGGGGCGGGGCGCACCGAACTCTGCCTGAGTCTGTTTGGCATGACGCGCCCTGATAGCGGAGAGATACGTATCGAAGGGCAAACGGTGCAGTTACGCAGCAACCGTGACGCACTGCGCTACGGCATTGGCTATGTGTCGGAAGATCGTATGTCGCGTGGGTTGGTGATGGCGCAGTCCATTGAGGACAACATTATCAGCACCATTTTTGACAAAGTGCGCAATGCCTGCGGGCTGATCAACAAAAAACAGGTGCAGGCGACAGTAGACCGGTTGATCGCGGCACTCAGTATCAAAGCGCCCGATCCGCGCTTGCCGGTGAGTACGCTGTCGGGCGGCAACGCGCAGCGCATTTCCATCGCCAAATGGCTGGCAATCGATCCACGGGTATTGATTCTGGACAGTCCCACGGTTGGCGTCGATATCGCCAATAAAGCCGGGATTTATCACATCATCAGCGAACTGGCCGCACAAGGGATCGCCATCCTGATGATCTGTGACGAACTGGATGAAGCCTGGTATCAAAGTCACCGTATTCTGGTGATGAAACAGGGGGAAATCCATCATACGTTCACCCCGGGTAGCAGTAGCCCTACGGAAATTGCCGGAGTTGTCAATGGCTGATTTAAAACATTACCGGCATGAAATCTGGCTGGCGTTGCTGATTTTGGTGCTGTTTATCGGGTTGTCCTGGCGTAGTGATGAGTTTCTGACGCTGGGGAATTTGTACGATTTGGTCAATAACTACGCCATGTTGACCATTCTGGCCTGCGGACTGTTCATGGTGCTGATTTCCGGTGGGATCGACATCTCCTTTCCGGCTATGGCCATCATCGCACAGTACGTGATGGTGCTGATACTGCGCGATATCGGCGGTAACTTCGTCGTGGCTTACCTGATTGCCGGCGGTGTGGGCATCTTGTTGGGCAGTGTGAATGCCATTCTGGTTAACCGGCTGCGGGTACCTTCCATCATCATTACCATCTCCACGCTGAACATCTTTTACGGTCTGCTGCTGTGGTTCAGCAAAGGGGTGTGGCTGTACGACTTCCCGGCATGGTTTGAGTCAGGCTTTATGCTGTTCAAATACACCGATGCTGATGGCTACGACTATGGGCTGGGTTTGCCCATGCTCACCATGTTCGTGGTACTGGCGTTGACCGCTTTTATCATGAATTTCACCACCGTTGGCCGCAAAATTTACGCACTGGGTGGAAATCGTGAATCGGCCAGTCGCCTTGGCTTTAGCGTATTGCTGCTGCAATGCTTTGTTTATGGCTATATGGGACTGATGTCCGGCGTGGCGGGCGTGGTGCAATCCTGGACGGTGCGCACCGTCGCCCCGGACTCGCTGCTGGGCTACGAACTGACGGTTCTGGCGGCGGTGGTGCTAGGCGGCACTAGCCTGGTAGGCGGGCGCGGTACGCTTATCGGTACCGTGCTTGGGGTGATCCTGTTGGCGGTGTTGCAGAATGGGTTGAATTTGCTGGGCGTCTCTTCCTATTGGCAGACCTTGATCACCGGCATCATCATTGTGGTCAGCATCAGTGCCACGGCGTGGAGCCAGCACCAAAACCGGAGTCTGTTATGAAGATATCGCTGCGCGAGAATGTTGAAACCTACCTGATGGGGTTGCTGGGACTGACAGTTATTGGGTTTAGCATCACCATGCCGGAGGTGTTTTGGTCGGTGAATAATTTTCAGTCCATCGCTTCGCAGATGCCGGTCCTCGGCATATTAACGCTGGCGATGGCAGTGACCATGCTGTGCGGTGGCATCAACCTGTCGATCATTTCAACGGCAAATGCCTGCTCGTTGGTGATGGCCTGGGTAGCGGTCAGCTACCCGCCGTCATTGTTGACCGTCGTCGCCACGCTGGTGGCGGGCGTTGTGGCAGCAGTGCTGATTGGGCTGTGTAACGGCGTATTGATTGCCGGCCTGCGGGTGTCGCCGATCCTGGCGACGCTGGGCATGATGACGCTGCTCAAGGGGATCAATATTTTGATTACCGGCGGCAGCGCCATTGCCAATTATCCCGAATGGGTGCTGTGGTTAAATCGCGCGCAGTGGGTTGGTGTGCCGCTTCCGATGTGGCTGTTTGTGGTGGTTGCTATCGGGCTCTGGCTGGTGTTGGAGCGCAGCACGCTGGGCAGGGCAATTTATCTTATCGGCTCCAATGAGCGTGCCACTGGGTATTCCGGCATCAACACGCGCCGGGTGTTGCTGTGGGTGTATGTGATTTCCGCACTGCTGTGCGCCGTGGCGGCGTTTTTAATGATGTCGAAACTCAATTCCGCCAAAGCCTCTTACGGGGAGTCTTACCTGTTGACCTCCATTTTGGCGGTGGTGCTTGGCGGTGTGAATCCCGATGGCGGCAGCGGAAAGATTGTCGGCATGGTGCTGGCATTGATCCTGCTGCAAACCATTGAAAGCGGTTTTAATATTATGGGCGTCAGCCCATATCTTACCCTGGCGCTGTGGGGGGCTCTGCTGCTGTGTTTCATCGGCGCGAAAGGACAACTGGGGCTCAATAACGCATAATCATGACCCGGTAGCGGATTCACTGCCGTCCGCTACCGGTACGTAAGCGGTATTTATCCGGCTGCGCTATTACCCAACGCAATCTCCACCTGATGGGATTGCCCGTCATCGATGAGCGGTATTTTGCCTTGCGGCAGTTCGGTGCCGTCCAACGTCAATCGATATTCGCCGCTGCTGTTGCGCAGGGTGATGTCATAGCGGCTGTTGCCGTACCGATAGCTAAGGCTGGCCGACGGCCAATCGTGGGGCAGTTCGGTCGCAATGGTGAGTACATCTCCGTGACGTGCTACCCCCAGCAGCGTTTCGACAATCAGACGATAGGCCCAGGCGTGCGCCCGATTCCCGCTATGCGCAAACGCCATGATCGCCCAAATCGCGCCATGGGTGTACTGTCCGCCGTTTTCCCGCACGCCGGGCACGTAACCTTGAATGTATCCCGGGTTTGGACCGTTGCCATTAAACGGTGGGGTGAGCAGTTGGATGAGTCCGGCGTCCTGATTGACCAGATAGGTATCCAACGCCTTCATCGCCTGTTCACTGCGTTGCGGGTTGCCCGCGTCTGACAGTACCGACCAGCTTTGGGCAATGGCATCGATTTGACACTCCGTGGACAGGTGCGATCCCAGTGGATCGCCGTTATCAAAATAACCACGGCGATACCAGGCACCGTCCTAGGCATAGTTTTCAAGATCTTGCTGCAATTGTACCGCGTGTTCGCGGCAGTGGGCGGCAAGCGTGTGTTCCTGACGGCGCTCGGCCAGTGCGGCAAAGCGCTGCAAAATATCGTACAGGAAGAAGGCCAACCAGACGCTTTCACCTTTGCCTTCCAGTCCTACCAGGTTCATGCCATCGTTCCCGTCCACAGCTCCCATCAGGGGCAAACCGTGGCGACCGGTGGTAAGCTCGTGCTCGATAGCGCGCACGCAGTGTTGCCACAGCGTTTCAGACTGCGCGCTAACCACGGGCTGCTCGTAGGCCGCCTCTTCACCGGGAAGCAGTTGCCGCCCCTCCAGATGGGGCACAGCCTGTTCCAGAATGGACAGATCGCCCGTGGTTTCCACGTAGTGGCACAGCGCCAACGGCAGCCAGAGATAATCATTCGAGCAGCGGGTACGCACGCCATTGCCCAAAGGCGGATGCCACCAGTGCTGTACATCCCCTTCAATAAACTGGCGTGAGGCACAGAGTAACAGTTGATCGCGCAGCCGCTCGGGGGCGGCATGACTGAGCGCCAGCGTGTCCTTTAGTTGATCGCGAAAACCAAATGCGCCGCCGGATTGGTAATAACCGCTGCGGGCCATGATGCGACACGCCAACGTCTGATACAGCAGTCAGCCGTTGGCTAACAGGTTAACGGCGGCATCGGGGGTATTGATGATGACTTTATCAAGCATCTGGTGCCAGTAACGGTGCACGTCGTCCAACTCACGCAGGGTGGCCGTTTCGTTCAGGTAACGCGCAATCAGCGCTTCGGGCTCCTGAGGGGGGTACCGATGCCGAGTGCGAACATCAGCGTCTGGTGAGCGCTATCGATCAACGTGACAACGGATTGGCGGCACAGGGGTCGAACCCCGCCCCGGTTTTCTCCGACAGCCTCGCATGGACTAGGGCCGCCGGGTGATAGCGCGAACCGTTGCGTCCGAGAAACTCGCGCCGATCGGCAGTGAAGGTACACTGTGCACCGCTGACGGCGAAAAATGCCGTTTGCTCCGAACCGTTGCTGCCATAATGGTTAGTGGCGAGAATGCCGCAGCCTTTGTGCACAGTGGCCGGGCGCGTTGCAACGTGCCGCGCGCTGGAAAGGTGAGAAACGCCGAGCACCCATTCCACGTAGCCGGTTGCGGAAAGCGTGCGCGTGCGGCCTGAACGGTTGTGACGGGTGAGCATTGCGAGTTTCACCGGGGCATCCAGCGCGACCAGTACGGTTAATTCGCTGTCGATATCGGTTTCGCGATGGGCAAATACGCTATAGCCAAAGCCGTGACGCGACAGGTAAGCACCCTGATCGCGTAAACGATGATTGACTTTATCAGCTGGTTATTATGTGGTGCATTGGGGCGGTAGTCTGGCCATTGTGGTGCTGGTGTTTATTTTCTTCTCCATGAGCGGTATCGTGGCCGCAATTTCTACCGCTGCAGCTCTGGTAGCTGGCGTCGGCGCTAAAACGGTTTCAGGTGACTAAGGTTAAGGAAAAGATTAAGGAACAAGGGATGAATGTTATTTTCGATATGGATGGCACGCTGGTTGATTCTGTGCCGGGCATTCGCGCCAGTCTCTCCTACGCGCTGGAAAAGCAAGGGCACCGGTTGGCCGAAGACACAGACATCACCGCCTTGATTGGGCCTCCGATGGATCACATTGTTGCCACGCTGCTGGCACCGTTTGGGGACGATCGCGTGGTGCAGACGGTGGCGCTCTATCGTGAACATTATGGCCGCATCGGGTTACTTCAGGGATTGATGTATCCCGATATTCAGCAGGTGCTTAAGACGCTATACGCCGAGGGGCATCATCTGTTTGTCGCCACCTCTAAACGACAACCTTTTGCGGAACGCATACTGGAGCGTATCGGCATTAGCGCGCTGTTTGACGATATTCTCGGTACACCAGTGGATGGCAGTATGGACGATAAGCGATTGCTGGTCGCGCATCTGCTCGCCAAGCAGGGATTGCAGCATTCCTCATCGGTCATGGTGGGCGATCGTAAAGAAGATATGGTTAGCGCACAGCATAACCACCTGTTGTCGATTGGTGCACAGTGGGGATATGGTTCGCTGCAAGAGTTGACCAGCAGCGGCGCAAATCAGCTGTGCCAATGGCCTGCGGATTTGCTTCCTGCTATTCATGCGCTCGCCAAGACGTCCACGCGTTAGTATCGGAGCACGATCACGGTCTGGATTATCAACGCGTTTTAGCCTTAGCGTTCGGGTTTAATCGGGTGAATGCAAGGAAAGTGAATGGCCGTTCCGCAAGATAAAACTGCGTTGTTGGCGGCAATTAACAGCGAATTCAGTAAGCTGTGCCGTGAATTTTCGCAGGTGCCTGCCGCATTAGTGGATGAACAAAGCCTGCCGGGACATGCTAAGGACACGTTGATGAGCGTGAATAACCTGGCGGCCTATCTGTTGGGGTGGAACGAACTGGTGCTGAAATGGCTGGCGCGGGATGCTGCTGGTCAGCCCATTGATTTTCCTGAAACCGGCTTCAAATGGAATGAGCTGGGGCGGTTGGCACAAAAATTCTATCACGATTATGACGCACTTCCTTTCGCTCAGGTGATTGAGCGCCTTATCGCCGCTCAGGCACAGATTGTTGCTCACATTAACGCCAGCAGCAATGAGCAACTTTACGGCCAGGCATGGTACGGAAAATGGACACAAGGCCGTATGATCCAATTCAATACCGCTTCTCCTTATAGCAACGCGCGGGGGCGTTTACGTAAATGGCGTAAGGGGAAAGACTATTAGCACATTCAAAATAAGGGGCGTTGCCTGAGCCCAACGCGTTCGCTGTCGAACGCCTGGCGCGAGATAAGGCCACTCGCGTCAGGCGGTTTTCGGCTTAGTTCAACCGTGCCAATGCGGGAAGGGTGTCCGTGCCGTCGTCAACGCGGAACTGAGCCACGGTGCGCGACAAACCCTGAGCCTGATCGCTGAGCGATTTGGCAGCGGCCAGTGCTTCTTGCACCAGTGCGGCATTTTGCTCTGTGCTTTGATCCATCTGCGCGACTGCCAGATTGACCTGCTCGATGCCCGAGCTTTGTTCTGCACTGGCGGCGCTGATTTCGGCAACGGTGGCTGTCACGCGTTGCACGCTTTCTACCACTTCACTCATGGTGACACCGGCGCGTTTCACCAGCGTGGTGCCTTCATCCACTTTGGATACTGAGTCATCGATCAGACCCTTGATCTCTTTGGCGGCTGAGGCGGAGCGCTGTGCCAGCGTGCGCACTTCGGTGGCGACGACGGCAAAGCCGCGCCCTTGCTCACCGGCACGTGCCGCTTCAACGGCGGCGTTTAGCGCCAGAATGTTGGTCTGGAAGGCGATACTGTCAATCACGCCGATAATGTCCACCACTTTACGCGATGAGCCATTGATGGAGTCCATGGTGTTCACCACTTGTTTAACTACATCACCGCCGCGAATAGCGACGTCGGAGGCCGACTGTGCCAACGTATTGGCGTTGCGGGCATTCTCTGCGTTGTTATGCACCGTCGAGGTGAGCTGTTCCATGGCTGCTGCGGTTTCCTGCAACGCACTGGCTTGCGATTCAGTGCGTGATGACAGGTCTTCGTTGCCGGAAGCAATTTGCATCGATGCGGTGGTGATAGAGTGGGTGCTGCTGCGAACCTGGCTCACCAAATCGGCCAGTTTGTCACGCATGGCGCTGATGGCAAATAAAATGCTGCTGTCGTCGCCTGGACGCGTTTGCACTTCAACGGTTAGGTTGCCGTCGGCGATTTCACGTACCACTTCTACTGCGTATTGCGGCTCGCCACCCAATTGACGTAACAACGTGCGCAACATGTTCCAAGCCAACAGCGTAGTGGCAAGTATCAATACGGCAACGAGCGCCAGCAGCATCAGCGCATTGCGCCAGAACGTTTGCTGAATATCATCAATATAGTCGCCAGTACCGATAATCCAGTCGAAAGGTTCGAAGCGCGTGATGCCGTAGAGTTTATCCACCAAGCCGTCGGTACCGGGGCGCATGCCCTTACCCGAGGTGAAAGCCAGCGTTTGGCCCTGCTGTGCCGCCTGCTTAAGCGCATCACGGTTACGCACGCCGGATTCCCGGCCACCGTTGGCATCAACAATACCGACGCGTTTCGCATCAGGGTGAACGTAGTTCACGTCATCGCTGTAGCCGAGTACGAAGAAATAGCGCGTATCTTTATGAAAGCTGCCAATGGCACGTTTTGCTTCGGCCATCGCTTCGTCATGACTGATCTGACCCGCTTTTTCTCGGTCATACGCTTTTTGCGCGGAGGCTTGAGCTAACTCAACCAGCGTTGTCAGGTGGCTGGTGCGCTCTTTCATCAGCGAAGAATAGAGTGTATTCAACGCGACAGCAGATAAAATCAAAAGACCCAATAGTGTTGCGCCGCAAAGCAGCATAATCCGAGTGCGTAGTTTCATGGTGTAGTCTCTTCTCTCATTTTCAGGCAAATCAAGCGTCACACTAGGCGCTGGCATAGTGTTTCAATAAGGAAATCTCGGCGTTGTTCAAGCGTGCAGTCTGAAGATGCAGGAAGGGAGGGATGCCTCACCAACCGCCCATCCTTGGCAGCCGCAGATAACATTTACAACGTAGTACCCTTACACTACCTGCCGTTTTATTAGGCAGATAACTCCATATTATTTATTGGTTTTCCTTATTAATACCTCTATCGGCAGGGTAATCGGCTTCTTTATAGAAAAATGGCCTTATATCAGTTTAGTACCATACTTATACAGTCTATGAATGGCATTGCTATGGCATGATAAGTTTTTATCTTTATGAAATTGATGAATATTTAGCATGCTAATTAACAAAAATTGGCAAAAAAACTATTTATTTTATGGCTCGGGTTAACGTGTGTTATCACCGCTATTTACTGTGAAAAAGTTATTTTTCCATATGGCAAAAAAACATATCGTGCGCTTTATGCTGAATATTTGCGTATGGATGATATTTATCTTTGTACCTTATACGGATTTCCTCCGAAATTAACTTTTTTGGCGAGGAGCCTCAGATAAGGGACGATCACGGTTCATATAATGAGGAGCTAAAACAATGTTTGAAGCACTTAACAGAGCCGAGTCACTCTCTGCCGAGACCATCTCTCAGCAATTCAACGCATTGGATCAGGTTATGGCGATTGCGGAGTTTGATCTCGATGGTAGGTTGCGTCGAGCTAATCAAAACTATATTGCGCTGTTTGGCTACCATGCTGATGAGATTTTGGGATGGGATCACCGTCAATTTTGCTTTCCGGCGTTTACCAACAGCCCGGCATATGCAGCGTTTTGGGACAGTCTGCGTCGAGGCGAGTCCCATTCCGACCAGG
Source organism: uncultured Symbiopectobacterium sp. (assembly GCA_964293225.1). Classification (GTDB taxonomy): domain Bacteria; phylum Pseudomonadota; class Gammaproteobacteria; order Enterobacterales; family Enterobacteriaceae; genus Symbiopectobacterium. Next base: position 42,834 of record CAXYYB010000003.1, on the reverse strand, counting down.
TTGCGCGTCAGCATCGCGATGGATCTCAACTTTGGCTTGAAGCCACCTATATTCCGGTGCGGGGTGAGGATGGCGAGGTGCAGCATATTCTGAAAATTGCCATGGATGTCAGCGTCAGAGTCCAGCACGAACACGATAAAAATGAACGGCTGCGGCGCTTATCGCTGGTGGTTGATGCGACGGATACCGCTGTGCTGATCAGCGACGCGCAATGGCAGATTATCTATGTCAACGTCGGTTTCGTGCATATGTTTGGCTGGACAGCAGACGAAGCCATAGGACAACGGCCAATAGCGTTGATTTCGCCCCAACAAGATAGTCTGATGGTGGAAAGGTTGCGCACCATTTTGCGCTCTGGCAAATCGTTCGAACGGGAAGAAGTTCTGGTAGGGAAACATGGACAGCGTTATTGGGCAAAAGTGATCTCGAATCCGGTGATGAACGCAGAGGGCAGCTTATTGTACACCGTATCGACACTTACCGATATTACCAGCGCCAAGATGCACGAGATGCTACAGCATCAAGCGCTGGAGGCGTTGGTCGCAGAGCGTCCGCTGTCGGAAGTGCTTAATCTGATGTGTCGTGAAGTGGAGCGTATAGCACCCGATATCGCGGCCACTATTTTAGAGGTCGATAATTACGGCAAACTGCATCCGCTGGCTGGGCCCAGTATGCCCGATACGTATTCTCAGGCTCTGGACGGCAACCCTATAGGGCCAAAAGCCGGATCTTGTGGCACCGCAGCATTTCGCAACGACGTGGTGATTGTGGATGATATTGCGACGGATCCACTCTGGGACGATTATCGCCAGTTGATCCTGCCGCTCGGTTACATCGCCTGCTGGTCTACGCCGGTTCGCAACAACCATGGGCAGGTTATCGCCACCTTCGCGCTCTATTTTCGCACGCCGCGCAACACCATGGCGAGAACGTTTCATCAAGGTCTGATCGATGCTTGTACCCATTTATGTACGCTGGCGCTGGTACGTGAGCATGAACGCCAGCGCATGCGGCAATTGGCGTTCTATGACAGTTTGACGGGAATGCCCAACCGAAGCCTGCTCGAAGCCACTACCGACCAGGCCATTGCTGCCGCCACCCGCGATGGTGACGAGATAGCATTTTTGTTTATCGACCTCGATCGCTTCAAAAAAATCAACGATTCGCTCGGACACCCCGCGGGGGACGAATTGTTGCGACAAGTTGCCGCTCGCTTGCGCCATGAGTTGCGGGCAGTGGACATTGCCGGGCGACTTTCCGGTGACGAGTTTGTGGTGATTTTGCCAGGATGTGGTATGGTCCAGGTGGGTGACAGCGTCGAGCAGATCCAGTCAATACTGGCTGAACCCATGGTATTGCTGGGTACCAGCGTGTCGATATCCGCAAGCGTTGGGATCGCCATGTTTCCGACTGATGGCCGAGATTTGGATACGCTGCTGCATCGCGCCGATATGGCGATGTATCAGGCCAAAAGTGGCGGGCGCGGGCAATCCCGTTTCTACAGCAATGAAATGAATCAACTGGCGCAAGAGCGTCTTGTATTGGAAACCGCACTGCGTCAGGCATTGAAACTCAATCAGCTCTCTTTGCACTACCAACCACAAATTGAGCTGGCAACCGGGAAACTGTACGGTGTGGAAGCGCTGGCGCGCTGGACGCACCCAGAGCTTGGCAGTATTCCGCCGACACGCTTTATTCCGCTAGCAGAAGATTGCGGATTGATCGCCGATTTGGGTCGCTGGGCGCTGCGTGAAGCCTGCTGCCAACTGGCCGCTTGGCATGATGAAGGACTGCCAGTGCCCTCGGTTTCCGTTAACTTGTCACCGACCAGTTTCCACAATCTCGATTTGCCACGCATGATTGCGTCTACACTCGCCAGTCATGCGTTGTCACCGGAGCATTTAACCCTCGAACTTACCGAGAGCGTTCTACTCGATACCAATCCTAACACCATGAAAACCATCGCTGAAGTGAGTGAGCAAGGGGTGCGACTGTCGATGGATGACTTCGGCACCGGCTATTCCAGCCTCAGCTATTTGCGCCGTTTGCCGGTAACCGAGCTGAAACTGGATCGCAGCTTTGTCGCCGATTTAGAGGCAGATGAGGCTGCGCGGGCGTTGAGTAGCGCCATTTTAGGGATCGGCAGTAGTCTGTCCCTGACCGTGGTGGCGGAGGGGATTGAAACACCGGCGCAAAATCGCTTTCTGCGCGAGCAGGGTTATCCGGTGGCGCAAGGCTACCTGTTTGCCAAACCGATGGCTCCCGACCAGATGGGTTGCTGGTTAGCGGAACGCAAACAGTGTGGTGCAGATGGCTCAGTCTCTATTGAGGATACGGGGCGCCACTAAACCCACACTCAGGCCAATTGTTTCCCAATGTTTCATATTATTAACGTATTAACGAAAAACTGCATAAACCCTTACGCTGGAAATCGTTACACCAGCAAAAATCACAAGGGGTAGCAGTAAATGATAAAAAAAATAGCAGTGGCTGTGGGGTTGGCGTGTCTCTCTTCTTCCGCATGGGCGGTGGACTATGGCGATTATGCACAGGTGACCGTGGATCGTCTGATCCACGATTATCCGGGACGCTATCGCGGTACCGATAATTTTGCCGGCGCTGCGGATTGGATGGAGCAGCGCATGCTGTCCTCTGGATATACCGCCGTCAGGCAGGATTTTACCTGGACGGCTGGGGGCACCTCGCGTGCCTCGCAGAATGTACTGGTTTACAACCAAGGGTTAAGCAACGATTACATCATCACCGGCGCGCATTTTGACACTTACTTCAATCGTCCGACGCTACAAGGGCTCGACGACAATGCATCTGGTGCTGCTATTCTGACCGAAATTGCGCGTAATTTCAGCGGCGTGCAAACAGAGAAAACCCTGGTATTTGCCGCTTTTGGGGCTGAAGAAGAGGGGCTGCGTGGCTCGCAGGCATTGGTCAATGCATTGCGAACTGAAGGCTATGACGGCAATCTCAAGGCGATGATCAACATGGACAGCATGATCACCGGCGATATGCTCTATGCCCATGCGGGTGAAAACAGCGTGGCAAACCCCGCGCTGACCAGTCTGCGCGAACACACCTTTCGAATCGCCAAAGAGCTTGGCATCGAACTGTTTACCAACCCTGGCCTCAATAGTGAGTATCCAGCCGGTACCGGCTGTTGCAGCGACGGTGACAGTTTCAACAATGCCTTTAACATCCCGGTGCTGTATATGGAGGCGACCAACTGGGAGATCGGTGATTTAGATGGTTATGAGCAGACCACTAATCCTGCCATTCCGGGGGGCGCAACCTGGCATAACCCCGCCCTAGACAACGAAACGGTGCTGACCGATGCGTTAGGACCCGATCGCGTGGCACAGCGCTTGAGCGACGTTTCTCGCCTGATCTCACGCTTGCTGCTGGAAATCTCTGATACCGATCGTCTGCATTCTGCGATTTCAGCGGCTAATATGCAGCGTGCCATGGAAGACAGTGTGAAACGTCAACATCAATCGTTGGCGGATCTTCACAGTCAGCGCTGGTCGATGCTACAGGATTTGCCCCGTCGTCCGGGATCGTTAGACGGTGCCGTCGGGATTGAAGGGCAGCAACTGCCATCTTCCGGGTTCGATCTGACGCCACAAAAAAATGCGCGTGCGGTAATGGCCTATGCACTGCTGGATTATACAATGAGTGACAGTGTCACTTTTGGCGGTAGCCTAAGCATCATGCGCAACACTGATGAGCTGGAGCGCGATGGGCATCTGAAAAGTGACACCTGGCAAGCTGGGCTCTACTCGCTGTGGCATGGCGGTGGGCCGCTGTGGGCGGCGGGGGATATTTCAGGCGGGCGTGCTTCAATCGATACCCGCCGCGATGTCCACATTCAGTCTGCGGGGGGCCCGGTGCTGTTGGATAATACGCTGAGCGGTGAAACAGAAGCCCAGTTTGTCAGCACGCGTCTGATGAGCGGTTATGATTTCTCGCTGGGTGCATGGCGCACGGGCCCGTTGGTAGAAATGGATTATACCCATTATCGCATTAACGGCTTTGATGACCGGGAATCGTTACGCACGGCCGTCCGCTATGAAAAACAGAACCTGAACTCGCTGGAAGCGCGTCTTGGCTGGCGTGTGCGCGGTAATATCGAATTCAACCCTACATTCTCACTGCACCCTTATGCATCAGTCAGTTGGGTCAATGAGTTGGCTGATGGATTAAATGACCGTTTTACCGTTCATGCGCGCGATGGCGGCGGGGCGCGCAGCGTGCAGGTGGCATCACCGGATAAACATTTTGGTCGTGCCACGTTAGGTTTGCAGTGGGTGACGGCAAAACACCTGAACGTCTACACCGAAGTGGGCAGCCGTTTTGCCCATGATGACGGCGATCAAACGCAATATACCTTGGGCCTTCAGTGGATGTTCTAATAACCCCGAATTAACCTTTTCATTCACCTGCGATAATAAAGGTTGTCGCAGGTTTTTTTTTGCTAAACATATCTGTTTTCCGCATTTAACTTTGCCTATCGATACGCGCATAATTCGAAAAAATATTTCAATTACAGTTTTATTCTCTTTTGAGAATAAGCATCGGCGCGGTATTGGCAAAAGAGCCTGATGTCTCACTCTGGCACTTTCCACATCAGCGAGCCGCGCAGTAACACCAACATAGCGCATGAGAGTGGGCGCGAGATAACAACATATTTCTTACCATCAGGATAATCACTATGAACTTACAGATGACCAAGCACGCGGTTGCATCGTTCTTTTTATTGGGTGCCGGTGTGGCGATCGTCGGTTTTTATGGCATTGAGTCTGCCAATGCGGCTACGGCGGATAAACCGGTTAATATCGTCATCGCCACCTCGGCCGGCCCGCGGCCCTTTACCTATTTTGATAAGGATAATCAGCTGGTGGGCTATGATATTGATCTTGCCAGAGCGGTGTTCAGCCATCTGCCGCAATATAAGGTCTCATTTACTACCACCGAATTCCCCTCAATACTTGCCGGGCTGGATTCCGATCGCTTTCAGGTCGGCGCAAATAACTTCGCTGAAAACAAACAGCGCAAAGAAAAATATATTTTTACCCAGCCGATATTTGAAAACCAGTTTGTGATTGCCATCAGCGAAAAAAATGACAGCATTCATTCCCTGAAGGATCTGTTGGGGAAATCCACAGAAGTTAATCCGGGGATCAACTTCACCACCGCGTTGGAAAAGTATAACCAGCAACATAAAGATAATCCGGTCAGACTGAAGTACACCGAAGCGGAATTGTTACCCGTATTACAAAATGTGGAGAGTGGCACAGCTGACTTTCAGTTGATTGATAAATCGATGCTGGAGCAGTACATCGCTGAGTATCAGTTGAAACTGAAGGTGATACCGCTTAGCAAAGAAGAAAGTGAGCTTATCGGTGCACCGTACAGCTATTTCCTGGTCGCCAAAGGCGCGAAGGGTGAGGTCCTGGCGAATGACATCAATGCGCAGTTACAAAAGTTGATTGCGGATGGCACGATAACGGCGATCAGCCAGAAATATTTCCACGGCGACTACGCACCAAAATAAAATAAGGTCTGCGCTGAATGCCTACTATTTTTGACATAAAATTGGTTTTTACGCAGATCCCGGCGTTGCTGGAGTATTTACCGGTAACGCTGTTGATCACTGCGTTTTCAATGATCGCCGGTGTTATTCTGGGGTTTGCGATTGCAGTAATCAGAATCAAACGTGTCTGGTTGCTTAATTCCAGTGCGGGCGTGTTTGTCTCTTTTATTCGTGGCACGCCGCTGATCGTTCAGCTCTACCTGACCTATTACGGCATACCGATTCTGCTAAAATATTACAATTATTACAACCAGACCGATTACAGCGTTAATGATATTCCCTCGCTGCTGTTTGTGCTATTAGCCTTTTCCCTCAATGAAGCGGCGTATAACTCAGAAAGTATTCGGGCGGCGCTGTTATCGGTGGATAAAAAACAGATCGAAGCAGCGCAATCGCTGGGCATGACGCCATTTCAGGTGTTGAGGCGCGTGACGATCCCCGAAGCCTTTGTAGTGGCTCTGCCCACGTTAGGCAATGCCTTGATTGGTTTATTAAAGGGCACCTCCTTGGCCTTTGTCTGTTCGGTGATTGAATTAACCGCACGCGGCAAGATCCTGGCGAGCAGCAACTATCGCTATTTCGAGGTGTATGTCTCTCTGGCGCTGATTTACTGGGCACTCACCATTATTATTGAAGCGCTGATTAACGTGGTTGAAGCCCGAATTCGGGTACCCGATCGGCCGCGGATAAATGCTGTGGGCAAATAAGGAAGCGATAGCCAGTGATAAACATTAAACATTTATCGAAAACCTTTCAGAGCGACACCATCCTGAATGATATCTCGTTCCATCTGGCAAAAGGGGACGTGATGGCGATTATCGGTTCCTCAGGCGCAGGGAAATCAACCTTGCTGCGCTGTATCAACCGCCTTGAACAGCCAGAACAGGGCGAAGTGACCATTGCGGGCGAGGTTTTCAATCTTGCCACCTTATCTCGTCGTGAGCTGGTTCGTTTGCGGCAAAGTACCGCGATGGTGTTCCAGCAATTCAGCCTGTTTCAACAAAAAACGGCGCTGGAGAATGTGATGGAAGGGTTAACCATCGTCAAAAAATACCCGAAAGAGAAAGCAAAGAAGGTGGCGATAGCCCAATTAAAAAAGGTCGGTCTGGCCGATCGTGCTGATTACTATCCACGCCACTTATCCGGTGGGCAGCAGCAGCGGGTAGGAATCGCGCGTGCGTTGGCGATGGAGCCGCACATTTTGTTACTGGATGAGCCGACATCGGCACTGGATCCCGAATTGGTGACAGAGGTGCTGGATGTGATTAAACAGGCAGCGCTGGAGGGCAATACCATGATCATTGTGTCCCACGAGATGGATTTTGTGCGTCAGGTGGCCAATCGGGTACTTTTTTTGGAAAAGGGAAAAATCATTGAGGATGGCAGTGCGCAGCAGGTGTTTGATAACCCGAAACATGAGCGCACTAAAGCCTTTCTGGCCCGCTACTACCGGCGGTTAGAACCCGAATACCAGATTTAAGCAACACATCGCTCGCTCCCTGATAACCCACGTTAGGGGGCGTGGCTAACGTGACTTAGTGCGTAGCGATAAAGATATGCGTGCGATGGTACGCGAGCTGGCTGACATCGGGTGGGAAAGCAACGGGCAGCCTGAGCACATGTCCTTCATATTTTGCGAAACTGTCTTCACTTACTTCACTTTTTAGCTGCTTGATTCGCGGGGAAAGCACCAGTTCGAGATGCTCATTAAAGGTGATCAATCCGCGATCGAAAGCTTTATCATGCAAGCTCGAAAGGCACAGGCCGTTACTCGGATTAAGGCGATGTTCAACCGCGTTATTCCAGGGGCGGATGTGACTGGCGACCAGTAGCATCGGTTCTTCCAGACCGGTTAAACAACAACGGTTTTCGTAGGCGTCCAACACCCGTTTGCGAAACAGTTGCTGTCCGACCCGCGCTTTGACGATGGTGGTTTTTTCTTTGCCGCTGAAATCTGCTGTAGGAGTGTCTTGCTGCACCGTCATTGGCTTTTCCAGCGCGTTCATCGCGGATTGGCAGTGTCGCTCGAAAGCATCACTATTCAGATCCATCTCCTGCCACAATTCGCGATCCGCTTTCGATGCGCCCGTCAGGCCGCGACGCCCTGATTCGATAATAAAAGGGTCCAGACTGGCAATGTTCACCAGCTTCATCGCCAGTGCCGACGGTGTGCGGCCAATCAAACCGGCATAATGGATAATATCAGGATTGAGCGCATGCAATTTTCCAAAAGGGATCTGGCTGTAGAGCGTAAAAGCTACCAGCAGTTGTTCCCGCGTCCAGCGATTTATGGCCGCCATAAGCGATTTCCCGGCAAGTAATTCAAGGCGTTATCTGTAATGTTTACTATGCCAGGCTTGGCGGCCATTGCATACCTATACGTTTGTTGAATTCACCGCATCCGTTCTCTCAAGCCAGGACCAATAGCGCTCCGTGCCCGCACCGCCGGGCCCGGAGGCCAACGGTGAGCCGCTCAACGCATCACGTTGGTGTGGCGCTTGCCAGCGCGCCAGCGCCGCATCGTCGGTAACGCTTGCAATGCGATCGCTGCCAAAACCGTAGCGGTAGGTGCCGTCGGCCTGTGGCAATAAACCGGTAGCGACCTTATCGGCATCATCGGCAAAACCCGGCGTGGCAAACAAATCGCGCGCATAGGCCCACAGATGTGGGAAATCACTGATGGCGAACGCCGTGCCCAACTCGGGAGGCAGACTGGGGCGGTATCCCCGGTCATAGGACAGCAACGTTTGGAATAAACGCACATCGGAATCGGTAATCTGCGCCCCAAACAGGTAGCGCCGGGTCGTCAGACGGTGGTCGTAATCCGCCAGTCGCGCTTCAAAGATATTTTTAGCGACGCGCGCGGCCAACAGGGAGTTGGCGAACAGGATCTTGTAAGGCCCATTGTTGACATCGTCAAAGATCTGCTGATTAAGCAGGTCGATGGCGGGGCGCAACGCGGTGGGGTAAAGATCCGGTGCCGTTGCGCTGTGCAACGGTGCCCACGCCGTTTCGAGATCGTAGGGAAGGGTATGGTAGTCGTTGTTGACCACCTTCCCGGTTTTCACATCGACCAGCGTGGGTACAGTACCGCGCCCGGTGTAATCAGGAAGGGTACGTCGATAGAGATCGTTGAGGCGCTTAACGCCGAGCACCGCATCAACGCCGTCTGGCTGACCTGCAAACAGCCAGCCATCGCTGTCGCGATGGGACACGTATCCCACGGAGATCGCCGCTTCCAGCCCCAACAAGCGACGTAAAATAAGGACGCGTCGTGACCAGCCGCAGCCAGCGCTGACGATCAGACGATAGCGGCCCGCTTCGACCGGCAACTGATGACTCCCGGGGCCGAAACGGGTGGTGAACGTGTTACTTTGGCGGCGAAACCCGCCATCATCGGTTTGTTCGACGGTTTTTTCTGGGTATAGCACGGTAGACATAACAACTCCTAATCAGGGTAACTGGCGATCATTTCAACGCATGTAAAAACTGTTCCTGACCACTGCGGTAGTCGGATGGACTGCTGCCGCACCAGGATTTAAAAGCGCGCCGGAAGCTGCGTTCGTCCGAGAACCCTAAGCGTTCAGCGATATCAGGTGTGGTTACTCCGCTGCGTAGCAGGCGACGAGCTTCGGTGAGTCGTACTTCACGCGACAAAATAGAGTAACTGGCTCCTTGCTGATCGAGGACACGGGCCAGCGTGCGGCGGCTGATGCTAAGCCGTTGTGCCATGTCGTCGGCAGAATGAATGGTGTCCAAATGAGCCTGCAAAAACTCCAGTAAGCTGTGTTTATCCCGCAGACGGCCCGCGACGGTTGCTGCCAGCCGTTCGGCCTGTGTGCGCAAAGTACTGTTCAATGCAGGCGTGGGGCGGTTAAGCCATTGGCGCGAAAAATCGATCTGTGCGATGCCTTCATCAAAGAACACCGGGCAGCCGAAATAGTGCTCAAGCGTGGATTTAGCAATGCCGCAGGAGCGTGTAAAGCGCACGCTGCCAGCAATAGGGATGCCCGGCGTGTGGGAGCGAGACACCGCAAAGCAGTTCACAAAGTGAAAGTGTTCAAGCGTCGCGCGCAGCTCAGGATCGTAAAAGCGGGGAATATGCAGCAGACTGAGCCCCCCATTTCGGTTGGCTTCTGGTACCGCACTCCACGGCGTTTGGAAATGTTTGGCGCAAAAACGAATGCTTTCCTCCGCGTTGTTCAGTGTCATGGCTGCCAGGCTGATCGCACCAAAGCTGGTGTAAGTCATCTGCGCCGCATGGTTGAATAAACATTCGCTTCGATCTTTATTTTTCCCCAACCACAGATGCTCAAAAATATAACGCAGATCCTGATAAGAAATGGTGGCGGATGACCAATCTCGTCGGGTTGGATCAATATTATAGCGCTGTTGTAATGTGTCAGTAAAAATAGGTTTATTGACTGAAGAAAGTAATAAACCTGATATTTGAAATAATGTAAAAAATCGGTCGTGGGTCCCGAGCGGTTGGTGTGTCGGGACTGGGTTTCTGCTGTTCAAAGACAGCGTACCCGCGCGTTGCGATTCCATTTTTCACCTGGTGCTTTGTGGTGATGTCATCATGGCTAAAAATGTAATCAGGATATCCCCTCAATAGCAATGCAATAAAACAGCTAACGAAAGTCTGTTTTTATCTATTCGTGGCACGGATTGTCCTTTTGCCGTCAGTACCGGTTATTAAACAATAGCGATAACGACCGAAGGATTATTGAAAATAGTATTGGTGAGGGCATTACCATGGCGGTATCGCAAAAAGAATTACTGAGTGACTCGTATTATCAGGCGTTGCCTGCAGCATCCGGTTGGCAGCAAAGCAGCCATCTGTCGCTGGCGTTTATCTGGATGTTGGGCGTGGTGTGTGTGTTGGACTCCGCGATTATTTCCTCTCTGTTAACGCCCATCAAAGCGGAGTTTGGTTTCAGCGATGAGCAAATGGGACGCTTCTCTTCCATGTTCACCCTGGCCGGTATCATTGGTGCGCCGATTATGGGCGCGTTGGCAAACCGCTTTAACCGTAAAACGGTGTTATTGATCGACGCGACGGTGTGGAGCGTGGCCTCGTTGTCGACGGGGCTCGCCACCGGGTTTATCGGCTTGCTGTTGTGGCGCGTTCTCACATGGCCTATTCCATCGTTCTGACGTCCGGTCTGGCCGGTGTCATTGGCCCAGAACTCGTTGGTCAGTTGTCCGATCGCTATACCTTGGGCATAGCAATGTATGTTGCGCCGGTGGCCTATGCCAGTGCGGGAGTGGTGTGGTTGGTACTGGCTCTGTGGCAGACGCGAGTGCAGATAAAAACGACAGCGGAGTAACAGTGCATAAAAACAAAGGGCACCGTTGGTGCCCTTCTTTGTTAGTGTGTCTTCAACTCAACGTTTTGGTCACACGAATCAATGCAAACAGCCCACCCTCGATGATGTCACCTTCGGTCTGATAGCCCAGTTGCAGATAAAACTGCCGCACGTCCCATTTGCTGGTGATGAGCACCTGGGTAAACCCCAATTCTGCCGCCCAGGCTTCCATCTCACGGATCAGCAGGCTGCCGATGCCTTTACCCTGATAACCCACCGCAACGCTGATCCGCTCAAATTTTGCCTGCCCGTGATAATGACGCAGGCGGCCGGTAGCCACGGGTATTTCACCGTCCATGATCAGCAGATAGTCGCAGTTATCTCCCGGCTTTTCGTCGATCTCACCGGAAATAGTAATATCCAGACTTAACGCTATTTGAATACGGAGGTAGTGAACGGCAGCGAGCTGCCAGGGTTCTGCCACTCTGATTATGTCCATCTTATTTCCTGTCATGCCGGACGTTGCGCGGCCAGTTGATGCAGTATGGCAAATACCCGCTGGTTCTCATCGGCAGTGCCGATGGTGACGCGAATCCATGAGGGAAGACCCACTTCCCGGCCTGAGCGCAGCACGATACCTGCGTCGAGAAACACTTTCGCGGCCTCATCGCCATCACGCTCAAGGTTAATCATCAGAAAATTGGCGAAACTCGGAATATAGTCAAATCCCACCGCTTCACAGCAGGCATAGTAATCGGCCAAGCCATCACGCACCAGTGCGACAGAGCGTGCAAGAAAATCGTTATCGTCCAGTGCGGCGCTGGCGGCAATTTGGGCCAGATGGTTCACATTGGGCGGCACTTTGACTTTATGCAACAGACTGGCCGTCTCGGCGCTGGCAACCGCATAACCAATTCGCAAACCCGCCAAACCGTAGGCTTTGGAAAAGGTACGCAACACAATCAGATTAGCGTGCTGGCGTGCCAGCGCAATGCCATCGGGCACATCCGATGCTACGGCATATTCACGGTAGGCTTCGTCGAGCACGACGGGAACATCGGCGGGGACGTTAGCGAGAAAGGCCTGTAATGCGCCCGTGGAAATTATCGTTCCCATCGGGTTGTGCGGGTTGCACAACCCGATCAACCGCGTCTGCGGCGTGATAGCTTCCAGCACCGCATTGAGGTCAATGGCGTGTTCGGCTAAAGGCACCGCAACCACCGTGCCACCGTTCAACCGCGTGGTCAGGTTATACCAGCCGAAAGAGGGCGTGGGGATCACCACCTCATCCCCATCGCTGACGAAGACTGCGCTTATCAGCGATAAGATCTCAAAAATGCCGCTGCCAAATACCAGACGCTGCGGGTCAATATCGTGATGATGCGCCAGCTTTTCTCGCAGCGCATCGCAGAAGGTGGAGGGATAGCGCGAGGCGGATGTCAGCGCTGCGCCAAGTGCCTGTGCGACCAACGGGGAGTAGCCAAGGCTGTTTTCATTGAGTGCCAGATTGATGAGCGGGCCTTTCGCGTCTTGCAACGCGGGTGGCGGATCAAAGCGGCGAAGCGCGTCTAAAACCGGACGATAGTGCATGGTTAGGGGTTCCTGCCTGATGTTTGTTATGACCATAGAGGGTGCCTTTCATGTTGGCAGAGCAACCGGGGCAATAAACAGGACATTTGGTGTCAGGCCATAAACAAAAAAAACATAAGTAAAGCACTATCCCGTATGAAGGGGTTCTGGGGGCCATTATGCTAAAACGTTTTCTGACCGTATCAGAATACAGAAAACAGAAAGCGTTTTAGCGGCCCTGCCATTAGGTTGTGGAGGTGTTGGACATCGTCCGCAGCGTGTTTTTCTCCCTTTGCATAATCAGGCTGAGTGCCGCTGGCAGCAGCGTCAATGTCACCAGCGTGGCGAAGATCAATCCACCGATAATCGCATAAGCCATCGGCCCCCAAAAAACCTGATGCGCAATCGGGATCATGCCGAGGATAGCGGCACATGCCGTAAGCAGGATAGGGCGAGCGCGATGCAATGCGGCGGCCACAATGGCATCCTCGCGCGCCACCCCTTGGCGAGAATGATTGTCGACTTCACTGATAAGGATAACCGCGTTGCGGATAATCATTCCGGCTAAGGCAATAACCCCGAGCAGCGCGACGAACCCCATCGGCGTGCCTGTGGGCAACATGGCTGCCACGATACCTGGCAAGCCAAACGGTGCCATCATCAAGGCGAGCAGCATCCGCGAAAACCGTTGTAACTGAACCATCAGCAAAAACAGCATGGCTAACAGTGTGACCGGTAATACGGCGTACACCGAGCGATTGCCTTTATCTGATTCGGTGCTCGCGCCGCCTTCGTCAATGCTGTATCCCGCAGGCAGCGTGGCGCGTAGCGCATCAATGCGAGGGCGTAACGTTTGAGACAACGCCTGAGCGTGAATACCCGGTGCCACATCGGTTTGTACACTGATGAACGGCAAGCGTTGACGACGCCACATCACCGGATCTTCCACGCCCCACACCGGTGATGCAATCCGCGCTAACGGTACCTTTTTGCCTGCTGGCGTGGTTAACATCAGGGACTGAAGGGTTCCCATATTCTGTCGTTCTGCATCGTTGCCGCGCAGTACCACATCAATCAAGTGAGTTCCATCGCGTACCTGGGTCACCACGCGGCCAGACCACAGCGTGTTGAGCATCACTGCCACGCTGCTGGAAGATAGACCCAGCGCACGGGCCTCGATCTGATTGACCTGGAAGGTCATGACGCGCTGCGGCTCCCCTGCGGTCAGGTTCACTTCACGCGTCGCAGGTTGTTGTCCAACGATGGTCGCCAATTGCTGTGCGATATGGCGTACGTTGGCATAGTCCGGCCCAGTGACTCGGTATTTTATCGGCCAGCCTACGGGCGGGCCTAATTCCAGTGGCGAAATACGCGTGACAATGTCGCTGAATTGCTGCGTCAGTATCTCGTGCAACTGTTGTTTTAGCCGATCGCGGGCGGCCAAGTCTTTCGCCACGACCACCAACTGGGCGGTGTTTTCGTTATCCTGCAATACGTCCATCGGTAAATAGAAACGGATGGCACCACCGCCCACGTAGCTCGACAGACGAACGACATTGGGGTTCCTGACCAGTGCCTGTTCAAGCAACTGGGTTTGACGTTCAGTTTCGGTTTGCGAGGCATTGGCCGGTAGCGTCAGGCTTACCAGCAATTCGGGGCGATCGGAGGTAGGGAAAAACTCGCCTTGCAGAAAGGTGGCACCCAGCATGGAGAGCGCCAAGAGCGCCATCGCTAATGCAACGGTTTTCCAGCGATGGTGCAATACGTGCAGCAGCATGCGGTGATAAGCGCACATCAGTGTGCCCTGAGCGTGGGCATGGGCTGGCAGACGGCGCGGTAAAAGCCAGGTGCCGGTCAATGGCGAGAACAGAATGGCAACAATCCATGAGCTGAGTAATGCCATCAGCACGACCGCAAACAGGGAAAAACAGTACTCTCCGGCACTCGACGCGGCAAAACCGACCGGAATAAAACCCGCGATCATCACCAGCGTACCGGTCAACATGGGAAAGGCGGTTGTCTTAAAGGCATAGGTCGCTGCTCGTCGCAGATTGTCACCGGCTTCCAGGCGCGACACCATCGCTTCCACGGTGATCATCGCGTCATCGACCAGTAACCCGAGCGCAATGATCAGTGCACCCAGCGAGATACGTTGCAGGCCAATATCCGTCAGCATCATAGCGGTAAAGGTCATCGCCAGCACCAGCGGTATGGCAGCCGCTACCACCAGACCCGCGCGTAATCCCAAGGAAACAAACGAAACGGCCAGCACGATCGCTATTGCCTCGATCAGCACCTTGATGAAGCCGTGAACCGCCTGTTCAACCACGGCGGATTGATTAGCAACCTGGGTTAATTCGATACCATAGGGTAACTGCGACTGAATGGCCGTCATCCGCTGCGTAATCGCCTGGCCAAAGCGTAACATGTTGCCCGCGGGAGCCATTGCTATCGCCAGACCGATCGCGGGTTGTCCATTAACCCGAAATGCCAGTGCCGGAGGCTCTACAGGCTGGCGACTGAGGGTGGCGATATCGGTAAGGGGAAGGTAGCGTCCGCCGATGTTAAGCGTTATATTCCGCAGACTCTCTTCTGAGCGCAATGCGCCGCTGACGCGCAGTGCGATATTATCCCGATCCGTGCGCAGTGTTCCTGCGGGGACAACGTTGTTCTGCTCGCTGAGAGCTGCCATCACCTGTTGCACATCCAGCCCCATACCGGCCAGTTTTTGCGGTGAAAAAGCAATAACGATCTGTTCTTCCTGTGCACCTATCAGGGTGATTTTACCGATATCGGGCAGATTCATCAGTGAACGCCGCACGTCCTCAACCCGATCGCGCAATTCACGGGGCGTAAAGCCTTCCGCAGTAAAACCGTAGATTGTGCCAAAGGTGTTATCAAATTCATCATTTACGTTGGGGCCCAAAACGCCTTGTGGCAGTGCGGGGGCGATATCCTGCATTTTTTTGCGCACCTGATACCAGATATCTGGCACTTTTGCGGGCGGTGTATCATCGCGCAGGTTGACGTAGATAAATGATTGCCCGGCGCGCGTTTCACTCTCGATATAATCCAGACCTGGAATTTCTTGCAGCTTTTTCTCCAGCGTATCAGTAACCAGATTGACAGTATCCGTCAGCGTCGCTCCGGGCCACTGCGCTGCGATAACGGTGGTTTTGATGGTGAAGGCGGGATCTTCATTGCGCGGCAGTTTTTCATAGCTAAAGATACCGGCGGCAATAATCATCAGCATAAAAAACGTCACCGTTTGCTGATGGTTAAGTGCCCAATCAGAGAGATTAAACCCCGTTTTTTTCCCTGCCGGATTCATGGCTGTTTCTCCCCAAGGACGACAGTTTCACCAGCCCGTAACTTACTCACGCCAGCTGTCACCACGTTTTCACCCGGCGCAATGCCCTGTGTGACAAAAATCGACGTCGCGGTGTACCCGCCCAGTGTCACGGGGCGCAGTTGTAGTTGGTTTTGTGGGGTAACAATAAAAACGGCAGCCTTGTCATCAGCGCGGGTCAGTGCGGCAGCGGGAAGGGACATCATCGCCTGTGCCGTCTGGGGCATTTCGGCCCGTACTGTTGCCCCCAGTGTCATGGCAACCGGCGGTTTTTCCAGCAGAATGCGTACGCGCCAGGTGCGCGTTTGCGGATCGGCCTGAGGGCTGATATCACGCAATATCCCCGGAGTGGTGAGCGCGGGTGTGCTCAGCAGCGAGACCGTGAAGAGGGATTCACCGTGCACGGCCATTGACTGAGGATCGGTGACGTCGAATACCGCATCGCGCTCATGGCCCGCCGCCAGGGTAAATACCGCTTGCCCTGCGCTTACTATCTGCCCCGCGGAAGCGCTAACCGCGGTGATAACGCCAGCGTACGGTGCTGTGAGTTGGGTCCATGCTAGGTTTTCTCGCGCGTTTTTGAGCGCAGCCTCAGCGCTTTTTCTGCGGGATTGCGCTGCTTGCCAATTTGCCGTGGCATTCTCCAATTCAACCCTGGCGATGGCCCCAGAAGGCATTAATGCCTGCATGCGCCGCAGGTTGGCGGCAGCGACCAGTTCGGCGGCTCGAGCGCTCTCAACCTCAGCTTGGGCACTGTTGCGTTGATTAAGATTGATGTTGCTGTCCAGCGTCGCCAGAAGCTGACCTTTAGTGACGCTGTCACCTATTTCTGCCTGTCGACTGAGGATCCGCCCTTCAAGTTGGAACCCGAGCGTGGTTTCATCGTGAGCGCGTATTTCACCAATCCACGCGCCCGTAACGGTCGTGGTGGGGGATGGCACGGTGGTATAGCGTACCGCGCGCGGTACGCTGTCCTTTGCCTCTTAATGCGCGTCACACCCAATAAGGAACGCGGGCAGTAATACGGCCAGGATCAGCACACCCTTGATGTGGGGCAGATGGGATAAAAAATGAGGTAACCCGTGGCGGGCACAGGTTGAAAAGGTGTCACACATGGCGTTATTCCCAGTTCAAGAGAAAGCCATTACACCCCGTGCCTGTCGAGATTCATTGAATGTTCTGTCAAGGATTTATCAAGGGGCGCTGTTTTTTGGCGATTTAGGCGGGGAAAAGGGGAGATCAATCCGAAACCGTAATCCCTTACCCTCGGGCAGATCGGCAGTAATTGTGCCACCGTGGGCCTTGCAGATGGCGCGTGCAATGGAAAGCCCCAGGCCGCTGCCACCAGAATGGCGAGCGCGTGACGAGTCAGCACGGGTAAATCGCTCGAACATGTCAGTGATAAAATCGGGTGTCACACCCGGTCCAAAATCACGAAAGACTATCTGATATCCACTTTCTGTGGCGGTCAGCGAGATATCCAGACGTTTCCCTTCACTGGCATAGCGCAACGCATTCTCCATCAGCACGGTGAATGTCTGTCCAAGCCGGAAGGCATCACCAATATAAGGACAAGGCGTATCAGCCTGCACAGCGATCAGCATGCCCGCAGCCTCCGACTGCGGTTTGAGCCAAGCCGCACGTTCGCGCATCAAGTCAGCCAGATTATGCTCACGGCGATCCAGTACCAGCCTGTCGGCGTCTGCAAGAGAAATCAGGTGCAGATCGTCAATCAGGCGGTTGAGATGCTGTAACTGTTTCATCACCATCGCGAGCTGTTGTGGTTCGGGCGTGAAGACGCCATCAAGCATGCCCTGAAGCCGTCCAATGGCAGCGGTGAGTGGCGAGCGTAATTCGTGGGCCATGGCAACGTGAGACGTATGCAGTTCACGCTCATAGCGGGCTAACTGCTGTGTCATGCTATTAAAATCCTGCGCAAAGCGCAGCATTTCTTCCGGTGCCTGGCTGACCAGCGTCGCCTGCGTCGTGAATGTGCCCTGAGTGACGGCCTGTGCTGAGGCCCTCAAATGATCGAACTGAAGGGAAAGGGGGCGAGCGCTGCGCAGGCCCATGAGCACGATGAACGGGATCATCACGGCCACCAGCACACCGACCATAATCCAGTCGGAGGAGGCTACCGAGGGATCGGTACATTCAATGCCCCACCAGGCATCGATGATCTCGTGAAAACGTGCAGGGTTGGTGTGGGGGTGCTGACGCAGTGCTTCGAACTCTTCGCGCAGTGCCGTAGGCATATGGTGCATGACCCAGTAATTATGGATCTCAAAGCGTAACCACATGCAGAGCGCGATGATCACCACCGTGCCGATAGCCAGAGTAAGAATGCGCAGGCAAATCCAACGCCAGAGAGAGTAGCGGTTTGTGTTATTCATAGGTGACAACATTCATGGTTGACGAAAGCGGTAACCGACACCGCGCACATTGATTAACACCTCGCTGATGCCTGCATTTTCCAACTTCTTGCGCAGGTTATACATATGCGTATCTACCACGCGTTCCAAGGCATCACTTTCAGGCAGACACTGTTCGAGTAAGTATTGTCGGGAAAACGGTCTGATAGGCGCGCGCATCACTGTCGCGAGCAGTGAAAATTCGGTGGGGGTCAACTCAAGATAATAAGGGGGCGCATCACCCCGGAGCACGCTGGCCGTGCGCGAAAGCGTATCGACTTCAAGTGCCTCCCAACGCAACAACTCATGGGGCACACTCTGCGCCTGACTGCGGCGTAACACCGCCTGCACCCGAGCGACAACTTCCCCAGGAATGTAGGGTTTGACCACGTAATCATCAGCGCCGTAACGCAGGGCGCCAATTTTGTCGGGCATATCGCCCATGGCAGTGACCATGATGATGGGCGTATCGTTCTTGCGACGGACGGCCGCGAGGATCTCCGTGCCCGTCATGCCCGGAAGCATCACATCAAGCAAAATCAAATCAGGTTTTAGGCGTAGCGCCAGTGCCAGCCCGGAAGGGCCATCGCTGGCTAGCGTGACCTCATAGTTTTCCCGCCGTAGATAGGCTTCCAACACGTTGGCCGCATCTGCGTCATCCTCGATGATCAGAATACGTTTAGTCTGCATGTGTCACCTTGACCATTTCTTCATAAATCCCTGACGGTTTGTTGATATTGCCTCTCCATAATCCAGTCACCGACCCGAATCGTGAGCGCGGTAGCGCCAAAAACAATTTACTCGTGAGGTGGCAAGATGAAAACCAGAAAAATAGTCGTACCCACGCTTTGTGTTCTGATAAGCGGCATAGCACAGAGCGTCAGGGCTGATGGAAGCGAGAACAGCACGACCAAAAGCCTCACGCTTGGCGTGGGTGCGCAATACTCGCCGCGCTACAGCGGAGCCGATCAGGGAAGCCTGCAAATAAGGCCGGTGATTCAGGCGCAGTATGACGCACTGTTTTTTGATGCGTTTAGAGGGATTGGGTATCACTTGCAAAACGATGCAGGGTTTTACGTTGAGCACAGTTTGGGTATCAATCCCGGTCGTAGCGATCGAAACAACGGCTGGCGTGCGGGTTCAGACAAACTGAAAGGCATGGGAAAAATTGATCCCAGCGTTAACACCACGCTGACGTTAGGATGGGCGTTAACGCCGTGGTTGCAGTTGGAAGGTGCCGCGACGCTGCCACTCAGCGATTCACAGGGTGGACAATATCGCACCGCGCTGACGGTGATCCCTTTTCAAAACGACAGTGACACACTTGTGGTACAAAGTGCTGCCCTGTTTGGTGATGCACGTTATATGAACCGTTTTTACGGGGTTAACCGCGAGCAAAGCGCGCGCGCTGGTTATTCCCGCTTCGAGGCGCAAGGCGGATTTTACGGTGTGGAGAGCAGCCTGACATGGGGACATCAGTTTACGCCGCACTGGGGAACGTCACTGAGTGTGGGTTACACCTGGCTCGGTGACCGGACGGCAGATAGCCCACTGGTTTATCGCCGTAATCAGACCAGCGGCATCATGGCGGTGAATTATACCTTTTGACCGTATCAATCTCTTTGCGGTGGGGGAAGCGCACACCCGGCAAGGGTAATCTTGTTGTAAGATAGGGAGTTATGCCAGCCACTATAAGGTTATGTATGCTTCAGCTCCGCCCGTCAACTGCAGATGATCTTCCACGCGTTATGGCTATCTGGCGTAACGCGGTAGAGGCAACCCACTTTTTTGTTACGCCAGAAGATCGCGCGGCGATTGAGGCTGAGTTGCACACCTTTTTTCCTCAGGTGACGCTGACTCTGGCTGTGGAGCCGGGTGGTCACATTGTTGGTTTTATGTATTTACATCAGGGGCATTTGGAAGCGCTTTTTGTCGATGCTGATCGCCATGGTAAAGGCATTGGCCGTACGCTGCTCGGTGCTGCCTTGGCGCGCTATCCGCAGCTGACTACCGATGTGAATGAACAAAATGTCCAGGCGCTGGCGTTTTATCAACGCTTGGGTTTTGTGCCTACCGGGCGCTCAGCGCTCGACGGGCAAGGACGCGCCTATCCGTTGTTGCATTTGCAGTATCTGTCACTCCCCTGATTCAGGCTTTCGCGTTGCTACCACGAGAGAGCAATGGGGTGTTGAGAATACTGAAGGCTTATGAATTGCCACGTAAAGTAATAATTAACAATATCAGTATTTTACAATGCCCCTTTTGTTCTGTGATAAGGGTTGAAAATCACCGCTATCCTGTTAAAGAAATCCCTGCTAACGTCGTTAAAAATAACGTATCCCCTATTAAATATGGACGTGTAGCATGTATAAAAATGGTGTTTTAAAAACCACGCAAGCGCGCTTTAGCCTATTTCTTATCGGCTTTTTTGGACTATTACTTATTCTCACGTTTGTTGTTATCCGCCAATTTGTTTCTCCCCAGTTGATTGAAAATGAAAGCAATCTCATCCGCCTTACCGTTGACCGTCAGGCGCGCGCGATCACCGAACAGATGAATCGGGTGCAGGCGCAACAGAAAACCATCACCGAACTGGTCAGTGTGTTAAGCAGCGAGCAGATTGATACGTTGCTCCCTAATCTGGTTAACCAATACAACGATCTGAACGTGTTTGGCGGGGGCATTTGGCCGTTACCGGGCGTGCGTGACGCGGCGCGCGATCGCTTCAGCACCTTTTTTGCGCGCGATGCGGCAGGTCAATTGCACGTCAATACGGTGTGGAACCAGCCTGAGTCAGAAAAATATTGGGAACAACCCTGGTATAAAGACGGGATGAATGCGGCGCAGGGCCAATGCGCATGGGCCAAAGCCTATCAGGATGCCGCCAGCCCACAACCGCGTACCAACTGTGCCATGGCGATATCCCGCGACGGTAAACCCTGGGGCGTTGCCACCATTGATGTCACCTTAGGCTTCTTCAACAAACTCGCTAATGAGATGAGTACCGCCGTTGAAGGTAACGTACTGATTGTGGAGGCAGATGGAAAAGTGGTTGGCAACGGTCAACCGGGCCAGGGCAGCGCGGCGCTGCTCAATCTTAAGGATCTGAAGACCCCGGCAGCGTCACCGTTGCAGGCGTTGCTGTCGCGTGCCGGTAACGCGGCCATCGATGGAACCTACGACGGGGCTGATGGCGAGCATACACTGCTGGTCCAGCCGATTGCCGGTAGCCCGTGGTATCTGGTGGCGGATATCCCTTCCAGCCATTTGTCACGCCACACCAGCAGCATACTGACAAAACTCACCGTGGTGCAGGGGGCGTTGTGCTTTCTGTTGCTGATTGTTCTGGTCAGCTTCTTCCGTATTTTCATGAAAAACTTGAAGTTGTTACAGCATAATATTCAGGCGCTCTCCAGCGGTGGCGCTGATTTAACGCAACGGTTGCCCGCCAGCAAAAACCCTGAATTTAATGCAGTCGTGCAGAGCTTTAATGATTTTATCGCCTATCTGCAAGAACTGATGCAGCAGGTGGGAGAAAGCGCGCTGGCGATGTCCTCCGCGTCGCGCCAAATTGCCAGTGGTAATGCCGATCTCTCTTCGCGTACCGAAGAACAGTCATCATCAATTGTCGAAACCGCCGCGTCGGTGGAAGAACTGGCGGGAACGGTGCGGCAAACGGCCGACAACGCACGCCACGCCAGCAAACTCGCGGAAGATGCGTCCGGTATTGCGCACAAAGGTGCATCGGTGGTGAATGAAGTGGTCTCCACCATGACCAGGATAAATGCGTCATCCAATAAGATTGTCGAGATCATCAGCGTCATTGATGGCATCGCCTTCCAGACCAATATTCTGGCACTGAATGCTGCGGTAGAAGCGGCGCGGGCGGGTGAGCATGGACGTGGTTTTGCCGTGGTAGCGGGAGAAGTGCGTTCACTGGCGCAACGTAGTGCAACCTCAGCGCAGGAAATTAAATCGTTGATCGAGGAATCGGTTTCCAATATTGAGCAAGGTAGCAGTTTGGTACGTCAGGCGGGTTCAACCATGGAAGAGTTGATGAGCGGTGTGAACAGCGTAACCGGTGTGATTGCTGAAATCAGCTCAGCCAACGAAGAGCAGAGTAAAGGTATCGATCAGATTAATGTCGCCATCAACCAGTTGGACAACACCACGCAGCAAAATGCGGCGTTGGTCGAACAGGTCGCGGCCGCGGCACAGTCCATGGAAGATCAATCTGTTCAATTGGAACAGGTGGTGTCACGCTTTACCTTGTAACCGTTGTTCAACGAGAAAGGCGAGAAATCGCCTTTCTCGTATTCTTTATTATTATTTTTACGCGATGCATTATTTTTTCGATCTGCGTTATGGCATTTGTACCTCATTGGCATGAAAATAGGTGATAAACAATACGGGATATATTTCCCCGACTCATGCAATGAGGGCATTTTTGATGCGGTCAAAAATGAGAGTGTCGGCGATAAATTTGATTGAGTTACTGAATCAGCAACAACACAATCATATTTTGCAGCAATTTCGCAGCAAACGCTGCCCAAAATGAAGCCAGGTCAGTGGCCCTGATAAGGCCAGCGATGACGTGCTGATTGTCTCTGCCGGGCGGCTGCGGGTTTTTCTTTCTTATGAAGGGCGTGAGTTCACGCTCTATTATCTGGAAGAGGGCGATATATTTAGCACCCATACCCGCGCTTTTATTGAAGCAGTAAAGGATTCTGTTATTTTATTGACGCCTATCAAAGCGTTTCGTCAACAAGTTGTGGATCACCCAGAAATAGCGTTTTTGATGACGGGAATATTAGGTGACATGTTGGGAAGTTCCTGGGATGTGATAGAAGGCATCATTTTTCATGATGCTAAAACGCGACTCATCGCGTTTATTTTATCGCTGGGACGCGCTAACGGTAACATGACAGAAAATGGCATCGAGTTCGATTGCGATTTAACCATGGAAAATATTTCACTGATTATTGGTGCCACGCGACAAACCACATCATCGTTGTTTAATGTGATGATGAAAGACGGCGATATTATTCGTGTCGCCAAAAACCGCTACGCCATTGTCAATATGCAGCAATTGTCTACCCGGCTGGCAGAATACAAAAAATAAGCCGGGTGCCCGTTTTCCGGCCTGCTGTTCAGGCCAGCGGTGTTAACGTTCAGTGCAGGAAATACACGGATCGATACTGTTCACAATCAGCGCCACGTCGGCCACCGTATTGTCCCGCATCATCACATGTAACGCATCCCAGTTCGGATAACTCGGCACGCGCCATTTCATACGTTCCGGCATATCGCTTCCATTGGTGCGCAGATAGTAAATCAGCTCACCGCGCGGTGCTTCGGTTTTGGCAACCGCTTCGCCTGCGGGGATTGTCGGCATGCCCACGATGGCGACGGGCCCATCAGGGAGTTGCATCAGGCACTGACGGATAAGCGTAATCGCCATTTTGACTTCATCCAGTCGCACCATCGCCCGCGACCACACATCACCATCGGGACGCGTCATGGTGGCAAAATCCAGCTCGGGATAAATGGCGTAAGGGGTCTTGGCCCGAACGTCATATTCCACGCCTGACGCGCGCGCCACCGGGCCGATCAGTCCGTACTCGCGGGCGATGCTCTGAGGCAGGACGCCGACGCCGCGCGTGCGGGTCAGTATGCTGCGATGGGTGCTGTAGATCTGGTGAATTTCCGCCACGGCCGGCTCTATTTCATCCAACCGCGTTATCAGGTAGGCGATGCGCTCGGCATCCAGATTATATTTCACGCCGCCGATGCAGTTGGCACCGAGATCCATGCGATTGCCGTACAGCGTCTCCTTGATATCTTGGACAATTTCACGCGTTTCCAACACATGCATAAACAGCGACGTAAAGCCGATGATGTGCGCCATGATGCCGACATTAAACAGGTTTGATGCCACGCGTTTAATTTCATCGGCAATCACGCGTAAATAGTGGCCGCGCGGTGGCACCTCAATACCGGCAATCTCTTCCAGCGCCATACAAAAGGTGGTGGGGTGGCTGTTAGAGCACAGCGAACAGATACGTTCTGTCAGGGTGATATTCTGATAAAAGTTACGCTTCATCACCAGATACTCCATGCCCCGGTGCACATGTCCGGCGGAAATGTGTAACCCTTTGATGGTTTCCCCTTCCAGCTCGAGTTTGAAATACATCGGTTCTTCCAACGCCACGTATAGCGGGCCGACCGGCATCTGATAGCGCGTCATGATTTCTCTCCGCGTTGCTGCATGATTTTTTCCCACAGCGCCTTAGTGCTGGCGGCGTTGACCATATCTGAGAACGGAATGAATTTTTGCAGTACCGCGGCATCGATATTTTCATCAATAAACAGTCGGGTAGGATTGGGGTGACCCACCGCATTCAGATCGTACAATTCCATAAATTCTCTTTCATTCCAGTTGGCGTTGCAGAACACGGGTGTCAGTGATGGCACATCGCGTTGGCCTTCATTGAGAAACACTGTCAGGGTCAGCGTCGAGCCATCCAGGTCAAAATGGTAGGCAATCTCGTGGATCTCGGACGGTTCTCCCGCCAGACGCTGATACGCACTGATGGTATGCAGCCTTCCGCCCAACTGCTTAATGGCAAGCGCGGCGGGCAACAATTGTGTTGTGTCAGCCAGACGGCTCCAGGCGCTGACGACGCCCCATGTATTGATGCGCGTTTCGAAGGTGAAACCGGAAGTGAGCCGTTGATTAAACAGGTTTTCTACCTGAGTGATGTCGTCAATCATGGGGCTTCTCGCAGAGGTTAAGGTGCAATGTTCGGTTGGCAATCCCGAGATCGCTAATCGTGTCGATGCCCGGCGTGTTTTGCTGGGCGGCGGCGCGTGTACGGCGGCAGTCGGGACAACGCAGACTCAGCGCAGGATCGAGGCTGCCCGGTGTCTGGTAGACGTTGTCCAGCAGTGCCGCGCTCGGTGCGAGAAAGGACGCTCCGCAACCGATGCAGGTGTGGTAGGGCATTGCTCCTTCCTCCATCATGCGGCATTTGTCCTCCTGCCGGTGCGCCAGATGCCAGTCATTGGTGAGATGAATGGTGTTGGGCACGCAGTAATGTTCACACAATCCGCAAAACGTGCAGGTGTTGTGCCACAGGATAAACTCGACGCCCTGTGGCGTTCGCCTGCATTGAGGCTTGTTCCACCAAAGCCATCAGTCTGGTGGATATGCAAACCTATCGTCAGGCACTGATTCAGGCCAGAGCGAAATAGCTGGCGAACTCTCAGAAAAATATCGATGTGGTATTAAGGGGAAGGTAATGGAAATCAAAACCAGAACGAGCGATCCCGCCACCATTGCCCTGTGTCCGGTGGCGGAACACGAGGGTATCGCCACGGTGTTTGATCGTCATCAGATGCAACAACCGCAGTGTGGTTTTGGCAGCCTGGGGCTGTGCTGCCGTATCTGCTGGAAAGGGCCCTGTCGGGTTGATCCCTTTGGGGACGGCCCGCAGTATGGCATTTGCGGCGCAACCAAAGACACTATCGTCGCGCGCAATTTGATCCGTATGATGGCCGCCGGGGCGGCCGGCCACTCGGAACACGGCCGACACATCGCGCTGGCAATGCAGCGCGTCGGCAAGGGCGAATTGCCGGATTGTTAGATTCGCGATCCGAAAAAGTTGGTTGCGGTCGCCAAACGTCTGGCTATCGACGTAGAGGGGCGCACCACGCGTGATATCGCCTACGACGTCGCGACGAAAACGCTGGAAGATTACCAGAATCAAGACAGCAAAAAACCGTGCCATTGGCTGAATGCCTCTCTGCTGGCTAAACGTCTGTCACTGCTCAGTAAGCTGGGCGTGTTGCCGCACAATATTGATGCTACCGTCGCGCAGATCATGTCGCGTACCCATATCGGCTGCGACGCTGACCCGACTAATCTGGTGTTGGGCGGCATTCGCGGCGCGCTGTCTGATTTTGATGGCATGGTATTAGCGACCGAGCTGTCAGATGCGATGTTTGGCACACCCACGCCGGTGGTAACGCAAGCCAACATTGGTGTTATCAAAAAGCAGGCGGTCAACATTGCGGTGAACGGCCATAACCCGTTGCTCAGCGAAGTGATTTACGATGTGGCCGGTGAAATGCAGAGCATCGCGCGCGGTGCCGGAGCCAGCGAAGGCATCAATATCGTGGGTATTTGTTGTACCGGCAACGAAGTCATGATGCGTCACGGTATTCCGCTGGCAACCAACTATCTGTCGCAGGAAATGGCGATTTTCACCGGCGCATTGGATGCCATGGTGGTGGATGTGCAGTGCATCATGCCGTCGTTATCGCCGATCAGTGAGTGCTACCACACGGAATTCATCACGACGGCAGATGAGAACAAAATTCCGGGGGCTCGCCACGTGAGCTTCCACGAAGAACATGCCCGGGAAACCGCCCGCAAGATTGTGCAGTATGCCATCGATGCCTATGGTCGCCGCGCGGCGGCTGGCACTATCCGTTGATGAGGGTGATATGAAAATAGCTATCGCGGGCAAAGGCGGCGTGGGAAAAAACACGCTGGCAGGATTGCTGGCGCGATCCTACGCGGCGCAGGGGAAACCGGTACTGGCGAACGATGCTGACCCGGATGCCAATCTGGCTTCTGCATTGGGCATTCCGGCTGAAAGCTATGCGCTGCTGCAACCGTTTTCCCGTATGAAAACGCTGGCTATGGAACGCACGGGGGCCGGTGCTGGGTATGGCAGCCTGTTTATCCTTAATCCCAAAGTGGACGACCTGCCGGATGCCTATTGTGTGCAGCACGCCGGCGTGCGCCTGCTGCTGATGGGCACGGTCGAACACGGTGGTACGGGCTGTGTGTGTCCGGAACATACGTTACTGCGACGTTTGATGAGCCACCTGCTGCTGGAGCGGGACGATGTGGTGATCATGGATATGGAAGCCGGTATCGAGCATTTAGGGCGCTCCACGGCGGAAGCGGTAGATGTGCTGATTGTGGTGGTGGAGCCCGGTCAACGCAGCATTCAGACCGCACGCCAAATTGGTGGCTTGGCCGCGGACATTGGCATTCATAACGTGGTTTATGTCGGCAGTAAAATCGCCAAACCCTCCGACAAGGATTTTTTGGCCTCGGCACTGAACGGTGAACTGTTGCTGGGTTTCCTGTCGCTGAACGACACCATTCGTGATGCCGACCTCAGCGGCAGCGCGCCTTACGATCTGGGTGGTGCGTTTATGGCTGAACTCGCCGTGATCGAACAGCGTCTCGCCACCCTGTATCAAGGAGCCTAGATCATGTGCCAACTGCGAGTCCGACTGCGGTATGCCGATAGGTGCGAAACGTGGTTGAACGATATCGCGGCGATTCAGGTTGCGCCGGACAAGATTACGCTTTCTGCTTTATTTGAGCCGCCGCATGAACTAAGCGGTTTTGATATTCAACACATTGATAGTCTGCGCAACGAAGTGCTGCTGGTTGAGCGTAGCGTCGAAAAACAAAACGGAGAACACCCATGATGGCTATTCCCTTGATGAAGAAACTCAATGTGCTGGTGCCGCATTGGATCGAGCATAACGATGAACACATCGCAGAAATGGAAAAGTACCTGCATGCATTGGACGCGGAAGGGCATAAAGAACTGGCGCAATACTGCCGCGATGTTATTGCTCAGATGACGGCGGTGAGTGAAAAACTCACTGTAATGGAGCAGCAACTCAAGCCGATATCACTGCGCGGTTGACGAGGCGAGGAAGACACGATGTGTGATAACTGTGGTTGCAATATCCCGCATGCCAGTCAATTACGCTTATCCAACGGCACCATCCGGGCGATAAAACCACTCAACGCGGCTGAACCGCGCACGCTGGCGGTGATTCAGAACCTGTTGCAAGAGAACAACGATCGGGCGGCGCTCAACCGCCAACAATTTGACGCCCATGGCACACGGGTGTTCAACCTGATGTCCTCGCCGGGGAGCGGCAAGACCTCACTGCTGGAAGTCACCATCGAAAAACTTACGGCACGCGGTGTGAACGTGGCGGTGATAGAAGGGGATTTGGAAACCGAAAATGATGCCTTACGCCTGCGCCGCAAAGGTATCCCGGTCGTGCAAATCACCACGGGAATGGCCTGCCATCTCGATGCGCAAATGGTCAACACCGCTTGGCAAACGCTCTGTTCTGAACCGGTGGACATTTTATTTATCGAAAACGTCGGCAACCTGGTGTGCCCAGCCAGTTTCGATCTCGGTCAACACCATAACGTAGTGCTGCTATCTGTGCCGGAAGGGGACGATGAACCGGAGAAATACCCGGTGATGTTCCGTCAGGCGGAAGCGGTGCTGGTGACCAAAGTGGATTTATTACCCTATTTTGCCGAGTTCAGCCTTGAACGGGTGCGAGAGGAAGTCGCGCTGCTGTCACCGGGAAGTGCAGTTCTCCCCCTTTCGACCAAAGCCCCGCAGAATTGGGCGCAATGGCTGGCATGGCTCGGTGAGCGCTGCGTGAGCTGACACCGGCATCAGCGAAGGAGGCTCCTATGCCTTCGCTGATGCATCACCGTGAGAGCTAGCGCTGTGGCTGCTGATTAACCCAAACCAGATTATCCACCGCAAAGCCCAGGGATTTCGCTATAGACAAATAGCGCTGTTTTACTTCAGCCGGAAGTTCCGGTGTGCGCGACAGTAACCATAAATAATCGCGGTTTGGCCCACTGACTAACGCGTACTGGTAATCGTCATCCAGCGCAATGACGTTGTATCCCCCATAAAAGGGACCAAAAAAGGAAACCTTGAGCGCTGCTGTTGTGGCTTTACCCGTGAAATAGGCTTTGCCTTCGCTCGATTTCCACTGTTTCTTTAGCGGATCGTAGCCTTGGTTCAGCACGCGTAGCCCCCCGTCACTGCGTTTTCCATAGGTTGCCGTTACCTGTTCTAACCCTCGCTCAAAACGGTTTTCCAAACGCGCGATTTCATACCATTTTCCCAGATAACGCGTGGCATCAAAATCGGCAACAGGGTTTACCCCTGCGGGGGGCGAGGGCGATTTGCAGGCAACCAGCGCCAGTGATAGCGCGATACCGGTAAGGATTGGCCAAATTTTCATACGTACCCCTTGCGTGTTTTTTGAGGGAGTGAGCAAGTATAGCGAGGAAATGTTATTTCTACCGTATACCTCGCTTAGCCAGGCAGGGAAAAAGAGGGAAGAACAGCGATCTTTTTGCATTAAAATCTCAGCCGACTGGCGTTTTATTCTGATTTTTTTCGTTTGTAAAAAATGAGACGTCCACATTACGGTGGATTTGTTTTAGATGTGCTTAATCTGTCTTTCAGAATTTACGCTATGCGCAAAAATTGATATTTTATCGCGGAAAATCATAGTCATAAAAACGATTTTCCTCTGGCAGGGATAGGATTTGCTGGTGTAAAAATGGAAAAGGAGAAAAAGAACGTGAAAAAAGGAACCCTTAATTTATGGGTGGCAATTCTCGGTGGGATGTTTTCCGTTATTCACTCACCCGCTATTTCGGCAGAAAAAACTACAGCCACCTACAGTGGTGTGAAATACCCGTATAAAGTGATTAACGGTGTATTACACTATCAAAGTGCCGTGAATCTGCCTGCCGTGCCGATGAAAAACGTCAAGCCGGAGAATTTTTCGGTGATCTATTCTGATACGGCCTTTGGGGTAGGGAAAGCCAATAGCACCTATTATTGCAATGCCGTCGCCTTGCCCAAGGCATTTAACCCGGAAAAAGCCAAAGCAATTGATTCCTATCTGGTTAGCGATGTCGGAACCTATGTCTATTGCAAGAAAATGACTGTCGATGTCGACTGGACGAAATTTGAAGCACTGGATTTCCCATTCTTCAGTGATGGCAAACGCATCTTCATGCGTGACGGTTCAGTGTTAAAGGGCGCTGATGTTGCAACATTCCAGACAAAAGGAACGAATCAGGCCTTCGATAAAAAACAGTATTACTTCAGAGAAAGTGATTCAGCCACTGTGCCTTATACCAAGCGTGTCAACATTCATGAAAAGTGCTTTGGATGGGCGACTATCGATGATGCGCTTTATTTTCGCGGTGAGAAAAACAGTGAGTTTGATGCGAATACCTTTACCTGCCTCTCTTTTAGCGTGACGGCGGATAAAAACGGTTTTTATATTTACGGTAAACCTTTCCCGATTTTCACACTGGATACCGATGTGAAAAGCCTTAAAGCATTATCCGATTATGTCGTCACCGATGGTAAGTCAGTCTGGTTCGTGAAAATTGAGCCAGAACTGTTAGCCGGATTGGATGCGAGCAAAGTGACTGTGAATGAGAACGTGATTTCTGATGGTGTGAATGAATGGCACTGCGAAGACTTTAAGTCGCCGGGAGAAACGATGTGCACTAAAAAATAAATTTTTTGTGGTGGGGAAATGCGTCATTCACAACGGCGCATTTCCAGCGTAAAGCGACAGCCTTGATCTGAGCTATCCACCTGCATGTGCCAGCCCAAATGGATAAGCCAAGTCCTTCGCCACGTTGCTGCGCACTGGGTAGAAAACGCTGAAAGTGCTGCGGATCGATGCTGGATGGCAGGCCCGGGCCAGTGTCGGAAACGATAAGCGTCGTACCGTGCAGGGCAATTCGTATTTCACCTTGCTCCGTGTACTGGCAAGCATTGCGCAGCAGGTTCCAGATAATACTGCGCGCCAGTTCTGCGTGAGTGTGCGCGGTGGGCGTTTGCGGTGCCTCCAGAACCAGCGTGACCGGTTTTTTTGCCAGCCAGGGCCGGCAGCGCGTTATGCATTCTTCGATCAACGGACGCAGCGACACGTCGGTACGCGCCAACGTGTGCGGATCGCGTGACAGCAGCAACAGGCAAGTCAGTTGGCGTTGCATTTCCTGCGTGGTGCGTACGATGCGTTCAGCGCTGGGTATCAAGTGGCTGTCGACAGGCAACTGGTGCAGGATAGTTTCCGCCGCGCCGCCAATAATCGCCAGTGGAGTGCGCAATTCATGGCTGGTATCGCTCACAAAGCAGCGCTCACGATACAAAAACT
Source organism: uncultured Symbiopectobacterium sp. (assembly GCA_964293225.1). Taxonomy (GTDB): domain Bacteria; phylum Pseudomonadota; class Gammaproteobacteria; order Enterobacterales; family Enterobacteriaceae; genus Symbiopectobacterium. Next base: position 11,541 of record CAXYYB010000003.1, on the reverse strand, counting down.
GCTCCAGTTCATCACTGTGCTGCGCAAACGCGCGCGCCAGCACGCCGATTTCGTCATTCGCATCCTGAAATGGCAAGGGCTTCTGCTTGCGCTGTACCACATCGGCCAGGCGAGTAATGGGCGCAGTAACGCGCGCCGATGTTAACCTGCCAATCCAGAACGCGCACAGAATGCACAACAGGATCACCAGCGGCGCGAAGCCGTCAATCAGGTATTCCAGAAACGGGTAGGATTTGCCATCCTGTAACAGGTAGTAGCGTTGATCGTTGCGTTCAAATACCAGCAGATACCAATGGTCAGGCTTTTCCAGTCGGTGATAGCCCGAGGCGTAGTGTCGCAGGGTATCCGGTACGCTGTGCTCATCGTAAAACTGGCTGCCTTCAGGCAACGTGGGAGAAATGCCTTTGACAATCGCGCTTTCCAGCCGAGGTAATTCATCGTTCAGGCTTTTGGCGATGACATACGATCTCACGTCATCGTAATCGAGTTGCTCCGCGATAACCACAAACCCCATGACGGCTACCATCAGCAGTACAAATGAAATTGTAATACGTGTCTTGAGCGTCATCGGGTGGTAAAGGAATTTCATGATGGTGAGCCTACTCGCTGTGTGATAATTCCGGCGCAACCTCCCCGGGCGTATGGAGACGTAAACCGACGCCATGCACCGTTTCTATCAGAGCAGATGTGAAGTTTTTGTCAATTCGCTGGCGCAGGTCATGAATGTGTGTACGCAACGCACCGCTTTCAGGCGGTTCGTCGCCCCACAGCAGGTATTCCATTTGCTGCTTTTTAACCACATCAGGTGCAGCGCGAACCAGAGACAACAGCAATTTGTGTGTGGTTGGCGTCAGGTTGATGGCTTGGCCTTGCCGCCATGCCTGCGGTGAGCGAGTGTCTACCCGCAGGTCTTCCCAGGCCAACGTCCCTTGCACCTGTTGGCCTTGGGCTCGGCGCACCAGCGCCTTGATGCGGGCATCGAGTTCCTTGAGCGAAAAGGGCTTGACCAGATAATCGTCGGCACCTAGCGCTAAGCCCTGCACGCGGTCTTCTACCGGATCGCGTGCAGTCAGCATCAATACCGGTACGGGATTCTGAAATTCTCCCCGCAGTTTGCTGCATAGCGTCATACCGTCCAGTCTCGGCAGCATCAGATCCAACAAGATGGCGTCGTAATCGTGCTGCGTTGCCATATGCAGTCCTGTGACACCGTCACGTGCATCGTCTAATACATAACCCAGTGGCTCGAAAAAATCGTACAGATTGGCTACCAACTCGGGGTTGTCTTCAATGATCAGCAGGCGCGTCATGGGTTATTGGCATCCTTAAAAGATAAACGGCATCTTAACAACTTCCTGACAGACTCTTTCTGATACTGCGCAGACTCTTTATTGATTGGGAATTGCGCGTGTATAAATATCTGATATCTCTGCGGTTCAATCCAGTACAACTGACCTGGGTAGCCGCGCTGTTCTTCACCTCCGTGGGTAACGTAGCGCTGTGGCAAACGCTGTGGTCCAACGTGGAAGTCAACAGCCTGCACAGTTTACTGTTCTTGATCAGCCTGCCGGTGTTCTTTTTTTGCCTTTTCAATCTATTGCTCACGCCAATCTTAATTCTACCGTATGTGCGCAAAGCTCTGCTGGCGTTGCTGGTGATCATCAGTGCCAGTTGCAGTTATTTCATGCTCTATTACAACGTGTTGATCGACCGCAGCATGATACAGAACGTGTTTGAGACTAACCAAGCGGAACTCGTCTCGTACTTTTCCATCCCTCTGCTGCTCACCATTATTGTGCTTGGCGTGTTGCCTGCTGTAGCGATGGTCTTCCTGCCGGCCCAAAAGACCGGGCGCCCCTTGAAAACCGTGCTGTGGTGACTTGGGAATGTACTGGTGACATTGGCTGTGCTGGCCGTGGTGACCATGGCGTTCTATAAAGACTACGCCTCGCTGTTGCGCAACAATCTGCAAATCAAGGATCAAGTGCTGCCCTTTAATGTTGTGCGCAACACCAACGGCTACCTGAAACGCTATCTGAAACGCACAACGTCACAGGTGTTACGCATTGTGGCCGCAGATGCCACACGTCCCGCGATCGCTGCTGGCGAGCGCCCCAAACTGGTGATTGTCGTGGTGGGGGAAACGGCGAGAGCGCAAAATTTTGCGCTTAATGGTTATCCGCGCGCGACCAACCCATCCTTGTCGCAGCGTGAAGGCATCATCAGTTTCAAGCACGTTTCATCCTGCGGTACGGCCACTGCCATTTCTCTGCCGTGTATGTTCTCGCGTATGACACGTTCGCAATACGATGAAGTGCGTGCAGCCACGGAAGAGAACCTGCTAGACATCCTGCAACGCACCAGTATAAACCTGCTGTGGCGCAACAATAACAACGGTGGTTGCAAAGGGGTGTGCGCACGCGTGCCTTCTGAAGATATGCCGACGCTGGGCATTGTCGAGCACTGTGTCAACAAGGACGGAACCTGTTATGACAATGTTCTGCTGCACCAACTCAACGCACGCATTGATGCCAGGCAGGGCGATATGCTGATCGTGTTGCACCAACTGGGCAGCCATGGGCCAACGTACTTTGAACGTTACCCGGAACACGATAAAGCCTTCAGCCCCACCTGTGACAGCAATCAGATCCAGAAGTGCACTAATGACGCGCTCACCAACACGTACGACAATACGCTGGTCTACACCGACCGGATGCTTGGCAAAACCATTGACGTGTTGTAACGCTATTCTGATCGGCGTGATGTGACCATGATCTACGTTTCCGATCATGGCGAGTCACTGGGAGAGCGGGGCATGTATCTTCACGGTACGCCTTACATCATTGCACCTAAAGAGCAAACACAGGTGCCTATGGTGATGTGGTTCTCACCGACATTTGCTCAGCATGCCCACCTTAATCTCGCTTGTCTGCGGAAAAACGCAGACAACAAAGACTACAGTCACGACAATTTGTACCATTCCCTGTTAGGCCTATTTGATGTTCATAGCACCGTATACTAATCCGATTTGGATGTGTTTGCCCCCTGTCGCGAATCGATAGCCGTAGCTTCACCAACAGCAATGCCTGAAAAAACCCTGGAAAGTGGAATATTGAAAACGCTGTAATGCCTGTTAGCACGGCGTTGAGGAGGAAAGGGTGTGACCCCTGAGTGTAGTCACGCAGGGGGGGCGAGGCGATGAGCGCCCGTTCAAACCGGGCGCGCAGACCCTGAGTTTATACGGGTTCGCGTTGGTTTATCATCAGTGCTAAATCGACAAGGCGGTTTGAAAACCCCCATTCATTGTCGTACCAGGCGAGGATTTTGACCATATTGCCGCCGATAACCAGCGTCGAGAGCCCGTCAATTATGGATGAACGCGGATCGCCTTGGTAATCGCTCGAGACCAACGGTTCCTCGCTATAGCCGAGAATACCTTGCAAGGGGCCGGAAGCGGCGGCTTCTCGGAACGCATTATTGACGTCTTCTACGGTGACCTCGCGCTCAAGGGTGACGGTGAGATCGACGATTGACACCACCGGAACCGGTACGCGCAGGGAATAGCCCGTCAAGCGCCCATCCAGTTCAGGGATCACTTTCCCCAGCGCTTTGGCCGCGCCGCTGGAATAGGGCACAATCGATAATGCGGCGGCGCGCGCGCCACGCAGATCCTTTTCCGGCTGATCGTGCAATGCCTGACTGTTGGTGTAGGCGTGAGTGGTATTCATCAGGCCATGTTTAATACCAAAGTGCTGGTGCAGAACCTGGGCAGCCGGCGCCAGGCCGTTGGTGGTGCAACTTCCATTGCTGATGACATAGTGTTTTTGCGGATCGTATAATTCATGGTTTACGCCCATGACCACCGTCAAATCGTCATTTTTTCCCGGCGCAGAGATGATGACGCGCTTGGCTCCGCCGCTATGAATATGCACTGCCGCTTTTTCACGTTCGGTGAAAAAACCCGTGGCTTCGATAACGATATCCACCTCAGCATCGCGCCAGGGAATGCGGGCAGGATCGCGTTCGCTGAACACGGTGATCGGGTTACCATTAACGCGCAACTGTCCGTTAGTTGCTTCCACTGTGGCCGAGAGTGTGCCGAGCAGTGAGTCATATTTCAGCAGGTGGGCCAGCGTTTTACTGTCCGTCAAATCGTTGATTGCCACGATGTGGATGTCTGGGTTACCCAACGCCGCACGCAGTACGTTGCGCCCGATTCTGCCGAAACCATTGATACCGACCTTGACCATGATGAACTCCTTAGTGGTTGCCTCTGGAGTGACTGTAGGTCACGGCATGCTTGGCGTAAATGACAAAAAAGGATCACATTACGCCATTTTGCGACAGTGAAAGCGCTGGCGATATTCCCCGGGGGTTAATTGCAGCTGTTTTTCAAAAATACGACGCAGGTTAATGCTGCTGCCAAATCCCGTATTGGTGGCGATCCGCTCCAGGGTATCGGTGGTTTGTTCCAGATAGTGTCGCGCGGCGGCAAGGCGCGCTTCTGACACATAGCGCGCCGGAGAAACGCCGGTTTCCCGGGTAAATACGCGGGTAAAATTACGCGGGCTCATCGCGACTTTTTCTGCCAATGCTTCGACGCAGAGATCGGCGGTAATATTATCAAGTATCCACGTCTGCAACTCGCCGATCGGGCCTGTATTGCCGGTTTGGCGCAGGTTGTAGCGGCTAAACTGTAACTGACTGCCAGGGCGATGCAGATACATCACCAAATCCTGCGCGACATCACGGGCGAGGCTAAAACCGTAATCCTCCTCAACCAATGCCAGCGTCAGATCAAACCCCGAACTGACCCCGCCAGAGGTCCAGATAGGGCCATCCTGTATATACAGCGGGCCCGCTTCCACCTTGACCTCAGGAAAGGCTGCCTGCATGGTTTCCAGCAGTTTCCAATGCGTGGTTGCTCGCCGCCCATTCAATAACCCGCTCTGCGCAAGCAGCATCGCACCGCCACAAATTGAGGCAATCCGGCGTGTATGCGGCGCGGCAAGGCGCAGCCAATCGACGACGGCGGTGCCTTCCTGTTCATTTTGTCCACGACCGGTAATCAGTATGGTGTCGAGCGGCTCTCGAGGATCGAGCTCATGCAGGCGATGATCCGCAAGCAGATTTAGCCCGGATTGACCGTGGATCACCTGATGCGGCTGCGTGGTGGCAATATTAATGTGATAACGAGGACGCGCCAGCCCCTCAGTATGCAGCTGGTTCGCTTGCATCAGGATGTCGGCAATACCGGCGGGCTCAAACAGCATGCCGCCATCGGGAACGATAATCAGGATCTTCTTCATGTCCGAAAAATATACTTTTTGCAAAATAAGTCAAGGTGGCGCAGATATGGGAAGATCAACACACGGTTAAAAGCGTGAAACGCGCTCTCTTACGTCGGTGGCTAAGTTGCTCCCTGCCGTCTACGCTTGTGTCAGCGGTGATAGTTGCCGTGCGCAAATGTTTCAACTTGAAATTTTTTAAATAGCACACCGTAATGTGTCTCTGCGTGCCTGCACGCGGTGTTTTGCCAATAGCGGTGGCCAAAACATCATGAATAAAAACACATTTCGGTGAAACCATTCCGTAATAAATTTACCTGTATTAAAGGTGGTATATATGTTTATTGTGACAAACAGGAATGTGAATAGAAATGGCAGGGATTTAAAAATATTTGGTGATACGGTTAATGAGCATGGCCCTAACGAATTACGACTGGCATCGGCTGAAAAAAAAGAAGGTAAGTGGGCGGTTAATATTCTCCCAGATAAAATGACCGAAGAAATGAAAGCGGAAGCTAATCTGACAGACACTGGTGTAACTTATTATGCCAGTGATTATGTTGCCGCCGTTTTGTTTAAAAAATTACAGACGGAGAAAAGGAATTTACTGTTTTTTTTCCATGGTTATAACAATAATATAGAGGATGTGCTGGAACGTTCAGCACGACTGGAAGCGCTTTACAATGTGGAGGTGTTGGTTTTCTCCTGGCCCGCAAATGGGGGAGGCGTGTTGGGTACGGTCTCATACCTCAGCGATAAAAGAGATGCACGGGCTTCAACGGGAGCACTGGACCGCTGTCTGGGCCGCATGGCGGCGCTGTTCAGAGAACAGGTGGAAAAGGTAAAGGTTGAGATTGTAAAAAAAGTCGACAAACAACTTGGAAGCAATGCGTCAACGGAAAAACGTAATGCGTTGATCATGCAACTACAGGAAGATAAATGCCCAATCTCGCTCAATATGATGACGCATAGTATGGCTAACTATTTGTATCAATATATATTGTATCCTGAAAGTTCAAATGCGCATGAGCTTCTGTTTGATAATGTCATTCTGGCGGCTGCTGATGCCAATAATAAAGATCATAAACGGTGGGTGGATAAAATACCCTGTCGTAAGTCTGTTTATATCACGATTAATGAAGATGACAGCGCGCTGAAACTATCAAGAGCAAAATTAGGTGAGCAGCAATTACCACGATTAGGGCACCATTTGCATAACCTTGATGCAAAACAGGCCATTTATGTAGATCTCACAGAGGTTGTTGGCAGCAGTCATGCCTATTTTGAAGGTGATGCGGTGTCGAACTCAAACAGCTCAGCATTCTGTTTTTTCAATCGTGTTTTTAACGGTGAGAGCGTTTATGACGAGCTCTCATTCAACGCCGGGATAAACTGCTATCGACTCAAGTAAAGCAACGTGAACATGAGTGTGTATCAACACCCGGCCAAGCCGGGTGTTTTTTATGCGCTGAATCTCTGACCGGCATACTGACCTAATGGTCGTCTGCATAGGGTGGGATGCTAAATAAGTGCAATTGATATATTATTATGAACAATTATTCGAACGCTATATTATGAGTGCGTTTGTAGCCTGAATGCAACTCAAACTCTGATTTATATTGGTTTTATTGTCCGTTTTTTACTAAATCACGAACAATTATTCTAATTAATGCCTTTTATGCAGATCTTTCAATTGCTGTGTTGCGAGTGATAAGGCTTGTTAATTGCAAAATGTAAAAAAACAATGCAAGGTAAACCGGCTTGTCACAAGGAATATTAAGGTTTAATTACGGGTGCCTCTGTTACGTGATGTCATTTTTTTTCCTCGAATTGCACAATAAAATAACTGCTGATAAGCTTTTTTTACATGTCATGGTGGGCGACTATCCCGCTTAACGTGTGTCCACGATTAAGATTCTCTTTATATAAATGCGATGCCGCTAATCAAACTACAAATATGTAGCCTATAGTGGTTATTTCTATCACTCTCTTGGAGAGTTATATGGCTGGTCTTAGCGCTTCAATAAATGTTGTCTTGGCATTAGGCAATGATACTTATTCAGTGAATGTTGAATTACCGTCTGAAACGCCAACTGGCGATGATCCCTTTCATTTTAAGGTCATTTCAGCACCTGTCGCGACGCCGGATAAAAAGGATACGTTATTAGACGTTGCGATTGGCGGCAATAAACAGGTTTATGTTGCAGTGGCGCCGCCGGAGTCATTATTAGAGACGGCGGGTGTAGGCGATATCGTTAAAACCCTGCAGGTTGTTGTGGCAGAGGGGACGTACAACCCCAAAGATGGAAAATTTACTGCCTGATTTTTATTTATTATCGTCCTGAAGGCTATGGGCTTGATTCAAGCTTATGGCCTCCTGTTTTTTATCTACAGGGCTGGGAGTAACAATGAAATTCGAAATTAATACTCGTCTGGATTGGTGCTCAATATTTGGTGGTGAAATGGACAGCCCATTGGATTGTCAACTGGCACTCAGCGGCGATTATTATCTCATTTACATTGATATGACGGCTGAACTGGCTGGAAAGGGCAGTATTGATGTTTTTGCGCTATTGAATAGAACATTCTCCACGACGCTACCGGTAGATACGCTGTTTGTGGAGGATGCCGGTTTTTACAGCTTCGCGACGCACAACGATGTGCCTACGCCGCTCACCTTGAAAGACGTTTTCCCTGCAACCCGAATTCCCGCCACCGTAACGGAAGCGTCTACGTCAAGGCCTGGCAGCACGAGTTTCTGGTTACGCTTTCGGCTGGATAAAAAGATAATATTTGGCACTCTCCTGGAGATTGGCATCAATGATTCACAGCAGCCTGCGGTTAATGAATTATCGCTTAGCGGACATTTAAATAATACATTGCCCGCGAAAGAGGCGCTGACGAAAGGGACCTATGTAGCACGACTGCCCAATTTCAAACTGTTCAATACTTTCGATTTTTTAAATTTGACGCTCATTTATCACTTTGAGCAATCTGCAATCTACGAAATTAAAGGCGATATTGCGTTTGAACTATTTAAACGACCTTATGCTTTCAATGGGCAGGTGAGATATACCGACAGGTTATTGCAAGCCTGTCTGGTTTCATCGGACCCCAAAAGTACCGTTCCCTCATTATTCGATGAAGCAATGCCTGGGGTCAGTTTTGCTAACCTTATTTTTGGTTTGTATTACACACTGGAGAATGAGGATAAAACGGTTTCACCCAAGCGACTCTTTCGGGTACAGGGAACGGTGAACTATGGGCCCGCTGACCAGCCCGATAACCCCGTTTTTAGTGGGCAAATTTATCTTAGTGATCTCAAGCCAGTACTGGCAGCCTTATCGATTGACCGCGATATTTCTATTGGCGCAATTTTTAACCAATCCATTCCCGGAGCGCACTGGCCAGAGTCTTTCATCAATATTGTGTTTTATCAGGGCAGTGCCCTCTACTATCAAGATGAATCCTCTGGAAAAGGGATTGAGGAAGTCGATTTTTATTGTCCGCTGAACGGACTTCCTAAAATGGCGGCAGCAACGGGTATCGTTTATCAGCCAGGCTTCAATATTTATGCCCGCTTTGACATCACCATCATAAAAACGATCAAGCTAATCGGAGACGTGAATATTCGCAGTGAAGGCGTCACCGCGAAGATCCAACTGGTTGAGCCGATTACGCTCTTCATTTTGCAGATAACCGCGCCTTCGCCTTCGCAACAGTCCGGGGCAGGCCCGATTTTTTCTTTCTCCAGTGCTGAATTGACTATGGGTTTTCAGTGTGGGCTGCGTTTTTTTCAAGAGGATTTTGGCGTAGATGTAAAAATTGCTGGCAGCAAGGGCGAATCAGGTACGCTGAGCCTGTCTGGCGAGCTGGCATCAAATAAAGCCTATCCCCCCATGTTTCCCAATGCACCCACATTGCGCTTCTCATACAGCAAAGCGAAAGGGTTTACCGTAGACAACTGGCCTGACTTTCCCCTGGTGACTGAGGCCGTGGATTTGATAAAGGGGTTGAAGACGTTATCTGCGTCAAAAGGGAGTGGGTGTGGCGAGTTGGGAAAGTTGGCAACGGATAAGCTTATTCAGACAGCTTTTACTCTATCCCCTTGTTTCTCTTCAGATACTAAATTGTCGTCCGTGCTAAACGGACGTTATGACATCAGCATTGCAGGAACATCGATTGGCACAGTTGACTTCCCAAAGGTGATTTCGATTGTCGTTCCTGATGATGTGGCCATGGCCCAACTGGGGGATATTATTCTTCAGGCGTTGGAGGACGCTGCGGAGTCACTGGCTGAAGGATTAGCACAAAACAGCAAAGCTATTGCCGTGTTTCTGGCCGTCACCGCGGGCAAAGCGGCTGCCAGCTACGCGATGACGCTGGCCTGTCAGGGTCTGGTAGACGCGGTTGCCGCCGCTGCCGCTGAGGCTGCGGTTGATGCCCTTGCCGCTGGCGCTGGCATTTTGGCCGCGGTGACAGCGGCAGCGGCGGTGGTGGACAGATCCTGCTTTGTCGCAGGAACACGGGTCAGGTTGGCAAACGGTGAGCTGTGCTGCATCGAAGATGTGCGCATCGGTATGCAATTACTGGGGTTAAATGGTGCAGTCAATACCGTGACCGGCTTTGATAGACCGCGGCTGGGCCAGCGACAGTTGTACGCCTTTAATGACACTGTGAACTACTTTATTACCGCCGAGCATCCGGTGATGACCCGGCGAGGATGGTGCTCCATCGATCCGCAAGCGACACAAAAAGAAAACGCCAACTTGCCGGTTAGCGCCTTGCAGCCAGGTGATGAGGTGGTGCGATATGCCTTACCTGATTTGCGGATCAATCACATTTTCAGCAAACACGCGGAATGTGAGACTCAACTGTATAACGTTATTCTGGATGGCGACCACACTTATTATGCCGAAGACTATCTTGTGCATAATAAAGATCCTAAACCGCCACCGGTAAAAAATCCCGATCCCCCCGATAACCTTAGTATTATTGTTAACGATGCCGACGTGCTATTACGTTGGGCATCGGCCAATTATGCGTCCGGCTATCAGGTTAGCCTCAATGCGCCCGATGGCACCGTCGTGCTGGAAAAATCGGTTGATTTGTTTACCGTCACGCAGTCTGTCCCACTGACCTTGTTTACGATGGCCGGGGATTACCTCTGGCACGTAGCGTCGACACGAGGCTCATTCACCAGCGCAGCAAATACCTGTGTTCAGCGCCTGTTAGCGATACCGCGAGCGCAGAGTACGCTGATTGACAGTCTATCGCGGCAACCCGCAGTGCAACTGGATTGGGATGCCATTGAGGGTGCAACGCACTATCGAATCCTAAACGGACAGGGTACTGAGTTATCGCCGCCTGTTCCACCGGGCGAGGTAAGTTACACCGTCAATTTTGAGAACGCGCCTGCGGGTACCTATTCGTTTACCGTTCAGGCTCTCGGTATGTCGCCAACGCTTGCCAGCACGTTGAGCAAGCCTCAGATTTGGGTGCGTTTGGCTTCACCAGCAAACGTTCAGGTTTACTACGCCGAAGGCATCATCACCGCCAATTGGACACTGCTGCCGGACGTTACACGCTACTTGCTCAGCCTCTATGATCCAACAGGCGCGCTGGTTGCACAAAGCGAAAGCACCTCAATCGATGGTTGTGCAACCGTTCCCTTGCGATTGCCGTTCGCGCAGGGCAACTATCAGTTGTATTTGTGCAGCATGCCAGCACAAACCGATGCAGCTTCGGTGTTGCCGGGCGTCTGGGTATCCGCACCGACGCTTGATATTCAACTCAGTGTGGATCAGTGGGCTGCGCTTGCCTTTAAGCAGCAGATCGCAGCCGTGGATTGTGCCGGGCAGTTGCTGAATCATTTCCCGAGCTTAACGCCCACCGAGATGGCGATCGCGATGGCTGTAGCCAGCTACCAGGATGAAGATACCGCGAAGGGATTGAAAGCCGCCTATCCGAACATCACTGCGACTGAACTGACAGCAGCCATTTTGGCCGCGTATGGCAAGGCAAAAACGTTGGCGGAGATTGCCCGTGCCGCCTTTGCGGCGCACGAGAGTGGCACCCAGTGCGCCCAACAATTACTCAGCGCTTATCCTTCTACTCCTGCATTGGAACTGGGCCAGACGATGGCCACTGCCGGCTACCTTATTGATGCTACTGCCCAAGGGTTAAAGGCGGGGTACCCTGTAGTGGATCACTTATTCAGGACACCTCCAAAACCTGTTAATGTTAAAAACAG